>JASGDN010000073.1:0-23761 GCA_049841275.1 Thermomicrobiales bacterium
CTCATAACCCAAAGGTCGCAGGTTCGAATCCTGCCCCCGCTACCCCAGTAGGACGCACAACGACCATCGGCATTCCGCCGGTGGTCGTTTCGTTGGGTCTGTGAGACTCGTGCCTGCCTGCCCGTGCGCCGGGGTCGCCCCCCAGGGCATGGTGTACCCTTCTCCCATGCGCCCCCGCCGCTGGACGCCTCGCCCAAGGATTTGCATTCATGTCGCAGCGTTCTTCTCAATCGACTCCTTCTTCTGCCCGCCGAGCATTGACCGTTGGCACCGTCGCTGGGGCCGGGGTTGTCGCCGGAGTCTGGGTGGGCAAGCGCGTCCAGACCTTCATCAACGAACCACGTCCAGATAGCATGATTGACTGGGAACGGTCGCGGCAGATCGCGACGAACATGAACCGTGGCGATAGCCTCACCGCCTCCGAGCGGGACGAGCTTGACGCCTACTATCGTGGGCTTGTCGAGGCGTGCGTGCCGATTGTGAGCGCCTATACCGGCACCACCTTGCCGGAGGGCGAGCGTGCGACCTTCGCCTTCGATCGCGTGGACTGGGTCAACGCAAACCTCGTTGCCTTCGAGCGCATGTTCGATCCAATTGAGGAACTCAACCCCGGCAAGGGCCGGAAGAACCCCGTTGCACGGGTGTGGAACGGCGTCAACCAGTCCGTTCTCAGCTACGAGATCGGACTCCTGCTTGGGTATATGGCCCGGCGCGTGCTCGGACAATACGATCTGGCCCTCCTGGGGCGTGAGCCACTGTCGTCCGGCAAGCTTTACTACGTCGAGCCAAACATTCGCGGGATCGAGGCGAAACTCAAGTTGCCGCGTGAGGACTTCCGCATGTGGCTCGCGTTGCATGAGACCACGCATGCGTTTGAGTTCGAGGCGCACCCATGGGTGCGCGACCATTTCAATGTGATGCTCGACCGCTACATGGATTTCCTGAAGCAGGACGCCGACCAACTCAAACAGGGTATGCAAGGGTTGCGTACCATCGTCTCCCGCGCGAAGTCGGCGAATGGTGAGGGCTCATCCAGCTGGATCGAAGCGTTCATGAATGTGGAACAGCGCAGCCTTTTCGCCGAGATGCAGGCGATGATGTGCGTGATCGAGGGGTATTCGAATCACGTCATGAATGCCGTAGGCCGCGACCTGCTCAAGAATTACGACCTGATCTCCCGGCGTTTCGAGGAGCGTCAAGGCCAGCGGTCGCAGGCCGATCAGTTGTTCGCTCGCCTCACTGGGCTCGACGTGAAGATGGAGCAGTATCGCGCCGGCGAGCAGTTCATTGATGATGTCGTTGTCCGGAAGGGACATGCCTTCGCCCATCGCGTCTGGGATCGCGCTGAGAACCTTCCGACGATGGACGAGATCCGTCATCCCGGATTGTGGATCGATCGTATCGAGGCAGCCGATTCCTGGGCGCCAGCAACCCTCACGGACAATGCAGTGCCCGCTGTGGACTGATCGTCGGGCGTACGTCGTCAATCATCGAACAGGAACGCCCTGTGTCCGGCATGGACACAGGGCGTTCCTGTTCGGTATCGGGGGCGTGGATCAGTGGCGGAAGTGACGGATACCGGTGAAGGCCATCGTGATGCCGGCGGCGTTCGCTGCGGCAATCACATCTCCATCGCGGATGGAGCCGCCTGGCTGGACGACAGCGGTGACTCCGGCTGCAATGGCCTGTTCGATCCCGTCTGCAAAGGGGAAATAGGCATCGCTCGCCATTGCTGCCCCTTGGGCGCGGTCTCCGGCCTTTCTAGCGGCAATGGCGACGCTTTCCAGGCGGTTTGGCTGTCCGGCGCCGAGGCCGATCACGGCATCGTCCTTGGCGAAGACGATCGCATTCGACTTCACGAGGCGTGCCGCCTGCCATGCAAACGCCATGTCCCGCAGTTCAGCCGTCGTCGGCTTGCGTTCGGTGACGACCGTCCAGACTGTCGGATCGTCCTGGGCGTTGTCTGGTGTCTGAACCAGCAGGCCGCCGCCGATGGGACGGACATCGACCGTCGTCGAACGTGGGGCGGTGGCATCGCGATTTGCCAGGCGCAGGATGCGGGTGCCCTTCTTCTTGCTGAGTGACGCCAGGGCGTCCTCGTCATAGTCCGGTGCGATGATGATGTCGAGCTTGATTTTCCGCATCTGAGTGGCCGTCGTGGCGTCTACGGGCCGGTTCAGCGCGACGATGCCGCCATATGCCGAGACCGTGTCGCCTTCATAGGCGGCGATGTAGGCCTCCACGAGGGATTCGCGTTGGGCGAGTCCGCAGGGGACCATATGTTTCACAATGGCGACGCCAGTGCCATCGAGCAGTTGCGCGGCCTGCCAGGCAGCATCTGCATCGAGGTAGTTGTTGAACGAAAGCGCATCGCCAACGAGGAGCTCGGCGTCCAGCAGGCCCCGCTCTGGTGTGCCAGGGCGCAGCCGCCGATATGCCGCTGCCTGCTGCTGCGGGTTCTCGCCGTACTTGGGCATCGCGGCAAGGCGTAGCGGGATCGAGAGCTCATCGGGGAATGCGGTGCCGTCGACATCGCGCAAGTACTGGGCGATCAGGGCATCGTAGGCCGAAACGTGTGCATAGGCCTTGGCGGCGAGCTTACGCCGGAAGGCGAGGTCAGGCGCTCCCTCCCGGAGCGAGGCGATCACGGCCTCGTAGTCGTCCGGGCTGGTGACGATCAGGACCGAGGCGAAGTTCTTCGCCGAGGCCCGCACCATGGCCGGCCCCCCGATGTCGATGTTTTCGATGATGTCCTCGGCCGATGCTCCCGGCGTGGCAACCACACGCTCGAATGGATAGAGATTGCTGGCGACGATGTCGATCGGCTCGATGTCATGCTCGGCGAGCTGCGCCATGTGGTCCGGAACGTCACGCCGGGCCAATAGGCCGCCGTGAATGCGTGGATGCAGCGTCTTCACGCGGCCATCGAGAATCTCGGGCGAACCGGTAACATCGGCAACCTGACGGACGGGGAGGCCTGCCTCCGAAATCGCGGTGAAGGTGCCGCCGGTCGAGATCAATTCGTAGCCGAGATCGAGGAGCGCCCTCGCGAAGTCCACTACGCCGGTCTTGTCGTACACACTCAGCAATGCTCGCACGCGTCTGTCGTTCCTTTCCTGATACGTTTGGTCACTACATCGCCCTAGCGGACACGTCTGGCCCATCATCATCCGGCGATTTGGTACGGGATAGCTTGGTGGATTCTCGCGGGTATCGATTTGTGGCCGTTGGGTCAGATCCCTCGGCGCTCAGGGCAGCCTTCTCGCTACGGGATTTCAAACCGGATTTCGCCCTAGGAGTGTCCTGCCACTGACCAGGCAGCGACGTTGGCTCGGATCTGATTGACATGCTCGAAGAGATGTTCGCTGTAGGATCGCAACCAGTCGCTTGCCGTGTAGGCTCCCTGCTCGGAATGCATTCCAGATCGCGTCCAGTCGTCGTCGGTGAAGATGCCCAGCAGGTCCGCTGTGTGGACATGGACGCTCTCGATGACGGCGAAGGCGGGTTCAACGGCCCTGGCGTGGTAGTCGAATCGCGTGACCCACGCGTCCTGATCGTAGCCGATGATGAGGGGGTTGGGTTCCGCCATCAGCATGCGGATACGAGTGTAGGCGTTCGCCTCGCTATCCGCGCAGTGCACGACGATCTCGTGGATCGACCAGGCATCGGGCGTTGGACGCCACATTCGCGACGCCGTCGGACTGGCATCGTATGTGGCGCGTAGTGCGGCCGGACCATGCCGGTATCGTGTGATGGCCGCCGCTCGTTCCTGTGCGTTCACTTCGAATCCTTCGCCTGTGAGTCAGCGCTGCCAACCATCGGATGAAGCCTACCGGAGCCGGAATGAGCGTGCAATCCACCGAACGCCGAAACGAATGAAGCGGCACCCGGAATGCTCCGGATGGCCGCTTCAGCGATTCTTCGAACGCGGCCTAGACGAGGCGACGTGCGCCCGCGTAGTGCTCCTGATAGTAGCCGGTGGTGATGTCCGAGATGACGACTCCGGTGGATGGATTTTCCGCGTGGATCATCTGACCGTTGCCGATATACAGACCGACGTGGGAGAGTCCTGGTTCGTAGGTATCGGCGAAGAAGATCAGGTCTCCTGGCTGCCAATCGCCCCAGGCCACGGAGGTGCCGAAGTCTGTCTGGCCCGGAACGCCGCCGCCGATGTCGTAGCCGAGCGTGTTCAGCACGATCCAGCGCGTGAACCCGGAGCAGTCGAAGCCGGTATCCGGCGTCTTGCCCGCCCAGACGTAGGGATAGCCAAGGTACTGCATCGCGAAGTCGACCATGCCCTGGCCGGTGGAGGAGGTTGCCGCAGGCGCACTTGCCGCGGAAGCATCGGAATCCGTCGTCGGGGCGGCGTCACTGGTGGCGCCTTCGCTGAGATATTGCTGGGAGATCCAGCCGTCGCCGTAATCGGTCGAAGCCTGGGCGAACCCGTTGGCGACAGCGCCAGTGAGCGTGACGTTGGTCGAGGTCGGCAGCTCCACGATCGTGGTCGAGCTGGTGCTGGCTTCGGTCCGCAGGTTCACGGAATCGTTCGTGTGCCAGGCGCCGGTCGGGCCGCTCCAGTCGACCGATTCCTCGGCAGGGGCTTCGGTTGCGGTGCTGGGGGCGCTGTCCCCCTGGCTCCCGAGATAGGCGCCGAAGATCCAGCCGTTCTGGCCGTTGTAGATGGCGGAGATGAAGCCGTCCATCGTCTGGCCGGTCAGGGAGACTTCGGTGCCAGCCGGGATCGTTCCCATACTCGCAGACGAGGTGCTGGGACCGGACCGGAACTCGACGGAGTCATTGGTCCAGGCGGTGCCGGTGATGTCGGGATACATCGAACCGCCGGCGGCGAGCCAGTCCTGCACGATATAGCCGGTGTTGCCGCCAACGGAGACCTGATACCAGAGCGACCCATCGGTGCCGTTCACTGGCCCGTCGATGACGTGGACGACCGTGCCTTCGGAGTATTCACCGAGAATCGTGCCTGAGGTAGACGGCTCGTCGCGAAGCCGGATGAGATCGCCGCTGGTGTAGGCGATGACGGCATCGCCCCCGACCGTGAGATTCGTGTCTGCATAGGTCGTGATTGGTGTCAGGACCGGAAGCACGAGCAGTCCGATGGCGGGGATGACCGGCCAGAGCCGGCGAACGAGCGAACGATGCGCGCGGGCATCGTTTCTGGACCCACTACGCCTGCCAATGATCGTCGACATGCCTTCCCTCCCCACGGTTTCTGCTGAATGGGCAACACCCATCCAGCCTGCATCGACCGATGCAAGCGAACCCGTGGTCCCTTGATGCACTCGCGCGAAACTGTGAGCGCAGCGAATAGATTGTGGTGCTCCGGGGATCGGTTCCGTTTCCAGCCCATCGATGGGTCCATCCACCCACCGACTCGGTGACCGAAAAGCACCGGAGTCATTGTGGAGCCCTGTGCCAAACTGTGACAAGTTGTACGTACGGGAAATCGAAACCTTCATTTGTTCGCGTAAACTGGCACGAGATCACGGTGACACAGGTCACAGCGCCGGATATTCATGTGTCTTATTGTCACAGAATTAGTTCGGCATACTGGTTTCGTCGAATCGATGGGAGATTTGGGACATAACGAAGCGTGGAACGCCGTCCCACACAGGGACGGCGTTCCACGCTGGATCGGCGGATGCCGAGGGAATCAGCCGTTGCGGAAGGTATAGCTGTAGCCGTTGATAGCAGGGACGCCGCCGAGGTGGGCGTACAGGACGCGTGAGCCGGTGGGGAAATAGCCCTTCTCGACGAGGTCGATGAGCCCCTGCATCGACTTCCCTTCGTATACCGGGTCCGTCATCATTCCTTCCAGGCGGGCACAGCGGCGGATCGCCGCCTTCGTCTCCTCGGAGGGAACGCCGTAGGCCGGGTAGGCGTAGTCCTCCAGCAGGATGAGATCGTTGTCCAGGATCTCCTGTCCAAGGTCGACCAGGTCCGCCGTATGGCGCGCAATCTGCAGCACCTGCGCTCTCGTCTGGGCTGGCGTCGCAGAGGCATCGATGCCGATCACCTGGCTCTGTCGACCGTCGGCCGCGAAGCCGACGAGCATGCCGGCGTGAGTCGACCCGGTGACGGTGCAGACGACGATGAAGTCGAACGTGAATCCGAGGTCGCGCTCCTGGGCTCGCACCTCTTCCGCAAAGCCGACGTAGCCCAGGCCACCGAGTGGATGGACGGATGCGCCCGCCGGGATGGCGTAGGGCTTGCCACCGGCAGCCTCCACCTCATTCAGCGCGTTCGTCCAGCTCTCCCGGATGCCGATGTCAAAACCCTCGTCCACGAGGCGAACATCGGCGCCCATGACCCGGCTGAGGAGGATGTTGCCGACACGATCGTAGACGGCGTCATCGTGGGGGACCCAGCTTTCCTGGACGAGCACGCAATTCATGCCGATCTTTGCAGCGGTTGCGGCGACCATGCGTGTGTGATTGGACTGCACCCCGCCGATGGAGACGAGCGTATCGGCGCCGGATGCGATCGCATCCGGAACGATATATTCCAGTTTCCGGAGCTTGTTGCCGCCGAATGCGAGGCCCGAATTGCAATCCTCACGTTTGGCATAGATCTCGACCCGGCTACCGAGGTCGTCGGAGAGCCGCGCCAGCTTCTCGATCGGGGTAGGGCCGAAAGTGAGCGGATATCGCTCGAATCGGGAGAGCAGGCTTGCAGGGGTGTTGCTCATGATCGGCTCCGGGCTTGGCGCGTTGTCGGGTACACCAACGGGCGGACGAGATAGTCTCGTCCGCCCGCGTGGTTCGTTACGTTACTTGACCTTCTTGACGTACAGGCTTGGGTTGTCAAGGACGGTCCATGTCTGGATCTTGATGCCCTGACCGCGAGCGACCCGCGTGAACGACGCCTTCAATCCACGGAGGGTTTGTCCGCCGTCAGGGGTGACCTTCGCGACCTGCCCGTCCTTGATGCCGTGGATGATGCGTAAGGTTTCGGCAGCGCCCTTCGAAATGGCGCGGGGAGGAGGAGGGGCATCATGTTCGGCAATGTATTCGACATTCGGCATGAGAACGACATCCCTTCGTTGATGAATCACTCCACGACCCAATCGCCGAAAAGTATACGCAGAAGCCGGATCCCGTGACGATTGGGATTACCGGCGGACTTCGGCCGGCGTATTGCATGTGGGAACAGGTGCTGTTTCCGGGAAAGCAGGAGTCAGTGTTGTGCGCCCGGTTGGTGTGCCAACCGACGTGACATTCTCGACACACGAATGAGAAAACTATTTGCCTCGTGCATATCCCCATCGGCCGGAGAAAGCGATCCGGATGTCCTGCATGATGAGCAGGAAGAGAGGGCAGCCATCACAATGGCTGCCCTCTCTTCCTTGAGTTTGGCAGAACGGATCCGACGGCATCGTGAACCGATGTCGTGGCTGGGCGAGCGGGCGAGGCGTCTGCACGCGGAACGGGAGTCGGAGGCGGCGCGCGGCAGCGAGGTCGGCCAGTCCAGGGGGAAGTGGGGGCGGACTTTCGGGCCGATTCGCCAGGAACGCCGTGAGCACGGCCGGCAATGGGCGGGCGAGGTCGGTCCAGAGCTCGGCGCGGATGGCGGTGACCAGATCGCGGGCCGTCCAGCGGCGGGGATGGCTCCAGGCATGACGGGGTGCATCGTGCTCCCACCCCCACGCCTGGTAGCCGGCCAGGATCAGCGTCCCGTAGGTCCAGGCGACCCAGGCCGGGGTGATGGCGGCACTGGTGGGGCGAAACGCTTGTTGCTGGCCGAGCCCGAAGCCTCCCTTGAGCTCGCGATGCATGACCTCGACCTCCCAGCGCTGCCACGCCCACCCCAGCAAGGCCGGGGCCGGATCGGGCAGGACCCACTGGCCGTGGCGGGCGACGGCACTCACCAGCCAGCAGGTCGGATCGCGCCGGACCGTGTGCCCGTGCCGCACGCGATCGACGCCCTTGACGACGAGGATGAAGACCGGTTGCCGTGGAGCGGGCTTGACGAGCCAGGGACCGGTCACCCGATAGGTGAGCGGGATGCGGCGGCCCCGGATGCGCACCGGCATGGTGGTCCAGACCGCTCGGGGTGCATAAAGCATCGTCTGGGGCGATGGCCCCTGGTCCCCATAGCGACGCCGACGCCCTTGCTGGTGGGGCGTGGGGGGATCGGGCAGGACAAAGAGCGCCCGGTTCCTGGCACAGCGTGCCAGCAGCACGGTCTGGGACGGCAGGCTGCGGATCAGCGGGGCGACGGCATAGGTGCCATCGGCCACGGCCAGGATGCGGCGCGATCCCTGGCCCAGGGCGGCCAGCTGCGTTCGCAGCCAGATCAGGGCATCGCGCCCCGCCTCCCACTCGGTGCGGGGCGGCCGGTCCGGCCAGCGCGTCGCCTTCGGGCTGGGGGCGGGTTCACCCCAGAGCGGGACCGCGCGGGTCGCCCCCTGCCGGGAACGGAGCAGGAGCATGCTCAGCCCGACCCAGCGTTGGGCTCGCCGGATCCCCGGCTTCCAGGACGGACTCGCCAGGGCCTTCGCCCAGCCCCCCCGGCATCCGCCGCCCCGTGCGGGGCAGCTGCGTCCCGTCCAGCACCACCACGAGGGGACCCGTGCGTCCGACCGTCGCCAGGACCTGGGCCAGCAAGGTCCGGCGCAGGGCGTCAAGGGCCACCGATGGCGTCCGGAAGAGGCGATAGGCGCTGCTCCAGTCCCGATCGCCCGCCCCGATCGTGACCAGCACCCCCGTCACGGTCTGCCGCCCCACCGCCAGGAGCAGGCCGATCGTGAGGGTGATGCAGCGCTGGGTCGTGCGCTGCTGGACGCAGGCGCAGCGAGCGGCATCGGTGATGAGGAAGAGGACCGTTGCGGTCAGGGAGGTGGTCCGGGTTGTGCGGGGATCGGCCATGGATCGTGCTCCGGGTCAGCGCGAGTCAGATCCCCGATCCGGCAGCACGATCCTTGCCGTCACCGCCGCCTCCCCAACAATCCACCTGTTCCTGACCTCCATATCGCCAAACTCAAGGAGAGGGCAGCCATCACAATGGCTGCTCTCTCTTCTGAACGTACACAGCGTAGACGGGCACTCGAACAAGATTGCCCTGATGCCCCCAGGCATTGATGAGTTGTCGAAGCTTGCTGAGCAGTCCCGGACACACCATCCGGTACCGACCCCTGTCGAGTCCAATCGCGTTCCGCCGAGGAGTCTGCGACGGCGACTCTCTCCTGAGGTCATTGAGGAGATGGTGGCCCGATACCGAGCAGGAGAGGAAACCCCGGCCCTGAGTCTCGAGTACGGCATCTCGAAAACGGGGCTGCGTCAGATGCTTCTGGCCGAAGGGGTGAGGTTTCGGAAGCATCGGATCACCCCAGAAGATGCCGAGAAGGCCGTGCTGCTCTATGAGCGTGGGATGACGATCACTCAAGTGGTCGAACGGCTGGGCTACTCCTATGGCACGATCCGGGCGGCTCTTCATGACAATGGCGTCGCGATGCGAGTAAGCGGGCAGCGGCGAAAGAGTGGCCCTTGAGTGGCATTGCACGCTTCGAAGCCGAGCATTGAGCGTTGCCACGCCATCACTTGGACGGTCCGCTCCATAGTCCGTCTTGGCTTGTCGAGCCTCAATCCGGACAAAGGTCACCAGAGGTCCTCGCCATGGATGCATCCATGGCAAGTTTGCCGTTTGAGGGAGGGGGTGTGCTCTCGACGGACTTGCTTTAGCTTGCATACCAGTTTCAAAGTTAACTGCATGTCCACTGAAATAATATGTGCTATGCTATCGCTACGCACCATCTGATGGTTCGGCGGATTGAAATAGCGGTCATGCTGTTTGCTGGAGAGGCAGGGTTGCGCATGAAGCAGTATCCAGTCAGCCTGGAGATTGCCGGGCCGATGGCGATGTTCGCGCGTCCGGACAGCGGGGGAACGCCCACCAGTTATCCTGTGCCGACCCGTTCAGCCGCACGAGGGATCATGGAGGCGATTGCCTATGTAGGAGGACCTGCATCCTACTATCCCACACGCGTGGAGGTCTGTCGACGGGTGGGCACACTTGGGGGTGTCGTGCACTACCAGTCGTTCGTGAACAATTACGGAGGGCCACTGAGAAAGAGTGACATCATCCGCGAGGGCGCACCCATGCAGCTGTGGTCGACGGTCGTGGTTGACGCCTGCTACAGGATTTACGCCGATATTTATGGAGAGACGAGCAAGGGCGGCGACAACTGGCCACACCATCTGCAATCCCTTTTTGTACGTCGCCTTCGGCAGGGGCGGTGCTACCGAACACCTTGCCTCGGCCTGTCGGAGTTGACCTGTACATATTGGGGGGGGCCGCGTCCCGATTGGGAGGTCGATGACGCACTCAATATGGAGATCCCGTCGATGTTGCTGGATGTCTGGGATTCCCGCAAGTCGGGAGCGTATGCACCGACATACATGCAGGGCGCTCGGATCGTGAATGGCGTGCTGACCTATGCTGAATGATCTCCTGCTGCTCCTGAACAGCCTCGAATCCCATGGGATCGCGGTGCATCCTGTCCATCCCGACGTCAAGTCGATGAAGGCTGGTCCCTTGCTTCGTCTTCGTCTCGATGAACGGGGCAAGATAGTTGATGTCGAGATGGACGGGAGTGTGGATCGCTGGACGATTCGGGATGGACAACAACACGGTTTCCCTGCGGTAGCATTGCCGAAATCCGGCTTGCTCCGTCTCGACGCGGCGGACCGCGCGCGAATCAATGCTGAATGGAAAGTGGCGAAGACAGAAGCGCAGCGACTCGCCGTCCTTTCCCAATTGTTGCAGAGCGGTGTGTTTGACGATCGTCTTGATACTACTTGGCCAGGTGATGCGCTCTGCGGGAAGGTGCGGGAGCGCCTGGAACTCCTACAGACTCTGGCCGCCGATCCGGCTACAGCATCCGTTCCCGCAACATTCGAGCGATTCCTTGCGGCCGAGCGTCTGTTACGGGATCTCTACGAAGTGATCTCGGAAGAGATGGATGGCGCGGCGTCAGATCTCATGGGCATCTTTTTCCAGATCATGACGGAAGGATCGACGTTACTGATTGACGTGGATATGGATCAGTTCGGGATGGCCAGCCCCCGGTTCACCCGGAATGCCACTGATGCTCGGCAACGGTGGGCCGTGAGCGCCGTGCTTGCCAGTGCAACCGGCGCGGAAGCCCAACGCGGAAACTGCGCTTTGACTGGTCGGGATGCCGTCCTGCAATACGGCCCATTTGCGCAACCGAAACTCCCAGGGGTCGGTCAGACATATCCCTTCTCACGAAATAGCGACACTCCTGCCATGGCACGATATGGCCACCGCGGATCGGCGTCGTTCCCCATTGATGCATCGCTGGCGGCCAAGATAGCAGGTGGGTTGGAATATCTCACTCACTCCGGTCGCCGAGGCAAGTCGTGGGAGACGATTCCAAGGGAGCACGGGACGGATGTCGATCTCCTGATAGCGAGCATCGCTTCGATCCCGGACCTTGAGGTGGCGGAGTTTCTGTCGCGCAACCCGGAGGAGGATCGGGCCGACCCCGAAGATGGGTACATCGAGCTGACGAGCCGCGTGATCGATCAGCTTGGTGGTGATGCTTCGAGTCCTGGACTGGCGGAGCACATCGACATGCTTGTGCTTCGCAAAGTCGATTTGGGGAATCACAAAGTCATCTACCATCGGCGCATGAGTACCGCCGATCTTGCCCGGGCGGCGGATGAGTGGCAGCGGGCGAATGCAAACCTGCCGGATTGGTTTGGATTTCCAGTTCCCGTGGGACTCGGATCCATGGAAATGCTGCGTCCGAAGCCGATGTCGCCGCTCTCGATCGTGCGAATCTCGAAAAAGCGCTATGGCGAGGGAGGGGCCGCTCCCGTCAAGGTGGGTGGGGTATCTGCCAGCTTGGCATTTCAATGCTTTCTGAGAGAGAGCGACGCCCGGACCATCGCGCGGACGATGCTCGCTCCGATCGTGAGTCAGTATCAGCCCCTGCTTGTCGCCCTGGCCGCTGCGAAAAAGCGAGGTGCTACGACGTTAAAGGCGCTGGACCCCAAGCTGGCTCTGCGCTGGGACGCGCTTCGGGCTGTTTCGTGGATGGGGATCCTGCTCCATCAAATCGGTCGCGTACGGGAGGACTACATGAGCGACGCTGCGTTCCTGTTGGGGCGGCTGCTCTCGGCTGCCGACACCATGCACATTCGCTATTGCTATGCCGAGCGCAAGGGCGAGATTCCTCGGGACCTTTTGGGTGGTTCGTTGCTCTCGATGGCTGGGAAAGATCCCATGCGTGCGCTCGGCCTTCTTCAGGCGAGGTGGCATCCGTACTGGACCTCGGGTCGGAGATCTGCTGCCCTGACCTCGGAGCTGAAGGACATGGCATCGCAGATGGTCGGCAAGATCGATGAGCTGGAAAAGCCGGTTGACGATCGGTTCCGCGCAGAGCTCTTGTTAGGGTATCTCTCCGGTGTGCCTGTCAAGAACCAGTCTGACTTGGCTGCTGAATCTCCCATGGAGATCATTGATGGAGGAGACGACGAATGAACGAAGTACTCAATCGCGGAACCGGGCTCCTGATTATCAATGTCATGAATTCGAATCCAAATGGCGATCCTGATGCCGAGAGCGAACCAAGAACGTTCGAAGCAGATGGCAGGGGGCTCATCTCACCGGTCTCGTTCAAACGCAAGGTGCGCGATCTCCTGGAAGATGAGGATGGCCCTGTTCGAGCGGAAGCGCTCCGTGTCATTGGCGCCTGTTCCGATCGCAACAAGTACGGAATCCTGGAGTCACGAGGACGGGAGCGCAAAACGCTGGAGAAGATGGATGCTCTGGCGTTTATCGGCGCCTATTGGGATGCGCGTGTTTTCGGGAGCACCTTTCTTGAAAAGGGAGCCGAGAAGATCCGGACCGGCGTCGTTCAGATTGGGCCAGGAGTGAGCGTGGCGCCGATCGATATCGTTCGCTTGACGCTGACAAACAAGGCCGGTGTTCAGAAGGGCAAGGACCGAGGGATGGCACCGCTTGCCTTTCGTGTCGTCCGGCACGGACTGTATGCGATGCCGTTCTTCGTGAATCCCAGTGCGGCGCACAAGAGTGGCTGCACGACCGCCGATATCGACGTGCTGAAATTCCTGATTCCGCTGGCATATGCGCATACCGCATCGGCGATGCGTCCGCAGGTGGAGATCGTGCATGCTTGGTATGCCGAGCATAAATCTCCGCTGGGATCGTGCCCGGATCCGTTGATCTTGTCGGCGCTTCAGCCTATCAAGCGTGGGAACCCTGAGGAATCGTCGCGGGACATCTCGGACTATGACATTCCGGACATGCTTCCCGATCACCTGCGGGATCGCCTCTCGTCATTCGAGGATCTTGCCACCAAGGATTGGGCAGTCTGAGTGATGCGGCAACCACCCATCGCCCACTCGGCACGCAATGGCGAGCAACCGCAGCTCTATCAATTACACATTGATGGAGTCTTGGATAGGGTGCGGAAATCTGCGACAGACATGATGCAGTACTGTCGCGATCCCGACCTGGCCGCACGAATGCAGGTGATCCTGGAGGATGCTGCGTCTGTTCACGATCTGGGCAAACTTGATCCCGAGAACCAGGATGCACTCCATACCGGGCCGCATTGTCGGCTTCCATGGGATCATGTGGATGCCGGTGTTGCCGTGCTGATGAACCACGGCGCGGAAGGAGCGGCCTGGCTTGTCCGAGGGCATCACGCGCCAGGCCTGCCCCGAAAGGCCGAGCACTTTCCCTCCGCGACGACGCACTTTGATTCAATCCCGTTCCGAAAGTTGCGTGGTCGGCGGCGTCCCAAGAACGAAGCCGATCATTGGGAGCAGATCGCTCACACCAATGCGGAGCTGACGGAGCTTGTCTCCTGTCATGAGCGGCTTTGTGGGTCGATCCGATCGACGCCGATTGCGGTAGAAGCAGTCCATGGCCTCCCAATGCGGTTGATGCAATCCTGCTTGGTTAATGCGGACCATGGCGACACCGCGGCATCCGAGGCACTTCCTGCTCGTGCGCCACGCTGGCAGGAACGCCTGGAGGCGCTCGACCGGTATGTGGAGGGACTTTCGCAGGATCGCGATGATCCTCGAAGCGCGCGCCGACGCGACTACTACCGGATGTGCCGTCAGTCTGATACGGACGGTGAGGCAATGATCTCCTGTGAGGGGCCGGTTGGGATCGGCAAGACCACCGCGGTGATGGCCTGGCTCCTGAGGCGGGCCATCAAGACGGATGCGCGGCGAATCATCGTCGTGGCGCCGTATACCGGAATCTTATCGCAATCGGCGCGAGTCTTGCGCGAGGCGTTGGTCCTTCCTGACGAACAGATGATGCCGGATGCGGTGGTTGCAGAACATCATCATCGTGCGGATTTCTCAGACCCGTCGTCGCGGGAACTTGCTACCCTTTGGGAGGCACCGATTGTCCTCACTACCTCGGTCCAATTCTTCGAGACGCTTGCCGCGAACCAGCCTTCGCGCCTGCGCAAGCTGCATGCGTTGCCCGGATCGGTGGTGTTTGTTGACGAGGCGCATGCGACGTTGCCACTTGCGCTTTGGGAGCAAAACTGGAAGTGGCTCAACGCGCTCGCTGCAGGGTGGGGATGCTCGTTTGTCTTCGGGAGCGGGTCGCTGGTGCGCTTCTGGACGATCGAGAGGGTTATCGGCGACAAAACCACTACACTGCCAGATCTTGTTCCCAAAGACACGGCGCGGGAACTGCATGATGCTGAGCGACGTCGTATTGCCTACCAGTCGTTAGGCACGATGTCACTCGAAGGCCTCAAACAGTCCGTGGATGGATCGATCGGGCCGCACCTCCTCATTCTCAATACCCTGGAGGGAGCCGCGAAGACGGCGGACTATCTGCGGCAAGCGGGGAGTGATGTCATTCATCTGTCAACCGCGCTCTCCCCGCAGGACCGCGAGCGGATTCTGCAGCGCGTGACTTCACGACTCTCTGATCCAAAGGATCAGGACTGGACACTTGTGGCGACGAGTATCGTCGAAGCAGGGGTGGATCTCTCGTTCCGCACAGGATTTCGGGAGCGATTTTCGGTCAGTTCGATCGTCCAGACGGGCGGCCGTGTCAATCGTCATGGTGAACACGAGGTCGGCATCGTCTTCGATTTTGCCCTGCGAGCGGATGTCCGCGTTGGCAGTCATCCAGACGCCGCCGTATCTGGTGGGATTCTGAGGCGATACCTCGACACGGACCGGTTGAGTGGTGCATTCGATGTCGCGACGATCGTGACTGAGGCGATCAAGCAAGAGGCGCGAGGGCGGACTAATTCCGACGATGAAGACATGGTGCTGGCGGAGACGCGGCATGACTATCCAAAGGTTGCAGAGTTGGGGAAGGTGATCCAGGAGGACACGCGGTTGGTCGTGATCGATCCGGATGTGCGGTCGCGACTCGAATCTGGCGAGCTTGTGCCGTCACCAGAGCTCCTTGCGGGAAGCGTTCAGGTCCGGAAGGCCATCATTGATCGATGCGGCCTTCAGCAACTTGAGACGAGGCGGGAAGTCTATTGGTGGCACCACCTGTACGAGGCCGAATTTCTCGGATATATGCGCGCCGTTCTTGACCTTGATGCCGAGGATCGGGCGCCGGACCTGTCGTAGGGCTGAATCCGAAGTGATCGCCAGTTGTTCCACTCTGGCCAGGTTTGTTTTCGTGCATCGTTGGCAGATAGCTGTCCGCGTTCTCTCTTTTCCTAGTCGAGGACACCTTTCATTCGAATCATCATAGGGATGCGATGCAATGGCTGGGTACTTGTTCGAGTAAGCTCATTTAGGTATCCTCTTGGTACACAGCGTAGACCAACGCTCGAACAATTCAGGGGCTGGACTATCAACCCTGTCATACGGTGACCTGATGAAACTTGCCCAGCAGTTTCAAACGACGCAACCCGTGGCCGCTGCTGTAGCGACCCAACACGAGACGCCGATACGGAACCTGCGGCGACGGCTCACTCCTGAAACACGGCAGGCGATTGTCTCCCGGTACGTCGTGGGTGAATCGGCCAAGGCGTTGAGCCTGGATTTCGACATTTCGAGGGATGGGGTACGGCGACTTCTCCGCGACGCGGGAGTGCCCATCCGGCCGCAGCATGTCGTTACGCCCGAAGCGGCCGAGCGCATCGTGGAGCTCTATGTGGGCGGCTTGACGATCAAGCAGGTCGTTGCACGGGTTGGGTACTCGTTCGGTACGGTGCAGCGAGTGCTCAACAAGCATGGCGGGGTCATGAGAGTGTCGCCTGTCGGGAAACGAGCGGTACAGAATGACTAGGCGCTGACTGCGGTAGCCAGGAAGATCTGCTTGGGCCGGCGCCGCGGTGAGCGTAAGTAGAGGCAAACGCGGAGCTATCGCTCTGACACGACGGGCGGTATGGAGCTGGAGGTACGGCTCCGGTAGTCAGGTGCTCAGAACTGGCAGGTACGCCTTGCGTTGCTATCCGCTAGTTCCTCGGAGGACATCCCTTACGGGAGTTCATTTCAAGGATTGGGTTGGGCTGATTATATCCCGGAGACCGGACCCCGAAGTGGTGATGAGGGGCGTTCGGAGGCCTTTCATTGATACTGGGAAATCCAAGTATGGATCCAAACGCTGAGCGGTGATGCGGGGGTGGCCCGGATCACGACGCATCCTGGAATAGTCGTGTCTTGAGGGGGAGTTGCTCCGTAGCTCCCCTTGTGCGGGGCCAGCGCCACTCCTAACGTCCTCCACGCTGTCTCGGGGCCGGGTCGCCTTCTTCCTATCCCTCGTGTGATTGCCTTGGCACAAACGAACAGGACAGTAATGCGAACTAGCGTTCTGGTATACTGTCTCGTGGAGAGTCCCGCCCCTCGAACTTCAAATGTTGCGTAAGTCGTCGATATGTATTCCTCATGGCACCCAATGCCCACGATGGGAGGAGGAGATGACCCAAGATGGCCAAGGCTTCGGCAGCGCGTCAGCTCGGTGACGACTATCAAGCGAGATTGTTCTGGTATCACGCCAGTCGGTTGTTTCTGCCCCACGAAGATGTCGTCTCCGTAGGATTTGAAGTCGATGAACCCCTCGGATTTGACGACCTGGTCGTGAACTACGGATCTCCTCATCCTGATGGCATGGGGAATCTGGTGTTACGTGACTACTATCAGGTCAAGTTCCACCTCACCCAGGATGGATCGATCGGACATCAGTGCCTTATCGATCCATCGTTTATCGGGACGGCCTCTGCCTCGTTGCTCCAACGGCTCAATCGTGCACACGCTCTTGCCCGCGAAGCCGAGCTCCGATGCCGCTATTACTTCGTGACGCCGTGGACGATTCACTCGAAGGATCCACTTGCCAAGCTTCGCGACAATACGACGGAAGGATTGCGTCTCGACAAACTCTCCGTGGGAACGCCCAAGAGCGAGATGGGGGCGGTGCGGTTGGCGTGGCGCGAGCATTTGCAGCTCGCCACCGATGAGGAGTTGCTCGACCTCCTTGCGACGTTCCGCCTCTCTACCGGGGCTTGGAGTTTTCCGAGCATTCGTGAGTCGGTCAACGATCGACTCATGCTGGCTGGTTTTCGCCCGATCCCACCTCGCCAGACAACATTCCCCTATGACACTGTGATCCGCAACGCTTTTTATAGCGGTGTCCGCGAATTCGACCGCGAATCGCTGAAGGATCTCGCTCAGCGGGAAGATCTCTGGGTGGGGACCCCGGATCCGGAGCCGAATCGGCCCAAAGTCATCGCTGTCCGAAGCTTCACCAAGTGGACTCAGCAGATCGCTGACCGGGCGGATGACTACCTGGATCTCGTCGGATTTTTCAACGGACGGCACATTCTTGATGACGACGCTTGGACAAGCGAAGTGTGGTCAAGTCTCGTGCCGTTTCTCGAGAACGCTGCGCAAGATGGTGACGCGACGTATGACCTGCACCTCGATGCACACACCACGATTGCCTTTGCTGCCGGCTATGCACTCGCCAAGGTCCCGACCTCTGTCACTCCTATTCAGCGCACTGGCCCCAGTGCAAGCATCCGCTGGGCACCCACAGGAGGTCCATCTCCTGAAGGAGATCCATGGACCATCGCCGAGGAGAGTATTCCCGGGAGTGATCCCGCTCACCTCGCCTTGGCGATCAGTGTGACCCACGATGTGTTCGACGATGTACGGGCCTATCTTGCGCAGGAGCATTCTTCAATTGGTCGCGTGCTTCTCGCAACGCCGACCACGGGGAGTGGCAGGACTGCTGTTCGAGATGGTACGCACGCCTGGCAGCTGGCCGAGACCCTGGTTCACCGCCTTCGCAAGGAACGCAACCGCCGAGCGCCGGGTAGTCCATTGCACATTTTCATCGCTGCACCGAATGCGCTCACGTTCTTCCTCGGCCAGCAGGCGTCCCTCTTGGGAGGATGCCAACTCTACGAATACGACTTCGACATGGCGGACTTGGGCGCATACAAGGCATCGCTGCTCGTTCCCCCCGTCGCGAGTGAAGCTCGCCCATCTCAGGAGGACCATAAAGCATGAACAAGCATCTCCCAAGCTACTTTGAAGACTTTCTGGCGGCGATTCGCCCGACGGTTGAGGAGATTGCCGATTACAAGGAAGGGCACGAGACACTTCGTGCCCGGCTCACGGCTGACACGGTGCTGGGACCGATCATCGTCACAACCTTCCTTCAGGGGAGTTATCGTCGTGCGACCGCGATTCGTCCCGAGGGTGGCAAGCGTTCTGATGTCGACGTCGTGGTCGTCACGAGGCTGAGTGAGAACGAGCACACCCCCCAAGCGGCACTCGACAAATTCAAAACGTTCTTGGATATCCACTACAAGGGTCAGTGGGAGATGCAAGGTCGATCGATTGGGATTGAATTGGACGCGATCGAGCTCGATTTGGTTGTAACCTCCGCCCCGGCCGAGAGTGAGGAGGGCATTCTCAAATCGGCAAGCGTCTCCACATCAGAATCGCTGGAGGAAGCCCAGGACTGGAGGCTTGACCGTCAGTGGCAGCCTGTTGAGAGTCGGCGTGAGGGCTCCTGGCTCACGCGAGGAGTCGCTGATGAGGTATGGCGCACGGAACCGCTCCTAATCCCCGATCGTGACGCGGCGTGCTGGCAAGACACGCATCCGCTCGAACAGATCCGCTGGACGCAGGAGAAGAATGGGAACTGCAACCGCCACTACGTCAACGTCGTCAAGGCGCTCAAGTGGTGGCGGAGAGTGATGCGCCCGACGCCGAAGTATCCAAAAGGGTATCCCGTTGAGCACCTCATCGGGGCGTGCTGCCCGGATGGGGTTGAGTCCGTTGCAGAAGGAATCGTGCTGACCCTGGAGACGATCGTCCGCACCTACAAGCTCCACGCGGTTGCGAAGATCGTGCCCGAGCTTCCCGATCATGGGGTGCCGTCTCATAACGTCTTTAAGCGTATCACTGGCGAGGATTTTGCCGCCTTTTACGATCAGGTGGCAGCTGCCGCGATCGTGGCGCGGGCGGCGTTCGACGAGGACGAGGATGTGGCAGCCAAGGTCACGCTATGGCAGAACCTGTTTGGTGATGCGTTCCCTGATCCACCCAAAGGCGACGATCGCGGGGGAAGCGGTGGGTTCACGAAGCGGACGAGCGCTACCACGATTGGGTCGGGGCGGTTCGCGTGACTGTACCGGGGGTGCCTGACGCCCTTCGGGTAGGACGCCGCGCTCTGGATCTCGTGGATGGTGTGACGCTTCTGGGGAACTGGCAGTACCATGGTGCAACTGGGGAATGGGTGCTTCCGTTGCGCCTTCATGCAGTCGTTTCGGAGGACTCACCGATACCGGCTGAGTCCGACTGGTATGTCTTCGCCAGTTCTCGCTACCCTCATGGCCCCATCACGTTGTTGCCCGCTGTGGAGGGAGGCATCACCGCGACCTTCCCACATCAGCATGCCAACCTAAAGGTCGGACCCGACGTTCTGTGGCGGCTCGGCGATATCTGTCTCGATGACTATGTCGTTACCCTCCGCCGGGCTGGGCTGAACCCTGAGCCGGGAGACGCGGCGGGACGACTCAGCTGGCGCACCCGGCGTGCGTTGGATTGGTTAGCCGCGGCAGCGAGTGGGCTTTTGCTCCCTGATGGCGCGCCTTTCGAATTGCCCCACTTTCCTGCAACTCGTTCCTCAATGCGCGTGGTGTTTAAAGAGGGAGAGGACACCTTCAAGCTCTGGCAGGTGAATGCCCTCGCGTGGGGAACCATTGAGGTCGTTCGCCCGTCCGAGGTGCCAGGTACCGTCGTTGTGCAGCGGTTTCTCGGTCGGAGTGAGAAGGTGTTACACCAACCTGGATGGGGAACCCTCCTCGCTGAGAGGCAGGAACGTCCTGAACGAGGAGTATGGCTTCGCCTGTCGGCCCTGCCGGTGCTTGCGCCATGGCAGGCACCGGTGACCTGGGGAGAGTTGCGCCGTCTAGCAGCGCAACAAGGCATCGACTTCGACCATTTCCTTCGTCCCGCTCTCGCTGGTCTGAGGGATGGTCGCGACCATGTCATGCTCTTGGGTTTCCCGATTTCCCGCCGCATGGGTGAACCGACGGTCCAGATGCACTGGCAAGCGATTCAGCTCCCCGCACTCTGCCTCCCACAACAGGTGCCCCATGGCTTTCGCAAGAACGAGACTGGGCAATGGCATGCGGATCGCCATGGCCTGCTGAGCGCAGAGCAATCGATCCCTTGGCTTCCCTCAGAGAATTGGAACGCAACGCAGATCTCCACGCGCGGACGATTGCCCAGTCACCTTGTTGAGATGCACGTTGTCGTAATTGGGGGTGGAGCACTCGGGTCGGTAGTGGCTGAACTGTTGATCCGGGCTGGGATCCTGCATCTGACCCTGGTCGACAGCGACACACTTCAAGTGGGGAATCTCGCCCGGCACACCTTGCTGCTCTCGGATCTTGGATCTTGCAAGGCGACCGCCCTTGCGACTCGCCTGCAGCGTGTCAACCCAAACGCCCGGGTGGACGCCATCAGCGAAATGTTTCCCCCCACCGGCGAAGGTGACGTTTCGATCCAGACCGCAGACCTCGTGATCGATGCGACGGGCTCGAATGAGGTGGCTGCCGCGATGGCTGAATATCCGTGGGGCAGCGAGCGCTTTTTTGCTTCTCTCTCCGTTGGGCTTGGAGCTCGCCGACTTTACCTCTATGCCACGCAGGGGAGTAGCTTTCCCCACAAGGACTTCCGGGCTGCCGTGGACCCGTTAGTGGCCGAAGACTATGAGCGCTTCGATGGTGAGTTGCCATGGGAGGGTGTCGGCTGCTGGCATCCAGTCTTTCCGGCTCGAAGCGACGATATCTGGATCCTCGCTGCGGCTGCGGTGAAGCAGCTGGTGGGGTTAACGCGTACGGCTCTGGACGCTCCGGTTCTCAAAGTGATCGAGCAGCAGTTCGACGGTGAGGAGTTCAGCGGTGTGCGAGTCCGCTAGCTCGCTGCTGACCCCCGTTCAGGAGTGGCGGTCGCCGGATGGCCAATTGGGAATCAATGTGGAGCCGCAGCTCGTCGAGACGATGCTCGGATACTGCACCGCAGCGAAACAACGTGAAACGGGCGGTATTCTCGTAGGCCGCTACAGTCAGAATCTGTCACTGGCTGAGGTCACGAGCGTAACGGGACCTCCGATAGACTCTTGCGCCGGACGAACGTTCTTCAGGCGCGGGACGAAGGGATTGCAGCAACTGCTCAATCAGCATTGGCAAGATGAGGCGACGTACTATCTTGGCGAGTGGCATTTCCATCCTGGCGCAAACAGTACGCCAAGCTCTACCGATCACCGGCAGATGCATACAATTGCTATGTCCGAGTCATTCCGATGCCCTGAACCCATCCTGCTGATCATTGGGGGTCGGCCACCAGCGCGTTGGACGATTCGTGCATTTGTCTATCCGGGTGGGCGTCCGATGGAAATGAAGCAGCGAGAGCCTGATGCTGGCCTGATTTGACCTCTTACCGGCTTCAACCCTTGCTAGCCTTTGGCCTGTCGCTTGAGCACCTCGGCGTTCGCATCCGTCATGTATGCTGTAAACGGAACAGTAAAGAAGCCCCCAAGATTCCTTTCATCCTTGAACGAGATGGTGCAAGCTATTTATGCCGCGACGACTCCCTCCCCGCCATCAACGGACAAGGCTCCGGCGAGGCGCGACCGGTGACGATTGAGCCCTGAAGGTATTGCTCGATTGGTTGGGCGCTATGAAGATGGTGAGCGTACTCCCGCGTTGAGTCAGGAGTGTGGCATCTCGAGAAGTAATCTCGAGAGACTACTCAGAGCCTAAGGCGTAGGACTCAGACGCTACCCACAATCAAAGTGCGTTATCAAGTGAGCAGTGCGGCTCTATGCCGATATGAAGACGGAGGCTCGATTCTCTGTTGGATTGGATAATTTCTCCTTACCGCCCCCGCTTGGGATCGATCCCTTGCCACTCAATTACCTTGTGCCTTCTTATTGACATAAACACAGTAAAAAGGCTAAGGAGGCTGACTAAGGAAGTTGTGGCGAATGCTGTGCTCCCCCGTTCCAGATTGTCATGAATGAGTTTTGCAGTTGCGGAATCCCCAGCAGAATAACCGACTAGGACGGCGGAGATGACCAAAAAGAGGATTGCTGGAAAGATGAATAGAACAGTGTCTTTTATGTCTGATCTGAATGTTTCCCGAATTGGACTACGAATTACCCGGCCGGTCAGAATGACGTGATCGGAATGTCGTTCATAGACCGTAATCCGAGGGTCACTCATCTCAATTGCCTTGTTCGACCTGAGGGATTCGATCATCTTTACAGTTGATGATTGCAATAGCGCTAGCTCACGGTGGAGCAGTCTAATCTTAACCTGGCCTATCACAGGTTGGGTGATCACCAGGAGAGTTTGATCATCGGACATATATCCGGTGAAGATGACTTGATTGCGTTGTGACGATGCCACTTCAGGCATCTCATTGAATATGCGCTTAGCTACTCTCTTGTAGTTCTCATTGATATCAATGGCAGTACTACCATGATTTTCGATCGAACCCAGGGAAGTATTCGGCGATGTGATCTGATGCTCATGAGCACCGGTTGAGCTGACATCAAGCGAAGAGCTTTGCGCCCGCAGCATTGCATTGATCTCTGATTCACCGATTTGAGTGATGTCGGTGAACGACCAGCGATCAACAAGCCGAATAATTTCATTGGCGCCGATAAACCCTGAATCCATTGCTATACCTGGTTCTGAGGGGCTTTGCTGCCTTGGTAGATCAACGGTGAATACAGCTCTCATGGTCACTCCTTAGTACGTGATCATCTGGCTGAAAAACGGTAATTCACCCGAGATTCAGTTTCGTGCAATGAGAACCTAATGGCTTTGCATAGGCAGTCTCTGGGCATGAGAAAGGCAGGGTTCGAATAGAACCCTGCCTCGCAGGTCTTGAGCCGGTCTTTCGGCTGAATAGTCAGTGCCGAAGTGCCATACATTGCTGGCCAAGTTGTCTACCTGCCCGGACGAAAATCTCGAGCCGATCTTCCTCGCCGACGAAAGGACAGAGCCGCACCGCTAAGATGAACGCTCGCTCGAACTGGCTGATGCCAGGATCGGAAGAGAGCAAGTCTTCCTTGGCTAGAATGACAAGCCTGTCCCGCACTAAGAGTGCCTAACACAACCGGGTGATGGCGTTGAAGCAGATGAGGCAGCAACCGAGCGTGGTGAAGGCCTGATGGATGTCGACGCGACGTTCGTACCGAATGGTCAGCCGCCGATACCGGTTCA
>JASGDN010000074.1:0-25000 GCA_049841275.1 Thermomicrobiales bacterium
GCGTCGCCCGCTGCCTCCCCTGTCGCGGGCAACGACAGCCTTGGGTTTGGCAGTATCGGGCTGCAATCCGGTGAGGAGACGGTCGTCGTCGAAGGACACACCGTCGTGCCATTCCTGCGATGGGGTGATCCCCTCTTCAAGGATTCGCCGGAGTTCGACTACGCCAACCTCACCGCCGAGGCCCAGGCCAAGCAGGTCGGCTACAACTGCGACTACATCGGCTTCATCTCCCTGCCGCTCGGCTCCAATGCGGTCGATCACGGTCTGCTGGTGGTGAATCACGAGTACACGAACCCGGAGATGATGTTTCCCGGCTACCTGCAGCCGAACCCCGAGTACACCGAGGGCAGCGAGGACATCCCCGAATTCCTGGTGGAGACCAGCAAGGAGATCGTGGACACCGAGCTGGAAGCGCACGGTCTCAGCATCGTCGAGGTCCAGCGCAACGCTGACGGCGTCTGGGAAGTCGTCCTCGACAGCCCATACAACCGCCGCATCACCGCCACCACCCCGGCCGAGCTCACCGGTCCGGCAGCGGGCAACGAGCAGCTGAAGACGGCAGAGGATGCAACCGGTGCCAAGGTGATCGGTACCCTCAACAACTGCGCTGGCGGCACCACGCCGTGGGGCACGGTGGTCTCCGGCGAGGAGAACTTCAACCAGTATTTCGCCAACCTCGGAAAGCTCGACGCCGAATCCCCGGCCGCCATCAACCACGCCCGCTACGGCCTGACCGAAGGCGCGTCCGAACGGCTCTGGGAGTCGTTCTACGACCGCTTCGATCTCACCAAGGAGCCGAACGAACCGTTGCGCTTCGGATGGGGCATCGAGATCGATCCGTTCGATCCCACCTCGACCCCGAAGAAGCGCACCGCGCTGGGCCGCTTCAAGCACGAGGGCATCACCTCGGTCGTCACGCCAAGCGGCAAGGTGGCCGTCTACGCCGGCGATGACGAGCGATTCGACTATGCCTACAAGTTCGTGACCGCAAACGCCTTCGATCCCAAGGTCCGCGAGAACAATCTCGACCTCCTGGACGAGGGCACGCTGTACGTCGCCCGCTTCAACGACGATGGCTCCGGCGACTGGCTGCCGTTGGTATACGGGCAGAGCGGCCTCGACGAGAGCAACGGTTTCACCAGCCAGGGCGACGTCCTCGTCTTCACGCGACACGCCTCCGATGTGCTTGGCGCGACCAAGATGGACCGCCCGGAGGACTTCGAGACCAACCCGGTGAACGGCAAGGTCTATCTCGTCCTCACCAACAACAGTAACCGCGGCACCGAGGGCAAACCCGGCACCGACGAGGCGAATCCGCGCGTCGAGAACACCACCGGTCATATCATCGAGATTACCGAGACTGGCGGCGATCACACCTCGACCACGTTTGCCTGGGACATCTTCATCCTGGCTGGCGATCCTGCCGACGAGAACACGTATTTCGCCGGCTTCCCGAAGGACAAGGTGAGCCCGATCGCCTCACCAGACAACATCACCTTCGATACGAACGGCAATCTGTGGATCTCCACCGATGGCCTGCCGAACACCTTCGAGGGCATGAACGACGGCATCTTCGCGGTGCCGGTCGATGGCCAGAACCGTGGCTACCTGCGCCAGTTCCTGAGCTCTGTCGTCGGCGCGGAATGCTCCGGCCCGATGTTCAACCCGGACAGCACGGCCCTCTGGGTCTCGATCCAACACCCGGGCGAGGGCGGCAGCTTCGAGGAGCCGACAACGCACTGGCCAGACGGCGAAGGCTCCCCGCGCCCGACCGTCGTCCTCGTGACGAAGAACGACGGCGGCGTCATCGGCTCCTGAGATCGCCCCAAGACAGTACCCTCGTCACAAGGCGACGATCCCGGAAGCAGGTTCGGGGATCGTCGCGTTCTTGCCGTCCCGTCATAGCCGAGGTTACAACCGGCGACGTAGCAGGATACGCAGGGAATGATTCCGCAATGAGGTCCACGCCTGGGCCGCGGCCCCCACCAACGACTGCGCAGCCCCGCTCGGCCCGTACTGGTCCAGTTCGTAGGCCCGCACGATGCGGTCGGCATGTTCCCGCGCAGACGGGACAGCCTCTCCAAAGGACGAGGCAACCTCCGCCGGCGTCGCAGACGGCGCGGCGCGAATCCCGGCAAAATGCGCTAGCCGCACCAGCCGCATATACAATGCGGATGTCGGGCTCAACCCACGAAGGCCACGATTCCACAGGAGCCACATCCCCCCCGCAAACCCGGTCGCCACAACGACCGCCGCCCCGGCCACAATCGCCCAAACCGGGCTGCCCCCGTCGTTCGTTGGCGTCAGCGCGGGCGGTTCACCAGTCGTCGCGGGGACGACCGGCGACGGGGTCGCGTCCGGTTGCTCGGCGGGAAGGGTCTCTACCGCATCCGGCGTCTCGATGGCAGCCTCATCGGTGGCGGTTGGCTCACTGGTGGCATCCTGCTGCTCCATCAACGGACGGGATGCGGTCGGCTCGAAAGGAATCCATCCATAACCGGGGAAGAAGACCTCCACCCAGGCATGGGCGTTCTTCTGGAGATAGACGTATCCGTCCTGCTCGGCATTCCAGTCGCCAGGGTAGTAACCCGTGACGACCCGGGCCGGAACGTGAACCGAGCGCAGCATTACCACCATCGCCGACGCGTAATACTCGCAGTAGCCGCGCTGTCGATCGAAGAGCACGTAATCGACGATGTCGGCGCCTTCCGGCGGAGCAGAGACCGTTTCGTCATAGACGATGTTCTGCCGGAGATACGTCTCGATCGCTACTGCCCGTTCGTATGGCGTCAGGTTGGCCGGCGCCAGCTGGGCGGCAAGCTGCATCGTACGCGGCGTCACCGTCGGCCCCAGGTCCAGATAGCGATCGGTCACCCAGGCCGGATACGCCGTCCCCGACCCCATCAGGTCCTCGACGGTGGCCGTCGACGTGTAGCCCGTCACGGTGTAGGGCTGCCCTGTCGCGATCTCCCCGTGCGAGCGCACGGCCTCGACATCGTCATAGACCGGCAACTGACCGGTGAGATAGAGCGTGTCGGCGTTACCATCCGGGCCAGCGGTCCAGCGCGCGACGATGAAGCGTTTCGCCAGTTGGTCCACTTCCGCGGCGATGGTCTGGGCGACGCCGGTATCGGATGGCATCGGACCAGACTCACCGCTCTCGCCATCGAGCGGCGCCGACAGCAGGAGACTCCCAAGGCGCTGCACATCGGGCGGCAGCGTCCCCAATGTCGCGCCGGAGAGCGTCCACGGCTGGTTGTTGACTTGCACCCATGACATCTTCACGGACGTATCGCGGTCGGCGCTAAGATAGGTATCCGTCGTGAGCATCATATTGCCGGTCGGAACCAGCGGGACGACGCTGGTCGTGCTCCGTTCGCGGCTTCCGGTCACCTCGGACGACAACAGGACATCCTGCCCGGTGCGGAATGTCATCGACGGCGAATAGGTCGTGCCATCCGTCGCAGTATTCTGGAACGTGGAATCGACATCGGAGGTCCAACCGCGCCCGGTATAGACGTCATAGCGCTGGGCCGCGAGATATGGCGCCTGATCGCCCTGCACCAGCACTTCAGGGCGGTCGCTGAGGGTCAACGCCCCGCCGACCTCGAACGACTCGCCAAAGGACGAGAAGGCTCCGCCGTGTTGCGGACCGAGATTCGCCCGCTGGCCAAGCGCCTGTTCCAAGCGTGCCTGCAACGAGTCGACCTGCGCCCCGATCGTCTCGGCCATCGGCTGGAATGCCTTCTGGGAGAGCGATGGCGGCGCGTTCCATCCCAGCATCGTTACCAGCAGGGCGATCACCGCACCGATGGAAAGCACCTTCCATCCAGTCGAGGCAGGCGACGCCTCGCGGAACCTCGCCCACTCCCGCTGCCTCAGGAAGTACTGATACCGGGCCGCCATCGGAATGGCGAGCAACAGGTAGGCCGCAAGAAAACGCTTGTCCGGGTGCGGCGCGTAGAGCAGGTTGATGAGCACGAGGATCCCAGGCATCAACACCGCTACCATCACCCAGCCGCGCCGGAAGAGCGTCCACGCCGAGAGATAGCCGACGAGCCAGACGATGATCCCCATCAGCATCGACACGAGATAGGCTTCGTCGCCCGCCTTCTGGGGATTCCCGGCGTACCAGCCGAGCGTGAGGTCGATCAACGGCCGCACGCGGTTTCGCAAACCGTCGCCCAAGTCCGGCGCGTTCACCAGAACGAGGAAGAATGCGCTCGCGAAGGCAACGACCATCGAGAAGATGTGGGCAACGGAATCGAGCAGGCGGGACTTGCCGAGGACGGACCCGACGAACGCGGCCAGCAGGCCAAGCCAGGTCATCGAATAGACGATCCGCTCCCAGTCCCCCTGTTCGACGCTGTACGAGGCCAGCCCGATCAACGCCATGAGGAGAATGAACGGCCAGATACCTTCCGGAAAGAGGCGTTGCCAGCGCGTCGGGCCGGAGAGGCCGGTGTCGGAGGAAGAGGGCCGGGAGGTTCGCGAGGAAGTCAGAGTACGCATCGTCATAGTCTACGCCGCGACCGTCGCGCCCGGTTTCCAGGCCGGTTGCGATTCGATTCCGGCGCCCGCCCGATAGCGCGAGACGGCAACCCGTTCAGCGGCGAGGGTCTCCGCCAACGCATCCAGGCTCCTGGCATCGTCACCGGCGCCATCCATCACGATCACGGCGCCCACCGGCACATGGCGCATGACGAGCGAGCGAGCAGCATCGATCCATTCCTGGTCGGGCGATGCGGTCAGGACGATCAACCCCGCCGTCCGCGAGAACCGGCGGGCCTCGGAGGCGATCGCCTCGTTCAGCGACCGGCGGCCGAACGGTTGCGCCATCGCCAGCATCTCCATGGTCCGGAACCATTGCCGGTGCGACTGATCGGCGCTGAGGCGGACCGGCATCGCACGATTGACGATCAGCCCGACCTTGCGTCCATCATTCAGGGCTCGCTCGGCCAGCGCCCCCGCCAGCGCAACGAGCACTTCCTCCGTCGAATCGAGCGATGGATACCGCACCGACGGCGCGATCGACCGCATGCCGCGCTCGTCGAGATCGAGCATGATCCAGAGATCGGAGGTCGGATCGGGATCGAACTCCTTCACCGTCATCACGCCACGGCGCGCGGTCGCCGTCCACGAGATCCGGTTCAACGCATCGCCCGGCACATAGTCACGCAGCCCGGCGATGGTGGCGGACGGCACGACACTCGTCCGGCTGATGGTCTGGCCACCGCTCATATGTGCGGCAGGAAGCGGAATGGTGCTGACATCGAGCGGGATCGGATAGACGACGAGTTCCTGACGAACCGGCAGGAATTTCTGCGAACGAAAGAGCCCGAGCGGGTCGCCAGAACGCACGCCGACCGGCCCGAGCTGGAAGCGCCCGCGCCGTTCGCACGCCGTCGTGATCGTCCACGATTCCTCGCCACGCGGACCGAGGGTCACCACCCGGCTGGCGTGATGGTCGGGCAGCGACGAGTAGTCGCGCACCTCTACCCAGAGCTTGGGCAGCAACGAGCGATTGACGATGGTGATCTGCTCGGTAATCGTCTCCCCCGCCCGGACGCGATCGAGGGAGAGCGCCCGCACCAGGCCGAGCCGTACGAGGCTAAACCGGCCCCAGATCCAGCAGATCACGAGCAATGCGACCAGCGCCACGATCAGCGGATCGAGCGCTGTCCAGTCGTTGACGACCGCCAGGATCAGCAGTCCGCCTGCCAGCAGCGCGACCTTCATCCCGTTCACGCTCAGGCCCTGACCGGAGCGGGCTGTCGCGGGCGTCCACCCTGCCCGTCGCGCCCGGCTGGCACGGCGCCGGGCACCGGGATGGCCTCCAGCAATTCGCGCACGATCTGCCGGCTCTCGATGCCACGCATGCGCGCACTTGGCCCAACGATGATGCGATGCGCGAGGGTTGGCTCGGCAAGGATTTTCACATCGTCCGGCGTGACGTAGGTTCGCCCCCGAATCCCGGCCCAGGCGCGCGCGGCATTAAACAACGCCAGCGATCCGCGCGGGCTGGCCCCAAGGAAGACATCGTCGTGGTGGCGTGTCGCGTCGACCAGCGCCACGATGTACTGGCGAACGCCATCGGCAACGTGGATGTCCTTCGTCGCCTCCTGCGCCTTCACCAGCGCATCGACATCGATCACCTGTTGCAGGTCGTCCAGCGGATGGCGATGGTGCTGCCGGTCGAGCATCTCCAGTTCGCCGGTCCGGCTCGGATAGCCGAGCGAAATGCGGAGCAGGAAGCGGTCGAGCTGGGCCTCTGGCAGCGGAAAGGTCCCTTCGTAGTCGATCGGATTCTCGGTCGCCAGCACGATGAACGGCTCCGGCAACGTGTGCGTCACGCCGTCGATCGTGACCTGCGCCTCCTCCATCGCCTCCAGCAGCGCCGCCTGCGTCTTTGGGGTGGCGCGGTTGATCTCGTCCGCGAGCACCATCTGCGCGATGATCGGTCCCGGCCGGAACTCGAATGTCCCGCGTTGCTGGTTGTAGATGTTGACACCGGTCACGTCGCTCGGCAGCAGGTCGGGCGTGAACTGGATGCGTTTGAAGCTGCTGCCGACACTGCGGGCAATGGCCTTCGTCAGCACCGTCTTGCCAACGCCAGGCACATCCTCGATCAGCACATGCCCGCGGCAGAGCAGCGCGACGAGCACCAGTTCCACCTCACGCCGCTTGCCGATGATGACGCGCTCCACGTTGTTCGTCGTCGTCTCGACCAGGTACCGGATGTGCGAACTTTCCATGGAAATGAGCAGACCCCTTCGCTGCGGAGAACCGTGTGCGGTGGACGTCACAGGCGGCGAAGCACATGCGTTTCCCCGTGGCCCACGCAAGTATAGGCCAACGGCCGAGAGTGACCGTTCACCGTATACTGGATGTCGAATACATGCCCGTATCCCGTCTCATCGGGAACGACAGAAAGGCGACTGGTGAGCGTAGCCACGACCAACGCATCGGTACCCGGCACGAAGCGACCATCCGTGATGCTCGTGGACGGCTTCGGGCTCATCTTCCGGGCCTATCACGCCCTTCCTCCCACGTTGTCCACCGCATCCGGCGAGCAGACGAACGCCGTCTACGGGTTCGCATCGATGTTGCTCGATGTCATTGCCTCGCGGAAACCGGACTATGCGGTGATCGCGCTGGAGGGCGGCAAGACCTTCCGCCACGACATTCTCGACGCCTACAAGGGTACCCGCGCCGAAACGCCAACCGACCTGATCGAGCAGATCGACCGGGTGAAGGAGCTGATCGCCGCCCTGGGCATTCCGGTGAAACAGCGGGAGACCTTCGAGGCGGACGACATCATCGGCAGCCTCTCCCGCAGTCTCGCCGACGAGGGCTACGACGTCATCATCGTCACGGGCGACTCCGACCTCCTGCAGTTGGTGGAGGATCACATCATCGCCGTATTGCCGGGCACGAAACGCTTCGGCGAGTTCCGCCAGTTCGACACCGAAGCCGTCCTCGAACGCTACGGATTCGCTCCGGCGCTTGTCCCCGACTACAAGGCGCTCGTTGGCGACACCTCCGACAACATCCCTGGCGTGCCTGGCATCGGCGACAAGACCGCGAAGACGCTGATCGGCACCTATGGTGCGCTGGAGGACATCATCGCCAACGTCGCGACGGTGAAACCGCCGCGTGCGCAGAAATCCCTGGCCGAGAACGAAGAGCAGGCACGGATCAGCAAGCACGTCGCAACCATCGTCCGTGATCTCGACATCGATCTCGACATGGACGAAGCCAAGGTCGGCCGCTTCGACCGCAACGCCGTCGCCGAACTCTTCCGGGTGCTCGAATTCCGCACGTTGCTGCAGAAGCTGCCGGAGACGGACGGCGCAACAGACACCCCCACCACCGACAGCGTCAGTGAGACGACGCGTGCCCACCAGGAGACAGTCGTCCGCACGACCGTGCTGACCGAAGCCGACCTCGACGCGATGATCGCCCGGATCGAGGATGCCGGGGAGATCGCGCTCGACGTGGAGACGACCTCGACCGAACCGTTGCGCGCCGACCTCGTTGGCATCGCGATCGCCGTGTCCCAGCACGAGTCGTGGTACACCCCGGTCGGGCACATCACTGGCAAGAAGGACGAGACTGCGACCGGCATGCAACAGGCTCTCCAGCTCGATGCCGCCGAACCCGCTGCCCTGGACGAGCGCCAGCTCACGCTCGATCGCGTCCGGGAGAAGCTCGATCCCGTTCTCGCCAATCCGGCACTGAAGATCTACACGCACCACGGCAAGTACGACGAGCATGTGCTGATCCGCCACGGGTTCCACCCCGGCCCGATCGCCTTCGACACGATGATCGCCGCCTACCTGCTCGGCGACAGCTCGATTCGCCTGAAAGACCTCTCATTCACCCGGCTCGGAATCGAGATGACCGAGATCAGCGAGCTGATCGGCACCGGGAAGAACCAGGCAACGATGGACACCGTTGCGCTGGACCTCGCCGCGCCCTACGCCTGCGGCGATGTAGAATCCACCTTCGCGCTCGTCGCGCCGCTGAAAGCCGTCCTGGAGGAGCGCGAGCAGTTGCCGCTCCTCCAGACCATCGAACTGCCGCTCGTCACGGTCCTGCTCGGGATGGAGAGCAGCGGCATCGCCATCGACACGAACGAACTCGCCGAGTTCTCGGTCGAGCTCGGCATGCGGATGGGCGAACTGGAGCACGAGATCACCGAACTCGTCGGCCGCCCGATCAACATTGGATCGCCCAAGCAGCTGGCGACCCTGCTGTTCGAGGAATGGGGGCTGCCCGCCGGCCGCAAGACGAAGACCGGGTATTCGGTCGACTCCGACGTGCTGGAGAACATCAAGGACCAGCACGCGCTCATCCCGCTGATCCTCGAATACCGCACGCTCGCCAAGCTGAAATCGACCTATGTGGACGCCCTGCCGCTGGAAGTCAATCCGGAAACCGGCCGCGTTCACACCTCGTACAACCAGACTGTCGCCGCGACGGGACGGCTTTCCTCGCAGTACCCGAACCTGCAAAACATCCCGATCCGCACCGAGATTGGCCGTCGTGTCCGCCGTGCCTTCGTCGCCGACCGCCGCCTGGAGTTCCGCACCTTTGAGCAAGCGACGTTGCTCGCTGCCGACTATTCGCAGATGGAGTTGCGCATTCTCGCGCACATGTCGGGCGAACCGTTCCTCGTCGAGGCCTTCCGCAACGGCGACGACATCCACCGCGCCACCGCATCGCTCGTCTACGGCGTCGCCCTGGAAGACATCACGTCCGACCAGCGGCGCGTCGCAAAGACGGTGAACTTCGGCATCATCTACGGCATGCAGGCGTTCGGTCTCTCCCGCGACACAGGCATGAGCCGGAGCGATGCGCAAGCATTCATCGATGGCTACTGGGAGCGCCTGCCGCGCGTGAAGGAGTTCTTCGACGAGACGATCGCAAAGGGGGTCGAACGCGGCTACGTGGAAACGCTGCTTGGACGCCGCCGCTACCTGCCCGACCTCAAGGCCAGTAACGGAGCCCGCCGCGCCGGGGCGCAACGCATGGCGATGAACATGCCAATCCAGGGCACGCAAGCGGACATGATCAAGATCGCGATGATCGACCTCGAAGCGGCATTGAAGGACCGGGACCTTCCCGCCCGCCAGGTCCTGCAGGTTCACGACGAACTCGTGCTCGAAGTGAACGAGCCGGCGCTGCAGGAGGCGGCGAAGCTCGTGTCGGAGAAGATGATCGGCGCGCTGGAGCTGAGCGTCCCGGTCCTGACCGAGGTGCGGACTGGCCTCAACTGGGAGGACATGCACCCGTTCGAGCTTGAGTGACGCCCATCCACAGCGGATTGCATACGACACCCGGAGGGCAAACAGTGTTGTTTGCCCTCCGGGTGTCGCGTGGTCAGCCGCGGCCCGAACCACGTTGCGAGCGCCTCACGCAACCCTGCATCCGTCCCGTCGCCGACCCAGGCGACGTAGCCGTCTGGCCGGATCAGCACGGCGCCTGGTCTCGCAACCTCCCCGATGACCGGCAGGTCCCATACGCCGCCGTACGTCGCATCGACCGACCGCACGCGCCCTGCCCACGACCCGATGTCGACGCTGCCGGGCGACCCAACATTCACCAGGAGTGGTCGGGCGTCGTGCATCAACGCGTAGACACGCGTTGGCCCGTCCGGCGTCACGAGGTCGAGATCGGGCATGCGGCGTCCGAGCAACGGATGCCCCGCGCCGAGATCGTACCGGATCGCCAACCCGGTCATCATGGCAGCGAACCGCTTGCGCGGCCCGTCCATGGCAAGCATCTCGCCAACCACCTCGCGCAACGCCTCGGATTGGTCGTCGGGTCGCAGGAGGGCAACCTGCGCCAGCGAATTGCGCAGCACCAGCGCGCCAACGGGATGCTGCTCGGCGTGATAGGTGTCCAGCAGGGTTTCGGGGGAAATACCCTTCACGACCTGCGCCAGCTTCCAACCGAGATTCATGGCATCCTGCACGCCGAGATTGAGACCCTGCCCTCCCGTCGGGTAGTGGACGTGGGCCGCGTCGCCAGCCAGCAGCACACGATCCTTGCGATAGGTTTCGGCCTGCCGGGCCATGTCGGTAAACCGCGAGATCGCGATCGGGCTGTGAACGCCATAGTCGGTCCCGTAGATGGCGACGAGGGCCTCGCTGAGGTCGCGCAGCGTCGGCTCTGCCGTCCCGCCGACCCGATCCTCCGTCACCATCACCCGAACCGTGCGGCCATCCTCCATTTTGCCGAACCCACGGATACCGCGTGCATCCTGGTGCATGCCCCACTCGGGCTCCTCCGCAAGTTCCACTTCGGCAATCAGGTGACTGACGGTCGGCTCCCAACCAGGAAACCCGATGCCCGCCGCCTTCCGGACCATGCTGTGCCCACCATCGCATCCAACGAGGTATCGTGCGCGCACCGATGCCCCGTCCATGAGGCTCACGGTGACTCCCGTCGCGTCCTGTGCCAACGCGACAGCCTCGCGTCCACGGATGACGGGCACCCCCAATTCGTCGATCCATCCGGCGAGGATGCGTTCGGTCTCGCGCTGCCAGAGCGCCAGGCCATAGGGATGCCGGGTCGGGAGATCGCTGGCGTCCAGGTGAATCCAGCCAAACCCCGCACTCTGGAACGTCTTCCCCTGCGCCAAGAACCGATCGGCGATCCCGCGCAGATCGAGCATCTCGATGGTTCGCACATGCAGTCCGCCTGCCCGCGATCCCACCAACTCCAGATTGGGACGCCGCTCGACGATCTCTACACGAACCCCGGCCAGCTTCAGCTCGCCCGCCAGCATCATCCCCGTCGGCCCGCTACCGACCACCACCACGTCGCAGCCAGTCATGCCACGCTCCCATCCTGCATCCCGATACCGGCGTCGCGCCATCCACCATGGTCCATCGGGCGTCGTTACCCCGGCTGAATCCTGTGCCTCCCACGTCCGTCGTCCGGCGCGCTCCGCCACTCTAGCGACCTGACTAGCACTCGGCAACTGTCGAGTGCCAGCTAGCCATTGTCATGATTCATTCAAGGGGATACTATTGAAGCAACGATGCAGTCGCTCCCCGAGGGGGCGACTTCCTTATCGCCTTCGACCCATTCAGGCATCATTCCGAGGAGAACCGGGCACATGCCAACGTACGCCTACCGCTGCACGGCCTGCGCTCACGAATTCGAGGCGGTCCAGAAGATGAGCGACAACCCGCTCACGACTTGCCCCGAATGCGGCGCTCCCATCAAGCGCGTCATCTTCCCCGCCGGCATCGTCTTCAAGGGCGATGGCTGGTACATTACGGACAGTCGAAAGTCGAACGACGCCAAGGCGAAGTCGGGCAAGGCTACCGAAGACACCTCGACCGCCTCCGACAAGACTGAAAAGGCACCGTCCGACAACAAGGACAGTGCTCCCGCTCCGGCAGCCGACGCCAAACCGGCGAAGGCCGTCGCCGACTGACATCCCGGCCAGACCTCACGACAAGGACCATTCCCGTGCGTCAGACGACCGATCGCAACCGGAGTCACCACCTCCTGCCAGCAACCTCCCCGAGTGGAATGGTTGTCGCGGTCGCCTGCGCAAGCTGTCCGGTGGATCGCGTCCCGGCCTCGTGTTGATGGGGTGGACGGCGCTCGTTCGCCGATCCGCCCCGACACCCGGCCATCCCGCCGCCGAGGAGCCGCGCTTCGTCGCGGAGCGATGGCCTGCAATGCGATCCGTCTACCCTGCGTCCAGCGGCCCACGCGATTTCCCGATCCTACCGGACAGGACAGGAGACCAGGTTCCGTGAGCGAGCCCACAACCATCCCCACAACCGTCATTGATCCCGCACCCGCAACGCCTGGCCTGCAGATCTACAGCACGCTCAGCCGGCGAAAGGAACCCTTCGTCACGATCGAACCCGGCAAGGTGCGGATGTACGTCTGCGGCGTCACCGTCTACGACGATGCCCACATCGGTCACGGCATGTCGGCGATCATCTTCGATGTCATCCGGCGTTACCTCATGCACAAGGGATATGAGGTCGAGTTCGCGCGCAATTTCACCGACATCGACGACAAGATCATCGCCCGTGCCAACGTCGACGGCGTTCCGGCCGATGAACTCACGAGCCGCCTCATCGCCGAGTGGACCGTCCAGATCGAGCAGCTGAACATCCTGCCGGCCACCATCACCCCGCGCGCGACCGAGGAAGTACCGGAGATCATCGCCATGATCGAAGGGCTGATCGCGCAAGGGCACGCCTACGAGAGCCGCGGCGATGTCTACTTCCGCGTCCGCTCCTTCCCCGGCTACGGCAAGCTGAGCCACCGCAACATCGACGACCTCGTCTCCGGCGCCCGCATCGACGTCAGCGAACTCAAGGACGATCCGCTTGATTTCGCGCTCTGGAAGGCCGCAAAACCTGGCGAACCAAGCTGGTCCAGCCCCTGGAGCGACGGCCGTCCCGGCTGGCACATCGAGTGCTCCGCCATGTGCACCCATCACCTCGGCGGCGTGGTGGACATCCACGGCGGCGGCTCGGACCTGATCTTCCCGCACCACGAGAACGAGATCGCCCAGTCGGAGGCGTTCCTCGGTCAGGAACCCTACGCACGGTTCTGGCTGCACAACGGGATGGTCCGGCTCGACGGCGAGAAGATGTCGAAGTCACTCGGGAATGTCGTCTGGCTCGCGGAGATTATCGAGCGCGGATTGCAGGCCGCCTTTCGGCTGATGGTGCTGCAGTCGCACTACCGGCAGCCAGTCAACTACTCGGAAGACGTGCTCGAATCGTCTCGCATCGGCATCCAGCGGCTGCGGGCCGCCATCGCCGCGGAGGGCACGGGCGACGCGCGCGATGAGGAACTCGATCGCCTGACTGCGTCCGCGTTGGCCGAGTTCGAGGCCGCGATGGACGACGACTTCAATACGCCGGTCGCCATCGCTGTCATCTTCGGACTCGGACGCGCCATCAACCGCGCCGCCGCTGCCGGGGCGGACGTATCGAACGGCCAGGCGATGCTCGCCCGGCTCCTCGACATCCTCGGTCTCGACCTCGGAGAGGAGGCGCCGGAGACCACCGATGCCGAACCATTCATCGATCTGCTCGTGGAAACGCGCACCGAACTCCGCGCCGCCCGGCAATTCGCCCTCGCCGATTCGATTCGCAACCGTCTCACCGACCTTGGAGTAACCCTTGAGGACACCGCAACGGGGACAATCTGGAAACTATCGCGATAACCGCTCCTCTGGCGGCACCGGACGCCCTGCCAGCGACACCCCTCGCACCGGACGTCCATCTGGACCGAATCGCCCTGGAACCCGTCCGGGGAGCGGCGATTCGCGATCGACCGGATCGCCCCAACGCCGTCCTGGCGGCGGGGGACCGCGTCCTCCGCGCCAGGACGGGCGCGGTCCGCGCGGGGACCGGGGACGCTCGAACCGGGCGTTGCTGACCGTACGCGGCGATCCGCTCTTTGGACGTAACGCGATCCTCGAATCCTTGCGCGCCGGCAAACGGTCGACCTCGCATCTCTGGATCGCGGAGGGATTGCGGCCCGACCCGCGCCTCGACGAGATCCGTTCGCTGGCCGAGGCGGCGGAGATCGAGATCGAAGAGGTGCCGCGTCCGATGCTGGACGACATCACCCAGGGGGCGAATCATCAGGGCGTGCTGCTGGAAGTCGGGGACTACCCATACGCCGACCTGGAGGATATCGTCGAGCACGACGGCACCATCCTCGTACTGGATCACCTGCAGGACCCGCAGAACTTCGGCACCCTCCTCCGCGCCGCCGATGCGGCCGGAGTCGCCGGCGTGGTCATCGCCTCCGACCGCTCGGTGAGCGTGACCCCAGCGGTGGTGAACGCCTCCGCCGGCGCCGTCGAGCACCTAGATGTCGCCGAGGTCCCCAACATCGGCCGTGCCCTGGACAAGATTGGCGATTCGGGACGATGGATCGTCGGCCTGGCCGGCGAAGAAGGATCGACGGATCTCTTTGCGACGGATATCCCGACGCCGGTGGCACTCGTGGTCGGCGCGGAAGGCAGCGGCATCTCGGCGGGGATTCGCAAGCGGTGCCAGGTGATGGTGAGCCTGCCAATGCTGGGGCGGATCGAATCGTTGAACGCCGCCACAGCCGGATCGATCGCGCTGTACGACATCCTGCGGCGCGAGCGCGAGGCTGCGGCAGCATCCTAGTGCCCGTGCAGGAATCGGCCCCGCGGCGGGCCGCATGGTCCTGGGCCGCCGATTTGCAGGCAGGGTGCCTTTGGCCGTAGAATGACCGGGCTAATGCCCTGTCCGCACTGGTTTGTGCGTCTGCGCGCCGGTGTGGACTTTTGTGCTGATTTCACACGCATATGCGTCAGGTTGGAAGGTTCTCCCCATGAAGATCGTGCTTCGCCAGGATGTCCCCAAACTCGGGGAAGCTGGCACCATTCAGACCGTCGCCAATGGCTACGCCCGCAACTACCTGATCCCGCAAGGTATGGCGGTCGTCGCAACCGACGGTGAAATCAAGGTCGCCCAGCACAACCTCGCGGTGAAGGAGCGCAAGATCGCGCGCCAGGAAGAGCAGCAGAAGTCGCTGGCCGAGAAGATTCAGGGCACCAAGCTCGCCTTCACCGCACGCGCCGGCGATAGCGGTCGCCTTTTCGGCTCGATCACGGCTGCCGATGTCGCTGCCCAGCTCTCCGGGAAGGTCGGTGAGGAGATCGACCGCCGCAAGATCGTGCTCGACGAGCCGCTGCGTACCACTGGTGAGCACACCGTCAGCGTGCATCTCGTCGGCAAGCTGCGCCCGCAGGTCGTCGTGACCATCGCCGCCGAAGAGGTTGCCGAGGACACCGCGGAAGAGGCGGTCGAGGTCGTTGCCGAGGCCATCGAAGAGGCCTGATCGCCTCGCCCGCATCACCCTACGCTCGTACCAGGACGCGGGGCGGCCCGCACGCTCGCTCATCACCTGAGCCACTCGTTTCGGATATGCCGCCCCCGCCGGTCTATCCCTCAGAGGGAGCCCTCTGAATGGATACAGTCATCGAGCGCCTCCCACCCCACAACATCGAGGCCGAGCAGGGCGTTCTTGGCAGCCTCATGATCGACCGCGACGCCATCATCCGCGTGGCGTCCTACCTGAAGCCCGAGGATTTCTACATCTGGGCAAATGGCACGATCTATCAGGCAATCCTCGATCTCTACAACAAGCGCGAGCCAACCGATCTCCTCACGCTCTCCGACGAACTCAAGAAGCGCAGCGTCTTCGATGACGTTGGCGGTGACGTGTACCTCACGACGCTCATGGCCGGGGTGCCCACCGCCGTCCATGTCGAGTACTACGGGCGCATCGTCGAGCGGCAGTCGACCCGCCGCCGCCTGATCCAGGCCGGCACCGAGATCGTCGGCATTGGCTTCCAGGACAGTCTCGACACCGAAGAGGCGCTCGACCAGGCCCAGCGCCAGATCCTCGAAGTCTCGCAACAACGGCAGACGAAGGACTTCCAGTCCATCGCCGACGTGCTCGACAAGTTCTTCGACCAGATCGAGTACCTCCAGCAACATCGTGGAGAACTTGTGGGTGTGCCCACCGGCTTCACCGATCTCGATCAATTGCTCGGCGGTCTCCAGCGGTCCGACCTCCTGATCTTCGCCGCTCGCCCGAGCATGGGCAAGACCGCTTTCCAACTCGGTATCGCCTATGGAGCTGCCGTCCAGCACAAGCGGACGGTTGGCATCTTCAGCCTGGAAATGGCGGCGGAACAGCTCGTCCAGCGCCTGCTCTCCACCGAAACCGGCGTCGATTCGCATCGGTTGCGCCTCGGCATGATCGATGACAACGAGTGGGATCGCGTCTCCCGCGCCTTCGGGCGGCTGGCGGAAGCCAATATCTTCATCGACGATGCGGCAGGCGCCACGATCATGGATATCCGCTCGAAGGCACGACGCCTCCAGGCGGAACATGGGCTCGACCTGCTCATCATCGACTACCTGCAACTGCTTTCGGGTCGCCGCACCGACAATCGCGTCAATGAGGTCTCGGAGATATCGCGCGGATTGAAAGGCCTGGCCCGAGAACTGAACATCCCGGTCATCGCCCTCTCACAGCTCTCCCGAGCTGTCGAGTCCCGCGCCGATCACCGGCCAATGCTCTCCGACCTCCGCGAATCGGGATCGATCGAGCAGGACGCCGATATCGTGATGTTCCTCTACCGCGAGGAGAAGTACGACGAGAACTCCGAGAAGAAGGGAATCGCTGAAATCATCGTTGCCAAGCACCGCAACGGCCCGGTGGGCACCGTGAATCTCCGCTTCTTCGAGCGCACCGGCCGCTTCGCCGACCTCGAACTCTACCGCGAGCCGGAGAACTGATGCCTCGCAGCACCCAGCCAAGCCCCGCCGGCGGCATCCTCGTCTCCGTGGACCAGACGGTCGAGATTCCCGCGGCCTTCTTCACGGACGTGTTGCCGGATATCACCACGATTGAAGAGCTCCAGACAACGCTTGCGGTGTTTCGCCTGCTGGCAGACCAGGGCGGAATCGACCAGCCGGTCGCCGAACGCACGATCCTGCGCGACCGCCTCCTGCGCATGGCCATGAAGGTCGAGGGAAGCCCACGCGAGCCGGACCGCCGGCTCGCGAAAGGGCTCGATCTCGCCACCGGACGCGGCACCCTGCTCCGGCTGGAGGTTGGCTCGGGCCGCCGTGCAACCGTCTGGTACTATGTCAACACGGTCGAGAATCGAAGCACCCTTGCCGCTGTCGAACGCGGCGCCATCGCCCCGCCACAGGCGCTCTGGACCGAGGATGCAGACACGCCACCGGACGTTCACGTCGAGCGCCCGAACGCCTTTCGCCTCTACGAGCAGAACATCGGCGCCCTCACCCCGTTGATCGCGGACCAGATCATCCGCGCGATCGAGGACTACCCATCCGACTGGATCGAGGACGCGATCGTGGAGGCCGTTTCGTACAATCGTCGCAGCTGGCGCTACATCACCCGCATTCTCGAAAGCTGGCAGACGAACGGGCGCGGCGACCCCGGCGCCTAGGAACCAGAGCAGATCCATGAAACGACTCGGCGATGTCATCCGCACCCTTCCCGTCCCCCCACCCGATCCCAAGTTCAGCGAGTCCATCAAGCTCGCAAACCGGGACCGTGGACGCGTCCGCTGTCCGATCTGCAACGATGCGGGCTACCTTCGTGCCGACGTCCCGGTCGGGCATCCGATGTTCGGGCGTCTCTTCGAGTGCGAGTGCAAGAAGCGGGATCTGGAAACGAAGCGGATGGAGGAACTGCATCGCCTCTCCAACCTCGACGCCTTCACCGAGCATGACTTCGAGGATTTCGATCCGGACATCCCCGGCCTCGGCGAGGCCTACGATGCGGCCGTGAGTTTCGCGCAGGAACCCGGACATCGCTGGCTCTTCCTCTACGGCCCCTGTGGCGTCGGCAAGACGCATCTGGCGGTCGCCATCGCCAAGTACGCGATGGAATACACCAAGATCAATGCCTACTTCGCCGTCGTACCCGATCTGCTCGATCACCTGCGTGCCACCTTCGATCCCAGTTCCGGCACGGGATACGACGAACGCTTCGCCCAGATCCGGAATGCCCCGCTCCTCGTCCTCGACGATCTCGGGACCGAGAGCGCGACGCCATGGGCCAAGGAAAAGCTCTACCAGCTCATCAACCACCGGTACGTGGAGCAGATGCCGACCGTCATCACCTCGAACGTGGACCAGCGGAAGGTGGACGAGCGCATCATCTCGCGCATCCTCGATCACCGTCTGACGCAGTACATCGAGATCGACGCGTCAGACTTCCGCCGCCCGGGCGACATCCGCCGCACGCGCGGCCAGCGTCGCTGAAGCCCCATTTTCGCGAACCTTCAGGAATGCCTCGTATGCTTGTCAGATGCGGGGCATTCTTCGCGCCCTCGCGCGGCTGGATCCCGTCGCTGGGACGTGGCACCGCGCTGGGCAACGGGCTGAAGATGCGGATCCGGCCGGATGACCGAACAGCATCCGGTACTGGCCCCTTCGTTGGAGAGCAGGCAGTATTTCGGGTGAGGAAGATGGTCCCTGCGAGTCCAAGTCTCGGCGATCCGCGATGGTACACTTCCCTCGCAGATCGATGCTGACCTGCATCCTCGCACACCGCAAGGGCACTGCATGAGTAACCTGGGATGGTTGCTGGAGCGATTGGCCGACATTCGCTCCATCATCGACATCCTCGTTGTCACCATCATCATTTACTGGCTTCTGTGGGTCGCTCAGGGGACGCGCGCGCTTCATCTCATTCGCGGGATCGTGACGCTGATCGTCCTGTTGCTGCTGCTTGGCAACATCCTCAACCTGATGACCCTGCAGTGGCTGCTGAGCGCCATTTCCCCGGCGCTCGTCGTTGCGGTGCCCGTCATCTTCCAGCCGGAACTGCGCCGGGCATTCGAGCAGCTTGGACACACCGGTGCCTGGATCCGCAACCCGTTCCAGACCCAGGATGAACCCCAGGCCGACAAGGCCATCGACGAGATCGTGCGAGCCGCCGTCCAGCTTTCCCGCCTGCGTTACGGCGCGCTGATGGTGATCGAACGCGAAACCGGCCTGCAGGACTACGTGAGCAAGGGCGTGATGCTGAACGCCGATATCTCGCGCCAGTTACTCATCAACATCTTCTTCCCGAACTCGCCCCTGCACGATGCCGCCGTCATCATCCAGGGCGACCGCATCCTGGCCGCCAGTGTGGTGTTGCCGCTCACCGACAACATCTCCGCCTCCAGCCAATTGGGCACCCGCCACCGCGCGGCCATCGGTATCACCGAGGAATCGGATGCCCTGGCCGTTGTGGTCTCGGAAGAGACGGGGCAGATGTCCGTCGCCCATTCCGGGCGGCTCATCCGGAACCTCGATCAGGACCGCCTGCGCCGGGTGCTGCGAACACTCATGAAGCTCGACACGAAGACCAAGGCGCCGCAATCCGGCACCGCCCGTCCCAAGCGAGGCGCATCGTTCCCGATCTTCCGGGTAGGAAACACCGCACAGAACGGCGCGTCAGCACGACGCATGACTTCCGACTCCGACCAACGGGAACGCGATCCCGCCCAGTCCCGGTAACTTTCGGCTGGCGAAACAGAACGCAGAGGGTCATGCTGAACACCCTGTCCTTCCGACCAGACAAATCCCAGGTGGTGCGATTCGTCGTTTCGCTGGTGCTTGCCGTGCTTCTGTGGGGATGGGTGATCCAGCTTCAGGACCCGTTCCAGACACGCGAGTACTCCAACCTCGCGATCCAGACAGGCGGCCTTCCCGACGAACTCGAAATCGTCACCAGCCTGCCCACCGCCAACGTCATCCTGACGGGTGCCCGCTCCGATCTGACAGGCGTCACAGCCTCCCAGATCTCCATCTCGCTAGACTTCAGCAAGGTTCACGGCCCGAACACCTATCTCCTGCCGCTGACCGTCAGTGGGGTCGATGACGTGAACTCGGTGCGAACCGAGCCCCGCGAAGTCCAGGTCGTCATCGAGCAGCGAGCGACGAAGGTGTTCCCGCTCATCGTTCAGAAAGCGCCAGCAGGCGGGAGCGAGTCGCGCCAGATCGGCGAGGTATCGCCCAGCATCAGCCAAGTCACGGTCACCGGACCGAGTTCGTCTGTCGAGAACATTGCCCAGGTGGTCCTCCCGATCACCCTCTCGCAACAGACATCTTCCTTCACCGGCACCTTCCAACCTCGCGCCGTGGACGCCAACGGCCAGACGATTGCCGAGGTAACGATCCTCCCGGAAACCGTCACCGCCGAAGTGCAGGTAGACACGCGGGGCAAGGCCGTCTCCGTCATCCCGCAGATCCTCGGCGTGCCCGCCGAGGGATATACCGTGCAACAGCGAACGGCTCTCCCGGACACGATCCTGGTCGACGGGCCGCAAGCGGAACTCGACAAGCTGCTCTTCGTCAACACAGAGCCTGTGGACATCTCCGACGCGACGGCACCGATCAGCCGCCGGGTCGGCATCGCGGATCTGCCTGAAGGGCTGACGATCGTCGAGCCCGCGAGCGGCATGGTCGAGGTTCGCGTCGCGATCGAGGACATCTCCGGCCAGGCAACGGAGTTCAATTCGCTGCCGATCGAGATCATCGGGCTCGACAGCGGCCTGGAGGCAACGGTCACGCCGAACACAACCAATGTCTCGTTGCTGGCGCCACGGTCGTTGCTGGAATCGATGACGGCGAACGACATCAAGGTTCGCGTCGATGTCTCCGGTCTTGGCCCTGGCACACATGTCCTGACGCCGGATGTGACCGTTCCCCAACGTGCAACCTGGCTGGGGAACGACCCAACCCAGGTCACCGTCGTCATCACGAGGTCGGATGGCAGCGCGACCCCGAGCTCCGCAGGCTCGCCTGGGGCGTCGCCAGCATCGCTGGAGAGCGATCGCCCCACAAAAACAGCCACGACGACGCAGGTTCCCACGGAGACGGCGACAAGCACCTCCTGACACCAAATCCCGAGCACGCGCACACCGGGCCACGACGGGACAGCCCACGAGACAGATGGTCTCTGGAATGGCTACTCGTTCGAACGCGGCCGTAGCCGGACGATATAGCGGCCGAAATGCCAAGACGCCACGAAGCACATGGCTTCCGTGGCGTCTCTTCGTTGATGTGTTCGGCGAAACTGGACGACTACGACTCGGCGACCTCCCCCGCCGGGGTGGCGGATGGCACGGAGGATGAGCCGTTCGCGATGGACGATTCCATCTCGTGGGCAAGGAGGATGGCTTCCGCCACTTCCTTCATAGACTTCCGGGCATCCATGCTGGTCTTGCGGATGCGATGGAAGGCCTCCGCCTCGCGCAAGCCATGCACCTCCATCAGCACACCCTTGGCCCGCTCGATCAGCTTCCGGGTTTCGAGGGCATCCTTCAGGTTGCCCACTTCCTTCTCCAGCGTCCGGAATTCGTCGAACCGGGCACGGGAAAGCTCGATCACCGGCATCAGCTCGGCCTCTCGGAAGGGCTTGACCACGTACCCGACGACACCGGCCTCCCGCGCGCGATCGACCAGTCCCTGATCCGAATATGCGGTGAGCAGGACGACCGGCGCGATGCGCTCGCGCGTCAGCTCCTCGGCAGCAGAGATGCCATCGAAGTCCGGCATCTTGATGTCCATGATGAGCAGATCGGGGCGAAGACGCCGCGCGAGATCCAGCGCCGTCCGGCCGTCGCCGGCTTCGGCAATGACCTCATATCCGAGATGGGAGAGCATCTCGCGCAGATCGAGCCGAATGAGCGACTCGTCATCGGCGATGATGATCCGCCACCTGTGGGCGGATTCAGAAGGCAGTCGATTCATGCGAATTCCCTCAGTCAATGGAACTGCCTGGTCGCCGTGGGAGGAAGCATGTCGCCAAGGAGGAGAGACAGCGACAAGAAAGGGACGGCAGTGCCGTCCCTGATCGGTCGGGGCGAGAGGATTCGAACCTCCGACCACCGGTACCCCATACCGGTGCGCTACCGGACTGCGCCACGCCCCGAGAGGTGACTTCCGTGACGGCTAGTATACGGCCAACCGGCCATCCACGCCAAATCGGCGCCTCGCCTCGCGGAAGGGATGCCGGGGTGCGGCGCAATACCGCACCCCGGCGAGAGGGCAAGGATTACTTGACCTCGGCCTTGGCGCCAGCCTCTTCCAGCTTCGCCTTGGCGGCCTCGGCCTCTTCCTTGGCCACGCCCTCCTTGACGGCCTTCGGGGCGGAGTCGACGAGATCCTTGGCCTCCTTGAGGCCGAGGCTCGTCAGCTCGCGGACGGCCTTGATGACCTGGATCTTGTTGGCGCCGATGTCGGTCAGGACGACGTCGAACTCCGTCTTCTCCTCTTCCTCGGCGGCGGCAGCGCCACCCGCAGCCGCGCCGCCACCCGCGGCAACGGCGACCGGAGCCGCAGCGGAAACGCCCCACTTCTCTTCGAGGGACTTGACGAGGGTGTTGAGCTCGAGAACCGTCAGGCCCTCAAGCTGCTCGATGATCTGGTCGAAATCAGCCATGTCATGGTCTCCAGCGTCACATCAGGGACGCGCAATCAATGTCGGGCCGGCCAGAAGGCCGGAGAGAACGAAACGGGGACGTTCCCCTAGTCGGCGGCGGCCTCTTCGGGCGCGCCACCAAGGGCCTCGATCCGCGAGTTGAGCAGATACGCGACCGAGCGAGACGGACCGCTGAGCACACCGACGGTTCGCGCCATCGGGGATGCCAGCAGGTTGACCAGCTTGCCCAGCAGCTCTTCGCGCGGCGGCAGGCTTGCAATCGCTTCGACGTCGCTCGCGGTGAGAATCTGGCCGTCAAGCACACCAGCGCGCACCTGAAGGATGCGCGAGCTGCGGGCGTAGTCACCCAACGCCTTGGCCGCGCCCGCGATGTCGCCGTAGGCGAACAGGATCGCGGTTGGCCCTTCGAGCTGCGGGGCGAGCCCCTCGATGCCAGCCTGCTCGGATGCAATCCGGGTCAGCGTGTTCTTGGCGACGCGGAACTCGGCATCCATCGGCTTGATCTTGGCCCGGAAGTCCTGAAGGCTGGAGACGCTCAGACCGCGATAGTCCGTGACGACAGCGAGCTGCGCGCGGCTGAAACGATCGGTAAGATCGGCGATTTCAACCGCCTTTTGTGGAGTTGGCAATGTCCTTTACCTCCTTTCCGCAAGATTTTGTGAAGGCGCCATGCCTCCGGTTCCGCATACAAAACGCGCCCTGGGTATGAGACAGCCCAGGGCGCACATTCTTGCGAAGGTGAGCGTCTGAGCCTCGGCCGGAGATTAAGCGAGCGGTCTCCGCATCGCGCCGGCTGTCATGGGCCAGGAAACGCTTTGGTTGTGGACAGATCCTAGACGGCAACCGATGATGCACGGGCCAAGGCATCGCTCACGTCGACGCCAACACCCGGCCCCATTGTGGAAGCCAGCGAGAGTGTACGGCAATAGACACCCTTGATGCCAGTCGGCTTCGCGCGATTGATGGCATCGACCGCGGCGAAGATGTTCTGAACCAGCTGCTCGTCGGTGAAGCCCTTGCGGCCCACAGTGATGTGGACGTTGCCGGAGCGATCGTTGCGGAACTCCACACGGCCGCCCTTGAGCTCGCGAATCACGTTCGGCAGGTCCGCCACCTCGCGGATCACCGTGCCGGAGCGTGGGTTCGGCATGAGACCGCGACGGCCGAGGATGCGGCCGAGACCACCGACCTTGCTCATCTGGTCGGCCATGGCGATGGCGGCGTCGAACTCGAGCCAGCCACTGTTGATCTGCTGGACGAGCTCGTCGGTCCCGGCATAGTCGGCGCCGGCATCGAGCGCGGCACGCTCGGCCTCGCCAGCGGCGAAGACGAGCACGCGGACCTGGCGACCAGAACCGTTGGGAAGGATGACGTTGGTGCGGACGGCCTGGTCAGCCTGGCGGGGGTCGATGCCGAGGCGGGCGTGGAGCTCCACGGTCTCGTCGAAATTGGCGAAGGCGATCTGCTTCACCAGCGCGACGGCATCCTCGACGGTGTAGTCGCGAGCTTCGTCGACCTGTGCGAGCGCGGCGTTGAATTTCTTTCCGTGCTTGGGCATGTATGCTGTCCTTGGTGGTGCTGCCGGGGCGATTGCCCCTCCCACCGCTTCAAGAGAATCCCGAATCACCGGCTATTACGCGGTGACCTCGATCCCCATGCTGCGAGCGGTCCCCTCGATCTGCTTGATCGCGCCCTCGATGTCGACGGCGTTGAGGTCCTTCATCTTCAACTCGGCGATCTCCCGAACCTGCTGGCTGGAGACCTTGCCGACCTTGGTCGTGCGCGGATTGTTCGACCCACTCTTGACCCCGGCTGCCTGGCGGAGGAGATCCGCAGCCGGCGGAGTCTTGGTGACGAACGTGAAGGAGCGGTCCTCGTACACCGTGATGACGACCGGAATGATCTGCCCGGCCTGCGACGCGGTACGCTCGTTGTACTCCTTGCAGAAGTTCATGATGGCGACACCGTGCTGACCGAGAGCCGGTCCGATCGGCGGCGCCGGAGTTGCCTTGCCGGCGGGAATCTGAAGCTTGACGTAGCCTCGAATCTTCTTGGCCAACGTTTCAATCCTTTCGAGGTCATGTCACATCCATGACCGCGCGAACATGCGAAGCGTCATGCCCCCATGCGGCATGACGCCAGAATCGACTGCGATGCGAGCGCCTAGGTCTCGCGTTCGGCCTGGAGGAAGTCGAGCTCGACCGGTGTCTCCCGTCCGAAGAACGAGACGAGCACCTTCATCTTGCCCTTTTCGTCGTTGATCTCGTCGATCTCACCCCGGAAGTCCGCGAAGGGCCCCTCGATGATCCGGACGGTATCGCCGACGGAGAACTGTACCTTGACCTTCGGGGCCTCGGCCACCATGCCCTTCATCACGCCCTGCACCTCCTCGTCGGAGAGCGGTGCCGGCTTGTTGTTGAAGCTCACGAACCCGGTGACACCGGGGGTATTACGAAGCTGGTACCAGGAATCCTCGTCCATC
>JASGDN010000075.1:0-66847 GCA_049841275.1 Thermomicrobiales bacterium
GTTCACGGGCATCGTCGGCAACAGCGGTTCAATGCGATTCCAGAGATCGTCCGGAAGCAGGGGCTTGCTCATGCCCCAGCATCCCGCATGGCCCATGCCATGGGAGGGTTCTGTTAGGCGCTCTTAGTCCGCGTGTCGAAGACACGATCCCCGACGACGAGGTCCTCCTTCAGCAGGTTCGTGACGGCGACGAACGTGCCATAGATGCCCTCTATCTTCGCTACGTGGGGCCACTCTGCGGCTTCTTCCACAAACGGGTGAACGATCTTGAACTTGCCGAGGACCTCACCAGCGAGACGCTCGCCAGGGTCTTCCTGAATCTACCATCATTCACATCCGGATCACTCCGGGGATGGGTCTACACAGTCGCCCACCACGTCCTGGTCGATCACATTCGCCGCGCTCATTCGACGATCCCCTTCGACGAGACAATCAGCGAGCATCCACCCTCATTCGATGAATGGTGCCTGGACGAGACGGCGCTCGACTACGCGACATGCTGGGAAATACTGCGTTCCTTCGGCCAGCTCAGTCCCACATCGCGACGCATCCTGTGGCTCCAGGTCACTGGATATCGTCCGGCAGAGATCGCGGACATGCTCCAACTGGACGATTCGGTCGTCCGAAGCCATTTGTACCGTGCGCGGTGCCGTCTTCGGAACGTCATACTATCAAGCGCTTGCGATCGGGGTGCTCGTCCTCTGGACAACGTGCAGGAAGCACCACATTGATGGCGGCGAGGGCCAAAACATCGGCACGGCAAGATCCGTTGTCTCTGCACCGCCAGCGTCGCCTGAACGACCTCGACTCGGACACCAAAACCGATGGAACGACGCGCATCGCTCCCGCTTTCCTCGCGCCATCCGCCACAACGTGTCAGCCGGCACGATTGACATCCGCCCAACCGGATAAGCGATTCTCCGCATCGAGAATTTGGGTGCGCCCATCGCGATGGAACCTCTCCCCCACCGGCGATGTATAGGAGGCAACGCTACCGTGGGCGTGGCGGGACGATGCAACCGGCCGTCAACGCGCCAATCACCCCTGCGAAAGGACACCGCATGTTCCGCATCGTCGCGATCCTCATCTGCTCGCTGCTCGCCGCCCCGATCCCGGCCCCAGCATCCAGCCCGGCGACACCGGACGCAGATCCCGCCTGCCAACCATCGAAACCCAATGGCCGCGACGCGCCCGGCATGGATTCGCCCGGCTCGTGGTACGGCGAGAACGGCCTCTACATCTCCCTGGGCCTCAATACAGACGGGAGCTACCGGGTTATCCACCAGCCCGGCCAGCGGGGTGCGTCAAACTGGGACAAGCAATTCTTCCGCAGCGATCTCCCGGAAGACATGACCGTCTCTCTCGCCTTCCTCGGCACCCGCACAATCACGGAAGCTCCGCGCATCATGTCCTATCCTTCCTACCACAACGGTCCATTCCTGAACTCGTCGCTCTGGTTCCCCAAACCGGGGTGCTGGCAGATCGCCCTCGCCACCCCCACTTGCTCGCTCGATGTCATCCTATGGGTCGTCTTCCCCTATCCGGACGAAGGGACGCCCACACCCGCCGCGTGACGGGCCATATGCCGTCCCGTCACGCGATCAATCCCAGCGATGCCGCCGCCGCCGCCGCGAGGTAGATCCCCACCAGCGCCGCGACCCAGAGCATCGTCTCCGCCACCTGGCCCTCGACCCAGGCGATGATCCGCTCCAGCCGGCGCCAGATCCGCGCGCCGAATATCGCCGCCAGCGCGATCAGCAGCACCGCGGGCAGGATCATCACGAGGCAATATCCCAGGAGCACCGCCAGTTTCACCGGCACGACGGCATCCAGCGAGGCAATCAGGCCGATCGCCGCCAGATATGGCAGCATCGTCGCCAGCTCGACTGCCACCGAGCCGGTTCCGAGCGCCACCATCGCCTTCGGGGAAAGCTGCGGCGGCACGTCCGGCCGTCGTCGCCCCGCTCCCGGCAGGTTGTTCGCAAAGATTCCATATGCCGCCAGCACGACCCCAAGCACCAGTTGCGCCCACTGGACCGGCGGTGCCTCCAGTACGCCGTCCACCCGATCCGCAATCACATGCGCGCCGAACAGCAGGGCAACACCAACCAGGAAATACAGTCCGGCCACCGTCCCGAGATAGACCGCCAGCGGCCGCGCCTGCACCTTACGCGAATGGACGACCAGCAAGAGGGGAACGACCAGGGTGCCGATGCTCGTGCTGTCGACCAGCGCGAGCGCGACAAGCGAGACCAGCGTGCCCATGACACCTCCTGACCCAAGGCACGAGACATACGATCGTATGACATCGCCTCTTACAGTATCATACGATCGTATGATTCGTCGCGGACAGCAGGAGATCCCTCATGGACGATGCTCCATATCGACGCGATCGACCGGCCATGACCGGCGTTCGCGCACACATCGCCGACGCGGCCATCCGCGTTATCGCGCGCGATGGCTTCGATGTCGTCAGCATCCGCACCGTCGCGAAGGAAGCCGGGATCGTCCACGGCACCGTCCAGTACTGGTTCCCCTCGCGGGATGCCCTGCTCGCCGGGGCGCTTCTGCGGTTCGCCCAGCGGCAGGAGCAACGCGTCGCGCAGGTCCTGACGAACCTTCCTCCCGATGCTGCTCCCGCCGTGCGCATGGTGCAGGCGTTGCGCGAATTGCTTCCGATCGATCCCATTCGCCGCGAGGAAGCCGCGCTCTGGGTCGCCATGAGTTCCGCCGCCTCGACCCGCCCGTCCCTCACGACCCCCTATCTGGCAGAACTGGCAGTGCTCCGCGACGCGATCCGAGCCGCACTCGACCGGGGCATCGCATCGGGACGAATCGATCTTCGCACCACCTCGGAGCAAGGTGCCTACCTGCTCTCCGCCCTCATCAACGGCCTGATGATCGATGGCCTGAACGCCCCCGAAGGAGACCTGCCGCGACTCGAGGAATCGCTGGCCATCGGCGTCCGTATCGTGCTTGGCGTCGCCCCTCCGGCGTAGACCGGCGACTCGCCCGCAGTCGCGGCACGAACGATGCGATTACGCGCACCAATGACGTTATCAAGACTTGTTTCCAGATAGGGATAGGTCTTGTTGACATCTCTCCGGAAGCGTCGTAGGCTCCCGCCATCGTTGGACGCTCCGGGTTTCCCCGTCGCCCAGGCTCCTTGTGGAGGTGGTTGCAGACCGTCCCACGCCCTCCCGTTTCATGCGTTCCGGTCCGCGACGCCCCCGTCCGGCCTCGCCCTCCGAGTTTCCTTCCTGTGTGTTCGTCACACCCTGTGACCCGAGCAACATCCACCCGGATGCCGCTCCCGCCACACACCACGGAGGTACCTCTCGATGACGGCACCACTTCACCCGGACGCCCCCGATCGGCACAATGGTGCGATCGCCGAACCGGCCTCCCTGCCCCCGGAATCCCCACCCGACTCGGCGATGCCAGCAGCCGCACCACTCCACCTCGTCAACCGGCGGCACCTGCTGGAGATGGGTGCCTTCACCGGAGCCGCCGCCGGCATCGGCCTTGCCACCCACGCCCTCGGCCAGGAATCGACCCCCGAAGCCTCGCCCGAAGCCAGCCCCATGGCGGGCATGGGCGACATGGACATGAGCCCGCAGCACGCGAACACCAACACCGGGTTCTCGTTCTTCGTCCCTGCCCAGATCTCCATCCTGCGTGCCGCCTGCAACCGCCTCATCCCCACCGATGACAGCGGTCCCGGCGCCGAGGAAGCCGGCGTCGTCTACTTCATCGACCGCGAGATGGCCTCTCGCAAGAACTTCCGCGGTCCCCGCTACGACCGCGGCCCCTTCGTCACCGGCGAGGCCACCCAGGGCGACCAGTCCGCAATGCCCCTGCCCGACCGCTTCCGCGTCGGTCTCCTCAGCATGGATGCCTACGCGAAGTCGAAGTACGACGGCACCGGGTTCGCCGCCCTCACCACCGACCAGCAGGATCAGGTCCTGAAGGACATGAGCGGCGGGGACGTGGATGTCTTCGGCTCGATCTCGATCGACAAGGAGCCGCTCACGCCAATGGCTTCCGGCGGCCAGCCGGGCATCACGGCCCAGTCGTTCTTTTCGCTGCTGCTCTCCTACACCATGGCTGGCTTCTTCTCCGATCCCGTCCACGGCGGCAATCACGACATGGTCGGCTGGAAACTTATCGGCTTCCCCGGCGCCCATCTCAGCTGGGCCGACCAGATCGAGAACTACAACAAGCCGTTCCAGGGCGATTACATCTCGCTTGGCCAGTATCAGCAGCAAGTCGGCGGGGAGTCGTAATCATGGCTACCAAGCTTCCGCACACCGATGTCGTCTTCATCGGCTTCGGCATGGTCGGGTCGATCATCGCTGCCGAACTGGCAAAAAACACGAAACTGAAGATGGTCGCCCTCGAGCGTGGCCCCTACCGCGACACCTTCCCCGACTTCATCCAGGACCACTTCGACGAGTGGCGCTACGCCGTGCAGAGCGGCATGTTCATGGACCTTTCCAAGAACACCGTCAGCTTCCGCAATAGTGCCGATCAGGTCGCCGCCCCGATGCGCGAGTACGGCGCCTTCCTCCCCGGCAACGGCGTCGGCGGCGCGATGGTCCACTGGAACGGCCAGCTCTGGCGCTTCCTGGAGCATTTCTTCAATTACCGCACGCATCTGGAGGAACGCTACGGCAAGGATTTCCTGCCGAAGGACACCACCATCCAGGATTGGCCGATGTCGTACGCCGACCTGGAACCCTTCTACACCCAGTTCGACGAGACCTTCGGCATCAGCGGCAAGGCAGGCAACCTGAAGGGCGATATCCAGGATGGTGGCAACCCCTTCGAAGGACCGCGCTCCAAGGAGTATCCCCAGGCCCCCGGCAAGATCCCGTACGGCTCCTCGCTCTTCGCGGATGCCGCCAAGGAACTCGGCTACAAGCCCTTCCCCCAGCCGAATGGCAACAGCACCGGCGCGTACACGAATCCTTACGGCCTCAAGCTCGGCCCGTGTAACTACTGTGGATTCTGCGAGCGCTTCGGCTGTCACACCGGCGCGAAGGCCAGCCCGATCCTGATGACCATTCCCTACGCGATGGCGAGTGGCAATCTCGAAATCCGCCAGTTCTCGACCGTCTACCGCATCAACCACTCCGGCGGCAAGGCGACTTCGGTCACCTACTTCGACGCCAATGGGCTAGAAGTCGAGCAGCCGTGCGACCTCGTCGTACTCGGCGCCTTCACGCTGGAGAACAACCGCGTGATGATGCTCAGCCAGATCGGCGACATCTACGACCCGAAGACCGAGAAGGGCACCGTCGGCCGCAACTTCACCTATCAGGTGGGCGGCGCCGGCGCGACCGTCTGGTTCGAGGACAAGATCATGAACCGCTTCATGGGAAGCGGCTCCAGCGGCATGTCGATCGACGAGTTCAATTCGGACAACTTCGACCATACCGGGCTCGGCTTCTTCGGCGGTGGCAACATCACCTGCAACGTGACCGGCGCCCGTCCGATTCTCAATAACGGCCCGCTGCCGCCGGACACGCCCACCTGGGGCAGCGAATGGAAGGCCGCGATCGCGAAGTGGTACAACCGCTCGGTCTCCGTCGGCATGCAGGGCGAATCGCCCGCCTACCGCCAGAACTACCTCGACCTCGACCCGACCTACAAGGACCAGTTCGGCGATCCCATCCTGCGCATGACCTACGACTTCACGGACAACGAGCGCGCGATGGTGCACTGGGCGAACGAGAACGTCTTCCCCAAGATCGCCAAGCAACTCGGTGGCACGAAGTCGGTAGTCAATGCGGACATCAAGTCCTTCAATATCGTGCCCTACCAGAGCACCCACGTGCAGGGCGGCACGGTGACCGGCAGCGATCCCTCCAACTCGGTGGTCAACAAGTATTGCCAGTCGTGGGATGTGGACAACCTCTTCGTCGTGGGGGCGTCCAACTTCCCGCAACACGCCGGGTACAACCCGACCGGAACCGTTGGCGCACTCGCCTTCTGGACGGCGGACGCCATCATCAGCAAGTACCTCCCGAAGCCAGGCTCCATCGCCTGATAGCGGCCAGGACGCCACTCCGAAAACCCACGGACGACAGAAGGGGAGCGCAAACGCGCTCCCCTTCTGTCACTCCGCCGACACGTGACCCCATCGTAGTCCCGCCTGGACGGCCCCGAACACGGTTCGCGGACACCGGCTGTCCGGCCAACATCCTATTCTGGAACGAAGGGTCGGCAGGGGCTGGCCGAATATCGGAGGAGGACGGCATGACCTCGGATCGCGCGCAAGTGGAAACACTGCTGGTTCTGATCGACCATTCTATGGAAGAAACCTCCGCCGAGTTCGGTTGGGATCACTGGCACTCGCTGGCCCGCAACCTCTCGACCGTCCGTCCCGAGGATTGGGACGCGCTCCCCGTCGGCGGCGGTCGGACCATCCGCCAGTTGGTCCGCCACATTGGCCGCACCTATGCGATGTATGCGAACCACACCTTCGGCGACGGCACGCGGGATTGGGAGGAAGACACTATCGACGGGATAGAACCCGGGACGACGCCAGGAGAACACGTCACCTGGTTGCGCACCTGCCATCGCACCTTCCGCGACGAGGTAGCGAAGCTCACCGACGCCGATCTCCCGGTCATCCGCAAGGCGCCCTGGGGCGACGAGTACGAGACATACCGCCTGATCGAGATCCAGATCCAGCACGCGCTCTACCATGTCGGTGAGATCAACCACATCCGGGCGCTGCTCCAGGGCAACGACGACTGGGACCACCAGGACATGGACCGCGAGGAAATCCCCGCCGCCACCGACTGACAGGCCGATCCGATCCGGGTATTCTCCTCCCAGCATCGCCATACCGATCGATCCCGAGGAGCCCTCCCATGACTGAGACCACGCCGACCGTCGACCTGCCCGATTTCCGCGAGGTCCGCGCCGCCGCCGCGACCATCGACGGCAGCATTCACCACACGCCGGTCCTCACCTCCACCCGCGTGAACGCGAAGGCCGGTGCGCAGCTCTTCTTCAAGGCCGAAAACCTGCAACGGATGGGCGCCTTCAAGATCCGCGGCGCCTTCAACGCGCTCAGCCAGTTCGACGACCGCCAGCGGGAAGGCGGCGTGGTCGCCTTCTCCTCCGGCAACCACGCCCAGGCAGTCGCCCTTGCCGCGCGCGACCTCGGCATTCCGGCGGTGATCGTGATGCCGGAGGACGCCCCGGCCATGAAGATCGCCGCCACCAAGGGGTACGGCGCGGAGGTGGTGACCTTCAACCGCTACACCGAGGACCGCGAGGCGATCGGCCGCGCCATCGCCAATGAGCGTGGCATGACCCTCATCCCCCCCTACGATCACCCGGACGTGATCGCCGGACAGGGCACTGCCGTGCTGGAGCTGATCGAGGAGGTCGGGCACCTGGACGCGATCTTCGTTCCCCTCGGCGGCGGCGGCCTGCTCGCCGGGACGGCGCTTGCTACGAAGGCGTTGCTCCCCGACGCCGAGATCTACGGCGTCGAACCAGAGGCCGGCAACGACGGCCAGCAATCCTTTCGCTCCGGCCAGATTGTGACGATCGGCGTCCCGCAGACCCTCGCCGACGGCGCACAAACGCTCCACCTCGGCGAGATCACCTTCCCCATCATCCAGCAGACGGTGACCGACATCCTGACCGCGACAGACGATCAGCTCGTGGACGCCATGAAGACCTTCGCCGCGACGATGAAGGTGATCGTGGAACCGACCGGTGCCCTCGGCTTCGCCGGGTTCCGCACCGTCCAGGAGCATTTCGCCGGGAAGCGCGTCGGGATCATCATCAGTGGTGGCAACGTCGATCTCGCCCGTTTCGTCGCCCTCGTCGGAGCAGAATAGGTATTGTGAGCAGAGGCGCGATCCGCTGAATCAGCAATACCGCGTTATCAGTAAGTCCGAAGTGGCCAATGACGATGGACAGATCATCCACGCAGGAGTAGTTGGAGTTCATATTCCATCAAGGGTCAGCCGCGATAGAGCGGACTGTCGCACGGTGGAAGGGCGGGAACACATGACGACGTTCGTACTCGTGCCCGGTGCCTGGCATGGATCATGGACCTTCGAAACGGTCGTTCCGCTTCTGGAGCGTGCCGGTCACATCGTCCATGCACTGACCTTGACCGGCCTGCGGCCAGATGACGATGATGCGACGGTCGCGTCGGCCAACCTCGATACCCACGCCGATGACGTGTTGCGACTCTTCGATCGTGCTCATATCGGCAACGCAACCTTGGTCGGCCACAGCTACGGCGGGATGGTGATCGCCGCCGCGGCGGATCGTGCGGGTGGGCGGGTCTCACGACTGGTTCATCTCGACGCCTACGTCCCGTGTGATGGCGAGTCGTGCTGGTCGTCAACGACCGAGGCCTTTCGGCAATCGTTCGTTGCCGGCGCCGCGGACATGGGCTATGCGGTCCGCCCGCCATTTCGCCCTCCAGACGGAGGCGATCCCCGCCGTCGTCCCCATCCCATCGCCTCGTTGTTGCAGACGGTCCGGCTTACCGGTGCGCACGCTCTGGTCCCGCGCCGCGAGTTCATCTACTGCTCTGGGTGGGAAGACAGCACACCGTTCACGAAACTCCGCACTCAGCTCCAGGCCGATCCCGACTGGCAGGTCCACGACATTCCAACTGCCCATAACGCCATGCGTGAGGCCCCGGAAGCGGTGGCTGCGCTATTGCTCGGTGAGTAAATCACGAATGGTCGACCTACTCGACTTGATGGCTCGTTCGGGGGGGTAAAATGCTGTCACACAATGCCATGCACGCACCACGACGAGGCAGCTTCATGCACGGGTGATCGCCGGGGTGCGCGAAAGGAGCACGTCCATGCGTCAGACCCGGCTCTTGCTGTTGTCGTTGGTCGTTGTTCTCGCATCCATTGAGCTTGCCATGGGGGGCACCATCACCGCATCCTCACCGGCGGGTGACGGATGTGTGATTCAGAACACCTCCACGACCGGAACGCCCGTACCTGCCGATGGTTGCACCGTCTCCGCCCCTTGGTGGTGGTCCTCGACCTGCGAGCAGACGCCGATCCAGGTGACGCCCTGGACGCCGCCGAAGGACCTGCCGGACCTCGACGCGTCTTACCAGTCGGCGCCGTGGCTGAAGCTATCATCCGACCAAGGCGATGTGATCGTCATGCTCTGGTTCGGCAACCGACCCGTCCCCGTCAAACGGTACGCTGATCAGCACGATTTCCAGAATGTCGCCGCTATCACCATCGTCAGCCCGAAACCGATGACGTCAGTTACGCTGGGACTCAAGAGTATCTCGGCGCAAATGGAGTACACACTCGACGCAACGCCCAATGCGGAGGCAAGATCGGCGAACGTGTGGGATGTCGAGATGATCAACCCGCCACTTGCTGGCTGCTGGGACTACACGATCAAAGGCACGACCCAGGACGGCAAGACACTTTCAGCACCGTTCACCTTCGTCGTGACGCAGTAAGCCTTTCGTCCGACCCCGCAAACGGGATTCCGGCGGCGGAGGGGTGAATCCGACATCGACCGCAAGGTTGTACGTGGCGTGCGCACCCACTAGCCTCATGATGGTGACACCGGAAGCGGCATCGTGCTTCCGGCCATCATCATGAAGGATGTCGACCATGCCAGCCCCCGCCCCCCCCGCCGACGCGCCAACCGCATCCCGCTACGCCACGGACGCCGACCGCTGGCAAGCCGTCCTCGACCGCGATCCGCAGGCCGACGGCGCGTTCTTCATCTGCGTCCGCACCACCGGCATCTATTGCCGCCCAACCTGCCCGGCCCGCCGCCCGAACCGCGAGAACGTCTCGTTCACGACCACCCGCGAAGAAGCCCGCCGCACCGGATTCCGTCCCTGCAAGCGCTGCAAACCCGACGACGAGGCGAGCTTTCCCCAGCGCCAGGCCGAGATGATCGCCCGCGCCTGCGGCCGCCTTGAAACGAGCGAGGAACGCCTCACGCTCGCCGTCCTCGCCGCCGAGTCCGGTATGAGCCCGTTCCACTTCCACCGCGTCTTCAAGCAGGTCACCGGCCTCACCCCGAAGGCCTACGCGGACGCCCATCGCACCGAGCGCGTCCGCGACCGCATGACCGCCGCCGGGAGCGTCACCGCCGCCATCTACGACGCGGGCTACGCGTCCAACGGCCGCTTCTACGAGACATCGGCGCAGACGTTCGGCATGACCCCGACCCGCTATCGCGCGGGCGGCGCAGGCACTGTCATCCGGGCGGCCGTTGCGCCGTGCTCGCTCGGATACGTCCTCGTCGGGGCGACGGAAACTGGGCTCTGCAGCGTCATGCTCGGCGACGATCCGGATCGCCTCCAGCGCCTCCTGCACGACCGCTTCCCTCACGCCGAATTCGCCGGAGAAGATGCGGCCTTCGCGGACCTCGTCGCCACCGTTGTCGCCCAGATCGAGGAACCCGCCCGCAGCATCGACCTCCCGCTCGACATCCGGGGCACCGCCTTCCAGCAACGCGTCTGGCAGGCACTCCGGAAGATCCCCGCCGGGCAGACCGCCACCTACAGCGAGATTGCGGCGGCGATCGGCGAACCGAAGGCATCCCGTGCCGTCGCCCAGGCCTGCGCGAACAACCGGATCGCGGTCGTCATCCCCTGTCACCGCGTCATCGGCAAGGACGGCTCGCTCACCGGCTACGCCTGGGGCACGGAACGCAAACGCACCCTCCTCGACCGCGAACGCGCAACGCCCTCGGACGCCAGCGCCTGACGCCCTCCAACCAGAACGCACGAACGCCACGCCTCCACGAGCGGAAGCGTGGCGTTCGACTACGAAACCTAGCTGTGTCGAACCTCCGGCGTGGAGCCGAAGAGCCGGCGCAGGCCCTCGAACGAGAAACTGCGGAAGAATCCACGCGCCGGGGTCGAGGTCTCGGCACGATCCGCGAACCGCGGGGGAACAACGCCCTCCGGCTCCTCGATACGGCGCGGCACCCGCGAGCGCAAACGCTCCTGCGAGTACTCGGTGAACTGGGGAGAGGTGATGATGTGCATCATGGAAACAGTCCTTCTGGAACGGTGAACGCAAAAGCCAGATCGATCGACGCACAACCCGGTGCGCATCCCCGGCGTCGAAACGGGAAAGGCACATCATGCTTTGGCCCGATATCGTCCCTTCGGACGGACACGGCCAGCACATTCGATTCGGTCCGCCTGGATCTCGCGGACTACGGTCGCGGGGAAGCGGTCGGCACGGCAGGAGGCCGCACCGGAGTCCGTCGGGTGCTCCGGGGAATCGGCCAGGCCGGAATCGGAGCAGGACGGAGAGAAGTCGTTACCGGGACACCCGTCGAGACGGGCGCCGCCTGGCGAGGCCGACGGTAGATCATGGCAGGGACTCCTTGCTGGTCAGCGGACGATATGCCGAATCGGCGATATCGTCCGGCACATTCGCGGGTAGGTCGTCGGTTCCCTGCATCGGGATGACACTGGCTTCTGGCATCCGGTCGCGACCACGGCGGCGACAACCGGAGAAAGCCTCCATTCAGTGTCGCTTTCTATTCTGTAGTATGGATTGTGAAATTGCAAACAAATATGACCGGTCATGCGCATATCGGCATGACCGGTCCTGTTACCCGGATACAACTGTATCCAGATCCGCTGGTTCCCGCGAACAGATCGGATGTCTCACCAGCCGGATCCCGGTCACCTAGCCCTTGAGCGCACCCTCCTGCAGACCCTTCATGTACCACCGCTGCGTCAGCGCGAAGACCAGCAAGCCCGGCGCGATCGCCATGATGTAGACCGCCGCCAGGCGCGGCCATGCCCACGCCCCGACTCCGCCCGACGCCGAGGCCAGCACGACCGGCAGCGTCCACTGGCTCTGCTCGTTCATCAGCCGACTCGCGAGCAGGTATTCGCCCCATGCCGCCACGAAATTGATGATGACCACCACGACCACACCGTTGCGGACGATCGGCAGCATCACCTCCAGCAACATGCGCAGCGGCCCGGCCCCGTCGATCTTCGCGGCATCGACCAGGTCCTGCGGCACCGACTGGAAGACACCGCGCATCACGAAGACCGAGATCGCGATGCTGAGCGCCACGTAGGGAAACATCAGGCCCCAATACTTGTTGATCAGCCCGAACTCCCGCTGCATCTGGAAGATCCCGATGAACGCCGACACGCGCGTCGGAAAGAAGAGCGACGCTACGAACAGCGCGATCACCAGGCTCTTGCCCGGCGCCCGCAGGAACACGAGCGCGTACCCGGCCAGCACCGCCGCGACCGTCGCCAGCGCCGTCGAGCCCAGCGTGACAACGATGCTGTTGACGTAGTTCTGGCGCAACGTCGGCAGTTTCTTCCAGGCGTACTCGTAGTGCGAGAAGTCGAAGCGCTTCGGCCAGATCTCGTTCTGATAGGCATCAGGCAACGACTTCACCGAAAGCAGCACCACCCACGCGATCGGGAAGAGGATCGCCAGGCAGACGAGGATGATGACGACATGCTTCAGGATTACCCAGAACGGGAAGCGACGCGGCGGCGTGTAAGAGCCCGCAATCTCCTCCTTGGTGCGGAGCGCCTGCTGCGAGGAAACGGCGCCGGTCACCTGATTGACGACACGCCCGGTCGCAGATGTCGCGGCGGATGATGTCGATGCCATCGTATTCCTCCCTAATCCCGCGACCGGAAGAGATAGAACATCCCCACCACCACAACCAGCATCGCCAGCGCACCGATCCAGCCGATCGCCGCCGCATAGCCCTGTCGCCATTCGCCGGTGACGAAGGCCGTCTCCCACATGTAGACCGTCCACGTATAGGTCGGGCTGGTGCGGTTGAACCCACCGACGATCAGGTACTCATCGATCACGGCCATCGCCGAACCGAACCGCACCACCACCAGTACCAGGATGACCGGCAGCAGGCGCGGCACCACGATGTTCCACCACAAGCGCACCTCGCTGGCGCCATCCAGCCGCGCTGCCTCGATCAGGTCGTGCGGAATCGCCGCCAGCCCGGCAATGAAGAACATCGTGTGATACCCGATGCCCCACCACCATTCCATGAACGCAATCGAGAAGAAGACCAGATGTGGATCGCCCAGCCACTGCGGCTGGTCCCGGATCGTATAGAAGTGGAAGACATCGACCAGGAAATAGTTGATCGGCCCGATATAGAGATCGTAGAGCCACTTCCAGAGCACGAACACGAGCGGCCCCGGGATCATCGCCGGGATCAGCAGGATGACGCGATAGATGCCCGCGATCTTGCCGTTCCGCACGCGATCGACCAGGGTGGCCACCACGAGCGGAATGAGGATCATCCCCGGCACGAACAGCAGGGTGAAAATCGCGGCACGCTTCATCCCCTGCCAGACGAGGTCGTCGCTGAACGCCTCGCGGAAGTTCGCGAGACCCACCCAGCCAGTTGGCAAGCCGAACACAGTCGTCGTGGAGTTCGGATTCAGGAACCGGAAATCGGTGAAGCTGTACCAAGCAACGAGGATCACCGGCCACAGTTGCCAGAGGACGAAGAATGCCACCGCCGGCAACAGGAAGAGCCAGCTCCCGAGGGCCTCGCCGATGCGCGTGCCCCGACGACGGGGCGCCGTCGATACGTATGCCATAGCCTCGCCTCGTGCAGCATGGGAACGACGGACGATGTGGGGATCGAGCGACGGCGCGCCCGATCCCCATCGACCGGAAATCGTGAGAACGGCAGTGCGCTTCCCGAAGCATCAAGGGGACCAGCCCCAGCACTCATCGGCCGGCACGCGGCAGGATGGGCGCTCTTCGCATCCGCGCTAGCTGGCCGGCGTCGCCGACCCGGTCTTCTTCAACTCCTCGTTCACGGCATCCCACGCCTTGGTCAGCGCGGTCTTCGCGTCCGACTCCTTGCCGGAGAGATAGTCGACGTAGAACGGCGCCGCCACGTTGAACTGGGTGATGCTCAGCGGCGTCGGATGGATGGCGCTGGCATTGGGCAGGCTCTTCCAGACATCGGTCGCCCACGGGTTCGCCGTCAGCCAGTCGGGCGGGGTCGTCTCGTACTCGGCCCAGATCGACTTCAGCACCGGAAGCTGTCCGACGGCCGGGATGCCGTTATCGGGATCGCCCGCCACCGACTCCTTCCAGATGCGCTCGTCGGTCGTGATCGCCTTCATGTAGTCGGCAGCCTGCTGCTTGTTCACGCCGTACTTGAAGAGCACCGCACCGGTGTCCCAGAAGACGGTGCCGCCAGCTCCGCCCTCGACCTTCGGCAGCGGACCGAGCCCCAGCTTCGTCGGATCGGGCCACGTCGCCGCGCGCTGGATCGGCGCGTTCTGGTACTTCACCCAATAGCCGACCTGCTGGCCGGTGAACGCGGCATCGTCCGGACCGACACCATCGACGCCGCCCTCGTTGAGCACGTCCGGATTCGCCAGCTCGGTCAGCTGCTTCATGATCTCCAGCGCCTGCACGGCGGCGTCGGAGTTCCAGAGGAAGAGGCCGGTCTCCTTGTCATAGACATCGGTACTGATCGAATGGGTGATCGGCACCAGCGACCGCCAGGCGTGGAAGTCGAACGTAACGCCGAACGGCGCAGCGCCGGAATCCTGGACCTTCTTCGCATTCGCGACCAGGTCGTCCCATGTCGCCGGGGCCGTCTTCGGATCGAGCCCGGCCTTTTCCACGAAGTCGCTGTTCCAGGCATCGACAATGATGTCGAGCAGGAATGGCCAGACGTAGAACTTGCCGTCGTACGTACCCTCCGCCTTGATCGATTCCGGGATGTCATCCAGGAATCCTTCCGGCAGGTAGGAATCCCACGGCTCGATCGCGCCGGAGTTCGCCAGTGCGATCATCTCGAGGAACGGCGTGACGCCGATGTACATGTCCCAGGTGGACGTCTGGTCGCGCGCCTCCTGCACGAAACGCTCGATGCCGAACCCCTGGGTAGGCGCGACCTCCGCCTTCAGCGGAAAGGTCTTGTTGAAATCCTCGTTGACCGTATTCAGGGCTGGGTGAAGGTTGACGATCCAGTCGTAGTACGTGACCGAAAGCGTCCCTTCCTCAGACGCCAGAGCGCTGCGCATGCCGCCGAGGTTGGCCAGCGACATGGCGACCGGGGCGGAAATACCGATGGCGGCCGCACGGCGCAGGATGTCGCGGCGGCTGGCTTTGCCCTGAAGGGCATCGGCGAAGAGTTCGCGAGCACGAGGATTGTCTACCACTGGGAATACTCCAAGCGCGAAACGAGCGAATGAAGACCTGGACCCGGTGCAATTGTGCCGACATCATGTCGGATCATCGTGGCCACGCATGGGCGTTGTCAACAACCCCGTACCGTCTCGTTTGCCGTCCGTACTCCCCGAATGTGCCAGCCGCACAAGCACGGGCACGTTCCGGCTGGCATATCGGCGACCGTAGCGCAGCGAGGCCCGATCCCATCACGGCCAAGGTCCTCATAGCCACCACCTCGCTCGCATGGACGGTCGGCGGTATGATCTCTCGATCATGAGCACCTTCGCTCCCGACCCCGAAAGGAATCCCTCGATGACGCTGCCCCCTGCCAGCGATGCTGCCCCTCGCCCCATGCCGCTCGATGGCGTCCGCGTGCTCGACCTCACTCGCGTCATGACCGGCCCCTACGCTGCGATGATGCTCGGCGACCTCGGCGCGGATGTCGTCAAGATCGAGCAGCCCGGCAAGGGCGACGACACCCGCCATTGGGGACCGCCCTTCATCGACGGCGAGGCGTCCTACTTCCTGACGGTGAACCGCAACAAGCGTTCACTCGCTCTCGATCTCAAGCACCCGCGCGGCAAGGAAATCCTCTGGAAGCTGATCGCAGACGCCGATGTGCTGCTGGAGAACTTCTCGCCCGGCACGATGGCGCGTCTCGGCTTCGGGCAGGAGGACGTGCTGGCGCGCTTCCCCTCGCTCGTCTACGCATCCATCTCCGGGTTCGGCCAGTCCGGTCCCAGCGGCCACCGCACCGCCTACGATCTCATCGTGCAGGGCATGAGCGGCATGATGAGCGTCACCGGCCCAGATGGCGGCATGCCGACCAAGCTCGGCGTCCCGATCGCCGACATCGCCGGCGGCATGTTCGCCGCCTACGCCATCATGGGCGCGCTCTTCGCCCGCGAACGCGATCCGGAACGACGCGGCCAGTACGTCGATACCACCATGCTCGGCGGCCAGGTCGCCCTGCTCACCTATCAGGCCGGCATCTGGTTCACCACCGGCGAGGTGCCTCGCCCGCTCGGCAATCGTCACCCGATTATCACGCCCTACGACACCTTCGCCACGCAGGACGGCTACGTGAACATCGCGGTCGGCAACGACGCGATCTGGCAACGCTTCTGCGCCGCACTCGGCCTTGCAGACGCCGCCGTCGATCCCCGCTTCACGACGAATGCCGACCGGTGCGCCCACCGCGACGAGGTCTACGCCGTGGTGAACGAGGCCTTCTCGACGTGGCCGACAGAGGACCTGGTCGCGCTGCTGGACCGTGCATCCGTCCCCTGCGGCCCGATCCACGACGTGGAGCAGGTCTTCAACGACCCGCAGGTCCACCATCAGGACCTCGTGATGGACCTTCCGCACGCCACCCTCGGCGAGGTCCGCGTGACAGGCATGCCCTACCACTTCCACGGCACGCCGCTCTCGCCACGCCACGGCCCGCCGGTGCTGGGCGAGCACAGCGCAGAGATCCTGCGCGGGCTGGACTACACGGAAGACGAGATTGCCGCGATTCTCGCCGACCGCGCCGCCGTGCAGGCCAACCTCCCAAGTGAGCAATCGATGTAGCATAGTCCGGATGAGGTCGCTCGAAGCCCCTATTCGTAGGCGAGATAGTTTCCCGGCTTGCCAGGTTCCGCGATCGTGAACCGCAGCTGGAGACCGGCAGATTCGACCGTGGAGACCTGCTGCGTGGCCTGTTCGTTAATCACGAACAGCACGCGGCCCAGCTTCCAGTCCTGCGCGAACCACATCCGGAGCGCGTCGAGCAGCGCGCGGTCCAACTGCATCGCCAGACGAGACGTGCGGACCCAGAAATACACCGCCGCGCCGTAGTCCTCCCACCGTCGATCGCCGTCGCCGACCGGCGCGATGGTCACGCCCGGCTTCACGAACGAGCGCGCGTCCGGAGGCATCACGTAGACGCAGCCAAGACATTCCGTCCCGGAGGAGTCCAGCACGGTGTAGGTGAAACGCGTGCGATCCTCATGCCCTCGCTGGAGCATCTCCAGGTCCCGTCGATTGGCCTCCACCGTGAAATCATCCGCGGGCCATCCCGTCTGTTCCCACGGCCGCAGTTCCACCCTGCTCTCCATCACAGCGGCATAGTCCAGCTCGGCATCGCTCGCCAGGATCGGACGGAGCAGAAAACCGGGTCCCGCCAGCCCGTCGGGAGGATCGGCGTCCAGAAGCGTGAAGGGCATGTCTACCTCGTTGGGAATCGTGTCGACCCGGCTGTCGTCATCACTGGTCAGCCTTCAACCCCAGGTTCTTGCAGGAGGATTGCCAAACCCAACACCTCCGGCCCCAGATCAGGTCGTGAATAGCCTCCACCGCCCTTCAGAGATCACGTCCACGGCGCCATCGACCACGAGGATCGCGGACTGATCGTCGATTGCGTACGTCGTCCCCGGCAGCTTCGCCGCCCAGGTCACCGCGTTGACCTCCGACGCTTCGCGATGGTCCGGCTCGGTGTAGTGCGGGATCACCGCGAAATCGACCAGTCCCGTCCCTTCGGCGGTGACGAGCGTCAGCGGGAGGTCGCCGTCTCCGGTCGTGAACACGACCTCCTCGGTGGTCAGCGGCGTTGCAATGGTGTCGGGCAGGCCGAGATAGGTCTCCGCGAAGATCGATGCCGCCGCAATCGCCCCCGCACTCACGCCCACGTAGACCATCTCGGGCCGCAGGGTCGGGAAGAGTCCAGCCAGCCCGGATTCCCTCATCCAATACGACAGGAAGAGCGGATCGCCACCCCACACAAGGATGGCATCGGCCTCATCCACGGTCGGCACCCACGCTTCCCGGCTGATCGAGGGAAGAACGGAGAGTTCCAGCAATCCCACCGATTCCCAGCCGATGGCAGCAAGCGGACCACCGATCTGGCCGTGCAGCATCTGGTAAGCGTAATGCGTGCCGCCCGGAAACGGATAGATCCCAGCCAGCACGACAAGGACGCGTGCTTCGGCGACCGGCTTTCCCAGCAGTTCCACGAGCGCCCGCTCGATGCTGGGATTCGTGATGCCATTCGACGTCAGGAGCAGCTTCATCGCAAGGGTCCTTCAGGGGTGTCGCGCGTCAGACGGACCTTCACCGCCCCAGGCTGCTCCGAGCACAGGGCCTCCGGCCGGCCGCCACTTCTTCCCACTTGCGCGTGTCAGGTCGCCTGCATCATTTCGATGAGGCGCGTGGCGAGCAGGTCGGCAGACTGTGGATTCTGCCCCGTGAAGAGGTTGCGATCGACGATCACGAACGGGCGCAACGGAATGAGGGTCTTCTCGTATTCGGCGCCCTTTTCCTTCAATGCATCCTCCAGGAACCACTTCGCCTTCCACGCGAACGGGTCCAGCCGCTCCTCGACATTCGAGAGACCCGTCATCCGGTAGCCGGCGAATGGCCAGCTGCCGTCCGGGTTCTGCGCGGCAAGCAGCGCCGCCGGGGCGTGACACAACAGCGCCAGTGGACGCCCGGAGGCGAGGCGTGCGGTCAGGAGCGTCCCCGACACCGGGTCGACCGCGAGATCCTCCATCGGGCCATGCCGGCCGGGGTAGAAGATCAGGTCGTAGTCGTCCGCGTTGGCAGAGACCTCATCAAGCCGCACAGGCCGATCGAGTTGCTGCTGGATGGAATCGAGGTAGGCGCGAATCTCAGCCCGTTTCCCCGGCAACCCGCCCGATACGCCCATGCTCAGCTCGTCCAGTGTCGGCGCGACGCCACCGGGCGTGGCCCCATTCGGCCTCCGTGAACAGGCGGTGCGGGGTGGCAAGCTCCTCGCCCCAATATCCGGTCGGGTGCTCGGTGCCATCCTTCAATGTCCAGTGATCCGCAGCCGACACCACGAAGAGCACATTGACCATCGTCATCCCCCATTTCGCCAGCCATCGGCCCGATCGGCGCGCCTTCAGCGTTGACGCAGGTACACCAGGATGCCCGGCCCGCGGACATCAATCCATGTTATTCCAAGCCTTCGCGTATGACACGATAGTCGACGAGCAGGGATCCCGTCGGGGAAATCTCGCCCCGGATCGGTTCGAGCTGGATCGATGGCAAGCCGTCGAGGAGCCGCCGCCCACTGCCAGCGATCCTTGGCATGATCGCGAGCCGGAGTTCGTCCACCACACCCGCAGCGAGCAGCGCCTGCGCGACCGAGATGCTCGCGTGGACGCCGATATCGCCTCCATGCTGCTGCCTGAGATCCCGAACGAATTCGACCAGGCCCCCGTCAACCGGAGCCGCATTGGCCCAATCTGGGTCGAGGGGTGTCGAGGTCGCAACGTACTTCCGCACCCCGTTGATGAATGCCGCGAATGGCTGGATATCGCTGCCCGGCCAGAACGGCGCCCATTCGGCGTAGCTCCGGCGGCCGAGAATGACCGCGTCCTGCGTCGCAATCACCGCGGCAAGGTTGGCATCCATCAGGTCGTCCCAGACGAAGAAGCGATCCGGGTCCTCGGCAACCCCATCGAGGGACAACAACTCGTACACGACGACCTTTCGCATACACCACCTCCCGATGAGTCTTACGTGGTCCACCTCCCCCACCGGGGGTATCGCCGGATCCTCACGAGCATATGCCGTACGACGGCGTCGCCACTTCTTCCGGCTTGCGGCGTCCATCCCAAACGCAAAGCCATACACAGAGGCCGGGCTACTCATAGCGAGCAGCCCGGCCTCCGTTGCGGCCACCGGAAAAATCCCTGCTAAAACTCCTCGTACAGGAACGGCGACACGAACGGGAAGAGCGATCGCAACGTCGCCTGCACCGCCTCGTCCGGATCGCCCCAGCCCCGGAACGGGAAGTCCGCCGGATCCTGCCCCGTGAACGCCAGCGATGACAATCCCTGGATGGTGATCGTCGCCTTCGCCGTACCGGATTCTCGCGCCTCCACCGTCAATCGGCCATCCCGGCCCACGAACCGGAAGAGCCCGGTGTTCCACGGCGCATAGTCGTCCACGATCTGCAGGACGACCTCGCCATTCCCCGCGCCGATCCCCGTCAGGCCGGCCACATCGACCACGCGCCCCATCGGCGCACCCCAGGAGACCGCATCCGCCGTCGACACCGTCTCTCCAAGGTCGCGGACCCACAGCTCTGCGTACTCGTCAGCCGAAATCCGCACGCTCACCTGGCTCACCTGGTCGACATGCCGTCCGATCCAGTCCAGCAACAGATACTTCGCGGCGGTCGTCGTCACGAGCAGCGAGGAAACCTCCAGCCGCTCCGTGTAGCCGGTGATCCGGAACGTCATCGTGCCCACGATCTCGCCACTCGGATCGTAGGCAAAGGCCACCCAGGCCGTGTTCTCTTCTTGGTTGCGAATGTCGTGCGAGCGGGCGCGCAGCGAGAACCCATGCGCCCCCTGCTGGTATCGCTCGGCGAACGCCCGCCACGTCTCCCACGCCATCGACATCGGCAGCTGGTCCACCCAACCCGGCTTGTGCATGCGCACCACCGGCGCAAGGTGGGCGGGATCGAACGTCACGTAGCGCGGCGCCGTGAATGTCGCGTACCCCAATCGCTCGTAGAACGACTCCCGGAACGGATAGAGCGTCGAAACCGCCTGCCCGTCGGCGCGCATCTCCTCGAACAACGTCACGAACAGGTTGCGCACATGCCCCTGCCGCCGTCCGGACGGGAGCGACGCTACACCGCCGATCCCACCCATCGGCACCACCACTCCCCGGATGTTCTCGGTCATGGCGTGGATGCTGGCCGTGGCTTGCGGGCGATCGTCGGCAAACGCCGTGAAGAAGCGCGTGTCGGTCCCGTATTTCAACAGCGCCGCGTGATGCTCGGCGTTCGGCGTCACCGGCGATTTCCCGAAGGCATAGTCGGCGATGAACCGGGCTCGGGTCAGGACATCTTCCCCGAAGACCTCCTGGACCACGGTTTCCACGGCGGGGACATTGGGATTCGTCATGAACGGAGTCTCCGGAAGGACGTGCCGTACATCCGGCACACGGGTGTATCCAGCGAGACGGCCATCACGCTTGGACGTGTGGCCGTCTCGCGATCGATCGTGAGGATGGTACGCGATCCGGGCGCTACACCACTGTGCCGAGGCCGATCCCGAAGATCAGCGCCAGGATCACGGCCGCGATCGTGGCGATGACCCATCCGGCGACCGTCACGATGGCCGCCTCGCCGAATCCCACCTTCGCCGTCTGCCGGATCGCAACGATCGAGGTGAGGATCACCCAGACGGTCCCCACCGTCGAGAGACTCCACCCGATCAGCGGGATCAGCCCGGCAATGGCCAGGATGCGCGGCCCCTGGGCATACCCGAGCGTCCGCGCCAACGGCGCGATACCGCCCTCCCGACGCGCACCCGGCGCGACGCGCGGCAGCACCGCGTAGGCGGCCACCGCCAGCAGGCCCCACTTCACCAGGGCGATGACGATCCCGAGCAGGAAGCCGTCGATCCCGTGCCGCAAGCCGCCGATGCCGCCGGCCACCGCGACGATCGCAACCACCAGGGCGGCCTCCGCCGTAGCCTTCGGATCGGCCGCGATCGCGTCGTAGTAACGTGGCGCGAACCGGGCAACACCGATCGCCCGGTCGAGGATCGGATTCGTCATCGCCGCCGTTGTCGATGCGCGCGCCCGGCTTGACGAGGACGTGTCCTTCGGCACGACGACCACGCTTTCCGGACGCGACGCGGCCGCCGCCGTGGGCCGGCCAGACGCGGCGGTAGGCGTGGGCGCTCCACTCAGGTAGTCGAGCGAGCCATCGTCGGCCTCGTCGTCACCAAGCAGGACTTTCGGAGGCGCCACCGGTTTCGGTGCCGGTGGTGTCTCCGCCGCGATGGAGGCTTCGAGTTCGGCCAGTTTCCGCGCGATCTCGTCGTCGGACATCGGGGACTGGGAAGGGGTATCGGACATGAACCATCTTGCTCCCGGCAACGATACAGGACGCACGGGCCCGGCCACCCGGACCACATGCGTCCCATCATACGAAACAATGCGCGGGTTATGTCAGGGCATTCGCGATGCCATAGCCGATTCCGGTGATGGCGGCCAGGATGCCGAACACGATACCCGCGACGATCCAGGCAATCACCGCCGTCGCGATCGTGCGGCCAATGCTCAGGCCCAGCACCTGCCGGATCGCATAGGCCGAGGTCACCAGCACCCAGATCCCACCGACCGCCGGACCGATCCAGCCGACCAGCGGAATGAACCCGGTAATCGCCAGCACATTCGGCGCCTGTGCGTAGCCAAGCGTCCGCACCAGCGATTCCTGGCTGGCCCCGGTCACCGGGTTCCCGAAGAGCGTCGTCCCGACGTACCAGGCGACGATCGAGAAGAGAATCCACCAGATGAAGGCGCCGATCAGCCCGACGACAATCCCGCCCAGGCCGTTGGACGAACCGCCGATCGCGTTCGCCAGCGCCACGATTGCGACGACGAATCCCGCTTCCCGCGTCGCACCGGGATCGACGGCAATCTCACGATATGCCCGCTGGATCAGCTTGGAGACATCCAGACTACGCTGCACGATCCGGTTGACGTCGATCGAAGAGGTACTTGCCACCTGTCTCACCCCTTGGGCGCACGGGCCACGCCCGCCAATCGCGCCCTCGCATACCGTATTCCCGGCCAAACGACATCGTGTTCCGCCGGGTTCCGGTCCCGCAAGACCCACGCCCTGCGCTTCATCCGGCTCTGGCTACGAGTCTAGCCCGCCGCCGACCGGCCCGCATACGGGATAGCCACCATCCCGGCCTACCGGTTTGAACCCTCTCCCCCAACGGATAGGGCTATGCCTCCTCGTGACGCAGGAAGGCCATCACCCGGGCAAAGTCCTCCATCGCCGGTTCGAAGACAACGAAGTAGCTCGCGCCAACCTCCTCCCGCACCCGCCGGAGCTTGACTGCAATCTCCTCCACCGTGCCGACATACACCATCGGCGAGTCGAACCAGGCACGGTCCGTCATCTCGCGTTCCGCCATCAGGCGGGCGATCTCCGCTTCGGCATCCTCCGTGATGACCACCTGCTGGACGAGGATATTGAACTCCAGCGATCCGGCCCGGTCGCCGGCGATCTCGCGCACGAAGACAGCCTTCTCCACAAAGGCGTCGAACCCGATGTCGTCGCCAAACGTGCCTGCCGCAGTCACCGCCGGGAGCAGCCCGACGATGTCCGCTTCCCGCGCGGCCAGCCGCAGCATGCGACGCCCGCCCGCGGCGATCAGCAACGGCGGCATTGGCCGCTGGAACGGTTTCGGCCACGCCTCGTAGGCATCGAACTGGTAATAATCGCCGGCATGGCTGAATGGCTCGTCGGCCGCGAGCCCCTTCAGCACCCGTATGCACTCCTCCAGCCGCGAGACTCGCACGTTCGGCGGGTCGAAGGGGATGCCCGTCCACTGGAAGTCCGGCGGATAGGACCCGCCCGCACCGATCCCGATCTCGAACCGTCCCTCCGACAGCACATCGAGCGTCGCGATGTCCTTCATCAGCAAGGCGGGATGGCGAAGGTCGTTCTGCCACACCAGCGTCCCGAGGTGGATCGTCGACGTGTGCGCCGCGATCGTCGCCAGCGCCGGCATGATCCCCATCTGCGGGCCGAAATGGTCCGGCATCAGGAAGACATCGTAGCCGAGATGTTCCGCTCGTTGCCCGGCGGCGATCCACTCAGCGCGCGAACGCATGCGCGAGATCTGCACGCCAAACCGGAAGGGCGCTGGAGTCGCGGAATCGGGCATGGCAACACCTCCTGAAACATGGCTACGTGAAACCTTTGGCCCAGCATAGCGCACCGGAATGACCATCCGGACGCAGGTCGATTGCAGATCTCGGTGGAATCCCGGCCCTCGTTAGCCCACTTGCCGAGGAACGAGCCGCCACCTGCCCGCCGGATGGCGCCACCCGGAAATCGTTTCAACATAGGCCTGTCGTAAGTGAAATCACGCATCCGGTCACGATCGGGAGCGAACGGGGCCAGCGAGTACGTATCCGGATCGGGAAAATCACGGATGCCCGCCTATCGATCCAGGAGCACTATGGACGACGGAGGACGTCTCCATCGGAAGCAAGGCCGGTCCGGAACCGGGTCGCCCGGATTCGCTCACCAGCCGCACACAATGGGTCAGGAGTCGACCGTGTCCACACCAGTACGTCCAGGAGCATCCGTGCTCACGTCATCCACATTCAACCGGCGAGCGTTCCTCGCCAGGTCCGGCACCGTGGCCGGGGCTGCCGCAATCGCTGCCGCCGGATTCTCGCCCTTCGTGCAACATGCCGGAGCCCAGGACTTCGAGGCAGCCGCCGTCTTCGAGTACAACGACTCTGTAATGGTCAACACGGACGCCCTGAACCTGCGCAGCGAACCGGGCCTCAGCGCATCCATCCTCGGCACGTATCCCTATGGCTCGACGTTTGTCGTCGTCGACGGACCAACCACGGTGGATAACTACCGCTGGTACAAGGTGCTGACTGACGATGCCAATCAGGCCGGCTGGTTCGCCGGGGTCTATCTCTCCCTTGCCAGCACCCCGGTCCAGCCCGTCGTCACAGTCATCGACGGACCGGTGAACATGCGCGACGACGCCGGCCTCTCGGCGAACATCATCGGCGTCTACCCCACCGGCGCGACGGGCATCTCGCTCGGCCTCGCGGTGCTCGGTGAGGTCGATGGCCACGACTGGTATCTGGTCCGGATGGATAACGACGATCAGACAGGTTGCATCGCCGCCGACTTCATCTCCGTTTCCTAGCGCGAAATCCGGTCTGGAGGCAAATCCCGTAGCGGGCAACCACTAGCCGGTCTGGCCGACGACCATCCGGCGAAGTTGGATTTTATGGCATGGATGCCCCCGGATATCGGCCTCCGGCCGATGGCGAACACGAGGTTCGCCGCTACGGATTCCGCTGTAGCCGGACACCCGATTCGAACCCGATCGTACCGAACAGGTGGGGAACCGTGAAAGGTTCCCCACCTGTTCGCGTCGTCATGCATTCCCCATCTCGCGGGAGGAAACACGATCCCGACACGGATTCCGGAGCAAGAATCGACGTGGACGCGGCACCCGACAGCCCTATCGTGTGAACCGTTGGCCGCCGCATGGCGGCACCGTCAGCCGCATGACAGGAGTCCCCACGCGATGCCGCCCACCTCCTCGCCATCTTCCGCCATCGAGATACCGGAGCATGTCTCCACCCTCCCGGCGACATTGCCGGTGGCCTTCCACCGGCTCGCGGCATCGAGTCTCGCCGCCAATCTCGCCGAACAGGTCAGCCTGGCCGCCGCTCCACTCGTCGCGGTACTCGTCCTCGGCAGCGGAGCGACGGGAACCGGTGTTCTGCAGGCCGCCCAGACCCTTCCCTTCCTCCTGCTCTCGATCCCAGCCGGGGTCCTGGCCGACCGAACATCCCGCCCCCGCCTGATGGCCCTCGCCGAGTCGGTCCGCCTCGTCTCGCTGCTTGCCATGCTTGCCTTGCTCGCGACGGGCCGGCTTACCTTTCCGGCGTTGGCCGCGCTCGGGTTCCTGGGCGCAACCGGCACCGTGGTTTTCGGCGTCTGCACCCCCGCCCTCACCCCGACGCTGGTGCCTCGGGCGGCTCTCGGACAAGCCAACCAGGTGCTCGAACTCGTGCGCAGCGCCACCTATATTGGCGGTCCCGCCCTTGGCGGCCTTCTGGTCGGCTGGACCGGCGCCAACCCCGCCTTCGCATTCGCCGCCATCCTGTCTACCGGTGCTGTCATGCTGCTCGCGGGAATCCGGAAACCCGTCCAGACCGAGTCATCAGTCCAGGCAACTACCCATCCGCTCGCCGATCTGCGTGAGGGGGCACGGTTCCTCTTCGGGCACGCCTTGCTGCGCCCGCTGTTCTTCACAGCGGTCTTTTTCAACCTCGGATTCTTCATGTTGATGGGGGTTTACGTCGCCTACGCGCACGATCATCTGTACATAGGACCCACCACGATCGGGGTAACCCTTGCCGTGGATGGCATCGGAATGCTCTTCGGTGCGGCAGTCGCCGGACGCCTCCTGCATGCGATCCGCTTCGGTATCGCGATTTGCGTGGGCCCGGTGATGGGGCTGAGCGCCATGCTCGTGATGGCCACGACGATCGTGGTTCCCAGCGCCTGGCTGGCGGGGCTTGCCTTCTTCCTGATCGGAGCCGGGCCAATTGTCTGGACCATTGCGACCACCACGCTCCGCCAGGCCGTGACGCCGGACAGGCTGCTCGGCCGCGTCTCGTCGGTGATCTTGACAGCCACCTATGGCGCGCGCCCGGTAGGGGCCGCGCTCGGTGCGGGTATTGCCGGCACGATCTCCCTCCCGGCCTGCATGCTCGCCGCGATCCTCGCCTTCGCGCTCCAGGCCGCGATCATCCTGCGTTCCGCCCCGGCCCGCCTCGTCTCGCTCGACGAAGTCTCCACCTGAGAATCCGGTTCGTATCGGCTCATCAGCCGCCCCGCCGACAGCAAGGCGTGTTTGCGCATTTTCACGGATGCCGTCGAATCGAGCCTCGGGCATCATGGGTTACGGAGAGGGCCTCCACCGGTCGCCCACTGATTCGGGAACCGGTCCCCGAATCGCCGCCGATCGCAATGCACCCACGGGTCAGGAGACGAGAATGACCGCATCGATGCAACCTCGAGCCACACTATCCGCCGGGATCTCCGGAACGTTCAGCCGCCGCACGTTCCTCACGCGCTCAGCTGCCGTCGCTGGGGCCGGCACCGTGGCCATCGCCGCCAGCGGATTCGCCCCTGTCGCCCGTCACGCCGGCGCCCAGGACTTCGAGGCAGCCGCCGTCTACGAACCAAGCGACTCCGTAATGGTCAACACCGACCTGCTGAATCTCCGCAGCGACCCAGGGCTCAGCGGGTCCGTCATCGGCGCATATCCCTACGGAACGGTGGCCGTGGTCCTGGATGGCCCATCCGTAGCGGACAACTATCGCTGGTATCTGGTGCAGATCGGCAGCGGCTCCGGCGTCACCATCGGGTGGTTCGCCGGAGTCTATCTCTCCCCTGCCGACACCCCGGTCCAGCCAGCGTTCACCGTCATCGACGGCCCGGTAAACCTCCGGGATGACTCCGGGCTCTCGTCGAATATCATCGGGGTCTATCCCACCGGCGCGACGGGCATCGCGTTCGATCACACGCCGAATCCTGTCGACGGCTACGTGTGGTACGAGGTCCGGATGGACAATGACAATCAATACGGCTATGTCGCCGCCGACTTCATCGGCTTCTGATCGGCTTCCCGGTCACCAGCGCGTCATTGGAACCTGACAGCCCGGAGCGAACAATCGCTCCGGGCCGTCCCTGATGAGCCACGCCTGACTTGTTGGCAAGACGCCCTCGGCTGGTCCCGAAGAAACAGATAGCCCGACGCGATTGCTCGCGTCGGGCCACGTTGCCCAACATATGGACGAACTAGACGTCCAGCTCCCTGGGCGCCCCGTACCCCGCCGGAATCTCCGACGGATACCGCTGCTGGACTGTTGCCGAGACAAAGGTCCGAAGCTCGGACTTGGTGACCCCCTCGTTGACGAGGATGAACATCCAGATATTCGGCCCCCACTCATCGGTCACAATCAGCGTTCCATCGTATCCATCCGATGTCGTGAAGGTGAACCGTCGCATCACGGTCGTGCCCGGCTCCGGGTCCTCATATCCTGCAAACCGGACCTTCCGATAGTCGCTCCCGAGGTTCTCGCGCACGAATTTCGCATCGACCTGATTGACAAACTCGGTATTCAGGTTGACATCCCCCACATCGAGCCGGCTCACGACGATCACCGACTCCTCACGCAGGTTCTGCATGCCCCACATCTGTTGATCGCCCTGATAGGCCGAGACAGACCACTGCCCCAGCGGCATGAGCGCCAGCACCGCGCACACCGCCGCCACGATCGTTACCCTGACTGCCGCAAACGTTCGTCTGGCGTCCATCTCTGCCCCCTCTCCACACTGGCCCACAATCCGGCACAGACGCAGGCACAAGACAGAACGCAATGAAAATGCCAGCCACACATCGCGCCATGCGGGAACAACGCGCCCGATGCGCCACGCGAACGGTTTGCCATTGCTGCTATGTCGACTACGTCTAATCCGTACACCCACTATACCAGAACCGAACGGATGTCCCACGTACGAACGAGCCCTGAAGGATATCCTTCAGGGCTCGTTCGTACGGACACACTGTGAGTATGGGCGAGCACCCTAGTCGTTGCTGACCAGCACCGCCCGATCGTAGCCGGACGGGACCGCCGTCGGCCGGCCCGCGTCCACCGTGGACTGCACGAAGGTATTCACCTCGTCCGCGTACAGGTCGCTCGTCGTGAAGAGGAAGAACCAGACGTGCGGACCGTATTCGTCGGTCACCACCAGGAATCCGTCCTGGCCGTCGATCTTCAGCGTGAAGAGACGAACCACCGTCGTGTTCGGGTACGGCGTCAGGAAATCGCCGCCACGCAGGCTCCGGATGTCCTCACCGAACAGATCGCGCAGCGTCGAGGCATCGACCGCGTTGACGAAGTTGGTATTGGAGTACACATCGCCCGTGTCGTAGGCCAGCACCATGATCGCATCGGAGCCCCTGGAGGCATCGGAAACCCAGAGCCAGGTCTGGCCTTCATACGCGGCGGCCCCATTCGGCGCCAGCAGCGAGCCGAGCACGAATCCGAAGGCGGTGAGCGCGAGGAACAGCATGCGGAATAGCGCACGAATGCGAGCGGTGAACGACGGAATCATGGCAAAACCCTCCCCAGGCCGACGCCGCACGGCGTCGGTCGAATCGCGAGCAAGTCGGTTATATCGAGTCCCCTTGACAGTGAATGCGGTCCTGATCGGGCCGTTCACCAACACAACGAGGGCACGCGCGATTCGGTTCCCGCCGCAACGGACGATCAGTCGGGGATGTTTTCCGGAACGCACCGAACCCCGCCCGGCATGACGCCGGGCGGGGTTCGTGCCCCCTTCATCTGGATTGCCTGCCCGGAGTACCGGGGCGGATGCGCTCGCTCAGGCGGCGTGTGTCGGATACCGGCGAGCGGTGCGGATCGCGTCACGGACGGCGGCTTCCTCCGTCTCCCCGACTCCAAGCACCTGCTCGCCCCAGTTCGACGCCCCGTCACGGCCAACCACCGCCTGCACGAACCGGCGATTGGCGGTTGCCGCCTTCATCTCGTCAAGACCACGCAACGTCCAGCCGCCTTCCGGCATCTCGCTGGCGATCATGGCCTGCAACTGGTTCCACCGGGCATCGTTCGGATACGTGTTCATCGTGGGCTGCTCCTTTGCAGTGTCACGAACGGACCGTCGTCGATGGCGGTCCCTGGTTGTGGCAACGAACATCAGCGTTGTCGATTGCCTGCGGCTATTGAAGCAAACTCCGGACGATGCTGGCAAGATTGTGATTCTTGCGACAATCGCACCGCCGAACGACCGTATTCGCGCACCGTTTTCGGGAAGCCCCCATGCCTGCGCGCACTTCCGCTTCCCACTTCCGGACCTCCCCGGCGGACGGTATGCTGACGCCAGTAGCCAGTCCCGGATCATGCATCGCCTCCCGTTGTCGATCAGACAGCGGGAATCGCATACCCTCATCCTCAGGAGGCCTCATCCGATGGAACTTCGTCTCGACAACAAGGTCGCGCTCGTCACCGGCTCGGACAGCGGCATCGGGCAAGGCATCGCCAAGGCCTTCGCCGAAAGCGGCGCCGATGTCGTCGTCACCTGGCGCACGGACCGCGCCGGCGCCGAGGAGACCGCGCAGATGGTCGCGGATGCCGGTCGCCAGGCGCTGGTGGCGCAGGTGGATATCGCGGACGCCGCCTCGGTGGAAGCCCTGTTTGCGGCACTGGACGACCGGTTCGGCCGGCTCGACATCATGGTCAACAACGCCGGCATCGGCGAGCGCGGTGCCGTTCACGAACTCCCCTTCGACGCCTGGATGCGCGTGCTGGACGTGAACCTGAACGGCACCTTCCGCTGTTCCCAACTCGCTGCCCAGCGTATGCTGGCCCAGGGCGACGGCGGCCGCATCATCAACATCACCTCCGTGCATCAGGAGGCATGCTCCGGCACCGGTGCTGCCTACAACGCCTCGAAAGCCGCCATCCGCAACCTGACGCGCACACAGGCGATCGAACTCGGTCCGCATGGGATCACGGTGAATGTCATCGCGCCGGGAATGATCGTGACGCCGATGAACAGGCGGGCGATGGATGATCCAGCGCATCTCTCCTGGGCCGGCGAACAGATTCCCACCCGCCGCGCCGGCTATCCGGAGGACATCGCAAACATGGCCGTCTTCCTCGCCTCGGACGCCGCCAGCTACTGCACTGGCTCGACCTTCTACGTCGATGGCGGCTGGATGCTCACCCGTCCCCCGGTATAGGGGCAGCCCCCGGACCGGCTCTTTGCTGAAAGAGCCTATCCATGCACATGCCCATCGCGGCGCGATCCCGGCGAGCAGAATCGTGCCGGTATCGTCATCGAGCACGTGCATGGCGCCCGCCGTTCTGATGGTCCCTACGGGATTTGCGCCTCCCCGCGCCCATACAACGACATCCGGAATGGAGCCATGCATGACGGACTCGACGGTATATCTCCGCCGGCTGCCCGACCTGATCCGACGACGCCCGACATCATAAAAACGTAGTCAATCCCCGGTCAGTCGACAAAGCGATAGACCAGGTCGTAGCGATCGACGCCTGGCTCGATCCCATCGGGACTGACACCATCCAGTACGAATCCCATGCGGACGAAAAAGCCCACGATTGGCGCCGTCGTCGCGACCCGCACAACCCTCATCTGCGTTTCATTGCGTTTCATGACGAATCCAGTCCATGCGAATTTGCAGGAGGGCCTTGCCTATCCCACGCCGGTGTTGCCCTTGAGCAACCATGCCCCATCTGAGCCACGCCGTATCGGGGTCGGACCATGTCACCGCACCGAATCCGGCTATCGTCCCATCGTCGGCCTGCGCAACCCACGCCTGGTCTGGCGCATTGTCGAGAAACGTTTCGAGACGAGGCCGCTCGATCGCCGAGAAGAAGGCCGGAACGTTCGAATCGAATACCGCCAGAATCGCATCGCGATCGCAATCACGGCCCAGCCGGATCGAACCCAGGAAATCCACCGGCGTCATCCTTCCTGCACGGCAGTTCACCACCTCGGCACGTCAAACCTCGCCGACCGACAGCAGAGAGTACGGAAAATCGGTAGTCCGAAGCGGGAGTTACCCGGCATCGAGCCATGCGTACGTCCCCTTTAGCCTAGAAGGCAGCATGACAACGATGCCATGAAGGAGTTGCTCCAAAGCAGGTCCAGTGATAAACGCACCTGACCGTTCCGAGAATGCAGCCGTCACCCCTCGCAATCCGGAGCGTCTACAGCTCATACTTCCTGCAGACGCCCGCATCCGTGCGGGGAACGTCCCGTTCTGCCCGTGCGACATGGGTCTCACGCGGCGCCCTTCCCTCCACAACCGGATCGCGCACACTTCCCGCATCCCGGACGGACACGCCCCTGATACGGAAAGGCACACCGTTTTGAGCAGTCTCCTCGGCGACCTCGCAGGTTGGGCCACCGACGTGATCGAAGATCTGGGCTACGTCGGCCTCGCCCTCATCATCGCCCTCGAAAACGTCTTCCCGCCCATTCCTTCCGAAGCCGTCCTCCCCCTCGCCGGATTCCTCACCGGCCAGGGCCGCATGAACTTCGTCGGCGCCGTCATCGCCTCCACGCTCGGCGCCGTCGTCGGGGCGCTCGCCCTCTACGCCATCGGCTACTGGTTCGGCGACGCCCGCCTCCGCTGGCTCGTCCGGAAGTACGGCCGGATCCTCGGCGTCAGCGAGGCCGATCTCGACAAGGCCAACGCCTGGTTCGACAAGCACGAGGGGCTGGCCGTCCTCATCTGCCGCGTCGTGCCGATCGTGCGCAGCCTCATCTCGATTCCGGCCGGCATCCGCCGCATGACGCTCCTGCCGTTCATCGGCTACACAACCCTCGGCGCGGGCGTCTGGAACAGCATCCTCATCGGCGCCGGCTGGGCTTTGGGCGACAACTGGGAGGAAGTCGAGCAATACGTCGGCTACCTCCAGTACGTCGTGATCGTCGCCGTCGCTGCGGCAGTGGTCTTCTGGTTCTGGAAGCGCAACCCCTTCAAGGGCCGCCGCTCCGCCTGATCCCACGGGAGAAACCGTGAAGGACATATGAAAGCGCCGCCGTTCCGGGATCGTTACCGGAACGGCGGCGCTTTCTCCGCCCAAGAATCCCATGCTGCCAACCACAGCCAGCGATTCCCCACTTGCGACAGACATCGCCTGATGCCACGATGCAAGCACACAGCGTTTCATGATTGCCCGGCCCTCGAACTCAGGAGGCAGAAGATGCCAGACGCACACGATCGAAGTCTTCGCTTCAACCGCCGTCAAGCTGCCTCACTGGGAGCCACGGGCGCAACCGCGCTCCTCCTGGGGCAGGGCGCGGCAGCCGATGCTACCCCCTCGGCATCGCCGCAAGCCTCACCGGCAGCGTCGCCGGTTGCCGTGGCTCCCGACCCAAACTCCCCCTTCACCACCGCTTCCACCCCGCGTGACGAGGCCCTCGCCGCCGCGATCACCGCCTCTGGCATCACGCTCGAGGATCCAGGTCACACTGGCGGCGATGTCATTGACCTTCGTGCTGGCGACATCGCCACCCTCAATCCGGTCCTGCGCCAGGACGGCAATTCGTGGGCAATCACCTCCAAGATCTACGAAAGCCTCGTCTTCGCCGATCCCCTTTCCGGGACCTTCGTGCCGCAACTCGCCGATTCCTGGGAGGTGAGCGCCGATGGTATGCGCTGGCGGTTCCACCTTGCCCCGAACGTGACCTTCCACGATGGCACTCCGCTGACAGTCGAGGATGTCCTCTTCTCCTTCGCGGCATCGGTCGACGATTCCGGCCTCGCTCCCAACAAGGCCACCATCGATGCCGTGCTCGCCAGCGTCGAGAAGATCGACGACGCGACGGTGGAGCTCACCGCGAAATTCCCCAGCAGCTCGTTCCTCTTCCAGACAGCTGGCTTGGTTCCAATCGTGCCGAAGCACATCTGGGAATCCATCCCCTTCAAGGAATGGGGCTCGGCTGCCGGATCGGCCGGACAAGACCCAAAGCAGGTGATCGGCACCGGCCCGTTCACCTTCGTCGAGTGGGTCCAGAACGACCACATCACACTGAAGAGGAACGAGACCTACTGGTACGCCCCATGGGCGCCAGTTGTCGACCAATACATCTACCGGGTCGGAGGAACGCTTCAGACCTTCCTCACTGGGGAAGGCGATATCACCGGCCTCAGCCCCTCCGACGCCGTCTCCGTGCAGAAGGATCATCCGGAGTTCTCGGTCTGGCCCGCCGATGCACCAGCGTTCTGGTTCTACATGACGAACCTCGACGAGGCCCATACGACCCTCTTCACCGACCTCCGCACCCGGCAGGCGCTCTACTATGGCATCGACCGCCAGCTCCTGGTCGACAAGGTCCTGCTCGGCTTCGGAAAAGTCGCGGATAGCTATGCCCAGGTGCCGGCTGCACCCGGCTACGCCCCCGACCGGCTAGAGACGGTCTACACCTACGACGTGGACAAAGCGAAGCAGCTTCTGACGGACGCCGGTTGGACTTCCGGATCGGACGGCACCCTGGCCAAGGACGGTACACCGTTCTCCTTCTCCGTCCTGTACGACGAGACGGACCCTGCCAGCGAGCAACTGGTCACCTACCTGCAACAGGCGTGGGGAGACCTGGGCATCAAGGTGGAAGCCTCGGCGATGCCGTTCCCCAGCATCATGGAGGCCGTGAATCGCCGCGACTACGAGATGATCTACACCGGCTTCGGGTTCTACGCGCCCGACGGCAACACCGGGCTGCTCTTCCGGACCGACGCTACCTACCCCGCCGGGTACAACATGGCTTTCTACTCGAACCCCGAATACGACCGCCTCGACGACGCACAACTCCGCGAGCTGGACCCCGCCAAGCGGCGCGAACTGCTCATCGAGCAAACGAACGTGGTCAACAACGATGCGCCGTGGGGCCTGATCTCCTACATGCAGACGATCTACGGCACTCATCCGCGCGTCCACAACTACATCCCGACCGGCATCGACACGCCGTGGACCATCCTCAAGGTTTGGGTCGATCCGACTGGATGAGCACCCATTCCGTCAGGAGGACGCGTCTATGATCGTGCAGCAAACCTCGCCCGGACGCACCTTCTGGGTGCGCCTCGACCCGCATCAGGATGTCCTGCTCGGCCTCCGTCAGGCAGTCGCCGAGGCGGGAATCGCCAACGGCGTCATCCTCGGCGCCGTCGGGTCGCTCAGCGCCTGGCATTTCCACGTCGTCAGTTCCACCGACCTGCCACCCGCCAACGCCTTCGTGCGTGGCGATGGTCCGTGGGACATCGTGAACGTGAACGGCGCGATTCTCGGTGGCCGCGTCCACGCCCACATCACCTTCACGAACGAGACGCAAACCCTTGGCGGCCATCTCGAAGAAGGAACGACCGTCCTCACCTTCGCCATCATCTTCATTCAGGAGACGCCGGACGCAGATCTCTCGCAATGGGATACCGTCGGCCCTCTCGCACCTCCGGACCCTGCGTAACACGAGGTTGGCGCTCCCGACCTGGGAGTGGCCCTGCCTTCACCCTCCCGCATCATCCCGCCGGGACGTCATTCTCGATTGGCGCCCCTTCCGGATTCAGCTGTACGACTCCTTGCGAAATGCATCCAGAAGACCCTCCTGCAGGATACCCACCGCACACTCAACCTGGCATGTCATTCTGAGCGCAGCGAAGAACCCCCGTGCGAAGCACATCCGGTGCAGCCGGATCCAGGACGCAGCTTCGCTGACCTCGTGCATCCACGGACACACGCCGGATTGCCGTGCGGAGGAAGCCACCAGGTATCGACCAGGGGGCGATCGCCCGAATGATGGTCCTCTTTCCAGCCTGGGGACCCTACATTACCGGCGTCGCCGTTCCCGTGCTTCCGGGAGACGCGACCGGCGTGGCCGTCCCGGTCGGGATCGCCCACGGCACAGGTACGTCCGGTGCTGGCAGCGGCACCCCGCCATCCTCCGCCAGCCACGTCCAGACCGGACCGCACCCGGCAAACGGGCAGTACGTCAGTACCTCATCGACCACCCAATGCCCCGATTCCTGCGTCATCACATACAGAGGCGGAGCGACGGCATCCAACGGTGGCAGATCGACATCGAACCTGGCGATATCCTCCTGGGTCACGCGTTGCCCGTCGAGGAGAAAGCCAAGCATCGTCGCGGGAAGGGCAATCCGGCCATCGTCAAGCGAGACGGCATGCATCGGATCGAAGGTCACGACCTGAACGAACTGCACACCGGCGGGAAGCTGCACCGCCCGCTCCCAATACGGCCATGCTCGCGGCTCCGCAGACGCTGGCGTCCCCTCCGGAAGTCCAATATAGGCAGAGGGCGCCTTAGGATCGATCGTCGCCGAGAGCAGCATCCCGTGGGTCAGATCCGCCTCCAGCGTCTCGGACCGGCTGATCGTCCGCGCCGCCGAGTCGGACTGGAAGAACGTGTACGAGGGGGACGAAAGCGTCCGCTCCTGTGCCCTGAGCGAGAATGCCTCGCAGGCGAACTGCCGCCGCGCAGCGTCCGCCGCCGCAACGGCGTCCGCGTCGGACGGCCTTCCGGCCACGGCATACGAACGCCCGGAGATGTCCGGTTGCGTCTGCATGATCTCTGCATAGTCTTCATGCGACATCGGCGCGGCATCGCAATCCGCCGGGTCCGGCCAGGCCAACCATGATTCGGTCGCCACGGGCGATGGCGAGGCCAACGCCGTTCCCACTGCCAGCGATGTCGCCGAAGCAAGCAGGTTCCCGTCACCGCCGCCCGGCCGCAGCGACCACGCCATACTCACCATCGCCAACAGCACGGCCGCGATCGCCGCCATCGAAAGCCACGAGCCCACCGCGCGCAGGCCGGATCGCCCCCGATGTTCCCGCGGCCGTGGCACAGCCGGCAATCCCAGAGAGGGCAGCGCCGCCGCCTGGAAGGCAACCGCCTGCTTCGAACCAATCGTGGCGGGACGCGGCCGCGACGCCGCCAGGACCTCATCCCACAACGCATCGAGCCTGGCGAAGGAGGCTTCCTCTTCCGCGCCGAGCGGCGTCGCGCGGACCAACCGGGCGACATCCAGCAACGGCGCGATAGCCTCGGATCGCGTCGTCGGCTCTCCGTCGAGCGCAGTGTTCAATGCGTCCACGGAATCGGGATCGGCAGGTTGGGCGCGAAAACGGTCATCCGTCATGGCAACGGTCCTTTGGTCGCGATCGTGGATGCGGCGGCTGGCAGGCGGTCGGACGAGGGGGAAGACGGCGAGTCGATGACGGCGGCCGGCACCGCCCGATGGTCGGCCAGCAGACGGCGCAAGGTCGCAAATGCCCGGAACTGGGCGGACTTCACGGCAGAGATCGGTATCCCCATCGCCTCGGCGATTTCGGCGCCGCTCAGCTCCGCCAACCGCAGTTCAAGGATCATCCGCTGGCGTTCGGGCAGGGCACGCACGGCCTCGCGAACAGCCTGGACATCATCCGAAACCAGCGCCAGCTCTTCGGGCAACGGCGCAGGGTCCGGGATCGAGGGTGCCAGCGTCTCATCGGCATCGTCCCCGGCATCGAGTGGGACCGTCGGCCGCTCCTTCCGGCGCAAGTCGATCACGACGTTCGCCGCAATGCGAAAGAGCCACGCCCGGAAGGTCTTGCCCGGCTGGTCCGGATGCGGCTGAAAGGTCCGCACCGCACCGAGCACCTTCACGAATGTCTGCGACGTGGCGTCGGCGGCCAGATCGGCATCGCCCAACTGGCGGTGACAGAAGCGATAGATAGCCGGCGCATAGTCGCGATAGAGCGGCGCGAACGCAGCAGGATCGAGCGTGGCATCCCGCAGGATCGCCAACGTCGTCTCGTCGTCGGACCGGGCATCTGGCCGGTTCCCTCCCACGCTGGCCCGCTCTCCCTTTCCATCGCGTCTCGACCCGCTCTGCATACAAGAAACGGAGAACCCGGCCGGAGGTTACGGTCCAAACCGCGCTGGAACGGGTTCCAGGATCGTCCCAATCGCAGTATCGTAACGTCGGGCAGGGAAAGATCATGCATCGTCCCTGCCCCACGATGCCTCGCGACCCGCACGCGCGCGTCCAGGCTCGTCGGTCACCAGGAAAGGACCCGTCATGACCGCGACCAGCAGAAGAACGTTCGATCGTCGCCAGTTCCTCGGGACAGCCGTCGCCACCGCCGCCGCAGGCATCACCCTCGATGCCGGACTCGCCGCTGCGCAGGCCACGCCCGAGGCTTCACCGGCTGCCTCGCCCGTTGGCGCCACCCCGGACCCGAACGCGACCTTCAAGACCATCTCGGTCAGCCGCGAGGACTATCTGAAGACCATGCGCGACCACTACAAGATGGAGGACGCCGCGCACAAGGGCGGAGATGTCATCCAGGTTGCGCTGGTCGATATCGCCACGCTGAACCCATTGCTCGCGCAGGATCTCGCCGCCGGCTATATCCTCGGCCTCGTCTACCAGGGCATGGTCGGCCTCAGCCCCATCGACGGCACCCCGGTTCCCGCACTCGCCGACTCGTGGGAGATCAGCAGCGACGGCCTGCGCTATCGCCTTCACCTCAACCCGAACGCCACCTGGCACGACGGCCAGCCCGTCACCTCGGCAGACGTGATCGCCACCTTCGACGCCCTCCTCGCCAAGGACAGCCTCGCCGCCAACAGTGCCACCATCCACTCGCTCCTCGCGACGTACACGGCCCCCGACGACCATACGGTCGAACTGACCGCCACCGACCAGATCGCCACCTTCCTCGAACAGGTCGGCACCATCTCCGTGATGCCGAACCATCTCTGGAAGGACGTGAAGATCACCGACTGGCCCGCCGACCCCGGCTCCACCGGCCAGGACCCCAAGCGCGTGATCGGCACCGGCCCGTTCACGTTCGTCGAGTGGGTGCAGGGCGACCACGCCACCGTCGCCCGCAACGACAGCTACTGGCTGCCAGACGAGATTCCCGCCATCGACCGCTACATCTACCGGGTCGTCGGCGATGGCGCCAGTGCCCTCCAGGCCATGACTGCCGGTGAGGTCGATGTGGCCGGACTCTCGGCAGCGCAGGCGCCGTCCTTCATCAAGGACAACCCCGACCTCACCATCACCGCATTCGACACGACGCACATGTACTACTACATCACGAATCTCGACACCGAGAAGGTGCCATTCTTCGGCGATGTCCGCGTCCGCCAGGCGATGGTCTGGGCGCTCGACCGCGATCTCATCGCCCATCAGATCTTCAACGACTACGCCGTTCGCGCCGACGGCACCCAGCCGCCGGTCAGCCCGGCCTACGCGCCGGACAAGATCACGAGCATCTACACCTCCGACCCCGACAAGGCAAAGGCATTGCTCGACGAGGCCGGTTGGACGCTCGGGGGTGACGGCGTCCGCACGAAGGACGGGGTCCGCTTCTCGGTGGAGATCCTCTACACGAACTCTTCGGTCCAGAACCAGCAGCTCATACCCTACATGCAGCAGTGCTGGAAGGACATCGGCATCGAGCTGACCAGTTCGGCCATGCCCTTCCCCACGATGCTGGAACGTCTGGACAAGGGCGACTTCACCATGTCGCTCACCGGATTCTCCTTCACACCGGACGGCAACCAGGGCGTGATGTACCGCAGCGACTCCTGGTACCCGGCGGGGTTCAACATCGCCAAGTACGCCAACCCGAAGTACGACGAGCTCGATACCGCCCAGCAGCGCGAACTCGACGTGGCGAAGCGGCGGGATCTGCTGATCCAGGCCTCGAACGTCCTTGCCGCCGATGTCCCGAACGTGCCGATCGTCTTCGACAGGACGGTTACCGCATCGGATCCGCGCCTGCACAACTTCTTCCCGAGCGGCTACTTCGCCGCCTCGGTCTGGCAATATCAGTGGGTCTGGCGCGAAGCCTGACCGACCGAAACGGACATCGCATTCCGGGCCATCGGCAATTGCCGATGGCCCGGTGCCTTCCCCGCTTGCTCGGCCAGATCGCCAGAAACACACCTATCCCCGGTCTCGGCACACCCAGCGCCACCATGCCCTGGCAGTCACAACAACCCCACGATGCAAACTCAACGCCTATGGCGCACCGTTCGAAGCAGGACGAAACCCAGGACCGCACCGATCAAAGCCCAGAGCGCACCGATCAGGATGATACGGTTGAGCCCGTCGATGTATCCGCCAGTGGTCGTGGGGTATGTCCCGAGGATGGCCCCATAGAGACTGATACCGAGCGTGAAGCCGAGTTGCAGCGCCGTGTTATTGATCCCCGATGCCATGCCAACCTGATGCGGAGAAACATCGACACCAAGGGACCCGAGTACGGGAAGGGCGATGCCGCAGCCGAGCCCGATGGCGATCATCCCGGGAACAAGGTGTCCCAGGCCCGTGTCCGGGGTGATCCCGAGCATACCGCCGAGCCCGACGGCGATGAGCAGGAGAGCGGCTCCAACGGAGGTCCTGGCCTGGATGCGATCGAAGAATGTACCGAGAACGCTGCCCGCAACCATGATCGGGATCACCAAGGGCAGGAAGGCAAGCCCGGCCTGGATAACGCTATAGCCAAGGTAGTTTTGGAAATAGACCGACAGATAAACAAAGAGGCCGAAGACGCTACCTTGTACGGTGAACGAGCCGATCTGCGTTCCCACGAATCTGGAGTGCTTGAAAAGCCCGAAGTCGAGGATCGGATGCTCCAGTCGGCTCTCCAAGATGAAAAAGACGGTTATCGTCAGGGTGGCAACGATCAGGCAGGTCAGGATGAGTGGAGAGGTCCACCCCTTCTCGTTCGCGCTCAGGAGCGCGAAAACGAGCGAGACAAGTGAGAGTGCAAGAAGGATTGGACCGGCGATGTCGATTCGGTGGTCCCGGAGCAATGGTTCGCGTCTCAGCAGTGCAGTCCAGCCAATCGCAAGGGCGACGGCCGCGATGGGCAGATTGACGAAGAAGATCCATCGCCATCCCAGGCTATGTACCAGAAGAGCGCCGACAACCGGCCCGAGCACCACGGCGATTCCTGCCGTGGTGCCCCGCACCGCGAAGGCCGTCCCCCGGGCGGCGCCTGTGTAGGTCTGGCCGATCAGGGCGAGCGTCGTAGCAAACATGAATGCACCAGCGACGCCTTGGACGACTCGCGCAACAATCAGGAAGGCAACCGTTGGCGCGAACCCACATGCCAACGATGCGACCGCAAAAAGAGCGATCCCCAACAGGAACAACCGCCGCCGGCCAAAGCGATCGGCAAGGGTGCCCGCAGTGAGTTGCACGCCTGCCATGGCAAGGGTATAGGCATTCATCACCCACTGCAGGTCGGTCAGGTTTCCACCAAGGTCCCGAGCCATCGCCGGCAGCGCCACGATCGTCACCGTCGCATCGAGCATCAGCATGAGGACCGCTAGGACAATCCCTGCGAGCGGGACCCATCGGGTACGAGTTGCAGCCATGGAGGCTGGCGAGCCGTTCATCGAAAACTAACCTATCAATGATCGTCTATGTCTATCGTCGATATACTATCACTGATAGACAAGAGCGTCCAGTGCTAGACTACAGGTGATCTAAAGGAGGACGTCTTGGCCAATCACGACGAACGGGACGTAGCCTATTCATGGGCGGCGCTACACAATGCCCCCAGGACACGCCTGGACCGGGGCGAAATCGTGCGGGTCGCGCTCGATATGCTCGACGAGGACGGCCTTGAACAGTTCAGCACCAGGAAACTCGCCGCCCGCCTGGGTATCAAGTCACCATCGCTCTACTGGCATGTGAAAGGCAGGGAGGAACTCTTCGCCCTTGTAATCGACCATGTCGTCGGTCTGTGCGACCTGCCATCGCGCACGCAGACCTGGCAAACACAGCTACGCACGATCGGCCATGGCCTGCGGAGCGCATTGATCGAGCACGGCTCCACTCCGCAACTGTTGCTTGGACGTCCGATGTTCGGCCCGAACGGGCTCCGTCTGGCGGACCATATCATCGGCGCACTGCGGGACAATGGCTTCACCGACAAGCTCGCCAGTTACGGCTATATCGTCTTTATCAATTACGTCGTGGGCTTTGCCAGCCAGGAAACCGCCTTCGGCAAGGGGCCAGGAGGCCAGAAACGGCTGGATCAACTCCAACGGTTCCTGAACGACCTGCCTGCACAGCAATATCCCGATCTCACCGCTGTCGCAGGCGTCCTCACCGAAGGCCGCTTCACCGAACGATTCGCTCTTGGTCTCACGGCAATCCTCACAGAGCTCGACAAACAGCGGCAAATATCTTGAACGTAGTTGCCACAATGATCGATCGCAGACCGGAGCTGCGAGGATTATCCCTCCATGGCAAGACCGGTGGGGACCTCATCCAGGTTCATACCGGCGATATCAAGACGCTGAATCCAGTCCTCCGCTCCGACATCGCCTCCGGCTGGATCACCGGTCTCATCTTCGAGAGCCTCGTCGGGGTCTCCGTGGTCGAGGGCGAACTGATCCCGGGCCTGGCCGATACGTGGGAGGTCAACGCCGACGGCACGCGCGCCCGCTTCCACATCAACCCCGATGCCGCCTGGCACGATGGCAAGCCCGTCACCGCCGAGGATGTCGTCTACTCCTTCGATGCCGTGCTCGCCAAAGATAGTCTGAGCCCGAACCGGGCCGACATCATGCGAGCCTTGGAGTCCTACTCCATCATCGATGACAAGACCGTCGAAGTCGTGGCGCCCAGCCCCAGCGCGACCTTCATCTATCAGGTCGGCACACTCGCCATCGTCCCGAAGCACATCTGGGCGGATGTCCTGTTCGCCGATTGGGCTACCGCCCCCGGCACCACGGCGTCCGATCCCACCAAGGTCGTCGGCAGCGGCCCGTTTAAGTTCGTCGAATGGGTGCAGGAAGACCACGTCACGGTCGAACGCAACGCCGATTACTGGCTTACCGACCAGACCCCGCACATCGATCGCTACATCTACCGCGTCGTCGCCGATGCCACCTCATCGCTGCAGACGCTGGAAATCGGCGAATCGGACATCATGGTGCTCTCCCCGGCACAGGTCCCGGCCTTCATTCAGGACAACCCGGACATCCCGGTCTTCCAGCACCCCCGGTCGCACATGACCTATGCACGAGGACAAGACCTCGCTCTTCGAGGATGTCCGCGTCCGCCAGGCCATGATGTGGGCACTGGACCGCGATCTGATGGTGGAAACGATCTGGGCAGGCTATGCCGTCCGCGCCGACGGCCCCCCAACCACCGCTCTCCCCGGCCTATGCGCCCGAGGAGATCACGACGATCTATCGCTACGATCCGGACAAGGCGAAGGCACTGCTTGATGAGGCGGGCTGGGCCGTCGGCGGTGATGCCATCCGCACGAAAGACGGTCAGCGGTTCGCCTTCGACTTCACCTATGAGGAAGACAGTACGACACTCGCCCAGTTGGTTCCCTACCTGCAGCAATGCTGGAAAGAACTCGGCCTGGAGATGAACGCTGTCACCATGCCGTTCCCCGCCCAGCAGGACCAGATCAACAAGCGCGACTACGACATCGCCCTCACCGCCATCACGCTCGGCACCACCGGAAACCAGGGCATCATGTACCGCTCCGACGCCACCTATCCGGCCGGTTTCAACGAGGTCAAATACAGCAATCCCGAATACGACCGCCTGGACGACCTGCAACGGCGCGAACTCGATCCCGAGAAGCGGCGCGCTGCTGATCGAGCAATCGAACATCATCGCCCACGATGTGCCGATGGCCCCACTCGTCTTCGACAATGGCCTGGTCGCCAACAACCCGCGCGTCCGCAACTACTTCCCGACCGGCTACTCCTTCAGCTGGTCGATCCCCTGGGCCTGGGTCGCCGAATAGCGCTTCCTCACACGCGCCAGATGCCAGATGGATGCAGGAGGCCAGAAACGATGTGTTTCTGACCTCCTTTCAGCGATGTCCGACAATATTGACGATTGCCCCAGCCGGCGCCCGCACAAAGAAGCGACGAACACCCCACGATTCGTCAGCCGGGTCGTAGACAATCTCCACGCCGTGACGAACCGCCGCCGCGTGAAAGGCATCGACATCGTCGACGCCGACAGAAACCGCCGGGACGACCGGTGCGGATGCATCGTGGTCGATCGCGCTCAGCTGATGCGTCGCATCCTCTGGCGAAGCGTAGGTGACGATCTAGCCGAGATCCATCACCGCATCAAGACCCAGGAAGTCCCCATAGAACGTCTGTCTTGCCGCCGCATTCCCCGCCGCGATATTCGGCACAATCCGCAACACGCGCATGGGCACCCCCTACTTCCCAACCAGTATCGTGCTACAGATCAGTAGCAATCCGGGATGAACGTCTGGTCGCTCACCGGCGGCCGCACATACCCCGCATCCGACTGCCGAGGCGGCAGGTGCTTGAGGCGCTCGACCGCCACATCCTCATAGGGGATCAGGCTCAACAGGTGCCGGATCACATTCAGCCGCGCCCGCTTCTTGTCGTCCGACGGCACGACATACCACGGTGATTGCCGCGTGTCGGTGTGCCGGAACATCTCGTCCTTCGCGCGGGAATAGTCCACCCAGCGCGAACGGGATTCCAGGTCCATCGGGCTCAGCTTCCAGCGCTTCGTGGGATTCTCCATCCGCTCCTGGAAGCGACGCTCCTGCTCATCGTCACTCACGGAAAACCAGTATTTGATGAGGATGATCCCCGACCGGATCAGCATGCGCTCGAATTCGGGAGTAGAGCGCATGAACTCTTCGTATTCCTCGTCGGTGCAGAAGCCCATGACCCGCTCGACCCCGGCCCGGTTGTACCAGCTCCGGTCGAACAGCACCATCTCACCGGCCGCCGGCAAATGCGGCACGTATCGCTGGTAGTACCACTGGGTACGCTCGCGCTCGGTCGGTGCGCTCAGCGCCACCACCCGACAGATCCGAGGATTGAGCGGCTCGGTGATGCGCTTGATCGTCCCACCCTTGCCGGCAGCATCCCGTCCCTCGAAGAGCACCACCACGCGCAGCCCCGTATGACGGACCCATTCCTGCAATTTCACCAATTCGATATCAAGCCGCGCCAATTCCTCTTCATAAAATGCCTTGTTGAGCTTCTTTCGCTTCGGCGATTGTTCGTCCTGCAACGCAGCCCGTGCTTCAGCCGTATCCTTGCGCTTGTTCGACATGGCTCCTCCTCCGTATTGCGATCCCCGGCGATGCCATCAATCCTACCATGCTCGCTTGCATCGCGCTCATCGCGTTTCCTGTAAAGTGGATGGCATCTTTTGGGATAGTCGCCACGGCACCTACCGGCCGCCCGGACCCTCCGCCACGGCAGGCACCGAAGGGATGGAGGCAACGACCGTCGATTCGAGGCGGTCCGTCCGGGGCACCACCGGCATCGCGACCAGCGGGAAGATCGCCGTCAGTGCAAATGTCAGCGGATACCCGATCGCCCCGATCAGCGCGCCGATTCCGGACGGAATGAACGCCGAAACCAGAAACTGCCCGGTGTTCTGCATCCCCATCGCCCGGCCGCCCCAGAACGGCCCGCCAATCTCCGCCACCGACGTGAACGCCAGTCCGTTGTCCGCCACGGTCACGATCGAGGCGATCACCAGCATCAGCACCGCCACCGGCAGATCGAGCCCGTCCGCCAGCCCCAGCAGCAGCATCGCCAGGCACGCGCAGACCGTGATCGCCCGGAGCGGACGCATCCGGCTCCCGATCCGGTCCGAGACCCAGCCAACCGTCAGCCGTCCGAGCGCCCCGAGAATCTGCGAGATCGTCACCAGGACTCCCGCCGCCGTCGGCGACCACCCATGCTGCGCGATGAGCCAGACCAGCGCGAAGTTCCAGACCACGATCTGCGGCACCTGCAACAGGATCGAGACGCCGTGGATCCGCCACAACAGCGATCCCTGCCGGTACGGGTTGGCCATCGCACCGCTCGCCATTGCAGCCGCGCGGGACGGACGCGGCGGATCGATCACGAACAACGCGCAGATCGCCGCCATCACCGCCACGAAGACGGTCGGGAAGATCCACGCAACGTGAACGCCCTGTGTCCCAGCCAGCTTCGGGATCGTCAAAGCACCCAACCCCACGCCCAACGGCTGCGCCATCTGCCGGATGCCCATCGTCAGACCACGCTGCTCCGGCGGAAACCAGCCGATCACCACTCGCCCGCTCGCGGCGTTCGCACAGGCTGCCATCGTGCCGCCGAGGAAGAGGAAAAGCCCGATTCCCAGATAGGACGACGAGAGGATCATCCCGAGTCCGCACAAGGCGGTCAGCCCCAGCCCGACCGCCAGCACCCACCGTTCCCCGACGCGATCGACCACGTATCCCCACGCGATCAGCGTGACCATCATGCCGAGGATCGGCATCCCGGCGAGGAACCCGGCCCGCGCCAGGCTCATGCCATGCTCCTGGTGCAACGCCGGGATCAGCCCCGCCGTGCCATTCACCATCACGGTGCCCGACATCTGCGCCATCATGCTCAGGCCCAGCATCGACCATCGCCGCGCCGTCCCGATGTCGTGGTTCGATATGTCCTGACTCACCCCTGCTTCTCGACTCCGCAAAGCGCCCGCACCGCCGGCATCGCCGTCGCGATGATGGCATCGTGCGAGGCCTCGGTCATGCCCGGAACCGATCCCGCCACCCGCACCGCCACCAGGCCGAACACCACCGCGACCACCTGCTCGGCCCGCAGCGCCGCCTCATCCGGCGCCACTCCCTGCGCGATCAGGCTCGCGGTCAGGGGATGCGTCACCCGCCGCTGGACGTGCGCCCGCGCCTCCTCGCGCAATTCCGGATCGATATCCGACGACGGAACGAGCATCGTCCGCACGATCGGCCCCACCCCCTGCGTATCCACCTTCGCCAGCATCCGCCGCAACAGGTGCTCGACATCGTCCACCGAGGCGATACGCGGGGTCCCGACCGAATCGGCCTCGACCGTCGCGCTGTAGAGCGCCATCTTGTTCCCGAAGTACCGGGCGATCAACGCCGCATCGACACCGGCACGCTCGCCGATCTCCCGCAATGAGGTCCGGTCGTATCCCTTCGTCCCGAACAGCTCGCGCGCGGCCTCCAGCAGGTCCTGTCGCGTCTGGGCCGCATCCCGCTTGCGCGCGGGTGACGTCATTGTCCCGGCCATGCCATGCTCCCTCTTCCGCTCAGGCGTTCGGCTGGCGCATGGTCGCCGAAACCGTGGCCCCAGCGCCAATCGGCCGCACGCCCGAGACAATCGACGAGGAGGCCGCGGACGATATCGCCGGCGCCCCCTCCGTACCGGGCTCCGGAATCACCGCAGCCACCGTGTTTCCATGCGCCGTCACCGCTGGCGCGCCAGCCGGAACCACGGAGCCATCGCCATCGGACGGCAACAGCATCAGGCTGACCATGGCCGCCGCGATGCAGATGACCGCTCCGGAGATGAAGGTCACCGAATATCCCGTCGCGCTCGGCAGATGCGCACCCTCCGGCGTGAAGGCGCTCAGCAATGCAATGCCTGCCGCACTCCCGACCGCGCCGCCGATGGTCCGCAACACGGTGTTCATGCTCGTCGCACTCCCGGTCTCCTCAACCGGAACCGCGCGAATGATCAGCAGCGGCATCGCCGCGAACGTCGTGCTGATGCCAAGCCCGAGCACGACCATCGCCGCCACGATCTCCCACTGCGCCGACCGCGACACGCCGACGAAGATCATGTCGATCGCGACGATGAGCGTCCCGATCGGCAGCACCCATCGTGCCCCGAAACGCGCGGTCAGCCAGTTCGACGTGCGTGTGGAGAGCAGGCTCCCCATCGAGAGCGGCGCCAGCATCAGCCCGGTCGCGATCAGCCCGGCGTGGAAACCATACCCGGCCTCCTTCGGCGCCTGCACGTACCGGTTCACCAACGAGGTCATGGCATAGAGGCTGACACCCATCATCAGCGCCACGATATCCGCCGCCAGCACCGGACGGACCACCATCAGCCGGAGATTGACCAGCGGATACGGCGTCCGCAACGCCTGCATCCCCCATGCAATACCGGAGACTATCGCCACCGCGAAGAGTCCGACAACTTCCAGCGACGTCCAGCCGAGCGTCCGCCCCTGGCTGATCCCGAGCAGCAGGGTTGCCAGGGAGATCGAAAGCAGGATGGCGCCGACGACATCGAGCGGCTGCGACGGCCGGTGCCGCACCGACGGCACTACCATGGCGATCAGGATGAAGGCGATCGTGCTGATGATCGCCGCGAACCAGAATGCCGCCCGATAGTCGAGGTCCTGCGCGATGAACCCGGTGATCGGATAGCCGAGACCCGTCCCGATCGCCGTGGAGACGGAGAGGATCGCGATGCCGCTCCGCCGCTTGTCGCGCGGCAGGGAGTCGCGCGCGACGGAAATCGCCAGCGGCACCAGGCCAAGGCCGAGCCCCTGGAAGGCGCGCCCGGCGATGAGCACCCCGAACGACGGCGCCACGGCCGCCAGCACCGACCCGAGAAAGACCAGCCCGAGGCTGCCCAGGATCGTCTGCTTGCGCCACGGCCCGTCCGCGAGGCGCCCCGTGATCGGGGTCGTCACCGCTCCGACGAGCAACGTGATGGTGAGCACCCATTGCGCGGCTTCGAGCGAGACACCTTGCTCCCGCGCGATCGTCGGAATCATCGGCGCGCCCAGCGTCGACAGCACCGACATGACCATCGCCGAATAGATGAGGACCGGCAGCAGCGCCGTCGCCCGCCACCCCGTCATCCTCACCGCGTCGTCCACTCCCCGTCCCCGATCCTCGCTCATGCGTCCTGAAACCCCGGTTCCGTCGCCCCGGCTCGCCCGGCTGTGGCGGATCTATGCACTATCCGAAACACGATAGCGGGCAGCCGCATCGCTGCCCATCACACAAGTCATCATACCATGACATCGTGTGATGACAAGTACAATGTCACGCTGGAGCAGCAAGATCGCCTGATGCCGGACATGCCACCGAATATCGCCCGCATCCGTTCTCCGAAGTACATGGCCCGCACGCGTCCGGGCCGGATACGATCGGGGTACAGCGCGAATCATGGAAACCGGAGCGCAGGTGCAGATGGACAAGCCCGGATGCCCCGGACGCTCGACAATCGACACCGGCGAACCCACGGACGATCAGCTTGTCCGGCAAGCCCAGGCCGGGGATGAGCGCGCCTTCGATGCGCTCTATACCCGCTACCACCGGGAGGTTCGCGCCTTCATCACGGCCCGCGTCAATGGCGATATGACGACGGCCGACGACATCACCAGCGACGTTTTTACCAAGGTCTTCCGCTATCTCGGTCGTTTTCAGCGCGGCTCGTTCCGCGGCTGGATCTACCAGATCGCCCGGAACACGCTGATCGATCACTACCGCTCGGAACGACCCGTCTCCTCGCTCGACGGCGAACTCGATCTTGCCAGTGACGAACCTACGCCGGATGCCCAGGCGATCGCGGCCGAGGCTAGCCGCCAGTTGCTCGCCGCCTTGGACATCCTCTCCCCGATTCCCCGCCGCATCCTCGAGCTACGTCTCAAGGGCTATCCACTGGACGACATCTGCGCCGACCTGGACATGGAACTGAGCGCCGTCAAGAGCGCCCAGCATCGGGCCTTCAGGAAGCTCCGCTCCCATCTGCACGAGCAATCCGCCGGGTCCCTGCCCGATCGGAGGAACCAGCCATGACCCGACCCGCCATCCCCGATCCGTCCGACGATCGGTTCGACGCCATCCTCGACGCCATGCTGCGTGGCGACCGTAGCGGGCTGAGCGACCTCGACCCCGAGATGGCCTCCACCCTCGATCAGGTCCTCGGCTGGGCCGACCTCAGCGGCTTCGTGCATGAACCGCCATCCACCATGCCTGGTTCGACACGATCCGCACCGGTCGTGACCGACGATGCGCCCCGCAGCTCGGCGCACATCGCCCCGGAAGCTCCCATTCCCATCCGGGCCACGCCCGTCGCACCAGAAACGCATCCACACCGTCGAGCCTCACGCAGGAGGGTCATCATGTCTGCACTCTCGGGAATCGCCGCTGCCCTGGTCCTGGGCCTCTCCATCTACACGGCCATCCCTGCCCTGAACGACCGCACGGATCGCACGCCCTCGCCGACAGCAATCTCGCTGGCCGGCACTGACGGCACACAACTCGCGGACGCTGGCCCTTCTCCGACAAAGGGAAGCGACACCGTTATCGGGAGCCCCGGCCCCAATGCGGACGGCATCGATGTCCTGACCTCGGACGAATGCGCCGTCGCACCACTGTCTCGCCCGGAAGTGCTCTCGATCCTCGCAACCCCGCCGGGTGACTACGCCGATGTCTACAACTCAAAGTCGATGACGAGCCAGGAAACGTCGTTCGCGAACATCCCGGTCGATGACCTGAACGCCGTGTTCAGGGAGTGGCAGGCTTGCGTCAAGTTCGGCGCGACATGGCAATACATGGCGTTGCAGACCGACTTCATGACGCGCAGCGACATCTATGGCCCGCAACTCCTCAGCCGCCCGGCCCTGATCAAGGGATATTCCGAGTCGACCCTGAACGAGATCCTCGATGGCCGGGTCCTGGTCGATCAGAAGACTCGGGATGGATGGGCAAGCTACGTGGCCGGGGGCGGAAGTCTGCCCGAGGTTGTACTCGTCATCGACGAGACGGCTGATCCATCGAGCATCTCCATCTCCGCAGATGGCACGTATATCGCTAACCTGCCGGTCGCCAAGCTCATCCAAACCACCGGCGAGCAGTTTCCGCACGGCACCGTCGATTTCGAGCTGGTCGATGGGCAGTGGAAGATCGCCCGCGCCGATACCGATTTCTGATACCCCTGAACGAGCCAGGCCAGCCCTTGACACGGGCTGACCTGGTCACTCGGGAAGCTCTTACGACTCGGACGAGGATTCTCCTGCCTGTCGTTCACGATCCATCCGCTCCGCATGCGCGTCCAGCAACACGATCATTTCACGGGCGAAAGCAAGCGCATCAGCGGTGCTCCGTGTCACCGTTTCTCCAGAGATGTGGGTATCGTAGTCAGCCATGTTTCTCCGTGCCCGCAGGAACTTGAGTGTTGCCGCCAGCGAGGGATCAAGCTGGGAGATGAGCGTCGGTACCACCCGATGCTCGCGACTCGACGCCGTTCGCACGAACCCAAGCCGTCGCTCGCAGAAAGCCCGAGCTTCCAGATAGGCCGCGTAGTATGATCGCCCGATGCTGGCACGTTGAAACGCTTGGCGGTCGTCGTCACGCAGGGCGTCTGCGACCTCAAGGAACTCACGCCCCTCCATACGTATCGCCCGCCCACTGCGTGAACACGAAGATGAGCTCTTCCGGATAGTTCAGTGAGGTATGAAGCCAGCGAAAATAGTCCATCCGACCCGGCATCATGGTCTCCAGATTGCCTGGCACGGAGACGATCATCCGCATCGGCGGGTCCCAATCGTCGTAGCGAACCGTATCCAGTTGGATCGTGGCGCCCGGAAAAAGATCCAGCGCCTTCGCACTCGCCTGCTGGATGAATGTCCGCAACTCCGGGTGCTCCTTCAGCAAGGCAAGCACCGTGGCCTCCTCTTCCGGATTGTCTGGCAGCAGATTGGCGACAGCGACCACGGGAACCTCCCCTCCGGCAAACATCCTGATCGCTGAAGCATACTCCTCACCAATCGTTTTCGAAAAACAGCGTTCGCCCGGAAATCCGCACGCCGAGAATGAGATGCCATGTCGAATCCCCGCCTGGCCGACCTGCTCCTGTCCGATTCAGCCATTCCCCTGGGAAACCTGAGCTACCGGACCGACCCCTCTCCCGTGGAACGGCTCGGAACCAGGATCAGGTTCTACCACTACACGCGCCCTGAGCACCTTGCGGCGATCCTAGCCCCTGACGGCGGTCTGCGCCCAAGACGCACTACGCCGCATCCTCCGGACTCCGGCACGCCCTACGTCCTGGAAGGCCTCCTCACACCGTCGCCTCCCTGGATGACCGGCTCCCCCTACTTCGGCGATCTCGGACTGGAATTGTTCCAGCAATACGTTGGCACAGTCCCGCTCGCTGTCACCCTCCCGGAAGACTTTCCCGGGCTCTGGGTCTTCGACTACGCATTCGCGATGGAATGCAAGGCCGCGACTCGGCATGGACATGCGCCGCTTGGCCTCGGCTTCGATTGCGCCAATGGACGGGAATGCGTCCTCGCGATGGCCCGCTCCCGCATCCCACTCGCGACGTATCAGGGAGGGCACATCGCACCAATCATCGAGTGTTTTGCCTCGACCACCGGGATCGCCATCCCCTCCCGCTACATCACCATCGCGTAGGATAAGGCGGCGAATTAATCGCAAGGGGTCCGCAAGCTCGCAGGATGGTTTCCCCGCCGATTCCGGGATTAATCGCAGACGGTCCGTTTGCTCGCAGGCTGATTTCCGGCCGATCCCGGAATTAATCGCAGACGATCCGTCTGCTCGCACGCACCCGTACAGCGCGAAATCCGCGCCGTTCCGGGCATTCCCCGCAATTCATCGCATCGCCAATAAATCGCAATCGACCCGCACTACCCCTGCGTCGTGGTTGCCAGTCCGAGCGGCATGTCGTCGAAGGCCCGTTCGTCCTCGTCCAGATCGGTCTCGTCCACCGGCGGCGAGACCGGCACCGTCGGCCCCTGCTCCGCCAGCGCGCGAATCGCCATGTCGGCGCTCCACACGAACTGGCCCTCCCCCATCGCCGCCGCCAGTCCCACCCGTTCGAACGTCTGCTTCACCTGCGGCTGCAACGACGCCAGGTAGAGCGTCCCGCCCTTCGCCAGATGCTCCCGCCACAGGTGCTCCAGCGCCTGCACGCTGGAGACATCCGCCATCGGCACCCCCCGCATCGAGAGGATCAGGTTCTGCGCGAATGGCGCCGACTCGATCCGTTCCACCAGTTGGTTCACCGACGCAAAGAAGAGCGGACCGCTTACGTAAACCACGCTCGCGCCCGGCCTCCCTTCCGGCGAGATCCCCAGCCGCGCCCATTCCACCGGCGCAATCGAGACATCCAGCCGCGCCACCTTCCATAAGAAGAGGATCAGGCTCGCCGCGATCCCCACCACGATCGCCTGCGTCAGGTCCAGCGCCACCGTCGCGATCATCGTCAGCGCGAAGATCCCCGTCTCCAGCCACAACCGATGCCGCCGGTAATAGTGGATCGCGTGCCACTCGTTCATCCGCCAGGCTGTCATGAAGAGCACGCCCGCCAGCGCCGCCAGCGGAATCTCCCCGATCAACGACGCCAGGAAGAGCGAGCCCAGCAACAACGTCACCGCATGGATGATGCTCACCAGCCGCGTCGCACCGCCCGCCTTCACCCCGACGCTCGTCCGCGCGATCGCCGCCGTCGCCGGCACGCCGCCCGCAAACGGGATGACGAGATTGCCGATGCCCTGGGCGATCAGCTCCTGGTTCACCGCCAGCTTCTGGCCCGTCATTCGCCCGGCCACCACGCCGCAGAGCAGGCTCTCGATCGCCCCCAGTAATGCGATCGCAACCGCCGGACCGATCAGGTCGCCCGCCAGGTGCAGGTCGTCGCTGCTCGGGATGTAGCGGTCATCCAGCACGATGCCACGGGGGATTGCTCCGATCGTGTTCACGTCCAGCTTCGCCCCCCACGCCACGACGGTCGCCAGCGTGATCCCGATCAGCGCCGTCGGCAGTCCCGGCAGTTTCACCACCCGCGGCAAGCCGATCATCACCCCGATCACGATCGCCCCGCAGAGCACGGCGCTCCAGTTGACCGGCGGCAACGAGGTCGTGAAATACCCGAGGAGTTTCTCCAGGCTTCGGTCGTGGGCTGGTGTCCTGATCCCGAGAAAGTTGTCGATCTGCCCGATGAAGATCACCGCCGCAATCCCGCTGGTGAACCCGGTGATGACCGGAGCCGGGATCAGGTTGACGATCTGTCCCAGACGCAGGATGCCGATCAGCAGGATGATCGCGGCGGACATCACCCCGGCAATCCATAGCCCGCGGGCGCCATGCTGCCCGGCGATGACGATCAGCACCGCCGACATCGCACCGGTTGGCCCGCTGATCTGGTACGGTGCGCCGCTGAGCAGGCCGATCACGAGTCCGGCAATGATCGCCGTCACCATGCCAGCGGCCGGCGTCGAACCGCTCGCCACCCCGAAGGCGAGCGCCAGCGGCAACGCCACAGCGGCGACCGTCAGTCCGGCGATCAGGTCACGACGGGCAGTGATGGTGTTGTAGCCTCGGAACTCGTCGCGCAACAGGCGCACGATCTCGGGTTGCCCGAGGCGAACGGAACGGGACGAAGGTCGATCGGGGGTCGAACGCGACACCGGGTGAGTCCTTGATAACGGGATGGTAACCAGAAGAGATCGAGAACAAGGCCCGCCGCTATCCAGCCGCGGCTGCCCTCCCCGCTTCCTCGGCAACCAGCCGCTCTACCGCGTCGATCGAATGCTGGAGATGTGCGGCGGCAGCCTGCTCCGCCACATCGGCGTCGCCCGCCGCGATGGCGTCCACAATCGCCCGGTGCTCGTCCATGCGGACGCCGGCCCCGGCCTTGGGCGAGATCGCCTCCGCGATCGCCAGGCGGTGGCTCAGGGCATCGGTCAGGTGGTCGTAGAGGTCGGAGAGCACACTGTTGTAGGTGGCGTTCACGATGGAGCGGTGGAACGCGATGTCGGCGTCGACGATCGCATCCTGATCGCCATGCAGCAGGTCGCTTTCCTGCCGGGCAAACGCGGCACGAATGGTCTCCAGATCGACATCGGTATGACGAATCGCAGCGAGCCGAGCGGCATCGCGTTCCAGCGAATTACGGACTTCCAACGCTTCGGTCAGGGCGGATCGTTGCACACGCCGCTGGATCATGCCGCCAAGATCGCTGTAGGCGCGGACGTAGGTGCCGTCTCCCTGCCGGGTCTCGAGCATCCCGGCATACCCGAGTGCCCGAACGGCCTCACGGATGGTGTTGCGGCCCACCGCAAACTGCTCGCCGAGTTCGGCCTCGGTCGGGATGCGCGTGCCAATGGGCCACTCTCCGGCCTCGATGAGCGCGTGGAGTTGAGCAATAATCTGATCGACGAGGGAGACACGGGCGAGCGCACTGAGCGGCATAGAGCATCCTTGCAGAAGGCCGGATTCACCCGGTCATCCTACAAATCTCCTGCACAAGACGCAAGAGGGCAGCCTCGCCCATTCAGGAGAACGACGAAGCCCCGCTCCGGAAAACCAGAACCAGGCTCCATGCGTGCAATTTGCCTGGCGCTACGATAGCGGCCCCTCGCCGGATTCGTCTTCCGGCCCCGCCTCGTCCATGCGCTCGCGCTCGATCCGCTCGGCATGCGCGTCCAGCCAGGCAACCACCTCATGCGCGAACGATTCTGCTCCGGCGACCATCCGCTCGATCGTTACCGGCGAGACATCGAGATCGTAGTCGGCTGTATTCCGTAGTTGCCGAAGGAAGGTGAGATGCGACACCACGCCAAGATCCATCGCTCCCAGGAGTTTGGGAACGTCCTGATGCTCGCGTGACTGCCTCAGCCGCACATACCCAAGTTGCGCTTCGCAAAAGGATCGTGCCTCCAGGTACGCGGCATAGTAGGCACGGCTGACCCGAGTCCGCAAAGCGGCCTCATCGGATTCCGATGCAAGGAGTACGCACGTCTGCAAAACTCACGCCCGCGCATCGGGTTCCTGCCAAAGGGGAAGAATCCCGACCAATTCAGGGTCAAAATCTGCCCGCGTACTGAGCCAGGCCACAAAGGCAGCCATCGCCCGTTTGTTGTCTTCCCATGGCTGTCTGATGTGAAGGACGACGCGCACTGGGGGATCGTATGGCTCCCACTGCACCGCGTCGATCTGGATTCGTACCCCAGGGAAGAGCTCCTGGGCTTGCTCGCTCAGTTGCTGGATGAACGTCCGCACCTCCGGGTTGTCGTGCAACATATCGGCGACTGCGACCATGGACACCTCCGTCCTCGCATGAACCTCACGTACTCCATCGTACACCGCCGCCCCGGATACCCGTCACTACATCTCGCGTGCGGTGCTCCGCGTCGGACGATGCGCCGGCACCGACGACGCCCCACCGGGAACATGCTTGACCCAGACCGTCATGGCACCTGCACCCCGATTCGCCCACGCGTAATACGGAATCGCCGTCATCAGCACGTCGGAGCTGCCGGGGCGATCGCGCGACACGTCATCCAGCGTCCGGTACAGAGCGCCTTCCCACCCGGACACCGCCGACTGGTTCTCCGCGTGCGCCGTGAGCACGACCACATCGTTGAGCAGGTCCGGGCGTCGCGCCGCCACGATCTCCGCGTCGTCCGCCAGCACCAGGTCGCGCACATCCCCGACCGGGTTGTCCGCCGCCTCCAGGCAGTAGAGCAACGGACCACGCATCAACGCCACCCGCCCTGCGTTCTCCAGCGCGTAGGGATGGGACACCATCCGCCGCACCGGCATCGGGAAGGTCAGCGTCACGGCATCACCGACACGCCACGTCCGGCGGACGGCGGCGTACTGCCCCGCCGCCGTCTCGCTCGGGGAAAGCACCTCGCCATTGACATCGCCGGCCGCTTCCTGCGCCCAACCCGGGATTCGCAGGTAGAGCGTAAAATCGCCCGCCTCGTGAATGCCGGCCACCTCGATCCGCACCTGTCCGTCCCACGGGTAGCGCGTCGTCTGCTTCAACGTCACCGAGCCGCCCGCATGCAACGGAATCGTCGCCGTGCCATCGGCGTAGAGATGCGCCCAGACCATATCGTGCTGCCCGTCCGATTCCGGAAAGCGACGTCCGGTCACGGAATAGAAATAGGAGGGGAGTTGCGCGAGCAGGCGGGCAATGTTCGGTGGGCAGCAGGCACAGCCAAACCACGGCTGCCGCCGGTGACCGCCGTCATCGGAGAGCAGATTCTGGTAGAAGTACGCGTGCCCGTCCAGCGAGAGACCGGGCAGTAGCGCGTTGTAGAGCGTGTGCTCGATGAGATCGGCGTACCGCGTGTTGTCCTCGATCCGGAGCATCTGCATCCGCCACGCCCACATGATCGCGCCGATCGCCGCGCACGATTCGGTGTAGGCACGGGCGTTCGGCAACTCGTAGTCCTTGCCAAACGCCTCACCCTCCCACCGCGAACCGATGCCGCCGCTGATGTAACTGCGACGGGTCGTCATGTTCGCCCACATCCGGTCCAGCGCGGCGCGCAGGGCAACATCCCCTTCCTCCGCGACGAGATCGGCGACACCGGCGTTCAGGTAGACCGCACGAACGGCATGTCCGACCATCTCCTTCTGCTCGGCGACGGGAATCCGGTCCTGGTGATAGTCGCTGCCGCCGATAGTGCCGTGGCCGCGCACGGTGAGGAAGAATCGCGCCTGGTCGAGATACTTCTGTTCGCCCGTTGTGCGATAGAGCTCGATCAGCGCCAGTTCGATCTCCTCGTGCCCATCGGTCTGCTCTCGCTTGCCCTCGGCAGCAGGACCGAAGACCTCGCAGATCAGATCGGCGCAGCGCGTCGCAATCGTCAGGAAGCGGTCGCTGCCCGTCGCGCGGTGATGGGCGACGGCCGCCTGGATCATATGGCCAGCGCAATAGAGTTCGTGCATGTCGCGCAGGTTCGACCACCGCTCGTCTGCCCGGTCGAGCGCAAAGTAGGTGTTGAGGTACCCGTCCTCCTGCTGGGCGGATTCGAGATGATAGAGCGCGATGTCGAGCAGGCTGGTCAGGTCGTCGTCGGTGACGCCATCCCCCGGCTCGGCAGCAGCGAGGACGCTGGCAGCCGCTTCCATCCACTTGTAGACATCCGAATCGTTGAAGTAGATGCCATCGAACGGCCCGTCGAAGGTTCCGGCGACGCGCTCGAAATTGCGGAAGCGGTTCGTCGTCACCAGATGCTCGAACTGGGACGGGATGGTCACCTCGCGGTTGACCCGGATGCGCGGTGCGAGGAATGCATCGGTAAGGCGCACGTTCCCAAGCGGCACCGGCCGGTGGGCAGCGTGCGAGCTGCGCGACGTATCGACAACGACGACTTCGTGGGTGGTGCCGGAAGCGGCTGGGGACGCGACCATGAAGGGAACCTCTCGTGACGGCTGCGCGAACGACGGTCTCACCTCGTCTGCCCGGATTTTCGCACAGCCACTCCCGGAACTCCGGACATTGGCGGCCATGCACAGGCAAGACGCCACCCATTCGTCCCGCGAGCCTGTTCGGCAACATTCCGCATCGCCCTGCCAAGCGATGCGACGTGGCACAATGAATCCCACGCTGGCCTTCCTGCCAGCGCGGATTTCCAGCAGCATCCATCAGTCAGCATCGGCGCGGGGTTCCCTTTGCGCCCTCGTGAAGCCGGACCCTTCAGCCGATGGCCTCCTCCCCGCCGCACCCGCCAGCCACCTCGCCCGAACCGTCCTCCGCCCATCCCACGTCTCACACGGCTCGGTCCCGGCTGGCCAGAATCGTCCTCGCCCTGGGCGTTCTGCTGATCGCCATCAACCTCCGCACGACAACCATCGCCCTGCCGCCCTTCATGCCCACCATCCGGGCCGACACCGGACTCTCCGCCACGGCCACCGGGCTCCTCACCACCCTGCCGGTCCTCTGCTGGGCAACGCTCTCGCTCTTCGCACCACGCGTGGCCCGTCGCATCGGCTTCGACTGGTCGCTGATCGTCACGATCGTCCTGCTCTCCGCCGGCATTCTCATCCGCGTGCTTCCCGCGATCTGGCCACTCTACGCCGGAACGCTCGTGATCGGCGTCGCCCTGGCGCTCGGAAACGTGATCGCCCCCGCTTCCGTGAAGCGCGACTTCCCCCACAAGCCGGGGCAGATGATGTCGCTCTACGGCCTCGGCATGACACTCGGCGGGACACTGGCCGCAGCGATCATGATGCCGATCCACCTCCAGACCGGACTCTCCTGGCGGCTCACGCTGGGGCTGCTCGTGATTCCCGCGCTCATCGCGCTGGCCGTGCTCCTGCCCCGGCTGCGAATGCCCTCGGTGCTGGCAGCCAACACCACCTTGCGTCACGCCGGGCACACCGACACCGGGACCGACCGCCCCCGCCTGTGGAGCGATCCCCTCGCCTGGCAAATCTCACTCTTCTTCGGGCTGCAATCGACAATCTTCTATGGCCTCGGCACCTGGACACCGACTATCCTCACCGAACGCGGAATGTCGGAATCGACCGCCAGCCTGATGTGGGCCTGTTCGCAGATCGGCAGCATCCCTGCCTCGTTCATCGTGCCGCTGCTGATCCAGAACGGCGTGCCGATCCGCCGTCTCGTCCTCGCAATCTGCACCTTCTTCACCATCATGATCCTCGGCATGCTCTTCCTGCCGGCCGTCACCCCGATCCTCACCGCCGTCTGGATGATCCTGTTCGGAATCGCCGGCTCCAGCGCCATGGCCTGCACCCTGATGCTGTGCGTCATGCGCTCCCCAAACACGGAATACGCCGCCGCGATGTCCGGGATGTCGCAAGCCGTGGGATACGCCGTCGCGGCAACCAGCCCATTCCTGTTCGGGATGCTGCACGACATCTCGGGCGGCTGGACCTTGCCGAGCGTCGTCACCCTGGCCGTCGTCATGCCGATCGCCTGGGCCGGGCTCGGGGCCAGCCGAGAGCGCATGCTCGGTCATCGCGCCGCATCCGGGCCGCACCTCGTCATGGCCACACCGGATGCCGTCCCTGCATCAGAGGCTCCGCGTCCCACTGACTGACCGCCACCCATCCCCATCGATAACGCGACCGATGTATGCATGCATCTGTCCGGTGATTGAACCCCTGCCCGTAGCGTTCTATACTCCCGGAGATATCCAACCCGACGGGTTGGATATCTCCGGCCCGAGGCCGGCCAGACGACAACATGCGTCACTGCTACCGACCCGAGCGCTCATTCCCCGTTCACCGGGGCGTTGCGAAAGCGGTCGTCTCCCTGGCCGATCATCCGCCGCAGATGGCCGATTTCACTATCGACGCCCCCGGTCTGGCCGCGCCGATACGGTGTGTGTAGGACCCGCAGTAGGACCCGCATATGCTTGCGACGCTCGTCATTGGTCTGCGCGAAGGACTCGAAGCAGCGCTCATCGTCGGCATCATCGCCGCCTTCCTTCGCAAGAACGACAAGAGCCTCACGCCGATGTGGATCGGCGTTGCGCTCGCGACACTCGCCTCCATCGCCATCGGCGTTGCGCTGAAGCTGATCGAGCGGGAATTGCCGCAGGCCGAGCAGGAGGCGATGGAAACGGTCATCGGTGTGGTGGCGATCGTCTTCGTCACCGGCATGATCGTCTGGATGAATGCCCATTCACGCGGCATGAAGAAAGAGCTCGAAGCAGAGGCCGCCGCCGCACTGAGTGAAGGCGGCGCGCGTTCGCTGGCCATCATGGCCTTCCTGGCCGTCCTCAAGGAAGGATTCGAGACCAGCGTCTTCCTGCTGGCGACTTTCTCCGCCGCGCAATCCGCGACCCTCGCCGCCTCCGGCGCCATCATCGGCATCCTGATCGCCGGCGTCATCGGCTGGGGCATCTACGCGGGCGGCGTCCGCATCAACCTGTCGCGGTTCTTCCGCGCCACGGGCGCCTTCCTGATCCTCGTTGCCGCCGGGCTGACGATCTCCGCGCTGCGCACCGCGCATGAGGCGGGATGGCTCAATGCCGGACAGCAACGGACGGTGGATCTCTCCTGGCTCGTCCAGCCGGGAACCGTCCAGTCGGCGCTGATCACCGGCGTGCTGGGAATCCCCGCCGATCCGCGACTGATCGAAGTCATCGGCTGGTTCGCCTATCTCGTCCCCGTCGCCCTCTCCGTCTACTGGCCAATGAGCCGCCGGCCACAGGGCATGGCGGTGGCGCGGTTCCAGTTCAGCATCGCCGCCATGCTGGCAGTCGCGGCGGTTGTCCTGGCAGTGATCTTCCCGACGCCGACTCTCGCGACACAGCCTGCCCTGGCACTCGTCTCGACCTCAGACACGTCGCAGCCACAGGTCGGCACCGCCAAGCTCAACACCGGGTCCGGAACGCCATCCCTCGCCGTATCCCTGGACGGAAGCGCCCCGATCTCGATCCCGCTCGACCCGTCCTCGTCCACGCAAGACATCCACAATGGTATCGAGGCCTCGGCCTGGACCATGCAGAACACGGCGTCACCAACCCAGACCGAGGAAACGGTGACGCTCGATCAGCTCGTGGACCTGGCTGGCGGCAGGATCCCGATCGGGATCAGCCCGAACGAGCAGCCCGGACCGTTCACCCTCAAGCGATCGACCGTCTCCACCGGCACCATCTGGGTAGCCCACAACACCCTGCTGGACGCGAACGAATCGTCCAAGACGATCGCCACCATCTCCGGCGGCGGTCTCACGACGCCACGCACCATCACGCTTGCCGGTTCCGCCTCGGATACCTGGGCCGTTTCCCCGGACGACAGCGCCCGCGTTGCCGCGTCGATCGCGGACCTCGACTCCGAGCGGACCGAACGCCATCTCTGGGGCGTCATCCTGCCGATCGTACTCGGATTGGCCGCACTGCTCGTTGCGGCAGCGGGGGCCCGCACGAGGCAGCGGCTGCGCCAGGTTTCGCCGGGCACCGCGGATGCCCTGGCTTCCCCACCAAGCATGCCTGTTGTTCGGCAGGTCGCCGAGCGCTAAGCAGAAAGACCGGAGGAGTTTCCATCATGCGGCAGATGCATTCGCGGCGAGCGTTCGTTTCCACGGCAGGCAAGGTGGCCGTGGGTGGGGCCATCCTGGGCGCCCTGCCGGTCAGGTTTGCCTCCGCACAGGACGCCACGCCGGCGCCGGTCGAGAACGGTGCGAGCCAGGTGACCATCACCCTGACGAGCGACAACGGCGGCACCTGTGTCCTCGATCACACGTCGGCGCAGGCGGGCCCGATCACCTTCACGGTGAAGAACGAGAGCGCGACCTCACTCACCGAGGTGGAACTGCTCAGCAACAATCGCATCCTCGGCGAGAAGGAGAACCTCGCACCAGGGCTTCCCGCGGTCAGCTTCACCCTCACGCTCGGCGGCGGCACCTACCAGATCTACTGCCCGGGCGCTTCGAACGAGATGCAGGATTTCGTCGTCACTGGCGAAGCCGCTGCGCAGCCGACCGGCAGCACCGCAGCGATCCTGGCCGACGGCACCAAGGGATACGCGAACTACGTGAACGGCGTGGTGGACGCAATGGTCGTCGCCGTCGCGAAGATGAAGGATGACATCGACGCCGGGAATCTCGACGCCGCGAAGACCGACTATCCGCTGGCCCGCCCGTTCTACGAGCGCATCGAGTCCGATGTCGATGGGTTCGTGCTCGAAGGCTTCGACGCCACCGACAATGCGGGGAACCTCGACTACCTAATCGACATGCGCGCATCGAACCTCGATCCGGCGGTCGGATGGCACGGGTTCCACGCCATCGAACGGGATCTCTTCGAGGGCGGAAAGATCACGGACACCACCAAGCAGTACGCGGCGGAACTGGTGGAGAACGTCACGAAGCTCGCCTCGCTGGTGAAGACGCTCCAGTACAACCCGGAGGACCTTGCCAACGGCGCCGCCGGTTTGCTCGAGGAAGTCCAGGCGAACAAGATCACCGGCGAGGAAGAAGCCTACAGCCACTACGATCTCGTCGACTTTGCCGGGAATGTCGAAGGCGCCCAGCAAGCCTTTGCCTTCCTGGAGCCGGGGCTGGAGAAGATCGATTCGGCACTGACCGCCCAGGTGAACGACCAGTTCGACAAGGTCAACGCGCTTCTCGAGACCTACCGCGATTCCAGCGTACCGGGCGGATTCAAGCTGTACACCGAGGAGCTGAAGACATCCGACGCGACGAAGCTCAGCCAGGCGATCCAGGCCCTGCAGGAACCGCTCTCCCAGATCGCCGAGAAAGTCGCGACAGCAGCCTGATGACCAGACGACCAGCGCCCAACCCCACCCCGGAAAAGAAGGAGGTTTCCCGCCGTGGGCTGCTCTTCGGAGCAGCTGCGGCGGGCAGCCTGGCCCTCGGTGGCGGCTTGCCTGGCAGCGCCCACGCCGCGATGGCGGCTGCCCTCGACGAGCAGGACGTCGTCGACCTGAGCGTCGCATATCCGTTCTACGGAACCGCCGAACAGGCCGGCATCAGCACGCCACCCCAACGCTACAGCGTCTTCATGACCTTCGACCTCACCTCGACATTGCGCACCGACCTCCAGGTGTTGCTCGCACGGTGGTCGGCAGCAATTGCCCAGTTGATGGCGGGGGAAACCGTCGGGCAGGTGGAACCCAAACGCGCCTCCGCGATCGGCGACGACACGGGCGAGGCGCTCGATCTCGGCCCCGGCGCCCTCACCGTGACGGTCGGGCTCGGGACGAAGGTATTCACCGATGCCTACGGGCTGACCCAGCACAAGCCCGCGCTGTTCCGCGAGCTGATCGACCTGCCAAGCGATGCCTTCCAGCCTACGCTGACGGGTGGCGACCTCTCCGTGCAAGCATGCGCCGACGATCCCCAGGTCGCCTATCACGCCATCCGGAACCTCGCCCGCATCGCCAAGGGCACTGGCACGGCGGCAACACGCTGGGCGGTGATGGGATTCGGGCGTGCCTCGGCGGGCAAGGGGCAGTCCACGCCCAGGAATCTCATGGGGTACAAGGACGGCACCCGCAACATCAAGGAGACGGCGGACTTCGAGAAGTTCGTCTGGATCAAGGACGGCCCAGCCTGGCAGCAGCACGGCACCTACCAGGTCGTCCGCAAGATCCAGATGCATATCGAGAACTGGGATACCGACCGTGTCAGCGACCAGAACCGCGTCTTCGGCCGGGACAAGGTGAACGGCGCGCCCCTGACGGGGACGGATGAATTCGACACGCCTGACTTCGCGAAGAAGGATGCCGAGGGAACCCCCATTATCGATCCGACGGCCCACATTCGCCTCGCGGCCTTCGAGAACAATGGCGGAGTGCGCATCCTGCGGCGCAGCTACAACTACACCGACGGCATCAATCAGTACGGGTTCCTGGATGCCGGGTTGCTCTTCGTCAGCTACCAGAACGATCCCGCCCATTTCGAGACGCTGCAAGCCCGGCTCGGCGCCTCCGACGCGCTCAACGAATACATCACCCACATCGGCTCCGGGATCTTCTTCGTTCCCCCGGCCCCGCAACAGGGGTCATACTTCGCCCAGGCCCTGTTCGATTGATATCAGTAAGACCATACGTGTGATGACGCTCTTGCCGAAGCGCACCCTCAAACCTATTCGTGGGGTACGGCGATCCGCCCACCACCGTCCATTCGCCGCTGTTGCCGAATAGTCGCCGGTCGCGCTCCATCACCGGTTTCCGCGCATTCCGCATCGTTCGATCCCGGTAGCCTTGAGAACATCGTGATACTCCTTGCCCATACGTCCGGCTTGACGCATGATGTGCACGAAGGATTCCGGTCGCATCGTCACCCCCATCGCATCCGGGGCGGACCATGGATCCACGCGTCGCCGAGCGTAGCCAGCTTCCACCGCTGCACGCTCGCCTCCTCGGCCCAACGGAGATTCGCGTCGGCGATCGTATCCTGTCGTCTCGCGATTGGCCGCGCCGCCCGGCCCGGGCGGTTCTCGTCCTGCTGCTTGGCACACCGGGCCATCGGCTCGCGCGAGATCAGGTCCTCGAAAGCATCTGGACCGATCGCGATGTCGATTCGAGCCTCAACTCCCTCTACAAGGCGCTCCACGCCTTGCGACGAACGCTCGAGCCAGGGTTGTCGTCAGGCCGGTCGTCACGCTACATCGAAACGACCGGTGAAACCATCGCGCTCATACCGCACGATGGGATGTGGGTCGATGTCGATCTCTTCATGGCCGCACTCGCCCGCATTGCCACGGAGGACAAGACAGCGCAGCGAACCAATCTCCAGGCCGCGGCTGATCTCTATCGTGGCGACTTCCTCGCAGACGACCTCTATGCCGATTGGCCCATTCCCCGGCGTGAAGCGCTTCGCACCTCCTGGCAGCGTTCGGCACTTGCGCTCGCTCATGCCGATCTCGAGCAAGGAGAGCCCCTCGCGTCACTGGGGCACCTCGAGTCGCTCGTTGCCGACGATCCGACCTTCGAGGAAGCGCATCGCGCGATCATGCGAGCCTATCTCGCGGCGGGACAACGAGGATCGGCACTGCAACAGTACGAACGATGTCGCCTCGCTCTCGCGCAGGAGCTTGCCATCGATCCCGATCCCGAAACCATGGAGCTCCTTGGCGTTGCACGTCGGGTGCCGCTCCCCGACCAAGATCTCGCCGGCGCATCGCCGGCGTTCTTCAATGTGCCCACTCCCCCGACGCGAACGATCGGCCGCACCGTGGAAATCACCGCGGTCACGGAGCTGCTCGTGCAGGAGGGGGTTCGTCTCGTCTCGGTCGTCGGGACCGGCGGTGTTGGCAAGACCCGGCTGGCGCTCGAAATCGCCCCCAGGATGACCTCCCGATTCCCGGACGGGATCGCCTTCGTGCCGCTTGCGGCGATTCGCGATTCGGCATTGCTCTTCCCGGCTATTGGAAGGGCGCTTCACCTGCGGGAATCGTCGGAACGGTCGATCGCCGAGATTGTGACGACCTTTCTCGGTCGCCGTCGGTTCCTGCTGATCCTCGACAACCTCGAGCACCTGCCTGGAATCGCGCAACCGATCGCGGAACTCCTGGCGGCGACACCCGGCCTCACGATCCTGACGACGAGCCGCGCTCCGTTGCGCGTGCGCGCCGAGCATCTAGTTTCTCTCGACGTGCTCGCCACGCCCGATCGTGCCACGGGACCGAATCGCCTCGATGAAATCGCGTCCGTTGCGCTCTTCCTGCAATGCATGCATGCCTGGCGCGGCGAGCCGAAAGATGACGGGGAGCTGGTTACGATCGGCGAACTCTGCATGCGTCTCGAGGGGCTTCCGCTCGCGATCGAGCTCGCTGCCTCGCGCACGTGGGAATCCACCCCGGAGACGATTCTCCGGCAACTGATCGACCGCTTCGAGACTCTCCGCGATGGTCCCCGCGATCTCCCCGACCGGCATCAGACGCTTCGCCAGACGATCTCCTGGAGCTACGATCTCCTTTCACGGGCCGAACGCGCGCTCTTCGGGAACCTGAGCATCTTCCCTGGCGGCGCTGAGCTGGATGCGCTGGTGGCGATCTGCGGACCGGATGCTCCGCTCATAGCCGACTCCCTGGTCGAGAAGAGCCTCGCACGGTGGGAAATACGAGACGGACAACGACGGCTCCTGATGCTCGAAACGATTCGCGAATACGCAGCGGAACGACTGGCGGACGGAACGGCATCGCCTCGATTGGAGGAACGTCATGCGGCCTTCTTCGCCAATCTCGTGCGGCAAGCCGAGCCTGCACTCCGTGGCCGGGATCAGCTTCTCTGGCTGGACCGTATCGACCGCGATCTCGGGAACCTCCGGGCCTCGCTCGATTGGTCGCTCGCATCCGGCAACCCCGAGATGGCGCTCGAGATCATGGACGCCACCGGAACGTTCTGGTTCTTCCGTGGAAGCAATCGCGAAGGGTTGCAGTGGCTCCAGCGCGGGTTCGCACAGCTCCCTGCCGGCGAGACCGACGGCAATATCGCCGCACGGGCGGCCCGGTGGGGATCGCTTCTTGCCGCGAACCTCGGCGAAGGGCCCGAGGTCATGCGCTTCAACGAGATCGTCATCGCCGCGGCACAGCACTCATCCGATCGCCAGATCGCGGGCTCGGCCCTGATGTTGCGCGCCGCGCGGGCGCGCAATGCGGGCGACTACGCGCTGGCCAGAACGCTCACCGAGGAGGCGCTGGAGACTGCCAAGGCCCTCGAGGATGGCTTCAGCACCATGCGTTGCCAGGTCGCCCTGAGTTACATCGAGGGCCGCACCGGCAACGCCACGAGCGCACTCGCACGTCTCGAACAGGCCCTCTCGATCGCTCGTGCAGCCGGGGATCGCCTGATGCAATCCTACGTCCTCGGTCATCTCAGTTCGGCACACCTCGACGCCGGGCACTACGAGCAGGCCCTGGCAGCCGCACGCGAGTCGGAAGAGCTGGCGAGGCTCCTCGATGTCCATCTCTGGCTTTCGTGGGCGCTCACGCTGCAGGGCGCGGTTCTGTCCGTGATGAAGGACTACCCAGCTGCGATGGTGTTGCACCAGGAGGCGTATCTCCTCTTTACCGACTCCGGTGACCAGCGCGACCGGGCCCTGGCGGCGGGCAATCTGGCGAGCACCGCCTTGAACCTCGGCGATCACGCCACGGCACGAACGTTCGTCGAGATCGCTGTCTCGCTCGCGCGCGATCACGGAATGGCGGAAGACGTTGTGACGAACCTCTACAACGCCGCCGATCTCGCACTGGCGCTCGGTCATCCCGACGTAACGGTTGCCCTTGCCACAACGGCGGAGCGGGAAAACAAGGCGCTCGGTCTCGTCCTCCCCGATCGTCTCCAGGCACAATACGATGCCTTGCTCCATGACGGGGAAGCACACCTTACCTCCGAGGACGCCGCTCGTGCGCGCGCGACCGGCGCCCAGGCCTCCATTGCCGACGCGGTGCAGCGCGCGATCGAACTCTGCA
>JASGDN010000076.1:0-29713 GCA_049841275.1 Thermomicrobiales bacterium
GAGACCGTGCTGACCACGCGCTGCCAAACCCTGCGACAGGATCGTGCCACGATCCAGGCCCACACGCAGTTTCACTGGTGGCCAGACGACCCCCTCAATGCCATCACGGTCTAGTCGGATTCGGTATGAGCATCGGCTACGAACGGGCGTCGCGGGTGGAGGTGGCGTCAATTGCCGCGACAATGAGCGCGATTCCGGCCCGGAACCCCTCGTCCGAACCGGCCCGTTCATCATCGCCACTTGCGCCCGAGAGACCCGAAGCGATGAGCGGGAACTGATCCAGGCTGAGTGGCGGCACATCGGAAGGCGCCAACGCGGCTTGCTGCTCCTGGAGCACGAAGCCGACGATATAGCTTGCCAGAGTGTCGGCTGCCGACCTGGCCATGTCGATGTGCAGCCCGGTCGCGACCAGGGTTTGCAGCAATCCCTCCATCCACGCCAGAACGCCCGGAGAGTTGAGGGACGGCGCGAGCGCAAGCAAGAGCGCACCGTCGCGAACTGCCAGGAGTGCTTGGCGGAACCGCTCGCAACGATCGGCGACCTCGTCCTGCCAGGAACTGGCGCCATTCGAATTCGCTCCGGGTTCCATCGCCGCGTTCGCAACGATTCCCGCAAGTTCGGACAGGAAGGTTGTGCGGCTGGGGACGTAATAGTAGAGCGCCCCGGATCGTACACCGAGCGACCTCGCGACATTCCGCACGGAGAATCCAGCGATTCCGGCGCGGTTGAGCTCGTCCATGCCAGCATTCAGGATCTGGCTCCGCGTGACCTTCATATGGGTCAGTGTACTCCGAATTGATCGGTGATCAACATTTATGCGATCATCAGCCAGCACCGTTTTGATCGACGATCAAATTTTGGAAGGCGGTACTGGTATGACTGGCTTGTTCGTGATGATCCTGATGTCGCTCGTCCTGATCCTTGCGGTCAACGCTGCCGACTCATCGTCCGCCCGCTATGGCGGGGCGCGGGCATCGAGCGCGGCCCTGGTTGCGGTTGTCGGCATACCGTCCCTGGTCGGCCTGGCGATGCCATCGTTTTATGATGCGGCGAAAGAGGTTCCGGAGCAGATCGGCCGGCATGGCGAATGGTGGCGGTTGGTCACTGCCACCGTCGTACAGGACAGCCGCGCCGGGGCCGCATTCAATATTGTTGCGTTGGCGCTCGTGGCATATGCCGCGACTGGCGTCCTCGGATGGCGTATCACCTGGCTCACGTTCTGGCTGTGTGGAATACTCGGAAATGCCCTTGCCTGGGCGTTCGACGTGGAAACCGCCGGAAGCTCCGGCGCGACGTTTGCACTGGCTGGAGGCATCGCGATCGCAACGCTGATCGCGGGACGGCGTGGTGGATTCGTGACAGGACGCCGGGCCAGTCTTGCTGCCGCTGGCTGTCTCATTGGGTCGGCGGTGCTCTGGCTCGGTGGGAACGTGCATGGCATGGCGACTGCCGAGGGCGCCGTGCTCGTCAGTGCGTTCGAACTTCTCGCCTGAGGCGGGAGGCGCGCGCATCGCGCGGCTTGCCTTGACGCCAGCATCTGGAAATACGGTCACACGGGAGGGCTGCTGGCCCTCCCGTGTGCTGCATGCCGGAGACGATTGCGATCGATCAGGCGGGGATGTCGCCGACCAGATCCCAGCGGCCGGACCGCTTGAGCGCGATATCGAGGCCGGTCTGCTCCAGTTGCGCCTGCAGGTCCTCCTTTGGCTTCAACGTGGCCGGGAAGTCCTCCGCCGATGCCACATCGAGCAGCAGGCGTGCGGTCGCCATTGCGGCCATCTGGAGGCCACGCAACTGGACCTTGTCGAAGGTATCCGCCTCCGTGTGTCCCCAGCCGCGCCCCACCAATGTCGCGGAGTCGTCCGGGCCATTCAGCGTGGCGGTCGGGATGCCGCGGATCGCGAACGGGAAGTGATCGGAGTGCGAGTTCAACTGGTCGACGACGGTGAGCTTGTACTTCGTCGTGTCCCGGTATTCCTCCATGAAGTCGAGCAGTTCGGGCCGGCCGGAGATCGTGATCTTCTCGGAGCCACCCTTGCCCTGTCCCGCCCCGTCCAGGTTCAGCATGAAGCGGATGTTCGGGATCTCGTCCAGATGATCGGCGACATACGCCCACGATCCGAAGAGACCGACTTCCTCGCCGCAGAAGAGCACCAGGCGGATCGTGCAGCCGATCGCTTCCGGCGGCAGGGCCGCCAGCACGCGGCCCACTTCCAGCGTCGTTGCAGTGCCCGTGCCGTCGTCCAGCGAGGCCTGGGAGACATCGTGGCCATCGTAGTGGCCGCCGGCGATCACCAGCTTCTCCGGCCATTGCGATCCCGGAATCTCGCCGACGACGTTGTACGACGTATTCTCGAAGAACTCCCCTCCCGTCGCGATCCGCACCGTGACCGGCTGGCCCGCGCGTTTCGCCAGGCGGAGAATCGTCTGCCCGTGTTCCCACGACGTTCCGACACTGATGATCGGCGCCGGGGTGCCACCCGGTCCGGCGATGCTGCCCGTGATATGGAGCAGGCCGGGATTCTGGTTCACGAAGATGAAACCGACCGCACCGGCATCGACCGCGAACCGCAGCTTGTCCGTGCGGTGGGAGAGCTTCGTGCTGCGTGTGCCGAGCGGGTTCGTCTCGGCGGCGGTGACGACGATCTTGCCCTTCACCGCGTCGCCGAGCCGCTCGTAATCCTCTTCCTCACCGTTCCCGACATCGATCAGCTCGGCCTCGATCTCGCCGGCCGGGCAATAGGGAAGCGCGAGGCAGGAGAAGGACTTCTCGAATGGTGCGACGATCGAGAGTTCCTGCTTCCCTCGCGTCCAGGCTCCGAATGTCACCGGTTCGAGATGGACGTTCTGCATGCCATAGGAGCGCATCTTGTCCGCAAGCCACTCGCCTGCCTTGTGCTCGCTCTCGGACCCCGCCCATCGGGAACCGATCATGTCGGATAGTTCCTCCAGGTTGCGGTATGGCTCGTCCGAGGTCCAGATGTCGCCGATGAGCTGCTTCTCGTACGCGAGATATTCCGGTTTCATGGCAACTCCTTGCCCATGCACGCGAATTCGTCGCTGCACCCTATCAGCAATTTCCGACTTTCGCACCTGTCCGAACGGATCGGTTTGCCAGCGTCCGTCCTGATGGCCAGCGGGAGCTTGGTAGCGATGCACAAGGATCCCGCCTTCTGGTGCCTTCGGAAGGTGGAATTCCGTGAGTCAGATGTGAAACGGGGGACGAACCCAGGATGGGCGGCGACAGAACGTGCCCTCTTCGAAGGCTATCGTCGCTGGGCCCAGCGCAGCAGCTTGAGTGCGATGGCTCCCCCGACCGCCAGGCCTGTGGCGAGGAGGACATCCCCAAGCACGAAATACGGACGCTCTGCACGGCGGCTGACAGGCGGCTGGTATCGGTGCATGCGCCGCCAGAGGCGGACAGTCTCGCCCATCGCATGCAGGATCACCTTCGGATTGCCGCCGGTGGCCTCACCCGCGATTCGGGGATAGTGCCCAACGCCGACCTGCTCGATCGTGGCGCCGGAGCGGCGGAGCTTGGCCTGCATCTCGGCGTTGATGAGGGCGCCGGATGTCGTCAGGTCCAGCGCCCGGAGCATGTCACCCCGGAAGATCTTGAACGCACAGTCGAGGTCGCGCAGGTGAACGCCGAAGAGGATGCGGACCACGAGGTTGAAGACCTCTGCATTGACGCGGCGGATCAGGGGATCGCTGCGCTCCATGCGGAATCCGGCAACCACATCGTAGTACGGTACGAATGGCGTCAGGCGGCGGATGTCAGCGATGTCGAACTGGCGATCGGCGTCCATGAACATGACATAATCGCCGGTGGACGCCTTGAACCCCGCCTTCACCGCCCCGCCGTATCCGGCGTTCGCCTGGTGGATCGGTTTCACGCGCGGATCTTCCTCGGCCAGGCGGTCGATGATCTCCGGCGTTGCGTCCTTGCTGCCATCGTCCACGACGATGATCTCGAAATCGTCCACGACACCCGGCAGGATGTCGAGCGCGCGGCGGACGACGAACTCGATGTTGCCTTCCTCGTTGTACGCAGGAAGCACCAGCGAGAAGGAGCCCGGAATGCGCAAGGTGGGTGACGAGTCTGCGGAGGAAGCAGGTGCGGTGGCGGCGTCGGTCATGGGATGCGAAATCGTCCTTGCACGAAGCGAGCGGCGCGGCCAACTCGCGACGCCGCGGCCTGTCGAAGGGTCATGCCACGAATCGGGTCACGACGTTGCCGAATTGTACGATGTCTCCGGGCACAATCTGGATGTGATCGGTCACTCGCTGGCTGTTGACGAAAGTGCCGTTTGTGCTTTGCAGGTCCGTCAGCCACCACCGGCCGCCATCGAGGACGATTTCGGCGTGTTGTCCGGACACGAACGAGTCGGCGAGGACAATGGCATTGTCGGTTCGCCTGCCGATCGTCGTGTACGGGTCGATGAGGAAGCATTCGCCTGATGCCAGTCCGGAGCTCGCGGGTTCGACGATCTCCAGTTGCGGCGGCGCGGTGTGGCTCGTGGCTGCGAAGGTCGCGTTCGTTGCCGGTGCGTAGGTTCCGATCCGCACCAGTTCGCGGATCGTGACGCGCGCCACCTGATACAGGAAGAGCAGGATCAGGCCGATGAAGGCGATTCGGAGGGCGAACAGGAACCAGTCGTACGAGAGGGAGGAGGTCGAGAGGTTCATCGGGCGTCGCCATCGGCGTCGGTTGCTACTTCGAACACCTGGCTCCCGAATGCCACCCGGTCGCCCGCAGCCAGATCCGCGTGCCGGACGGGCTGTCCGTTCAGATACGTCCCGTTCCTGCTGCCGATGTCCTCCAGGCGCGGGACGCCGTCGATCAAGTTGATCCGGGCGTGATGGCGTGACACCTCGCTCGCGCCGATCACGAGCGCGTTGTCATCTGCCCGGCCAACGGTGAGGTCGCTTCGATCCAGTCGCACGACATCTCCTCGTCGTACGCCCTCCACCGCACGCAGAAGGTAATTCGGGGTCCAACCGCGTCGCGGCCGGAAGGGCTGTGTTGCCTGCGCAGGCGGAAGGGCACTCTGGACGCGAGAGGAAGGGGCCGTTGGCCGCGGGCGGCTATGGGCGGGCCGGTGCATGTCGGAGATGGCGCAGGTGATGGTGGGACGGCCACGCTTCGCGTTCTCGTTCTCCACGATCGAGACCTGGATGCGGTCGAGGGCCGTCGCACCCTTCTCCGTGGCGCGCTCGAACAGGAAGCGTTCCATCTGGTGGGCCAGTCCCTGCGGGTAGCCGGCGAACTGGGCGTAGTCGCGTGGGTTGAGGGCGACGGTATAGCGATTGGGGACGATCGTCGTGCCGACCGAGACCTGGCGATGGTCGAACATCGCCTTTTCCAGCGCCCGGCCAATCTCGGCGGGTTGCATCTTCTGGCGGAAGATCGAACCCACCGACCCCTCCATTAGGCGTTCCATCGATTGTTCGAACCGATCGAGCAGTTTCACGAGCTGGTCTCCGCGTTAGGCGCGCGTTCACCACGAATCCCCGTCACGATGGTATACCATCTTCGACAGCGCGCGAGGCGGGCCATAGTGGCCTGTTTCGCCATCATGCCCTATCGATTCGAGTTCTGGAGCAGAACGTCCGCATGACGCGATCCCCGCATGCCATCTGGATCGGGCCGTCGATCCTCTCCGCCGACTTTTTGCACCTCGGGCAGCAACTCGACGGCCTCGCCCAGGGTGGGGCGGACTACATTCATTTCGATGTGATGGATGGCCGGTTCGTTCCGAACATTTCCATCGGGCTGCCCGTGCTGGAGAGCGTTCGCGTCGGTACGGCGCTCCCCATCGATGTCCACCTGATGATCGTCGAGCCGGAGAAGTGGATCGAGCCATTCCGGGAGGCCGGGGCCGACAGCATCACCGTTCACGTCGAAGTCACGCCGCATCTCCACCGCCTGGTGACGGCGATCCGGGACACCGGGGCGGCAGCGGGTGTGGCGCTCAATCCGGCGACGCCGATCGCGGCGATCGAGGAGATCGTGCCGTTCGTCGACAAGATCCTGGTGATGACGATCAATCCCGGATTCGGCGGCCAGAGCTACATTCCGCAGATGACGGACAAGGTCTCCCGCGTTCGCGACCTGATCGACCGCGTCAATACGGCCTGCCGGCTGGAGGTGGACGGCGGCATCAACGTCAACACGATTGCCGGCGTGGTGAACGCTGGTGCGGACACGCTGGTTGCTGGCACGGCCGTCCTCAACGACCACGCGACCGTTGCCGAGAACATCGCTGCCCTTCGCGCAAGGCTGGGCTGATGCCCCGTCAGGATTTCTTGTCATCCCCGCGCGGTGCGGCCACGGATCGTGCATGCGGGGTGGACCGTGTCGATGGCCATCGCGTGTTTGAGGTCGACACGCTGAGCTGCTGGACACGACGCGGCATTCCAGGAAAGGACCCCGGTCTTCACCGGGGTCCTTTCCTGCCGTGGGTCCCGAACCGGGGTTACTCGTTCCCGGCCGGTAACGTGTTCGCCAGAAGCTCCTGCGAATACGGGTCCTGCGGGTTCGCGATGATCTGCTCCGCGTCGCCGACCTCGACGAACTTTCCGAAGTGCATGACCGCGATCCGGTCCGCCACGTAGCGCGCCACCGCAAGGTCGTGCGTGATGAAGAGGATCGCCATGCCGAACCGGTCGCGCAGATCGAGCAGCTGGTTCAGGATGTCTGCCCGGACCGAGACATCGAGCATCGACACCGGCTCGTCCGCAACGAGGAAGTCCGGCTCCAGCAACATCGCCCGGACGGTCGCGATACGTTGCGACTGACCGCCGGAGAGTTCGTGTGGGTACCGTGCCATGAACTCACGCGCCGGGGCCAGGCTCGCGTTCTCCAGGGCGGTGATGATCTTTCGCTCGCGTTCCTGTGTCGATCCGAGGTTGTGGATGCGCAGCGCCTGATCGAGCGACGCCCCGATCGTGAGGCGAGGATCGAACGCCTCGAACGGGTTCTGGAAGATGATCTGCGCCCGGCGGCGGAATGCCTTCAGCGCAGACCCCTTCAGGCGGGCAACGTCGGTGCCGTCGAAGCGGATCGCGCCACCGGTGGGCGTATCCAGGCGCACGAGCAAGCGGCCCGTGGTGGACTTGCCGCTGCCGCTCTCGCCGACGAGCGCGAGGATCTCGCCGCGTTTCATCGTGAACGAGATGTCGTCGACGGCCTTCACGTACTGCGTCTTGCCGAACGCCAGGTCCGTGATGCCCTTGCGGATCGGATAGAAGCGTTCGAGCGACTGCACCTCGATCAGGGTCGGGGCCATTTCCTCTGTGGATGCTGGCGGGCTGGCCGTGATGGGCGTGCTCATCGGGCGGCCTCCTGGGCGAACGCGCTGCCTGCGGCGGCGTCGGTCCGCACGAAGTGACCCGGCGCGATTTCGACCATCGTTGCGCTCGAATCCGATCCTGGGGCGCTGCTGGAAAGCTGGCTGCCCGCTGAGGTGTCCGCGAGGTTCAGTTTCCACCCGGATATGCCGGTGATCCGCCGCTTCGGTCCCCGCAGTGGCGGCACGGAGTCGATCAAGGCCTTCGAGTAGGGATGAGCCGGCGTCTTGAAGAACGCCTCGCGAGGGGCGAATTCCATCAGTTGGCCGCCATAGAGGACCGCCACGGTGTCCGTGGTTGCATTGATGACGCCAACATCGTGGGAGATCACCATCGTCGTCAGGTCGAACTCCTGTTTCAGGCGCTTCACCTCGTTCAGGATCTGCGACTGCGTGATCACGTCGAGCGCGGTGGTCGCCTCGTCGAAGATCACGAAGGGCGGATTGCAGATCAGGCCGAGCGCGATCATCGCGCGCTGCATCTGGCCGCCGGAGAGTTCGAAGGGATAGGAGCGGATCACCCGCTGCGGCAGGTTCACGGCGTCGAGCACGGCGTCGATCTTCTGCCGTCGCTGCGATTCCGTCAGGTTCGGTTCGTGCTGGTGCAGCACGTCGTGCATCTGGTCGCCGATGCGATGCACCGGGCTGAGCGCCGACAGCGACTTCTGGAAAACCATCGAGAGCTTACGCCAGCGCCAAGACTTGTTCAGGGTGCGGTCGTCGACCTTGGTGAGATCGACGCCATCGAAGATGATCTGCCCGGTCACACGCGCATTCGGCGGCAGGAGGCGCATCACGGCCATCGCGATCGTGGACTTGCCGCTGCCGGACTCCCCGACGAGGCCGATCGAGCCTCCCTTCGGCACGGTGAAACTCACGTCGCGCACGGCGGAGACGTATCCGCGATCGGTGCGGTAGGTGATGGTGAGGTTGCGCACGTCGAGCAGCGGGGCGTCGCTCGCGCGATCCGAGGTGGGCTGCTGGCTCATGCGGTCACCTTCCGGCTGCGGGGATTCATGACGTAGGAGATGCCATCGCCGACGAGGTAGAAGCCGAGCACGGTGAGGATGATGGCGATACCCGGCAGCACGGAGGTCCACCACGCGGTGAGGATCGTCGTGCGGCCATCGAAGATCATGCGACCCCAGGTCGCCTGGTTCGGATCGCCGAGACCGATGAAGGAAAGGCCGGATTCGATCAGGATCGCGGAAGCGATGTCCAGTGACGCGTTCGCGATGAGTGGCTGGATGCCGTTCGGCACGATATGGCGCAGCAGGATGCGGCGATCGGATTCTCCCAGCGCCTTCAGGCCCTGGATGAACGTCCGCTCGCGCAGGGAGAGTACCTGGGCACGCATCAGACGGGCGCTGGTCGGCCAGGCGGTGAGGCCGATCACGATCATCACGTAGATGATGCCGCTTCCCAGCGTCGCCACGACCACGATGATGAGGAAGAAGGCCGGGATGATGAGGAACATGTCCGTCATCCGGCTGAGCAGGATATCGACCCACCCTCCGTAGTACCCGGCGATGCTGCCGATAACGACGCCCACGATGAGCGAGATCCCGGCGGCCACGAACCCGATCATCAGTGAGACGCGGGCGCCGTAGACGAGCTGGGCGAGGATGTCTCGGCCGAGGTGATCGGTGCCGAGCAAGTGTCCGGAGGAACCTGGCGCCAGCAGCTTGGGCGCCCCGAGCTTGAACGGACCGTCCGGTGCGATGACATCTGCGAAGATCGCGCAGAGTGCGATGAAGATGAGCAGGGCGAGGCCGATCGGTCCCATTTTGCTCTGGACGAATGGTCTCCAGAAAGCCTGGATGCGTGAGGGGCGATCGAGGGAGGCATCGACGCCTGTGACCTCGGCCGCAAGACTGATCTGATCCATTTAGCGCAACCTGATGCGTGGGTCGAGGAACGCGTAGACGAGGTCGGTGATGAGCACCGCGATGGAGACCGCTATGGCGAGAATCAGATAGATGCCAAGCAGCAGCGGGTAGTCCCGGCGGAACACGGCGTCCAGCGTCAGGCGTCCGATGCCCGGCCATGCGAAGACGATCTCCACCAGGGCCGCGCCGGTGAAGACGAAGCCGAGGCTGAGCCCGAAGACCGTCACGGTCGGGAGCAACGCATTCCGGAGGGCGTATCGCCGGAAGATTCGCGATTCCGGGATGCCGGTTGCCCGGAATGTCGTGACATAATCCTCTCTCTGTTGCAGCATGACGCTCGACCGGGTGATCCGGAAGTAGACGGGGATCTGGACGAGCGCCAGCGTTGCCGCCGGCAGGACGAGGTGCTGGAGGACATCGAGCCGCTCGCGCCATCCGGTGTAGTCGGCGCGAAGGTCGCGCATGCCGGAGGTGGGAAACCAGCCGAGTTTCGACGAGAAGATCACGATCATGATGAGGCCGAGCCAGAAGGCGGGCATCGCGAAGAGCGCGTAATTGCCGAAGGCGAGCGCGGTATCGGCCGGCTTTCCAGCCCGCTGCGCCGCGAACGCCCCAAGGAGCGTTCCGATGACGAGCGCGATTATCGCGCTCGTCACCGTCAGGAGCAGCGTGGCCGGCATCCGCGACATGATGATGTCGAGGACTGGCTGTTTGTAGGTCAGCGATTGCCCGAGGTTGCCCTGGGCGAGTTGCTGCACGTAATTGAAGAACTGGATGGGCAGCGGCTTGTCCAGACCCAGTTGCTGCCGAATCGCCTCGATCTGCTCCGGATTCGGGTTGTCCATTCCGGCCATGATCCGCGCCGGATCGCCCGGCGCGGCATGAAGCAGGAAGAAGTTCAACACGATCGAGAGCAGGATCGTCGGGATGATCGACGCCAGTTGTCGCGAAAGATACCGGCCCATGTACCCTGCTTACCCTTCGACTAGCTTGCGATCTTGGTCAGCGTGAAGCGGTTCATGCCGACCTGGGAGGCAGCAGCATCATCCGGATCGGTCCAGATGCCGCTGAGTGTGTCCACGAAGGACGGGAACGACGTCTGCAGCACGAGCTGGATGATGGGAAGATCCTGTGCCAGGAGCTCCTGCACCTTGAAGTAGAGGGGGATGCGATCCTCCTGCGTGGTGGCCTCGTCGCCCTGCTTCAGCAGTTCGTCGATGTCCGGATTGCTGTAGAACCAGAGGTTCAGGGTGCCATCCGTCCCGATCCGGGACGCGAGGTTGGCCGGGTCCGGACCCTGGAAGCCACCCAGCATCGCGAGGTCGGAGTCGCCAGCGCGGACCTGCTCCTCCCAGGCGCCGATCTCCAGCGAGACCAGTTCCAGGTCGATGCCGATCGCAGAGAACTGCTCCTTGAGGATCGTGGCGGTGTCCGCAACCTCGGGCCAGCCGGTGAAGAAGTAGAGCTTCAACCCGAAGCGGCTGTCACCGTTCTTCGGGAAGCCGGCCTCGTCCAGCAGGGCATTGGCGCCATCGACATCGAAGTCGGGGGCGGTAGCATCCGGGTTGGACGCCCACTCGATGACCGCTGGATAGAAGCGGTTCGACGTGGTGCCGAGACCATTCAGCGCGGTCTCGAGGATCTGGTCGCGATTGACAGCCATCGCGATGGCCTTGCGGACATCGACGTTTGCCAGCGTCTCGTTCTTGAAGTTGAAGCCGAAGTAGATCGGGCTCGGGTAGGTCTTGTCGACTGTCCGGAATCCAGGCGTCGCCTGGATGGTCGGCACCTGCGTGCTTGGCAGCGCCGGCAGGTAATCGACTTCGCCGTTCAGGAGCGCCTGTACCTGGGTATTATCGTCCGGGATGATCGAGAACTTCAGCTGCTCCAGGTACGGGCCTTCGCCGAAGTAGGTCTCGTTCGCCTTCAGTGTGACGGACTCGCCCGCCTTGTACTCCACGAACGTGAACGGACCGGAGCCGATTGGCTGCATGTTCGCCGGATTGGCCGTCCAGTCGGTGCCCTCGTAGATGTGGGCCGGCAGGATGAAGACGCCATACCAGGAGAGGAAGCCGATGACCGATGCCGACGGCTGCTTCAGATGGACAATGGCGGTGTACGGCTCCGGCGTATCCACCGACTTCACCGCGCCGATGAGGCCGGACGCGGTGGCGGTCGGCTCGGAGACGATTTTCTCCAGCGTGTACTTCACGTCGAGCGAGGTTACTGGCGTCCCATCGTGCCAGCTGGCGAGTTCGTTCAGCGTGTAGGTGATCGACAGGCCGTCGTCCGCAACCGTGTACCCGGTGGCCAGTTCCGGAATCACGTTGTAGCTGTTATCCAGCGACGTGAGCGTGTTGTAGAGGTTGCAGGCGACCGGCCACGCGAAGTCATCCACCTGGAAGTCGGGCTGGAACGTCTTCGGTTCACCGCCATTGACCACGATCACGGTGCCGTTGAGGGTCTTCGCCGGGACTTCGCCGACGGTCGGCATCGGCCACGTCGGGGCGACAGGTGATGCTTCCGGAGACGCCGCCGGAGACGCTGCCGGGCTGGCGGACGGCGATGCGTCTGGCGTGGCCTGGGCGCCCATCGTCTTGGGGAAGGTCATGCCGGCGATGGCGGCAGCCGTCGCGGCGCTGAATCCCGAGCGGACCACCATTCGGCGGTTGAGTGCCGCAGACGGATCGACAAGACCGGAGAGGGAATTGGAAGAGGTACTGCTCACACCACGCGCCTTTCACTGAACGGCTGACACCGGAACATGCAAGGACCCACGAAGATTTCCCACGAGGGGCAAGGGTTGGAGGGCAGGGCTGCACGAAAGACCACGTGCAGCCCGATCGCCGATGCGGCGCAGAGCGCCTAGCTAGAGATCTTGGTGAGCGTGAAGCGGTTCAGCCCGACCTGGGAGGACGCCGGATCGTTGGCATCGTTCCAGATGCCGCTGAGGGTATCGACGTACGCCGGAAAGTTGGTCTGCAACACCAGCTGCAGGATCGGCAGATCCTGCGCGAGGATCTCCTGCGCCTTGAAGTAGAAGGGCTTGCGGGTCTCCTGGGTGGTCGCGGCATCGCCCTCGGCGAGCTGCTCGTCCACATCCGGGTTACTGTAGAACCAGAAGTTGAGGGTGCCGCCGGTGCCGACGCGAGACTGGAGGTTGGCCGGGTCCGGGCCCTGGAAGCCACCGAGGATGGCGAGATCGGAGTCGCCCGCCATCACCTGCTCCTGCCAGGCGCCGATCTCCAGCGAAACGAGCTCCAGGCTGATCCCGACGGCCTCCAGCTGCTCCTTGAGGATGGTGCAGGTGTCCGCAACCTCGGGCCAGCCGGTGAAGAAGTAGAGCTTCAACCCGAAGCGGCTGTCGCCGTTCTTCGGGAAGCCGGCGCTATCAAGCAGGGCGTTCGCGCCATCGGCATCGAACGCTGGCGCGGTCGCGTCCGGGTTGCTGGCCCACTCGATGACGGACGGGTAGAAGCGATCGGAGGTGGTGCCGAGGCCGTTCAGCGCGGTCTCGAGGATCTGATCGCGGTTGACGGCCATCGCGATGGCCTTGCGGACATCGACGTTTGCCAGCGTCTCGTTCTTGAAGTTGAAGCCGAAATAGATCGGGCTTGGGTAGATCTTCTCGACCACCTTGAAGCCCGGAGTCGCCTGCATGGTCGCGACCTGCGTGCTGGGAAGCGCGCCGAGGTAATCGACCTCGCCGTTCTGCAGGGACTGCAGCTGCGTGTTCGGGTCCGGGATGATCGCGAACTTCAGCTGCTCCAGGTATGGGCCTTCGCCGAAGTAGGTCTCGTTCGCCACGAGGGTGACGGCCTCGCCGGCCTTGTATTCGGAGAACTTGAACGGGCCAGAGCCGATCGGCTGCATGTTCGCCGGGTTGGTGCTCCAGTCGGTGCCCTCGTAGATGTGGGCCGGCAGGATGAAGACGCCATACCAGGAGAGGAAGCCGATCAGGGACGCGGACGGCTGGTGCAGGTTCACGACGGCCTTGTACGGTTCCGGCGTATCCACCGACTTCACCGCGCCGATGAGGCCAGATGCGGTGGCGGTCGGCTCGGAGACGATTTTCTCCAGCGTGTACTTCACGTCGAGCGAGGTTACTGGCGTCCCATCGTGCCAGCTGGCGAGCTCATTCAGCGTGAACGTGATCGAAAGGCCATCCTCGGAGGTCTCGTAGCCGGTCGCCAGCTCCGGGATGATGTTGTAACTGTTATCCAGCGAGGTGAGGGTGTTGTAGATGTTGGAGCAGATCGCGAACGAATAGTCGTCTGTCTGGAAGTTCGGCTGGAAGCTCTTCGGCTCGCCATCGTTCACGATGATCGCGGTGCCACTGAGAGTCTTCGCCGGGACCTCGCCGACGGTCGGCATCGCCCACGTCGGGGCGACCGGAGACGCTGCCGGGCTGGCAGATGGCGACGCATCCGGTGTTGCCTGCGCGAACATCGCCTTCGGGAAGCTCATGGATGCGATGGCGGCGGCAGTAAGGCCACCGGCGCGGACCATCGAGCGGCGCGACATCGCGGCGGAGGGCGAAATCAGGGGAGACAGGGGCTTGCGAGAAGACGTCGTCACAGGGTGAACCTTTCGGTTTCGAGAGGGATGGTCGATGTCTGTGGGACCCACATGGAGCATGGAGTCCGCGCGAGGGCGGAGCGATCAGGATACCGTTTCGGCGTTGACCGCCTCTGCGACGGTCAACGCCGCGCCGAGGTGGATGGCGACGAGCTTGCGGATCGGCACGACGCGGTAGTCGAGCTCGGATTCGAGTTCGTCCGCCCAGGTGGTGAACGCTGCGAGCGATTCGGCAAGGTGTTTCCGGATCTTCGGCGTGCCGTTGCCGATTGCGACCTCGCCCTCCAGCATGCGGACGAGCATCCCCACCTGCAGCAGGCGGTAGAAGCGCGACTCCTGCCGGCTGCTGAACAGTTCGGCGACCGTGGCGGGACGATCGGTCTCCGGATCGTTCTCCACCCAGGTGCGCTCGGCTCCCTGATTCTTCGCAGCGCTCTTGTTGAACGACGTCACCGCTGTCCTGAACGGGGAAATCGCGGTCATGTCGCTGGCGACCGCCTCCAGCTGGGCGCTGATGAAGGCGGTGATCTCCTGCGCGCGATCCAGGCTTTCGAGGATCGCCTGACGCCGGTTGACGTCCGTCACCGTCTGGTCGTTGACGCGCGGATCGTCGTAGTAGGCCATCTCGGTTACGAGGTGCATGCTGCCGTACTTGGCCGCGTACCCTGCGCTGGAGCCGCCGTAGGATGCATCGCTGATGTCGGCGCCGTTGGCTTCCAGGTAGTCGATCGACTCCTCCGTGCTGATGATGGAGAAGATCGCCGGGGCGAAGGTCCGGGCGTAGGGGACTTCCGGTTCGCCGAGGCTGAGCGGAAGTCCTTCCCAGCTCGGGAGCTCGGTGAGGGTCGGGTAGACCTCCGGCATCTCGCGCCCAAGGTAGTAGTAGACGCCTCCGAAGCCCGCGTTGTGCAGCGACACGATCAGCGCTGGCTCGACCTCGTCGATGACACGCATCAACGCTTCCGTCTCCGGCATCGTTTGGTCGAAATAGTTCGTCTTGTAGCTGTTCGGGAACGTCCACTCGACCTGCTGATGCGGGGCTGGCCGATAGAAATGACGGGCGTAGTACTTCGGGGTGTACGGCCCGGCGAACCACCCTTCGTTCAGACGTGTGCCGTCCACATCGATGGACGGGATCAGGTGCCACGTGAAGTCGAGCGATTCTCGCAACGTGGCGTCCTCACAGAGGAGGCGGCCGAGGTGATCCAGCATCATCGCGCCGATCGGCTCGTTCGGATGCGGGCATCCAACGAGCAGCACATGACGCGAACCGGACCCGATGGTGAGCATGCGAATCGGCTCGCCCAGGGTGGAGGAACCGACGCGCTTGATGGACGCAAGGTCCGGATAGTCGGATGCGACCTGATCCATGCCCGCATGCAGCTCATCCACCGTCAGGAAACGATCGATGTCCGGCACTGCGGCCATGTACCCGCGAATGTCGAGAGACATATGCAACTTTCACGAAGGATAGAGAACGCAATCCGTGGAACCCGCCGGTCAGCACCCGGCTGGCTGCACGATACGGCAGTCTTCGAAGGTGTGTCAATTGCCTGCGTGCCGGCGATTGGGCAATCCGCATAATACGCATTGGACTGCGTTGGACATCACTCGTCGGAGTTGGCCGCGCGGGCGAGCAATAGTGCTGGGATCGCCGCGACAACGGCCAGCACTGCCGCGATGAGGAACGTCTCGCCGAGTACCTGGATGCTGAGTGGAAACGCGGTGTCCGTAAGGAACTGCCGTTGCCGTTCGAGGAACTGGGCCGTGCTTTCGTTCGGATCGCGCACGATCGGCGGCACGCGCTCGGTGAGGACCTGCAGGCGCTTGACCGCGACGGCTGTGAGTGCCGACATCCCGGTGGTCATGCCCAACAGGCGGCTGACCAGCATCATCGCCGATGCGGCGCCCCGGTCCCCTTCCGAGGCATGCGTCACCGTCAGGCCGCTTAGTGGTGGCAATGTGAGACCGACGCCGAATCCAGCCAGCACGAGGCCGGGCACCATACGCATCAGGTGCCCGTTTCCGAGCAGCGCGTGCAGGAGGGCATAGCCTCCTGCTGCGAGGACAAGCCCGATTCCCATCACGGGTAACAGGCCGAAGCGGTGTGTTATCCGGTCGCTGAGCAGCGTCGCGGCCATGATCCCGATGGTGTAGGTCGCCAGCATGCCGGCCGATGCGGCGGTCGCCCACCTTGGGCTGGCGATCAGGTTCACGGCCACCGGCACATCGACCATCGCCACCATCAGGACAACGCCAACGAGTGCGTTCGCGATCATCGCGAGCCGGAACGACCGTTGCCGGAAGAGCGTCATCGGCAGGATGGGGTGCTGGACGATTCGCTGGACGACCGTCAGCGCCACCACGAACACAGCTGCTATGGCGAGCAGCGGAAAGGTGTACTTCGCCATCGGATTCGGCGTACCGCCGAGTGCGCGCAGGCCGGACCCGGTCGCCGATCCGATCTCGCCGCCCGCGCTGAGCGCGAGGTTCGCCGCCACGATCGCGCCGGTGAGCAGGAGAGCGCCGGGAATATCGAATTGCCGGAGCCTCCCTCGTTCCTTTTCCCGGTTGTCGCGGGGCATGTGGCGGACGATGAAGACGGTCACCGCCGCCACGATCGGCACGTTGATCCAGAAGACCCAGCGCCACGGCGAATCACCGGGAGCGGCGGATTCGATGGCGGCGCCATAGAGCGGGCCGATCACCCAGCCGAGCGTATCCGCCGCGCTCACGACGCCGATGCCAGCCAGCCGTCGTCCCGGTGGCAGGACGTCCACGGCCAGCGCCAGCGTGATCGGGAGCAGTCCCCCGCCGCCGAATCCCTGGATGCTCCGGCCCACGACCAGCGATGTCAGGTCGGTCGCGAGCGCGCATACGACCGAACCCGCGACGAAGAGCGCCAGGCAGCCGAGGTAGGTGTTGCGCCGGCCGACGAGGTCGGAGATCCGCCCGACGATCGGGATGGCGACGATGTAGGCGATCAGGTAGCCGCTGACGATCCAGATGTAGCGGTCGAGGTCGGAGGTGTTGACGCCCACATCCTGCACCATCTGGGGCAGGATCGCGGCGATCACGGTGAGGTCGATCGCACCGATGAAGACTGCGAGCAGCGCACCGCTCATGGCGGGTGAACGCAGGACCGTGCCGATGTCTGAGCGTGGTTCCGGTCCGGTGGACGCTCCGGATGTGGCCACCGGTTAGCTCGGGGCCTCGATGTCGATGCTGCTGTCGTCGTAGTCCTTCAGGTCCATCGTCCAGGTTGCGGGATGGTCCTTGCCGTTGTCCGCCGGTTCGGCAAGGGAGACCTTCCGGAGCTGCCCGTTCTCTTTGTCGATCCAGAGCGTTGCATGAAACGAATCGCCGATCATCGTCGCGTCCGTGATGAAGTCGATGCTGGCCTTGTCCGCCGTCCCTTCAACCTTCCAGCAATCGCGGCCGTCGACCTTCTCACTTCCGGTTACCGCGGCGTCCGTGAGTTTGCTGACGACCGGACCGAGACCGCCGTTCGTGTCGAACAGCAGGGCGGGATCGTAGCCGAATTCGGCTGGAGCGGGTCCCCACTTGCCAGTCAACAGGTCGGTCGAATACGCCGTGCCATCAATCGTGATCATCTTGATCGAGATGTTGCCGCTACCGAAGAGTTCGATCTGGAACTCCACCTCGACCTTGCCCGGTCGCTGCAACGCGCCTTCCGCCTTGACCAGCCGCATCTGGTCCTGATCGTCGATATACGTGTCGCCATCGACGGTCAGGGTGAAGTGGAGCGACTGGGTCTGGGCCAGGATCTCGCTTGTCTGCTTCAGGAGTGACGTGGGATCCGGAGCGTCCTGGGCGGATGCCGGCGTGGCGAATGCGCCGGCCAGCATGGCGACAACAAGCGCCAGGAAGATGAGCGGACGGGGATTGCTGGGACGCATGGGAACCTCTCTCGGGTCGCGCGTGCGGCGGACAGCGTCGATTCGTGTTTCATGCTAGCACCGGGATGTCACAGGAATGCGGCAGGAGCGTGAAGCTCCCGGGCCGGACTGTCCTGACGTTTCCGGCGGCCCGGTGCGGGAATAGGGGATAATGGTGTGGGCGGCTTCGCCCTCCGAATGCCGATTTCCCGGACAGACACCAGGTGGCAGGCGCCGCCGCATCCATCGGAGCCGAACCTTGAGCCTTGCAACACCCACGTCGACCGCGCTGGAGCTGGTCGTCAGCAGTGTTTCGGATGCCGCCGGGCGTCCCACCAATGAAGACGCGATCCTCGTCGCGGATCTTCCCGCTGCCGCCGACCCGGCTGACCGGGGGTATATCCTCGCCGTCGCCGATGGCATGGGCGGCCTCGAACGCGGCGAGGTCGCGAGCCGGCTGGCGATCGATCTCCTCAGCGATCTGTTTGCGCGGGAGCGACCGGCGGACATCGCGCTGGCGCTCAAGCAGGCATACCGCCGCGCGAACGAGGCCATCTATACGGAGTCCCAGAAGAGTGGGGACGCCGGGCAGATGGGCACAACACTCGTCTCGGCCGTCATTCATGGCAAGTACGTGACCATTGCGAACGTGGGTGACAGCCGTGCCTATCTTATGCGCGCCAACACCCTCACCCAGATCACGATCGATCATTCGCTGGTCAGCGATCAGGTGAAGGACGGCCGGATCAGCGCCGACCAGGCGCGGAAGAGCCCGCAGCGCAACCTCCTTACGCATGCACTGGGCGCGGAGCTGCAGCTCGACCGCAAGTTGCCGAGCATCTTCGAACTCGATCTGCTCCCGGAGGACCGTCTCCTGCTCTGTAGCGACGGCTTCTACGACGTGATGCAGCAGCAGGATTACCTGAACGTCCTTGGCAGCGCGGATGTCGCGGATTCCGCGCGCCAGCTCTCCGCCATTGCCCAGCAACGTGGCACGAGCGACAACGTCTCTGCGGTCGTCGTCGCCGTGAAGCCGTCGCAGGCGACCATCCAGCGTGCGCAGATCGGTGCTGAACTGGCGGAGCAGCGGGGGGGCGGCTTCAGCACGATCCTGATCCCGGCGATCATCCTGCTGATCGTGATCGTGGTCATTGCGGTTGGCATCTACTTCTACATGTAGTCTGTCATGACGGTCGCTTGGCTCCCAATGTGCCGCCGAGCGGTCCTGTCCCTTTGGAGGAGTTCGGGCTTATCGACGCTTCCCACGCCGAGCCGCGTTCCGACGGCCGTCTCGCCGGGTATCCGGTGATCGACGCGCATACCCACCTCTTTCCTGAGGAGGTCGTCCGCGATCGTTCCCGTTTTCTCGTCCGCGATCCCTGGTTTGGCGAGACGTTCGGGCACCCGAAGGCGACCACCGCTCTTGTTCCCGAGCTGATCGCCAGCATGGACACAGCGGCCATTGCGCGATCGGTCGTCTGTGGCTGGCCGTGGCGCGACCAGGGGCTTTGCCGGATGCACAACGACGATCTCGCGAGGGTGGGGAAGACGCATCCGGAGCGCATCTCGTGGCTGGGGATCGTCAACCCGGCGCATCCCGGTGCGGCGGCGGAGGTCGCGCGCTGCGTCGAATTGGGAGCGGTCGGGATCGGCGAATTGAATGCCGATGGACAGGACTTTGCCTGGGAGCGTCCGCATGATCTGGCGCATTTCGCGGAAGCGTGCATCGCGCTCGACGTGCCGGTGCTGATCCATACGTCGGAGCCCGTTGGACACCGGTATCCAGGCAAGGGAACGGCGACCGTCGCGAAGCTGGTGCCGTTCCTGGAGGCGTTCCCGGCACTTCGGGTGGTGATGGCTCACTGGGGCGGTGGATTGCCGTTCTACGAACTTATGCCGGAGGTCGCCGCGGCGGCCCGGAACGTCGTCTACGACAGCGCCGCCTCGACCTACCTCTACCGCTTCGACATCTTCCCGGTGGTGGAACGCCTGGTCGGCGCCGGGCGCATCCTCTTCGGTTCGGATTTTCCGGTGCTGAAGCAAAGGGGTTTCCTGCGCCGTACGCGCGAAAGCGGATTGCCGCAGCCTGCGTGGGCCGGCGTACTGCACGACAACGCCGTTCGCACCTTCCATTTGCCGGGCTATGAGCGGCTGGAGACGATTCCGGGAGGAATGTCATGATCGCGGGTTTGATCGGGACCGTCTATGAATCCCATGTCGATGCCCTGCTGGTCGATGTTGGCGGGGTGATCTACCGCGTGATGACTAGCGGGCGCACCGTCGCGCAGGCGGGCGGTACTGGCGAGCGCGTAACGTTACACACGCACCTCGTGGTCCGCGACGATGCGATGATCCTCTACGGGTTTCTGACGAAGGCCGAATTGCAGTGGTTCGAGACGCTGATCGGTGTCACCGGCGTCGGACCACGTCTTGCCTGCGCGGTGCTGACGCGTTTCAGCCCGGACGACTTGCTCGGCGTGATCGAGCGTGAGGAGGTGACGATGCTTTCCAGTGTCTCGGGCATCGGCAAGCGGACGGCCTCCCGCATCCTGCTCGACCTGCGCGGCAAGCTGCCGCCGGATCTCGCCGGCACGACGACATCCGGCTCCGCGGCGACGTTGAACGCCGAGGAAGGCGAAGTCGTCGAGGCCTTGCAGGCGCTTGGCTACACCCTGAGTGAGGCCCGCGACGCGATCGCCCGTAGCGATCCCGGTGAGAACCCGACCGCCGAGGGCCGCATCCTTGCGGCCCTCAAGGAGATCGGCGGGTAACGAGTATGAGAGCAGAATCCGGAATGGTCACCGGAAAGCGTTTTTCATTTCCGTAGCTACGCTTTATCAATAGCCAGCATTCTGGTTTCTGCTGTAGCGGCATCCATGTTTTCGCCGAACTCAACACTCCATGTCACCCTGAGCGGGGCGAAGGGCCTCCGCGCGAAGCGCTTCCGGCGGACCACCAGCCGGAAATCGGTGCCGATATTCCGTGCTTCGCCCGAACGCCCTGCCGGGGGACGCTGGATGGGGCGCGATGGTGCCAACAGGACATGCGGACCTGGACGCGGCCTGCGTGGCATTTCCGGCGTTCCAGGATCAGTCGTCGGTGACGCGGCGCTCCACTGCAATCGCGTGTCCGCTCAGCCCCTCGGCGCGGGCGAAGGCGGCGGTCGCGCGCCCGATTTCCCGGATCGCCCGCTCGTTCGCGCCGATCAGCGAGATGATCTTCTGGAAGTCCCGCACGTTCAGCGGCGACGAGAAGCGCGCCGTTCCTCCCGTTGGCATAATGTGGCTGGGGCCTGCGGTATAGTCGCCCAATGCCTCCGCGCTTTGCTCGCCCAGGAAGATGCCGCCCGCGTTCTTCACTAGCGGTACGAGATCCCACGGATTCGCCACGAGCAGGCAGAGATGTTCTGGCGCATAGGCGTTGGCGAGCGACACGGCTTCGTCCAGCGTGTCGACAACGGCGATCAGGCCATGATCGCGCAGCGATGCCTTTGCCACGCCGCCCCGGTCGAGCGTGCGGAGCTGGATCGAAAGCTGCGCCTCCACCAGCGCCGCCAAATCGCGCGAGGTGGCGATCAGCGTTGCGGCGGAATCCACTCCATGCTCCGATTGCGCGATCATGTCCGCCGCCGCCAGCGTGGGATCGGCTGTCTCGTCGGCGATGAGCAATGTTTCAGTCGGGCCGGCGAGCTGGTCGATGTCGACCGTGCCGAAGACTTCCCGCTTTGCCAGCTGGACGAACGAATTGCCCGGACCCAGGATCTTGTCGACCTGCGGCACGGTATCCGTCCCGAAGGCCATCGCCGCGATCGCCTGGGCGCCGCCGATGCCGAAGACGCGATCGACCCCCGCCACGCGCGCGGCGGCAAGGACGATTGGATGCACCGCGCCCCCGGCGCTGGGCGGCGAGCAGAGCACGATCTCCTCGACGCCCGCGACCCGCGCCGGGACCGCCGCCATCAACAGCGTCGATGGCAGGGGTGCAGTTCCGGCCGGCGCGTAGAGGCCGACCCGCGTCAGCGGCCGCACCAGCTGGCCGTAGATGCCCAGCGGTTCCGGCTCGATCCAGGAACCGCCCGGCTGCTTCTCGTGGAAGGCGCGGATGCGCGCTGCCGAGAGTTCCAGCGCCTCGCGGATATCCGGGGTCATCGTCTCCCAGGCAGCGTCCCACTCGGCGCGAGGTACCTCGACACGCTCCGGCGCCGTCCCATCGAACGCGACCGTGAATTTGCGGACCGCTGCATCGCCGCGCTCCCGGACCGCGTTCACGATCCGGCGGACGGCTTCGCTCGCCGAGACCGGCTCGCCGAAGATCCGCTCGTACAGCGCTCTGATGTGTGGAGGCAGATCCGGTTCGCGTATGCCGCCAGACCGGCGGAGCAGGCGCAAGGCGTCGTCGTAACCGAATGCGATACGGATGGACACCGGCGAAGCGGCGGCATCAGGCACGGAGCACCCCTTCTACCTGCTGCTTCAACGTCTTCTCGATCTTCTTGCGAACCTTCTCCAGTTCGTTGTCGGTCAGCGCGCGGTCCGGTGCGGTGAAGGTGACGCGGTAGGCGAGGCTCTTCTTGCCCTCGCCCAGTTGCGGCCCGGCGAAGACATCGAACAACGTCACACCGGTCACCAGCGGACCCGCCCCGAAGCGCAATGCCCGCTCGACATCCTCCGCCGGCCGGTCCGCGTCCACGACGATCGCGAAGTCCTGCTCGGCGGGCAGGAACTTGTCGACCGTCACCGGCCCGGCGGCACGCGCGTCCCGTAACGTCTGGAGAAGCTGGATGTTCAGCTCCGCGACCGTGAGTCGCACCCCCTCGATCCCGAGCGACGCGGCGACATCGGGCCGGACTTCGCCGAGCGCGACCAGTCGCTCGCCGGATGCCAACGTCGCGACCGCCGCGCGACCCGGATGCAGCGCCGGATGGTCGAGCCGGGACCACGTCAACGCCGGATGCTGATGACGGGCGAGAATCGCATCGACTGCTCCCTTCATATCGAAGTAGTCGAGCTGGTCAGCAGCTTCCGCGCGCGGGTGGAAGCGGTCGAATGCCTCGCGTTGCCCGGCGAATGCGATACCCAGCGTGGACGGCTCGTCCGGCAGGGCGTCCGGTTCCGTCCCGAGGTAGACGTGTCCGATCTCGAAGAGGCGGACGGTCCGCTCGTGCTTCAGGTTCTCCGCCGTCGCGTCGATCAGCGCCGGGATGGTGGAGGTGCGCAGGATCGGTCGCTCCATCTGGATCGGGTTGCGGAGGCGCACGCGGTTTACCGGTTCGACGACGTGGGCAAGGCCACCGGTTTCCGGGTTGGACCACCGTGCCGCATCATCGTCGGACGTCGTGACGTAGGTTCGCGCTTCGAATGCGCCGGACGCGACCAGCGTCCGGCGGATGTGCCGCTCGAGCATGAAGACGGGATCGCGTTCGACCAGCGGCGTCGTGCCCGTGATGAGTGTTGCCGGAAGCTGATCGTAGCCGTGGATGCGCGCCACTTCCTCGATCACATCCTGTGGCAATGTCACGTCCGTTCGCCACGACGGCACCTGGACACTGAGCGTGCCATCCGTCAGATCCGGCGTGAAGCCGAGGCGCGTCAGGATTGCCAGCGCCTCGTCCGCCGGGATCGGCATCCCGATCAGGCGCTCGATCTGTGCGAACGGCATCGTGATGGAACGTGGCTGCACCGGATTCGGGTAGACGTCCTGCCAGCTGCGGATCGTCGCACCCGGATTGAGGTCCACGATGAGCTGCACTGCGCGGGCCGCGGCCTCCAGGCAGAGGGACGGATCGAGGCCGCGTTCGAAGCGCGCCGATGCATCCGTGCGCAACTTGAGGGCGCGCGACGTTCGCCGGACCCGCTTCATCTCGAAGTTCGCCGATTCCAGGAGGATCGACGTGGTGTCGTCCGCGATCTCGGAATCGACACCGCCCATCACGCCAGCCAGGGCCAGCGGTTGCTCGCCATCGGTGATGAGGAGCGTGCCAGTGGGCAGGTCGCGCATCTGGTGATCGAGCGTCTCCATCCGCTCTCCTGACCGGGATTCGCGCACGACGATCCTGCCGGTCGGCACTCTGGAGAGGTCGAAGGCGTGCAGTGGTTGCCCGAGCTCCAGCATGACGTAATTCGTGATGTCCACGATGTTGGAGATCGGCCGCACACCGGCATCGGTCAGCCGACGCGCCATCCAGTCGGGGGAGGGGCCGACCGTCACGCCGTCGATCACGATGCCGGCATATCGTGGGCAGAGATCGGTGTTCTCGATCGCGATGAGGGAGCCGACCGCACGGTCGGCGGGCAGGTCGGCGAGCTTCGGCTGCTTCACCGGCAGGTTCGTGATCGCTCCCGCCTCCCGCGCGATGCCGAGAACGGAGAAGGCGTGGACGAGGTTCGGCGTGATCTCGAATTCGATCACCGAGTCGCCGAGATAGCCGGCCAGCGGCACGCCCACCGGTGCGTCGTCTGGCAGCACGAGAATGCCCTCGTGCTCCTCGGACAGGCCGAGCTCCTTTTCGGAGCAGACCATGCCCTCCGACTTGATGCCGCGGATCATGCCGGGCTTCAGCGTCTTCAGCTTGTACTCGTCGGCATAGGCATCCACGAGCCTGGCGCCGGCGTTCGCGAGGGCGACCTTCTGGCCCTCCGCGATGTTCGGTGCGCCGGTCACGACGCGCAGGGAGTGTTCCCCGGCGTCGACATCGGCCAGCACGAGACGATCGGCGTCCGGATGGCGCTCGACATGGGTGACGAGGCCGACATAGACCTTGTCCCACATCGCGCCGGTCTCTTCGATCTTCTCTGCTTCCAGCCCCGCCATCGTCATGCGGCGGGCGAGCTCCTTCGGTGGGAGAGGGGTTGGGATGTACTCCTGCAACCATTTGTAGGGAACGTTCATGGAGGTCCTTCTTGGGTGCTTGCTATCGGTAACGACGCAGTCCGAACCGAGGACTCGCCGTGCAGGGGCGAACACGAGGTTCGCCCTGGGATTGCGCAGGTGATGCCGGGCGATCACCAGGATCGCCCCTACGAGCACGGAATGTTGCGGGCTACACGCTGAGCAGCGAGAACTTCCGCAGGAAGCGGATGTCCGTCCCTGCGAAGGCGCGGACATCGTCGACGCCGTACTTCATCATGATCAGGCGGTCGATCCCAAGGCCGAACGCGAAGCCGGTCACCTTGTCCGGGTCGTACCCAACGCCACGCAGGACGTTCGGATGGACCATCCCGGCGCCGCCCATCTCCAGCCAGCCGGTGTATTTGCAGACACGGCAGCCCTTGCCGTTGCACACCGCGCAGTCCACCGAGAAGTCGACGCCCGGTTCCACGAACGGGAAGAAGTCGCAGCGGAAGCGGATACGCCGCTCCGGGCCGAAGAGCTGCCGTGCCATCTCCTGCAGGGTGCCCTTCAGGTCCGCCATCGTGATGTGCTCATCGACGGCCAGGCCTTCAAGCTGCGTGAACTGCCACTCGTGGGAGGCGTCCTGCGCCTCGAACCGGAAGGTGCGGCCGGGCACGATGACACGCACTGGCGGTTGCAGGCGCTCCATCGTGCGGGCCTGCATCGGCGACGTGTGCGTGCGCAGCACGATCTCCGCATTCGGCGCGTCCACGATCATCGTGTCCCACACGTCGCGCGCCGGGTGGTCGTTCGGGATGTTGAGAAGGTCGAAGTTGTAGTGTCCGGTCTCTACTTCCGGTCCGAAGACGGCCTGGAAACCGAGGTGTGCGAAGATCTCGATCACCTCATCGATCATCATCGAGACCGGGTGCGCGCCGCCGATAGTAGGCTGCCGGCCCGGCAACGTAACGTCCACCGCCTCCGCGCCAAGCTGCGCCGCCAACGCCTCGGTTGCCAGGCGGTCCTGTGCTGGTGCGAACGCCTCCGTCAGCTCGTTCTTGAGCGCTTGCACGGCGCGGCCGGCGTCCGGGCGCTCTTGCTTCGGAAGTTGCCCGAGACCACGCAACAATGCCGTGACCTTGCCCTTCGGCCCGAGATAGTCCCGTTCCCACGCTTCGGCATCGGTTGCCGTGGCGAGCGTCTGGAGGCTTGCGAGCGCCTCCGCCTTCAATCCGTCGAGATCCACCGTCGCTCCTCGTTTTCCTGCATGTCTGTGCGCCGGATTCCGGGCATGGAAAAACCCCTCGGCAGGGACGAGGGGTTGCCACGCGGTACCACCCTGCTTCGCCGGTCCAGTACGGAACGACGCGCTTGAATGCTCCGATCAGGGGGAGCAGCCCGAAAGGCTATTGCCACATGCGCGTCAGCACACCGTAGATGCGGCCCTTGTGGCCGCCGGTAAATAGGCGGCCACAAGGGCCGCATCTAGGAGGCTCAGTCGCTGCTGCGGGTTCGCCATCCGGCTCGGGAGTGAATTGACGATTCCTGGCATCGTCGGCGCTTTCAGCTCGTGGCGCCGCTCTCTGTGCGATCGGTGGACCGTCCCGTCTCCGTCACAGCCATTTCTTGACTTGATTGCAAGTATAGCAAGCGCCGCGACCCGCAACGACCGGACATGCGTGGGCAGACCCACCGCCGGATCGACCGTCGCATCATTGGCAATGGGCTATCCGGGTTGCTGGAGCCATTTCCACGAGGTGGCGGCCTCGATGAATTGCCGTGCCGCTGGCGATGCCGATTCCCGGCTACGAATGGCCAGGCCGAGTTCCACGAACAATGGGGGTGTGAATGGAGTGACGACGAGGCCGTCATGGTGCATCGGGATCATCATGCGCGGGAGGATCGTGACGCCCAGCCCCTCGCGAACCATCTCCAGCGCCGTGCTCGCGTTTGACGCCTGGAACTGGACGCGAAGCGGAAACCTGTCGGCTACCAGGCCCGCTCGCTGCAGCACGAGCGGAACGCAGGTCCCGTCCTCGAGGATCAACGGCTCGCTCCACAGCGATTCGTGAGGGATGGCGTCCGGTGCGTGTCGCGCTCGTTCCGCGCTCATCGCAACGACGAGCTCGTCCCGAGTCAGGCGGACGCAGTCCAGCCGATCGGCGGGCACACTGAGGAATCCGACATCGATCACGCCGGTCTCCAACCAGACGGCGACTTCCTTGACCGTACCCTCGAAGAGCGTCAACTCCAGATCCGGATGCGTGCGCTGGAAGTTCCCAACCAAACCGGCCAGGAAATGCGGTGACAGGAACGACCGGATGCTCCCGACCCGCAAGCGCCGGTTCGTGGTCGTCGACTCCGGGGTGCGAACCTCCCGCAGGATGGCATCGCGGTGGTCCAGGATTGCCGTTACGTGGGCCAGAACCGTGCGTCCTGCGGCGGTCAGCGCCGAAACACCGGACCGATCTCGCTCGAGCAGGGGTATTCCGAGCTCGGCTTCGAGTGACTGGATCGCGTGGCTGATGGACGACTGGGAGACATCCAGATTCAGGGCGGCTTCGGTGAAGCTGCCAGTGCGTGCCGTCTCCGCAAACGCCGCGAGTTGCGAGAGTTTCATATGCATGGACCTCATCAGGTCATGAATGGGCGAGATTGGAGATGCGGAGATGGGGCCTTACGCTCGTGTTCGGTCCAGTCTGGACGAACGATCATCATCCTGGAGAACGATATGACGACGCTGCCGGACTCGGTTACAGACCTTCTCAAACCCCCCGCACTCGCGTACGTAGCAACTATCGGACCTACGGGAGCGCCACATGTCAGCCCGGTAATCTTCTCGTGGGATGGCGAGTACATTCGTTTCAGCATGAATGCCATCCGCCAGAAACGGAAGAATCTCGAACGCGATCCGCGAATTGCCCTATCGATCACGGATCCGGAGAATCCATTCCGAACCGTGGAGATCCGGGGAAGGGTCGTGCGTATCGACCCGGACGACGACTACGCCTACAATCGTTTCATATCGAACCTGTACTTCCATCAGGATGGGAGTGACAAGCTCCTTCCGGGGGAGCAGCGCGTCGTTGTGGTGGTCGAACCGCAGCGGTTCTTTCCATTCCTCGGCACACCGTCGGAGGGATCATCGGACTCGGCGTGAACCTGGACCCGGCACGTCACGCCCGCCACTGCAACGTGGACGTGTGGATGAGGGGAGCGATTCGTGGGTGTTGATTTCGAGGGAGATGGCGCTGCGCGCGTGCTCGTCGGTGGCGCGATCAACACGGACCTGGTGGCAACCGTCGCGCGGGCGCCTGAAGCCGGCGAGACCATCACCGGCCATGGCTTCGCGATCTTCGGCGGCGGCAAGGGCGCGAACCAGGCGGTCGCCGCAGCTCGGGACGGGGCAGGTGTCGCCTTGATCGGGGCGGTAGGGCAGGACGATTTCGGTGTGGCGCGTCGCGCGGACCTCGCGGACGATGGCATCGACCTGACCTTCGTTCACACGACCGACGAGGCCTCCTCCGGTGTCGCGCTCATCACGGTGGAGGAAGGCGGCGAGAATCGCATTGCCTACATTCCCGGCGCCGTCGCGACCGTCACGCCGGAGGCTGCCGTTGCGGCGCTGGATGCCATACAGCCGAAGGTCGTCCTCGCCCCAAACGAATTGCCGAATGCGACGCTGCTGGAGCTCTTCGCCACGGCGATGGAACGGGGGGTGACAGTGATGTTCAACGCCGCACCGGACCCCGAGCAGGGGCGCGGCCTGCTGCCCCTGGTAGACGTCCTCATCGTCAACGAGGGAGAGGGGGCCGCCATTGCAGGGATGACCGGTGAGGTCACGATCCAGCAGGTGGTTGCGGCACTGAGCGGCCTGGGACCGAGCCGGATCGCCCTGACTGTCGGCGGGGCGGGTGTGATCGGGATCGAAAACGGTCAGCTCTTCGCGGTCCATGGCGTGAAGGTGGATGTCGTGGATACCACCGGCGCAGGCGATACCTTCTGCGGGGCATTGGCGGCGTCGCTGGCCGAGGGTGCGTCCTTCCGGGCGTCCGTCGAGCGGGCCGTGCTCGCGAGCGCGCTTTCCGTGACGAAGGCAGGTGCGCAGGCGTCCATCCCGACCCGGGCCGAGGTCGATGTGTTCTTCGAGACGCGGGAGGCCCAGGACGCGGTGGCTGGTATCACGCGCTATGATGACGGCTGGATCGGCTCCTCGCCGTCGACGAATCCACCGAGACCCTGAGTGCCTCATCCAGCCTCGCTTGACATAGGCCGTCACCCTCGGATCTGCCTATGCAGCCCTTGTCCGGAGGGGCCGGCCTCGTGTCGGTCCGGTCTCAGCACTACAATGCCCGGTTATTCAAGGCGGTCTGCTGAGTCGCGAGGTTCCGCCATGCATCTCCGGAATGAGAAGAGTCCGGATGCAGCACGCATCCGGACTCTTCTCGTGTGGCGGAAGGGGCGGGATTCGAACCCGCGATACGGTGTTACCGTATACGCGATTTCCAGTCGCGCGCACTAGGCCAGGCTATGCGACCCTTCCATCATGATGTGGGCGGGTGACGAATGAACTCGCACCCGGTGGGCGGAGAGGGCGGGATTCGAACCCGCGGTGGCTCATCACCACACTGCTTTTCGAGAGCAGCACCTTAAACCGCTCGGACACCTCTCCGCGGGAGATTGTAGCAGAGGGCCGGTGCATCTTCCACATCGCGGTGGCCGCGGTTTTCGCGTTCTGCGGCCCTGGCTGAGGTCATCGAACGACAGGATTCGGCACACACGAAAGAGCCGCTCTCAGCCGAGAGCGGCTCTTTCGTGATGGTACACAATGGCGAGACCGCTTCAAGGAAATCGGCTCTGCTCCCACTCACGCTGGATGAACTGACCCGTCTCGCGGAGAAGGCGCGGAAATGGGAGCCAGGATCACCGCCGATGGAGCCGCAAGCAGCCCCGATGCGCACCATTCGGCGGCTCCTCGCACCTCACCAGGTCGAGGAGCTTGTGACACGGTACAAGAACGGAGAATCTACCCCGACTCTTAGAGCTTGCGCCAATAGGCAGCTGCGTCATGGTTTGCGTGAGGGACGACCGTCCCACCGATACCGCGTCCATCCCTCGCGGATGAGGCGGCGCACGATGACGACGACCGCCGAGAACGCCAGCC
>JASGDN010000077.1:0-53753 GCA_049841275.1 Thermomicrobiales bacterium
GTGAGAAGTGAGTAGCGTGACTTATGCACTCGCTCCACACTTCTCGTTTCTCACTTCTGAGGCTTCAACGCCAAGCCGATGTCGTCCAGTTGCTGCTGGTCGACCGCATCGGGCGACTCGAACATGAGATCGAACCCGCGCTGGTTCTTCGGGAAGGCGATCACGTCGCGGATACTTTCCTCATCGGAGAGGATCATCGCGAAGCGGTCGAGTCCCATCGCGATCCCGCCATGCGGCGGCGCGCCGTACTCGAAGGCGTCCAGGATCGCCCCGAAGCGCTCCTGCTGCGCGTCCTCGCTGTGCCCCATCAGCTCGAACACGCGCGAGAGCTTGTCGCGCTGGTGGATGCGGATGCTGCCGCCGCCGAGTTCGTTGCCATTGCCGACCATGTCGTACTGCTTCGCGCGAACGGCGCTCGGGTCGGTTTCCAACAGATGCTCGTCCTCGGCGTAGTAGCCCGAGAACGGGTTGTGCGTGGCGTCCCAGCGCTGTCCTTCTTCGTCCCACTCGAAGAGTGGGAATTCGTAGACCCAGCAGAAGGCAAGGACGTTCGGATCAGCGAGGTCCAGGCGCTTGCCGAACTCGTCGCGCAGTGCCGAAAGCGTCTTCGCAACCACCGCCGGCTGGTCCGCGACGAGCAGGACGAGATCGCCCGTACCCGCCCCGATCCCGGTCGTCAGGGCCGCGATCTCGTCCTCGGCGAGGAACTTGGCGATCGGCGACTTCACCCCCTCGTCAGTGAGGGCGATGGTAGCGAGGCCCTTCGCCCCGGCCCGCTTCGCCAGCTCGGTCACCTCGTCGATCTCGCGCCGCGTGTAGCCCGCGCAACCGGGGATGACGATGGCCTTCACCTGGCCACCGCTCTCAAGCACGCCGGCGAACGCCTTGAATCCGGTACCACGCAAGGCGTCGGAGACGTTCTGGAGTTCCATGCCGAAGCGAAGGTCCGGGCGGTCGTTCCCGAAACGATCCATCGCCTCCGCGTAGGTGAGGCGCGGGAACGGACATTCCTGAATCGTCTTGTCGCTGTAGGCCTCGGTGAGCTGGATGTAGAGCTCCTCCATCAGGGACATGATATCTTCCTGATCGATGAAGGACATCTCGATATCCAGCTGGGTGAACTCCGGCTGGCGGTCGGCACGATGAGCCTCGTCACGGAAACAGCGGGCGATCTGATAGTAGCGGTCGAGACCAGCCACCATCAGGAGTTGCTTCACCTGCTGCGGCGACTGCGGCAGGGCGTAGAACATGCCCGGATTCGAGCTCGTCGGCACGAGGAAATCACGCGCGCCCTCCGGCGTGCTCTTGAGCAGGATGGGTGTCTCGACATCCACAAAGCCGCGCTCGTCGAGATAGCGGCGCATGTGGCGGGTCAATTGATAGCGCAGCAGGACGTTCTGCTGCATCTTCTGGCGGCGCAGGTCGAGGTACCGGTACTTGAGACGCAGCGACTCGTCGACATCGACCTCTTCGTTGATGTAGAAGGGCGGCGTCTTCGCGGCATTCAGGATCTCGATGCTGTGCGCCTCGAGTTCGATCTCACCCGTCGCCATCTTCGGGTTGACCGTGCCCTCCGGCCGATGATTGACCGTACCAGTGACCGCGATCACGTACTCGTTGCGGAGGTCGCTGGCGATCGCGTGGGCCTCCGGCTGGACCTGCGGGTTGAAGACGACCTGCGTGATGCCGTAGCGGTCGCGCAGGTCGATGAAGATGAGGCCGCCCAGGTCGCGGCGGCGGTTCACCCACCCCTTGAGCGTGACCTCCTGCCCGGCGTTCTCCGCGCGAAGCTGTCCGTTGGTGACACGTCCGATTGTTTCGATCATGATGCTCTGTCCACCTCATCGAAGCCTGGAAGAGAGATCCATCCGTTCAGGCAGGTCTATTGTTGAGATCAGGGCCGACATGAAGTCGGCCCACACACACGCGACGCGTCATGGAATCCGGTCGTTTGTAGCGGGTCCCGAGCGAAAGCCGAAGGACCGCGTGTCGGCCCGTCAGGCGATCATCCGGGGGTCTCTCCCGGAATGGATTTCGCATATCCAAGGTGCGCACGCAAGGCATCCCGGATGACGACCTCCGGGTCATCGCCCGCCTGCACGATGTCCGCAATCGCCTGCATCAGGCTGTCCGCCCTGGCCTCTGGCGTCATGAGGTCCCCGGTTGGGAGCGGATGCTCGCGCAGGACCGTCGCCACGCGGCCGAGCGCCGGTTTCGAGAATGGCGAGCCATCAAGATCCTTTTCCGGCTTCGGATGGGTCGCGGTGGCTTTCTCCTCGGCCTTCACCCGCCGCCAGATACGGTGCAGGTCTTCTTCGGTCTCGGCGATCTCACCGGCGAAGACGTGCGGATGACGCCGCACGATCTTCGCGGCGACCCCATCGTAGACGTCCTCCAGCGTGAATTCACCCGCTTCCTCCGCGATCTGCGCCTGCAACACGATGTGCAGGAAGAGATCGCCCAATTCCTCGGCGAGGTTGATGATATCGCCGCTCTCGATCGCATCGACGACTTCGTAGACCTCCTCGAGCATCGACGGCACGAGCGAGGCGTGCGTCTGCTCCCGATCCCATGGGCAACCATCGGGGCGGCGGAGGCGGGCACTGATCTGCTGCATCGTGCGAGGATCGCGCCCAGCGTCGAGGCCGGGGATGGCAGGCACCCAGAGCGCGACCATTGGACCCGCCGGGACGTTCGCCAGCTCGCCGACGGTGTGCCGGGTGATTTCCTGCTCCGGCAGACCCGCTGCATTCACGCGGATCACCTCGTGACTCGCGGGGAAGATACGGGCCAGCGACCGTGCAATCGTCGCCATCGTGGGGGCATCGTAGATGTGCGTGAAGAGCATCGGACGGCTCGGCGTACCGCCGAACGCGCCGCCTGCATAGGGATCGTCCGGAATCTGGCGCTGGATGATCCGTCCAGCGAAACACTGCACGCCCGACAGCAGGGGATCGACATCCAGCGCCGTGGAAACGAGGTCGACGACGCTGATGCCATCCAGCACCCGGACGACCATGCCTCGTTCCCGGCCCTCGCGCACTGTCTCCAGGGTCAGCCCTTCGCCAAAGCGGGGGTGGCCAGGGATCGCGACGACAATCGGCCCATCCGCCACGGCATCGCACAGGGCCCGGGCTGCGGCATCCCACGGTCCGCGCGGCGATGCGTCCGGATTACGAAGCGGCGCAATATCGATGGCGCGATCGAGGTCGAGCAAGCCGGAAAGGTCCAGGTCAGGATGCTTGCGCACGAAGATTCGCTCGGCCTCGTCCAGCGCGCGCCGGGCGCCGACCGTGATCCGGTCCGGATCGCCCGGCCCCAGACCGACGATCGTGATGTCAGCAACGGCACGAGGACGTTCCGTCACTTCTCGCTTCCAAGACTGAGGACAGCCATGAAGGCTTCCTGCGGAATCTCTACGCTGCCGACCATCTTCATGCGCGCCTTGCCCTCCTTCTGCTTCTCCAACAGTTTGCGCTTGCGCGTGATGTCGCCGCCGTAGCATTTGGAGAGGACGTTCTTGCGCATGGCCTTGATCGTCTCGCGGGCGATGATGCGACTGCCAATGGACGCCTGTACTGGGACGTCGAACATCTGACGGGGGATCAGTCCGCGCAACGTCTGCACCAGCTCACGGCCCTTGAAATAGGCGTCGTCGCGGTGGGTGATGATGCTGAGCGCGTCGACCACCTGGCCGTTGACCATCACATCCAGCTTCACGAGGTCGGCCTCGCGCATGCCGGCGAAGGTGTAGTCCAGCGAGGCGTAACCCTGCGTGCGGCTCTTCAGCGCGTCGTAGAACTCCACGATCAGTTCGCCGAGGGGGATGTCGTACTTCATCTGGACGCGATCCTCGTCCAGGTATTCCATCTCCACGAACATCCCGCGCTTGGTGGTGGTCAGGTCCATGATCGCGCCGATGTAGCGAGACGGCGAGATGATCGTGAGGTGCATCCACGGTTCGAGGATCGCGCTGATCTCGCCCGGACTCGGCATCTCGGACGGATTGTCGACCCGCCGGATGTCGCCATTGTGCATCTGCACCTGATACTGCACGCTCGGCGCGGTGGCGAGCAGATCGAGGTTGTACTCGCGTTCCAGCCGCTCCTGGATGATCTCCATGTGAAGCAGGCCAAGGAAGCCGCAACGGAACCCGAATCCGAGCGCCGCCGACGATTCCGCCTCGAACGTCAGCGAGGCGTCGTTGAGCTGCAGGCGTTCGAGCGCTTCACGCAGCTCGGGGAAGTCCTCGTTGTCGGTGGGATAGAGCCCGGCGTAGACCATCGGTTGCGCGGGACGGTAGCCTGGCAGCGGAGCAGCCGCCGGCGCGGCGGCAAGCGTGATCGTGTCGCCGACCTGGCAATCCTTGACGACCTTGAGGCCGGTCGCGATATAGCCGACCTCGCCCGTCCCAAGCGCCTTCGCGGAGGTCATGTTCGGGCTGAAGAACCCGAGCTCGATGATCTCGGCGTCCTTCTTCGTCCCCATGATCCGGATGCGCTCGCCATCGCGAATCTCGCCGTCGACGATCTTGACGTAAGCAATCACGCCCTTGAACGGGTCGTAGTGGGAATCGAAGATCAGCGCCCGCAACGGCTTGCCGGCGCCGGTGGCGGACGGCGCGGGGATCTTGGAGACCACCGCCTCCAGGATGTCGTCGATGCCCAGGCCGGCTTTCGCCGAAGCCGGGATGATCTCGTCATCCAGCAGGCCGATGAAGGAGCCGACTTCCTTCGAAACCCGTTCGGGGTCGGCGTTCGGCAGGTCGATCTTGTTGATGACGGCGACGATCGCCAGCTCGTGTTCCAGCGCGAGGTAGACATTGGCCATCGTCTGCGCCTCGATACCCTGCGCGGCATCGACGACAAGGAGCGCACCTTCGCAGGCGGCGAGGCTGCGGCTGACCTCGTACGAGAAGTCGACGTGGCCCGGCGTGTCGATCAGGTTAAGCTCGTACTGCTGGCCGTCGTGCGCGGTGTAGGCCATGCGCACGGCACGCGCCTTGATCGTGATGCCCTTCTCACGCTCAAGGTCCATCGAGTCCAGCATCTGCGCCTGCAAGTCGCGCTCCGCGACGGTACCGGTCGCCTGCAGCAAGCGATCGGCCAAGGTGGACTTGCCGTGGTCGATGTGGGCGATGATGCTGAAATTCCGGATGTGCGCCGTCGCTGCCTGGTCGGCGGTCGATACAGCGGTCGGTGACGAGAGGTCGCTCATGGGCGGCGAGGTGGTCCGTTCGTGTGAGGATGGGGCGATGCGATCGACGACGATGCCCGGCCAACAGTCATCCGGACGTCTCCGGGCACGAATCCCAAGTATACCGGACCAGCTGATCGCCATGCGGAAACAAGCATGCGCGTTCGCCCGAAGCGGGAACCGCACGCCCCGCGACAACGTTTTCCGCAACGGATGCCAGGGATCGCATACCAGGGACCGTCGCCACCATACGCTACCCAAGGAGCCGGATCGATGTCATCTCCACCCACCGATCGCCCAGATCCAATGGCCACACTCAACCGGCGCCGTTTTCTTGAAGCGGCCAGCATCGCCCTGGCAGGATCCGGCGTCCACTGGACCTTCGCGAGCGCCCAGGATGCAACACCAACACCGGGTGATTCCGGACCGCTCTCCTCCCTCATGGCCCTGCTGTCGTACGTTCCGGCGAGGCTCGCGCGGGAGGATGTCGCGCGACAAATTCTCTTCTATCACGCGGACCTGAAGGCCCAGTTCGCGGCGCTCGGCATCGACCGCTCGGTGGCGGATTGGCTCGATGACCTTCCGATCGTCGAGACCACGCTTCCGTTGGCCCTGGCAACGACCGTCTTCATGTACGCGGCGAATGCCGACTTTGTGAAGGCGCTCGGCTTCCAGCCATACGATGTCGATCGATCCCTCGAAACGAACTGGTCGCCTGCTGGCCTCGCGATCCTCCAGGGCGGGCTCGACCGCGACCGGCTGGAGGCAGCATGGACAGCGTCGGCATACACGCAGATCCCTCTCGAAGGCGGTCTGACGATGTGGAGCAAGGGGGAAAACGGTGAGATGGATGCCAGCGATCCTGTCGCCCGATTCGGCGCTGGAGCGTTCAACAATCTGCTCCTGCTGGACGATCAGACGCTGGCGATCGCCCGCAAGGGCGAAGTCATCCGGAGCGTCGCCACACATGCAACCGTGGATGCGTATGTCGATGCGTCGATGGCGGGAATGCCGCAGGTACGCCAGGCGGTGGAGGCAATGCTGCCAGACACGGCCTCATCGATCGTGGTCGACGGAAGCTACCTCGCGCTCGCCACGCGGGTGAACCGGGTTCCGCCAGGCACCACGGCATTCCCAACTCCCGCCGCCAGCGCCGAAGCGACGCCCCTCATGCCAGCCACCCTGGTGGCAGCCTTCGGCGTGGAAGCGGGCGCTACTGCAGCCGCACCTCGCGATGACGCGGGAACACCCACCGTGCTCCCCAGCGAAACACCGGCTGAGAATGTGAGGCGCGCCCAGATTCGCCTGGTGACCGCCTCCGAGGCGGACGCGCGCCAGGCCGTCGATGTCGCCTCCGAGCGCTGGATGACGATGGAAGCGCCGCGCAACCGCAGGCCCTACGATGAGCTGATGGCGCTCCTCTCGGCGGAGGTCTCGGCAACCGATCCGACCGTTGCCGCCTTCGATTTCGACCAAGGGGAAAACGGCGGATACTGGATCAACCTGCTGGTGCAGATGAACCTGCTGCCATTCGCACCGGGATCGCTCTGACCCAACGACCAGATATTCCGGGCTGAATGCCTCGAAGCGGGCTTCTCTCGGGACCGGAACGCCTTCCGGCTAGACGAGCCGGCGGCTGGCCTTGGCCCGAATCAACCCTTCATCGGCGTCACGCAGAATAGTCGACGCGTCGAGCGACCTCATCGTATGGGTGGTGAGATCGATCGTCCCGGCTGTTCCGGTGAACCCGATCTCATCCCGGTCGAAGGCGATGGTTCCCGACAGGGCTTCGCCCAGGTCCATGGAGAACCGTATTCGCGCCTCGTCATCGGCAAATTCGGCCAGGAGCACAAACTCGTCGCCCCCGATGCGCCCGACAAACCCCCGACCCTCCGCCAGCGCCTGGAGCCGGTCGCCGATGGCCATCAGGACGGCATCGCCCGCCGCATGCCCGTAACGGTCGTTGACCGACTTGAATTCATCGAGGTCGATATAACACACGACCGCCGTGCCCGGGCGATCGGCTTCGCCCGCGGCGTCGTGCGCTTCGATCCATGCGTGCAATCGATCGAGGAAGCCACGACGGTTGAGCAGTCCGGTCAACGGCTCGGTATGCACCATTTGCTCCAGACGCGCACTCAACTCGCGCCGAACGGTGATGTCGCGTCCTTGCAACACGATGCCTCGTACATCGTCCACATCAAGCAGATTGGTCGCGATGACCTCGAACCATCGCGACGAGCCATCCGGCATGGGCGCCTCGAGTTCCGTTACCAACCGGGCACGGGGCGTCGCGCGCAAACCATCCAGCAGCCGCTGGCCCTCGGGGTAGGAACCCGGCGTGACGATGACCATGACGTGCTTGCCGACCAGCCAGTCGGGATCGTGACCGAAAGCCGACTCCACCGATGGACTGGCATAGCGGATGATGCCGTCGGCATCGGCGATGATTACCGGATCGGGCGAGAGCTGCTGGAGATATCGGGCCCGCTTCTCGGCAAACCCGCTTCCAGCAGTCTCCGGCGTATGCAGCGCGGTCGCCGTGAGCTGATGGGCCAGATGCGTGATATTCCCTTCACCATCGCGAACGGGCCAGGCAAGCATGCGGAAGGGAACGGAATACCCATCCTTGTGCGGCCGCGCCGAAATCCGCTCCAGGAACGGGATGCGGCCAGCGACCATGTCGGCCAGGAGGTCGAAGTCGTCGTCGGCTGTGTCCTCATTCTGGAGTTGTTCGGCGGGCAACGCCAGTTCCTCTTCGAGCGTGAATCCGAACAGATGCTCGAGCCCGCGCGAAAACGCGACGGGATACCCCGCGTTCAGATCGAGCACCATCATGCCGAATGGCGCCTGATCGAGGATGTCGCGAAGGAGGCTATCGCCAGCTACCTCATGAGGCTGGGCAGTGACGAGCCGCTTGGCCTCGGCTGCGTGTGCATCCCGGTAACGGCGATCCACCCAACCCAGCATCAACCGCATCAACACATTGGCGATTGGGCGACGCAACTCCTCTGCCTGCGATGGTGGAACGGGGGCATGCAGGACGTGCTCGAAGTGAAACAGAATGGCGAACAAGGCGTCATCAGACCCATCGGTCACGCCGCAGAGGACAGCGCCAATCTCCTCCACGAATCCCGGCAACCTGACATCGGCGACGATGGACTCTTGCAGCCCGACGATCGCGCTCTGAGCCCGTTTTCGGAGCTCGGCAGGCGTTCGGCCCGATCCCGCCGGCTGGTGGGCACGCAGAACCCGAAGAAGCCCCTCGATCGCCGGATCGCGCGCGATCCGGAACGATGCTTCCAGCGTCGCCCATCGATCCTCGCTGGCCACGATTACCACGTCTCCATCTTCTGGCCAGCTGCCGGGAGCGACTAGCTGCATCCATGCCAGCGCACAATGACCAAGCCTGCCCGCGCGAACGGCCACTGCATCCCACTATCGCATCCCGGACGATCGAATGTTATGGGGATTCATTGTTGGCCCGACGGTACTACGTGATGGGGGTGCCAAACCCGAATGTACGGGCAATGCGCGCGAGCGGTCCCGGCAACCGCGACACGATCTTGTCGGTAACGGTCTCCAGCTCGGAGATGCGCAACACCTGCGCGCATACCAGGAAGGCGAGAAGGTACATCGCCATGGCGAAGAGGAAGATGCCGTAGCGCATGATGCTGCTTGGGGCGAAGATCATCGCACGTTCGAGCCGGCCGACCGTCGCCATGATCACGAGCGCCATGCCGGCGGTCGCCGCGATGACCTTCGCCAACCAGGGCCAGAAGTCCGGCGACACGATGCTACCGATGCGATGCCGGAGAAAGAGCAGGAGGATCACCGCCTCGGAGGCGGTCGTCAGGCTGAGGGCGAGAGCGAGCCCAGCGGCACCAAGCGAATGGACGAAGAGTCCGCAGAGCACGATGTTCAGCCCGACCGTCAGGATGGTGGTGATCACCGGCGTGCGGGTATCCCGGGTTGCGTAGAAGACGCGCGTGACGATCTCGGTGAGGCCGTACCCGACGAGACCGATCGCGAAGAACGCGAGCGGCGCGATGACCAGGGCCGTATCGGCAGGACCGAAATTGCCACGTTCGTAGATCACCTGCACGATCGGCTCTCGCACCAGGAGGAGACCAGCCGAGGCCGGAAACGTCAGGAAGAGCAGCGGCCGCATCGTGCGATCGAGCAGATTCCGGAAGCCTGCCGTGTCGCCACGGCTGAACAGCGCGGCCAGCGACGGGAATGCGACGGTCGAGATGCTGAGCGCCAGCACACCATGGGGAAGCATCAGGAGTTGCTGGCTGTAGTTCACCGCCGCCACATCCGACGGCCCCGAGATCGACGCGAACGCCGTGACCGCGACCAGGTTGATCTGGAACGCGGCAAGGCCGAGCACGCGCGGCCCAAAGAGCCGGGCCACTTCCCGGAGGCCATCCACGTTGCGATCGATCGTCGGGCGAAAGGAAATCCCGGTCCGGATCAGGCCCGGCACCTGGGTCAGGAAGTGGCCGAGCGCGCCGACCACAAGGCCCCAGGCGACGGCGTAAATGCCATATTTGGGCGCGAAGAAGGCAGCGCCAACGATAGTGCCAAGGTTATAGACAAGCGGCGCGATCGCCGGCAGCGTGAACTGGTTCTGCGCCTCCAGGATGCCCTTCGCGGCGATGCCAAGCCCGAGAAAGACGGGCGACAACAACAGGATGCGCATCAGCCTCACGGCGATGTCCATCGTCTGCGCGTCGAAGCCCGGCGATACCAGGTGCATGAGCGGCCGCGCCGCGACGAACATGATCGTCGACAGAATCACCACCGCGATTCCCGACCATGTCAGGACGGCGGAGGCCAGCCTCCAGGCCCGGTCGCGGTCACCCCGATCGACAAACTCGCCGAAGATGGGAATGAACGCCGCGCCGAACGCACCCGAGAAGACGGTGAGGAAGAGAAGATCCGGGATGCGGAAGGCGCTGACGTAGGCATCCATCTCCGGACCGGTGGCGAACGTGCGGGCGAGGATCACCTCCCGCGCGACGCCGAGCACGCGGCTCAGCACGAAGGCGAGCCCAACGATGAGCGCGCTGCGCGCCATGTTCGGCGCAGCGCGACCAACCGACGACGATGGCCGCGCCGGTTCCTCCACGGGAACCACGCGCCGTCGATCGCCGAAAACCTGTGTCGCCTGACTCATGCGCCGTCCGACCCTGTTCCATCACGAACCCAGCCGTTGCCCGGCTGGAGCAAAGCATCCGGCGAAGCCTACATCAGGCAGCGCCCATCCGCCGCGGATTGAGCGCGGCTTCTCGATTTGGTAGAATACCGCGATCGTCCCGATTGGGTCGCCTGTTGTCGTGTCTCCCTGATAGCAGATTGCGCCCTCCAGTGCTCGGGTACGGTCCACACACAAGGTTCAGACGCCGACAACCGGCACAGATGTCGACCCCGGTCCCAGCCGGGATAAGGAACGAAACGTGGCCAACAACGACTCCGCGCGCAAGCGCATCCGTACGTCCGAGAAGCGCCGCCTGCGCAACCGTCCGTTCCGCTCTGCCGCCCGCACGGCGGTGAAGAAGGCGGAGATCGCGATCGCAACCGGCGACCAGGCCGCTGCACAGTCGGCCGTGCTCGCGGCGACCAGCCAGCTCGACCGCGTGGCGCAGAAGGGTGTGATCCACCCGAACAATGCCGCCCGCCGCAAGTCGCGCCTGATGAAGAAGTTCAACGCGCTCGCCGCGTAGGCCGCTTTCCCATCCGCAAGACCCGAATCAGCCCTGCTTCTCTCGACGAGAGAAGCAGGGCTGATTGCATGCGGTGATCGAGGCTATCGGTTGGCGGCGATTGCCGCAACGGCGGCATAGAGCGCGTCGAGCGAATCCCGGATCTCACCGGTCTTGATGGCACGGTCCGTCTCTGTCAGCGCATCGAGCGTCCCGGCCACCCGGTCCGGACCCTGCCGGCCAACGCTCCGCTGGATGGACGACATCCGCCGGGGGTTCGGCAGGCCGATTTCCCGCCCGACTTCCTCCGGCGCACGACGTCCGGCGTGGGCCATCACGATCGCCAGTTCCGCCTGCTGGCTGACCTGCGCGAGGAGCTTGTTCGGGTCCTCCCCGGCATCGATCAGCTTCTGCAGTTCGATCACCGCACCGCGCAGATTGCCCGAGATCGCCGCATCGATGAACTGGAAGACCTTGTCCTCGTCGCCACGCGGAACCATATCGTGGACGTGCTGCGAAGTGATCGGGCCGGGCCAGGAGGCCATCGCCAGCTTGGAGATCTCTCCGCGCAGCACATCCATATCGGGCGGACGGTCGAAGGCCGGATTGTTCGCTTTCGCTCCCCACGACTGGGGATACATCGTCTCCGCGATCAGGCGGCCCGTGCGATCGTCGAGCTCCACACCCTCGCGCTTCGCCTCGGCACGGAGCCAGCGCACGAGCTCGTTTCCACGCGGAGGATCGCCCAGGATCAAGCGGGTATCGCCAGGAAGCGCCTTCTTCACGGCGGCCGGCAGACTCGCAAGCGAAGGGTCGAACAGGATCAGGGTACTTGCGGCGGGAACTTCCTGGAGCAACGCATTCCAGTCGGGTGTTTCGCCCCGGTCCTTCGCACCCTGCTTGCCCAACCGGGCGACCAGGTCCTCGACCACGACGACGCGGCCAGCACTGAAGAACCCGATGCTGCTGGCAGCCATCAGCACGTCGTTCAGCGATGCAGACTTGCCGTCGAGCGTGGAGGTGCTGCTGCCATCGGGATCGACCTCGGCAAGCAGGCGCTTCAGTTCGGACCGGGCCAGCCCGTTATCAGGTCCAAGCACGACGGCGATCATGCGCGACTCCCGGAAACGATGCGGGCGATGGAATGTGCGGGGAAGACGTCATGGGGTCGACCAATCTCGAAGGCTGGGCGCGATGTGGAACCTTGAACCTGATTTCTCAGGTGGGTGCCGACGACAGAACACGAACCACGGCCCGTGCCAGATCAGCTCCCGGCTCACAAAACGTTGGCTCAAGACCGCATAAGCAGCCCACAAGCCTTCGAGACGGCCGAGTTCAGAGGTTAGCATGCCCTCCCTCGGCACATCAAACCGCGAGCGATGCCCGAACGGGCAGTTGACTCCGGCCGGGCCGGCGTAGAATACGCTCATGCCGATCATTCGCCGTGCGTCCACGCCCCGTGCATCGCGCGATGCACCAGGAGTCCTCTCGCCATGACCGATTCGACGACCGACACGCCGAACCCGCCCGCATCTTCTCTCCACGCCCGCCGCGTGGTCGTCACCGGCATGGGCGCCATCTGCGCTGTGGGCAACGATGTTCCGGCCGTCTGGGATGCCATCAAGTCCGGACGCAGCGGGATCGCCCCGATCACCCGCTTCGATGCGAGCGGCTTCGAAACGACCTTTGCCGGCGAGGTGAAGGACTTCGATCCCGCTGCCGTGCTCGGGCGGAAGGAGCACCGCCGCCTCGACCGCTACTCGCAGCTCGCCATCGTCGCCGCACGGGAAGCCGTCGCACAGGCAGGCATCGATATCGCCGCCGATCCCACCCGCACTGGCGTCATGATCGGCTCGGCAATGGGCGGCATCGAGACGCTGGAAGCCGGTGTCGAGACCGTCGTCACGCAGGGGCCGAAACGGGTCTCACCCTTCTTCATGCCGATGATGCTGCCGAACATGGCATCCGGCAATGTCGCGATCGATCTTGGCGCGAAGGGGCCGAACTTCGCTGCCGTCTCCGCCTGCGCCAGTTCGGCCCACGCCATCGGCGAATCGCTGCAGATGATCCGCGACGGCCGCGCTGACATCATCGTAGCGGGCGGCTCCGAGGCGCCGGTCACGCGCATGGGGGTCGCGGGCTTCAACGCGATGGGCGCGCTCTCGACCCGCAACCACGATCCGGCTGCGGCCAGCCGTCCGTTCGACGCCGACCGCGACGGATTCGTCCTTGCGGAGGGCGCGGCGGTGATCGTGATGGAGGAACTCCAGCATGCGCTCGACCGCGGCGCGACGATCCTCGGGGAGGTACGTGGCTACGCGACGACCGACGACGCCAATCACATGGTCCAACCGGGTCCGGGCGGCGAAGGCATCGCCCGCGCGATGGACCTCGCGCTCGCCGATGCCGGGCTCGCAACGACGGATATCCAGTACATCAACGCCCACGGGACCTCCACGCAGCTCAACGAGAAGCTGGAGACGGAGGGCTTGAAGAAGGCGTTCGGCGATCACGCCTACCAGATCCCGCTCAGCTCGACGAAGTCGATGACCGGGCATCTGCTTGGCACGGCGGGGTCGCTGGAAGCAATCATCACGCTCTGCGCCATGCGCGACGGCATCCTGCCGCCGACGATCAACCAGGTCACGCCGGACCCGGACTGCGACCTCGATTGCATCCCGAACGTCGCACTGTCAGTGCAGGCCAGCTACGCGATGTCCAATTCAATGGGGTTTGGTGGACATAATGTATCGCTGATCCTCAGCGCCGCGAGCACCGTCCCGAGCTCCCGATAGGCGAGGGGGTCTCGCACATGGCGGATGCGAACCGGACCGGGCGACGCGTCGTGGTCACCGGCATGGGTGCGATCACCGCGCTTGGCCTCGACCTCCCAACGACCTGGGCCGCGTTGATCGCGGGAGGAACCGGCATCGCCCCGATCACCCAGTTCGATGCGACCGGCTTCCCGACCACGTTCGCCGCCGAGGTGAGGGGTTTCGATCCCGCAATGCTCGGCCATGACGAAGGTCACCGGATGGATCGGGTGACGCAGTTTGCCGTCACTGCTGCACGGGAAGCGATCGGCACGGCACGGCTCGATGCATCCGTGTCGGAACGAATGGCAGTCCTCGTTGGCACGGCGATGGGCGGCGTCGCAACGCTCAGCGAAAACGTGCGAATCCTCATGGAGCATGGTCCGGACCGGGTCCCGGCGTCCGCCGTGCCGATGATGCTCCCGAACATGACGGCAAGTACGGTGGCTGCCGGCCTCGGGGCAACCGGACCTGTCTTCACGATCGCGTCGTCCTTCACGGGAGGGGCGAACGCAATCGTCGAGGGCGCCCGGATGATCGCCGACAACCGGGCCGATGTCGCGGTCGCCGGTGGGGCTGAAGCGCCAGTCTGTGCGATGGTATCCGCCGGGTTCGCCGCGATGGGCGCACTCTCCGACCGCAACGACGATCCACTGCATGCAGTGAAGCCGTTCGACCGGCATCGCAACGGATGCGTTCTCGGGGAGGGAAGCGCCATGCTCGTGTTGGAAGAATACGAACATGCGCTTGCGCGCGGCGTGACAATCCTGGCCGAGGTCGCGGGCACGGCGAACACGGCGGATGCCTTCCATCAGGTCGCGTTGCCCGACGACGGAGAGGGGTTGGTGCGCGCCATGCACCTTGCCATGGATGGCGCGAAACTCGATCCGCACGCCATCGGCTACCTCAATGCCCACGGTACGGCGACCGAGATGAACGATCGGGTCGAGGCAGCCGCCATCCACACCGTGTTCGGCGGTACCCCTCCGCCGATCAGTTCCACGAAGGCCGCGACGGGGCATACGCTCGGAGCCGCCGGGGCGCTGGAGGCCGTCATCGCGATCGAGGCGCTTCGCACGGGCATCCTGCCGCCAACACGGAACCATCAGGACGACGATCCTGGCATCGCCCTTGATGTGATCCCGAATGTCGCTCGGCAATCCCACACCGAGGCGGTGATGTCGGCTTCGATGGGGTTCGGCGGGCACAACACGGTGCTGATCTTCACAAGCCGGGAATGATCGTCCGCATCCACACTAGACGATCACAGGTGCATTCCCGACAACGACCTTGCGACGAATCGCGATCAGCGCGACGACCATCACGACGGCGCTGACAATCGCGGCAGCGATGAACCCGGCCTGCAACCCGTCGATGACGGCGAGCGCGGCATCCACTCCCTTCCTGAGCGCTGCACGTTCCCGCGCTGCGAAGACCGACACCAGGAGGCCGACGCCGATGGCGCTCCCGACCTGCTGCATCGTCTGGATGAGGCCGCTGGCAATCCCGGAGTCGTCAGCGGCAACCGTCCCGAGGATAAGCAGATTCAGCGAGACGTAATTCATGGCGACCCCGGCAGCGGTCAGCACCATGCCCGGCAAAACGATCAGCCAGTAGGAACTGGAATCGTCCAGCTGCGAGAGGACGAGGGCGCCGAGGATCATGCAAAGGCTTCCCGCCGCAATCACGATGCGAGGGCCGAGCTTCCGCGCGGTGTCCGGCACGAACTTCGAACAAGCCACCACGACGCCGGAAAACGGCAGGAAGGCGAATCCGGCACGGATCGCCGACATCTTCAGGAGGTCCTGCAGATAGTTGCTGAGGAAGTAGAAGGTACCGAACATCACGATCGGAACCAGCAGCATCAGTCCCAGCCCCACCACGCGATCGCGATCGGCCAGCAGCCGCCCCGGGATCAGGGGATGGTCGCTCCGCCGCTCGATGACGACGAAGGCTGCCAGCAGGACAATCGCCGCCAGGAACGACCCGATGGTCCGCACGTTCGTCCATCCGAAATCCGACGCGCGAATGAATCCGAAGACGAGCACGGTCACGCCGAGCGTGGAGGCCGCGGCACCGCCAATGTCGAGCTTGCCGGGAATCCGTGGTGACTCCCTCACAACGCGGGGTGCAAGGAAGGCGACCGTCAGGCCGATCGGGACGTTGACGAAGAAGATCCAGTGCCAGGAAAGCCACGAGGTCAGGACGCCGCCCAGGATCAGCCCGAGCGAACCGCCAAGCCCCGCGACAGCGGCGGAGAGGGCGAGTGCGCGGTCCCGGACCGGCCCCTCGGCAAAGTTTGTCGTGATGAGCGAGAGCGTACTGGGCGCTGCCATCGCGGCGCCAAGACCCTGAATCACCCGGCCGGCGATCAGCATCTCGGGACTTGCTGCGAAGAATCCCATTGCGGATGCCGCGGTGAAAACGAGGACGCCGGTAACCATCATCCGGCGTCTCCCCAAGGCATCGCCCGCTCGGCTGCCCAGCAGCACCAACCCACCGAACACCAGCGAATAAGCATTGACGACCCAGGAAAGGCCGTCCTCGGAAAAGTGCAGGCTGGTGCGGATATCGGGGAGCGCGATGGTAACGATGGTCCCATCGATCACCACCATCATCTGCCACGCCAGAAGCACGGCCAGGCCAACAGTCAGAACGCTTCCGGGGGCGGCACTCGCCTGCGGTCGGGACTTGGCGGGGGAGTCGGCCTGCGCGGCACGGTCGTTCGCTGCCATGGATTGGAGGCTCGCTTTCGATAAACTCACGAGACGCGGATGAGACAATTGCCCTTGATAAGGATGCTTCCTAGGAATTATCGCGTCCGGACCTTCCGTTCATCAATAGACATACCGAGGCCCGGTGTTCGACTCACTGTCCAACACCGGGCCTCGGTCCGAATACCTGTTAGCGACCGCTGTCCCTACGCCTCCGTACGCTGCGGCGAACGCAGGCCGAAGACCGCGATCAGCAACACTACCAGCGCGAGACCGGCCGCGGTCAGGAACCCACGCTGCATGCCGCTCACCATTGCCTGCAGGGCATCGTCGCCAGCCTGCGCCGCACTGCTGCTGACCGTTGTGAACACGGTCACCAGCACGGCAAGACCGATCGCTCCACCAATCTGCTGGGCCGTCTGCATCAGGCCACTCGCGGCGCCGGAATCCTGCGGCGCGATCCGCCCCATGATCGTCAGGTTCAGCGCAACGAAGTTCGAGACCGCGCCGGACGCGGTGACAATCATGGCGAGCAGCACGAACGGGAAGTAGGCCGTGTCCTGATCGAGCTGCGACAGGAGCGTCAGGCCGGCGGCAATAGCCGTGGCGCCATATATCACGACGAACCGGGCGCCGACCCGCTGCACGGCGCGCGGGATGATCCGAGAGCCAATCACAATGGTCGCCGAGAAGGGCAGGAAGGCGAACCCCGACTCGATTGCGCTCATCCCGAGGACCGTCTGCAGGTACTGGGTGAGGAAGAAGAAGACACCGAAGAGCGCCGACGGCACGAAGAGCATAGCGAGGAACGCGAGCGCGCGGTTGCGCTCGTCGAAGAGACGGAAGGGCATGATCGGCTGGCTCACCCGCCGCTCGATGGTCACGAACGCCGCCAGTAGCACGACCGCGGCCGCAAAGGAAGCGATTGTCAGGGCATCGGTCCAGCCATCCTCAGCCGCCCGAATGAACCCGTAGACAAGTGTGGACACTCCGACCGTGGAGGTGATCGCGCCGCCGATGTCCAACCGGCCCGGCATGCGCGGCGCTTCCTTTACGACGCGCGGCGCAAGGATCGCGACCGCAACGCCGATTGGAACGTTCACGAAGAAAACCCAGTGCCACGACAACCAGGAGGTCAGGATACCGCCGAGGATCAGTCCGATCGACGCACCGACGCCGGAGACGCTGGCGAACAGGCTGATGGCGCGATCCCGCGCGGAGCCGGCCTCGAAATTGGTGACGATCAGGGAGAGCGTGCTCGGGGCGGCGATCGCCGCGCCGACACCCTGCAAGATGCGGGCAAGGATCAGCATCTGCGGCGTTTCGGCAACTCCACCCAAAGCAGACGCCGCCGTGAAGACGAGCACACCGACCACCAGTGCGCGGCGGCGTCCGAAGACATCGCCGGCCCGGCTTCCGAGGAGCAGCAGGCCGCCGAAAGCGAGGGCGTAGGCATTGACGACCCACGAGAGACCCACCGTCGAGAAGGCGAGGCTCTCCCGGATATGCGTCAACGCGATATTCACGATCGTGCCATCAAGCACGACCATCAACTGCCAGGCGAGCAGGACGCCGAGGCCAAGGGCCAGCTTCCAGCTTGCCGCGGTTACAGCCGGGGCCTCGGCCGCGTGGACGCGACCGACCCCAACCGTCGAGGAATCCTCGACAGGAATCACTCCAGATTCTGCGCTCATGGGGACCTTTCGTTGGCAGGCGGCAGGAGAGGCAGACATAACCCACAATGCGTGCCGCTGTGCTAGAATGAGCAAAACGGAGCCAACCTCCGCTTGCAGGACCCACTATACGGAGGCATCCTCCGTTTGTAAAGAGGGTCCTGCCCGCTTGGGCAGGGTCAATGCCGACCCGCCACAGGATCAGGTCTTCGCCATGATTGAATCGCTTACACCATTCACGAGTGCTCCGCGTCCCATGCGCGCCGATGCCCGCCGCAACTACGACCGGCTGATCGCGGTGGCGCATGAGGTCTTCACCGAGCAGGGCGTCGGCGCCTCGCTCGAGGAGATCGCCCGGCGCGCCGGAGTCGGGACCGGCACGCTCTATCGCCACTTCCCGACGCGGGAGGCGTTGCTGCTAACGGTGATGGAAAGCGCATTCTCCGCGCAGCACGCCTATGCAGTCGACCTGCTCGGGCGGGACGATGCGGCGGAGGCGCTTGAGGATTACATCCGCTTCTGGATCCGCAACACGGCGGTCTACAAGGGGCTGTCGGTCGAGGTGATGAAGGCGGCGATGGAAGGCGTGGAGACGCCGCTCACCGTGACCTGTCTCCAGACCCGGATCGACGCCGAAGAGATCCTGAGCCGGGCACAGGCATCCGGGCAGATCCGCCCGGATGTCACCCAGAAGGATGTCTGGCGGCTGCTGCACGGCGTCGTGATGGCCGTGAAGGACACCGAGATCGATCAGGACACCGCCCGCACGATGGTCGACATCATCCTGAAGGGCCTACGCGCCACCTCCTGAACCGGATCGCCGGCCAAGGCTCCCTCTTGGAGCATGCAGACAAGCCAGAGAATGGTGGAGCAACTCCACCATTCTCTGGCTTGTACGTATCACGAATCCGTTTTGCCAGTCTCGGAAATCGCCCGCGTGATCGCCTGACGGACCGACCACGTTGCATACGTACTGAACTCGAACCCGCGGTGATGGTCGATCGTGTCGGTTACCTTCATAATTGAAATCCTACTTTTCTAGTCAGATACTTACGAGCAGGCATTCTCCCCATTGGGTGGGATGGGAACCAATCGTTCAGGGAAAGGGAAAGATGTCATGGTTCAGGCCAAAACGAGTCGCCGGAAGGTTACGACAGGACTCGCCAGTGTCATCGCCAGCGGCATTCATCTCGTCGAGAAGACACGAAAAGCCTCGGCACAAACGCCAGCCGCCAGTCCACAGACAGACGCGGGAGCCTGGTCATTTCCCGATGCACGGGGTGGAACGCTAACGCTGCCGCAACGGCCAACGCGCGTCGTCGCCCAGGCTCGACTGGCCATGGCGCTGCATGACTATGGCTTCGACGTGGTGGGAACCTTCCTGGTCAGTCATGAGACCAATGACATCCAGTTTCGATGATGACCTCGACCTCTCGACCATTCCGGACCTCGGCCCATGGAATGAGATCGATCTTGAAGGACTGATTGCGCTGGAGGCAGATCTTGTCGTTGACTACTACATGAGTAACGGAGAGGATCAGTTTTTCTGGTCGTTCGAAAATGATACCGCCAAGCGCATCAACGAGATCGCTCCCCTCCTGACCGTACCAGAAAGCGGATGGTCGGCCAGCGAGTGCATCCCCTGCGTGCATGACCTTGCCGCCGCCCTGGGCGCTGATGTGGAAGCCCCGGCTGTTGTTGCCGACATCGATGCCTTCGACGCGGCGAGTGAGGCAGTGCGACAGGCTGCGGCGGCAAAGCCGGTTCTTCGGGTTGCAAGTCTCTACTGGTGGCCGGACGAAGTGGGCCTGGAAAGTCCGGACTGGGTAAGCAACCTCATCTATTTCCGGGAACTCGGCGTGCAATTTGCCCCATTCGAACTGAACTCGCCGCCAGCGTGGGGCACCTACAGTCCGGAAGAAATGGGAGAAATGCCCATCGATGTTATCCTGCTTCTCTACGAGACCCCCACGACTGATCCCATCTGGGAGATCATGCCTGCCGTCAAGGCTGGACAGGTAGGGCCAAACCGCCCCGGAACCAGGCTCAGCCATCGAAGTTACGCCCGGATTCTAGCCGAGCTGGCTGAATTGCTCGACCGATCGGAGGTTGTCGCGACGAAAGCAGCGAGTGGCTCCCGCCCGAAGCTTGTCCGCTTCCGCCACGCAGCCGCATAGTGCCGTCGATGCATAAGCGCCGCCCGGGCACCCAGGCCACGCACATGACAATCGCTGCGGAAACAATAACGACGATGGCCGGAGGACGATTCCCCCCGGCCATCGTGCATTCATTTCGATTGGAGGACGGAACCCGAGTCAGTCGAGATAGCCACGCAACTGCATGCTCGATGACGGTTGGCGGAGCTTGCGCAGTGCCTTCGCCTCGATCTGGCGGATGCGCTCGCGAGTGATCCCGAAATCGCGCCCAACCTCTTCCAGCGTGCGGAAGCGCCCATCGTCCAGCCCGTACCGCAGCACGATGATTCGCCGCTCGCGCTCGGTCAGCTTGTCCAGCGCATCACCGATCTGGGAACGGAGCAGTCCCTGGGACGCCACCTCGATCGGCGCCGGCATCGTATCGTCCTCGATGAAATCGCCGAGGAAGGCGTCACCCTCGCTGCCGACCGGCGCCTCCAACGAGACCGGGTGACGGGCGACATCGATCACCTGCCGCACCTTGTCGTCGGAGATGTCCATCGCGCGGGCGATCTCCTCGCGGGTCGGTTCCCGTTCGAGGATCTGTTGCAGGCGGTGGGAGGTCTTCTTGACGCGGTTGATCGTCTCGCCGACGTGGACCGGGAGGCGGATCGTCCGGCTCTGGTCGGAGATGGCGCGCGTGATCGCCTGGCGGATCCACCACGTCGCATAGGTGCTGAACTTGAACCCACGGTGATAGTCGAACTTGTCGGTCGCCTTCATCAGGCCGATGTTGCCTTCCTGGATCAGGTCCAGCAGGGAAAGCCCACGACCGATGTATTTCTTGGCGACGGAAACGACGAGACGGAGATTGGCCTGGATCAGATGCGCGCGCGCGGCATCGCCATCGGCCTTGTCCGCCTCTAGGTCGGCACGGACATCCAGCGGCAATGTGCGGTCGAGCAGGCGCTGCTCGGCCATGCGTCCGCGTTCCATGCGGGTGGAAAGCCATACTTCCTCTTCCATGGTCAGGAGGCTGGTCTCGCCAATCTCCTGGAGGTAGAGGCGAACGGAATCGCCCACCCCGACACTGCCAAGGGCGTCCTCGGCCTCGACACGCACTGCCTCCGGCCGTTCGCGGCGGGCGAGGGAACGGGGGGCTCGCTTCGGTTCGCGGACCGGACCCTCGGCTGGCGCGACAGGCTGCTGGTCGTAGACCTCGATACCCTCGGCCACCAGGGCGGCGTAGAACTCATCGAGCGTGTCGAGCTGTTCCTCTGCATCCGGGAACGCCGCAATAATCTCATCCGCGAGGATATATCCCTGATTCTTTGCCTTCGAAAGCAAGCTCGAATCCATTGGAGCGTGTCCACCTCTCGGGCGAGCGCAACACCGGCCATCGACGGGGATGGCGCACGGGGGTTGCAGCGAATGGAGTTCCCTATTCGGTTGATGTGGGGGTACGTGTAGGGACCGCGACAGGCAGGAGCCAGGGCGTCCCTGCGTCATCTGGGTATGAAATGGATTTCCGGCACCATCCAGCGCGCGAACGAAAGCCCCACGCGAATCGCGTCGGGCGGTTCTGGTCACACATTAGCTGGAGATGTGCGGATGACAGCTCATGGTCCTCCTCATTCCATGGAACGTTTATCAATTGTGGTTCCAGTCTAGTAGGAGGGGAGCACAGATTCAAGCGATTGCATACAAAACTGAACAAACGCCCGCCAGAGACCGACGCACCGTACGAACACCACGCGAGTTGCCATCAGAGAAGCGCGAAATGACGGCAGCACTGTTTACGTAAGAATGCCTCCGATCGCGGATGCTATACTTTTCCGGCTTGTTTTGGCCCATCGTCGCCAGCATTCCGCCATACGTCTTGTCTCGAATTCGGGAGCATATCGCCTTATGTCAGGACATTCCAAATGGTCCACCATCAAGCGCCAGAAGGGGGCAACTGACGCCAAGCGCGGACAGCTCTTCACCAAGCTTGCCCGCGAGATCACCGTCGCCGCCCGTGCCGGCGTGCCCGATCCCGAAGCCAATGCCGCGCTGCGCATCGCCGTCCAGAAGGCCCGCAAGGAGAACATGCCGAAGGACAACATCGATCGCGCCATCGCGCGGGCGTCCGGGTCCGACGGCGGCGCCCAGTACGAGGAGATCTACTACGAGGGCTACGGTCCCGGCGGCACCGCGCTGATGATCTCCACCATGACCGACAACCGCAACCGCACCGTCGGCGAACTCCGTGCCGTCCTGACCCGTGCCGGTGGCACCCTTGGCGAGAACGGCAGCGTCTCGTGGATGTTCGACCAGACCGGACAGATCGTGCTCCCGGTGAACGGCAACGATCCGGAGGAGCTTGCCCTCGTCGCGATCGACGCTGGCGCCAGCGACGTGCAGTTCGACGACGAGACGATCGAGGTCTACACGGAACCGGCCGACCTCCACAAGGTTGCCGAGCAGCTGACCGCCGCTGGCTACGAGCAGGAGTCGACCGAGCTCATCATGAAGCCGAAGGACCTGATCGCACCCGAGCAGGATGTCGCCGTAAAAGCGCTCCGCCTGCTGGAGAAGCTCGAGGACCTGGACGATGTCCAGACCGTCTACTCCAACATCGACATCTCCGACGACGTCCTCGCCGCTGTCTCCTAGTCCGGAATCCGGGGTCGTTCGATGCCGTCCATGAAACCCATCACGCTCGGCATCGATCCCGGCACCGCGATTCTCGGCTATGGGGTGATCGCGGGCGACCGACAACCCGAACTGGTGGATGTCGGCGTCCTGGAAACCTCGAACGACCTGCCCATGCCCGAACGGCTCCTGCACCTCCACGAAGGCCTGCAGGAGCTGTTCGCACACTTCCAGCCGGATGCACTCGCCATCGAGCAGCTCTTCTTCGCGCGGAACGTCACCACGGCCATCGCGGTGGGGCAGGCACGCGGCGTCGCATTACTGGCTGCCGCGCAGGCCAATGTTCCCGTCTCCGAATACAGTCCGTCCGAGGTGAAGCACGCCGTGGTCGGCTATGGCAAGGCGGACAAGCAGCAGATCCAGGAAATGGTCCGCTTGCTGCTCAACCTCCATTCGGCGCCGCAGCCGGACGACGCCGCCGACGCCCTGGCCGTGGCGCTGTGCCACGTCCAGACGATCCCCTTTGCATCGCGCATTGCGGGCGGAAAGGGCTGAGATGGCAGGAACCGCGTCGATCCGGCTCGACCAGGCGATGGTCGAACGGGAGATGGTCGACACCCGATCCCGTGCGAAGTCCTTCATCATGGCCGGGGATGTCCTCGTCAATGGCGAGAAGGAGACGCGCGCAGGCCGCACCATCTCGGCAGTGGACACAGTGTCCTTCAAGGAGAAACCGCGCTTCGTCAGCCGCGGCGGCGAGAAGCTGGATCACGCACTGAACGCGTTCGGCATCGACGTCACCGGTCTCGTCGCAGCCGATCTCGGGGCGAGCACCGGCGGCTTCACCGACTGCCTGCTGCAGCGCGGCGCGGCGCGCGTCTACGCGGTCGATGTCGGCTACGGACAGATCGACGAGAAACTGCGAACCGACAACCGCGTGATCGTGATGGAGCGGGAGAACGCCCGCTATCTCGAATCGCTGCCGGAACCGATCGCCATCACCTCGATCGATGTCTCGTTCATCTCGCTGAAACTGATGTTCCCGGTCGTCGCGAAGCTTTCCGGGCCGGGCGCGCGCTGCGTGCCGCTGATCAAGCCGCAGTTCGAGGCTGGACGCGCCGACATCGGCAAGGGCGGTGTCGTGCGCGATCCCGCCGTGCACCGTCGCGTGCTGGAAACGACGCTGGCCGCCGCGATCGAGCATGGCCTGACACCGTGCGGTCTCGTCGCATCGCCGCTGCGCGGTCCGGCCGGGAACGTCGAGTTCCTGGCGCACCTCGTGAACGAGCCGCTTCCCGAGGATGGAGTGGACATAACTCCAACGGTCGAGCGGGCGATGGAGGAAGCCCGACGGGTCGCAGCGGGGGAGGAGTCGTGACCACGCCGCGTTCGACCGATCCCTTTGCCGATCTCGCCGCCGCGCTGAATGCCCCTGCCGATTCCAGCCCGGACGCGCGCCTCCGGCTCGATCCGGATCGCGAGGCGCGAACGGGTATCCCGGAGTTCGTCCTTGCCGAACGGAAGTCGGTGGACGATGTTCTCCTGTCCCTGACGCGGCTCGCAGAACGACGCGGCCGCGCCCTTGCCAGCAGGATGCGAGCAGATCAGTTCGCGGCTCTTGCGGACGCCATCGCCACCCCATTCTCGCTGGAAGCCCACCCCGAGGCACGAATTGCCATCGTTGCCCATGACAACGCACTTCGGCTCCATACCGGTGGCTGCATCGCCGTAGTCGCCGCCGGAACGTCCGACCGTCCGATTGCAACGGAGGCCGCCATCGTCGCCGAGGAGATGGGCTGCGAGGTCCGTCGCATCCATGACGTCGGGGTGGCAGGCCTGCACCGACTCGTCGCGCCGCTACGGGACGTCATGGCGGAAGGCGTCGACGCGATCGTGGTCGCCGCCGGCATGGACGGCGCGTTGCCGTCGGTCATCGCCGGACTGGTCCCGGTACCGGTGATCGGGCTGCCAGTGAGTGTCGGCTACGGCTACGGCGGCGGCGGCACCGGGGCGTTGATGTCGATGCTCCAGGCATGCGCGCCGGGAATCGCCGTCGTGAACGTCGACAACGGTGTGGGAGCCGGTTCCATGGCCGCCCTCATCGCGAACCGCGCCGCCGCCAACCGGGCCTGACCGCCATCGCCCACACCAGACACGCCGGCTTCGAGGACGTGACTCAACCTGACTGGCTCTGCTGAATACGACGCAGATAGAGGTCCGGGGTGACGCCGACGATCGCGCGGAAGACGCGAATCAGGTGCGCCTGATCCGCGAAACCGAGGTCGGTCGCCGCCGTGGCCCAGTCGATCGACCCTCCTTCGTTGCAATCGGCCACCAGCGACATGATGCGGCCCCGCTGGATTACCCATTTCGGCGTCGCACCGACATAGTCGTTGAACCGGCGTTGCAGGGATCGTTCACTGACGCCGGCAATCTCCGCAAGTTGCCGCACCTGCGTGATTGACCGGTCATCGTCCGCGCGCTGCACGAGGTCGTGACACCAGATGGCATCGGGATCGACCTCCGGTTGCTGAGCGAGGAGCAGGGCCTGCGCAAAGTCCACAAGGTCGGCATCATCAGGCCTAATGAATGCCGGTGGTTCGAACGGCACGCCGAAGAGCGATGAGGCAGGGACGACGCGATCCTGGAGCGTCTTCAGCGAACAATCCACGAACGCCCGAAATCCCGCCGGCCGGAAGGCGACACCGAGCACGACTCCTGTGCCTGAGATGGTTCGCTTGAACGGCTTGCGGTCGATACCATAGACGAGTACGCGGCTGCCCTCGATCGTGAGGTGGATACGCGGCTGCGGGATCGTCTGGGATACCCGGGGCTCGGCCAGGTCCCATCGCACGACCCAGAAATACTCGACGAATGGGGCGAGCGCCTCATCCGGTGCATAGGCATCGATGCTCCGGTAGGCAGCAGAGGCCTGCGGATAGACGACCGTGCCACGTCTCGGCGCGACCGGCCGCAGGGGAGTGGTCGTGTCGGGTTTGTTCAAGACGGCTCCTGTCGTGGCTGTCACCATGAATGGTGAGGCGAAACACGCCCAATCCGGACCGACCGCAATGCCAGACAAGAAGGAGCATACCCATGACCACGGCAACGTGGGCCGATATCGCCATCGACTGCCCGGATGCGGAGCAACTCGCCAGCTTCTATCACGGCCTGACCGGGTTGCCCCTGCACGACTGGGGCAGCGGCTTCTTCTCCGTAGGAGCCGACGACGAGGGCGCAATCTCCATCATCTTCCAGCAGGTCGAGCACTACCAGGCACCAACGTGGCCAACGCAGGAGCGCGGTCAGCAGATGCATCTCGACTTCCAGGTCGATGACCTCGCGGAAGCGGTCGCCGCTGCCGAGAATCTCGGCGCCACCCAGGCCCCAGATCAGCCGGGCGAGACGTGGCGCGTCATGCTCGATCCCGCCGGTCATCCCTTCTGCCTTTCGCAACGATCGGGAGAGGCGTAGGCGTCAGGGCGTGTGGTTGGTGATGAGATTTCATTGCCAACCCCGCCCGAAGACGCCGCCTCGATTCATCTGGACACCAGCCTGGCGGTCACCTGCCCTGCGACAGCGTCGAGCGGAGGGCCGCCATCGATCGTGAAGGCGATGAATCCGGCGGGTCGCTCCGGAATCCACGCCATGTGGGAGATGCTTCCGTGCCAGCCACCGCCGTGCCGGTAGACCGTCGTTCCCTCCATCTCCATCGCGAGGACGCCCCAAGCATAGTCGAGCGCCGTGCCGTCCGCGAGTGTGCCGGGGATCGTCGCGATCGAACGGACGCCGAAGCGGTCGCCGTTCATCGCCTGAATCCACCGCGTGAGGTCATTCGCGGTCGTCCACATGCCGCCATCGCCGAGCGAGTGCGGCGTCGGGGAGGCCGGATCGAGCGGATTCGCCCCTTCCGGATGCAGGTCCGGGCCATCCCACAGCAACGAATCCGTCATCTCCAACGGCCCGAAGACACGATCCGCGAAGATCTCCTTCAACGGTCGCTCGACGGACACCTCCAGGATACGTCCCGCCAGAACGTACCCGATATTGGAATACGACTACGTCGCGCCAACCCCGGCAGGAAGAACATCGAATGTCCGCACCGCCGCGATCATGTCGTCGCTGGTGCGGCGGGTATGATCGGGGTCGGACATGCGCGGCCCCAGTGTTTGTTCGTCCGGCAGGCCACCCGTGTGATGCAGGAGGTGGCGAACCGTGACCTCCTGCGCCCAGGCAGGGAAGTCCGGGAACCACCTCGCAATCGGCGCGTCCGGGTCGATGCGTCCGGCGGCGACCTCCTGCGCAACGAGCGTCGCCACGATCTGCTTGGTCAGGCTCGCGCCGTAGACACGGCTGCCGGTCGTGAGGAATCCGCGCTCCTGCCGCACGATGCTGCCGTCCGAATTGACGACCGCGACGGCGATGTTGCCCGTATCCGCGTATCCCGCTGCATCGACGATCGTGGCCAGACCCTCCGTGGTGATGGTCGTCATATCGGATTACCCTTCTGAATGCGCAAAGAAAGCGATCCTACCGGCGCCAAAGGGTGAACACAAGCAATTTGCCCATCATTTGGAAATGCGGACAGGACGTGCCACCGATAGCCTCCAAGATGGAACCGGGTAGGACGAACTGTTGCCCTACCCGGTTTCGATCTGCCGGAGGAATCATCATGGCGACCATTCGCGCGGCCGGTCTGGCGGTCGATTGTCCGGACCCGAAGGCACTCTGCACCTTCTATGCCGCCCTGCTCGATGTCGAACCCGCCGGCGAAGATGCGATCATCATTGCCAAGGGCGACAGCGGCAGGCTGGAGATGTGGTTTCAGCCGGTCGAGAACTATGCGGGGCCGACCTGGCCGACGCAGGAACGCGGGCAGCAACTCCATCTCGATTTCGAGTGCGACGACCGGCAGGCGATGGTCGATCGCGCAGTCGAACTCGGCGCGCGCGTGGCGGACCGGCAGGACGCGTTCACCGTGATGCTCGATCCGGTCGGCCACCCCTTCTGCCTCTGCGATCCATATCAGTGAGAACCGCCGCGACGCTCATCCGCGTGCAGGCGTGTCGCAAGGCAGGCCAGGCGTTCGAGCGCGGCGTCCAGCGTCGCGTCCTTCTTCGCAAAGCAGAAACGGAGCAATGTCGACGTACCCATCCGCGTGCCCTGCATGAAGGCACTGACTGGAATCGTCGCAACACCCGGATCGTCGATCAGGCGCAAGGCGAAGGCAGCATCGTCCATCTCACCGAGCAGCGCGATATCGACGTTCAGGAAATAGCTCCCCTCGGACGGCAATACCTCCAGCCCGATTTCCCGCAACCCGTCCGCCAGGCGGTCCCGGCTGCGCTGGAAGGCAGCACGCATCCCGGTGAAGTAGGCGTCGTCTTTCCCAAGCCCGTAGGCGACCGCTGCCTGCAGGTTCGGCGGTGTCGTGAAGGTCAGGAACTGGTGGGTCTTGGCGAGTTGCTGGAGGATCGGCTGGGCCGCAATCGACCAGCCGACCTTCCAGCCGGTGAGCGAGAAGATCTGGCCCGCCGAGCCGATCTTCACCGTCCGCTCCCGCATGCCAGGCAGGCCGATCAACGGGACATGTCTGCGTCCGTCGAAAACGACGTGCTCCCAGACCTCGTCGCAAATGGCGATCAGGTCGTGCGCCACGCAGAAACCGGCCAGCACCGCCAACTCGTCTCTTGTGTAGACACGGGCAGCGGGATTCAGCGGATTGTTGAAGAGAATGAGTCGTGTCCGGTCCGTCACGGCCGCGTCCAGTGCCTCCCGCGCGATCGTCCAGTCGGGCGGCGCGAGCGTAACGAACCGGGCAACGCCACCCGCACGCTGGACGAGCGGCAGGTAGGCATCGTACATCGGCTCGACGAGGATCACCTCGTCACCCGGCTCGATCAGGGCAAGCAACGCCCCAGCAATGGCCTCCGTCGCGCCGGAGGTGACAAGGACCTCACGCATTGGATCGATAGCGAGGTCCTGATGATGCGCGTAGTGGGCCGCGATCGCCTCCCGCAGTGTCGGCAGACCGAGCATCGGCGGATACTGGTTCCAGCCATCGAGCACGGCCTCGGCGGCGGCGCGGCGGACATCTTCCGGACCCGGATCGTCGGGGAAGCCCTGCCCAAGGTTGACTGCACCCGTGCGCCGGGCGGCCTCCGAGACGGTTTCGAAGATGGTGGTGCCGAGCGACGAATAGACGCTGTTCATGGGTGGATGGCACTCGCAGGCAAGCCCAAACCGGGCCGGATGGGACGAGGGTCCTCCTCAAGACCTCGGTCCACGGCCAGTGTGTCGAGCCTACCGGTTGGTGAGTTGCCCGACCAGCGCCTGCGCGGCGCGCCAGGGCGTAGTCTCGCGGTCAAGCACGCGTTCCATCATCGCATCGAACTGGGGTCCGTGTCCTCGCCGTCCGGTCAGGTGACGGCGGAGCTCTGCCTGCACGCGGTTGGATACCTCCGCCGCCGCGATCTGCCGCTCGCGAGCGACACGCTGGCCCGTCCGCTCCAGCCACACCCGGTGATCGTCGATCGCGCCGACGAGCTTGTCGATCCCCTCGCGGCGGGATGCACTCGTCTTCACGATCGGCGCCTCCCAGCGGGACGCATCCGCGACGACCGGCTCGAACGTGAGCGTACGCAGGCGACGAAGATCCATCGCCAGCTCGTTCGCGCCCGGCTGATCGGCCTTGGTGACCACGATCACGTCGCCGATCTCCAGCGACCCGGCCTTCAGCGTCTGCACGCTGTCGCCCGTACCAGGCACCTGCACGAGCAGCGTGGTGAGCGCAAGCGAGGCGATCCCGACCTCATCCTGCCCGGTGCCGACCGTCTCCAGCACGATCGGATCGAACCCGGCGGCATCGAAGGCATGGGCCACAGCCAGCGCATTCTGGGCGAGACCGCTCCCGAAGGATCGTGACGCCATGCTGCGGATGAAGACGCCGGGATCGTCGTACCACTCGAGCATGCGGATACGGTCGCCAAGCGTCGCGCCACCGGTGAGCGGGCTGGATGGGTCGATGGCGATGACGGCAACCTGCTTGCCCCGATCGCGCCAGGCCCGGATCAGCTCGTTGACGAGGGTCGACTTGCCGCCTCCGGGCGGTCCGGTGATGCCGATCAGGTGCGCGTTACCGGTGTGAGGGTAGAGCGTATCGAGCGCGGCGAGGCCGACAGCATCGTCGTTCTCGATATAGGTGAGCAGCCGTGCGAGCGCACGGCGGTCGCCGTCGAGGACGCGTTGCGCCAGTCCGGGACGATCAGTCATCGTGCGCACCCGCCACGCACCTCGGGCGTCCAGAGCGACACGGGCGACTCATCGCTCCCGAAGATACGACCCTGAACGAAGCACCGACCTTGGCATGCGAGACCAACGGATCGAACCAACGCTGCATGTCATTCTGAGCGCAGCGAAGAACCCCCGTGCGAAGCACAATCGACCGCAAGTCGATATCCGAAGCGGGCACTTCACGCAGGAGGTTCAACCACAAGGGTCGGAACGGCCCAACACCACGCTTGCCATACTGAATTTTCCGGCTCCGCCGGAAGCGCTTCGCGCAGGGGTGTTTCGCTACGCTCAACATGACATTGGAGGGTACGGTCCCGTAAGCGCCGAGATCGACATGGGATGTTGAGCGATCGGAGACACCGTCTGGCCGCACACCGTGACGTGCCCTGCCTGCGGGAAGAAACTCAGGCAATTCACGGCGGCCACAAGGGCCGCATGTACGAGGTTTCAGGGCACCTCCATACCGAAGATCAGCTACCGCCATCTTACGGAACATCCTCGCGCACCGGCGCGTTGTCGCGGACGAAGGCGATCGCATCCTGCAGGCGGGTTCCCGGCCCGAAGACCTCCGCGATGCCCATCTCCTTCACCACCGGGATGTCCTCGTCGGGGATCGTACCCCCCGCAATGATCAGGGCGTCATCGCGACCGACCGTCTGCAATGCGGAGACGATCGCCGGAAAGAGCGTCATGTGCGCTCCAGAGAGGATCGACAGGCCGACCACATCGACATCCTCCTGCAAGGCGGCACTCGCGATCATCTCCGGCGTCTGGAAGAGCCCGGTGTAGATCACCTCGAACCCGGCATCGCGGAAGGCGCGGACCAGCACCTTCGCCCCCCGGTCGTGCCCATCCAGACCGGGCTTCGCGACCAGCACACGGATCGGGCGCTCCCGTCCTTCCTCGATCACCGGATTGTTTTCTGGAAGATCGTCGGTCACGCAGGACCCCTTTCCGTACTGCTGTAGTCATGGAAGCCGCGACCGCTCTTCCGCCCAAGCCGCCCGGCGGCAACCATTTGCCGGAGCAGCGGAGCCGGTCGGTACTTGTCGTCGCCGAATTGCGCCTGCAAGACCTCCATGATGCCAAGGCAGACATCGAGGCCGATCAGGTCCGCCAGCGCGAGCGGTCCCATCGGATGCGCTGCGCCGAGTTTCATCACCGTGTCGATGTCTTCCGCGCTGGCGACACCTTCCGACAGCGCAAGGACCGCCTCGTTGATCATCGGCAACAGCAGGCGATTCGCGACGAAGCCCGGCGCATCGGCGACTTCCACCGGCGTCTTGCCAATCCTGGTTGCCAGCGCCATCGTGCGGGCAACCGTCTCGTCGTCCGTCTGGAGGCCACGAATAACCTCCACCAGCGCGAGAACCGGCACCGGATTGAAGAAGTGCATCCCGATCACGCGCTCCGTCCGCTCGACCAGCGCCGCGAGCGCCGTGATCGAGATGGACGACGTATTGCTGGCAATGATGGCCTCCGACCCAACCGCATCCGCGATCGCCCGCAAGACATCGCGCTTGATCTCGAACCGTTCCGGCACCACCTCGACCGCCAGATCGACGCCCGCCAGATCCGCCGTGGCGGTGGATGTGCCGATCCGGGCCAGGATCGCATCGCGTCCTGCGGATTCGAGCCGCCCCTTCGTCACCAGCCGGTCGAGACCGGAGGTGATGGTATCAACGCCTTTCTCGACGAAGGCCTCCGCCTGATCGACGAGCGTGACGGCGAGTCCGGCTTGCGCCATGACCTGCGCAATGCCAGCGCCCATCGTCCCGGCCCCCACAATACCGACGCGCTGGATGGGGGATGCGTCCTGCCTCTCGCTCATGAACGCGTGGCCTCCTTCGCAGCCACAGGATCGCCGTCAGCTTGCTGCTTTGCCACTCCGCGACCGGTGGCCCTGGCTTTCACCTTGGCCTCACCATTGACCTCGTTCATCGCTTCCGTCGTCCCGTTGCGAGACCAGAACTCGACAACATCCGCCGCCTTGCCGATCATGGTATCGAGTTCTGCCCGCTCCTCCGGCGAGAAGCGGGAGAGGACGTGTGCGATCGTCTGGTGCGCGCCGCGCCCGATCCCGATCCGCAGGCGCGGAAAATCCTGCGAGCCCGTCTCCGCGAAGATCGACTTCAGGCCGTTGTGTCCACCGGCGCTGCCCTTCGCCCGCACGCGAAGTTGCCCGAACGGCTGGTCGAGGTCGTCGACCACGATCAACGTCTGTTCGCGGGAAACGCGATACCAGTTCACGGCTTCGCGGACGGAGAGACCGCTGTCATTCATGTAGGTCTGCGGTTTCAGCAGCACCAGACGCATCTCTCCGAGCCGAACTTCGGCGACCTCGGCGCGAAAGCGTTTCTTCCAGCCCGGGTTCCCGAGCCGTTTCGCCAGCTCGTCCACCACGAAGAAACCGGCATTGTGCCGGGTATCGGCGTATTTCGTGCCAGGATTTCCCAGCCCGACGATGAGCTGAACGTTCGATTGGCCGGGCATGATCGGATCGTCCTCGTCGTGATCGTGGTCGGAAGGGTCTCCGGAAAGCAAGGACCGAAGACGTGAAAGGAGAGGCATTGGGGACACCATCGACGGACCGACCCGAAGAAGTTGGTCCTTACGAACGGAACGGGAATCGCAATGCCGCTGTCCCTTTTCAGCGCTGGATTCGTGAACCGGTCATTCGTGGACCGATGCCGTAAAACCAGCTGCTCACTGAAAGGAGCGTTTCCACGTCCCTGTTCTATACTTGATGCATTGTGCCACGGTGCCGTTCGGGCCGTCCGAACCGCCGGGCAGCAGCAGAGCCCCGAATGCCAGCATTCACTTGGGAACGCAGGGTGACGGACGCAATGGATCCAGGTGGTAGCACGCCATGAATCTCTTTGGTATCGGGCTGCCGGAGATGGGCATCATCGCCGTCGTCGCCCTCCTTATCTTCGGACCGGACAAACTTCCCGAAGTCATGGGCCAGGCCGGCAAGATGGTCAAGGACTTCCGCAGCATGACCGCGGGCCTCACCGGGGAGTTCGAGAAGACCATCGCCGAGGCGAAGGAGATCGGGAACTCCGTCTCCAAGGAACTCGGCGGAATGTCGAAGGAAGTCAACTCCGTCACCAACAGCGTGAAGAAGGATCTCGGCGCGAAGACGACGACTCCGGCGCCGAAGAAGGGCATGACGTCCGCCAGCGCCGCGAAGAAGGCCGGGACATCGACCTCGGCCACGAAGGCGTCCAGCGCGAGCACGACCTCGAAGCCGACGGCCACGGCCTCCACGTCCGCGACGACGACCAAGGCCCCGGCCAAGGCTGCCACCGCCTCCGCAACCACGACCGCTGCGCCGAAGGCGGTGACACCGCCGACACCGAAGGCTTCGCGGGAAGATCCCATCGCCGATATCTCGCTCTTCGAGCCGGCCCCGCTCGAGCGCAAGCCTCGCGCGCGCCGGGCTACCCCGACGACGTTCGGGAAGGTCGATGTCTTCGCCAGTGTGCCGGATGGCCATGACGCCGAGATCGCGGATGCGCTCACGCACGGCGACCCGATCGAGGTGCCTACGACGGCGACGGATGACGCCCTCGCTCGCGCTCGCCAACGACGGCAAAGCGCGGGATACGCTCGCCAGTCCGCCTGATTCCATCCCTCGACCGTCATCCGGGACATGCGTTTGTGACCTCGTCTCCTGATTCGACCTCCCTCGTTCATCCCGACTCCGCGCCGGAATCCGTCCTGGCGCGGAGTTCGGCGCTGGGCGGACGCTTCGCGTTCGACCTGCTGCGCGAGGACACCGGCACGCTGGCGCGACGCGGACGCATCACCACCACGCACGGCGTCGTCGAAACACCGGTCTTCATGCCGGTCGGCACGCAAGCGACCGTGAAGACCCTTCACCCCGCCGAGGTGGAGCAGACCGGCGCCCAGATCGTGCTCGCCAACACCTATCACCTGATGCTGCGTCCCGGTGTGGACGTCATCCGGGAGGCAGGCGGCGTGCATGCGTTCATGAACTGGCACCGGCCGATCCTCACGGATAGCGGCGGCTTCCAGGTCTTCTCCCTCGCCGCCAACAACAAGGTGCGGGAGGAAGGCGTCACCTTCGCCTCCCACATCGACGGCTCGCGCTGGACGATGACGCCGGAATCGGTGGTCGACCTCCAGCTTGCCTACGGCTCCGATATCATGATGCAGCTCGACCACGTGCTCGGGCTGCCGGCCGAGCGCACGAAGATCCAGGACGCCACCGAACGCAGCGCCCGCTGGCTCGAACGCGCCATTACTGCCTACAACGCCAGGGGCGGCAGCGAGACGCGCTCTGTCCTCTTCGGCATCCAGCAGGGCGGGATGGAGGAAGACCTGCGTATTGAAAGTGCGCGCCGTATCGGCGGCATGGATGTCGCAGGGTGCGCCGTCGGCGGCCTCTCGGTAGGAGAACCGAAAGAGGTGATGGCCGCGATGCTGGAGATCACCACGCCGGAACTTCCCCGCGAGAAACCGCGCTACCTGATGGGGGTCGGTTCGCCGGAGGACCTCTGGCACGGCGTCGCACGGGGCATTGACATGATGGACTGCGTGCTGCCGACCCGTGCCGCCCGCAACGGTGCGCTCTACACGATGGACGGGCGAATCAACATCACCAAACAGGAGTGGAAGCACGTCCATCGCCCGGTCGACGAGACGTGCGATTGCGTCGCCTGTACGCAATTCACCGCCGCCTACATCCATCATCTCTTCCGCGCGCAGGAAATCTTCGGGATGCGTCTCGCCTCGGTCCACAACCTGCGCTTCCTTGCGCGGCAGATGGAAGAAATCCGCGCCGCGCTCGATGCCGGGACATTCGCGGAGGCATTCCACCGCTTCGACGAGCGCTACCGGCCAGTCGCCTCGCGCGGCCGCGCCAGCAACCCGATCCTTCCGACAGGAGGCCCCGCATGAGCGGTCACGACCAGGAACCCAACCTGACGCGTCGCCGGCGGCGGACGTGGGTCCAACCCGACCTGGAGGAACGCGATGGCGACGGCTGGTATCGGCCGGAGTTCGATTCCGAGCGGGAAGGCGCGGTCGCAGTCGGTGTCGATGTGATCGAGATCGCGCGCATCGCCCGCGTCTACGAGGACTTCGGCGAGCGATTCCTGCGCAAGGTCTTCACCGAACGAGAACGGGACCGCTATCGCGGACGCGCGAACGAACTCGCCGCCCGCTTCGCCGCCAAGGAGGCGACCTCCAAGGCGCTCGGCACCGGCATCGTCGGCATCCGCTGGAAGGAGATGGAAGTCCTCTCCAACCGGCGCGGCAAACCCGTCCTCATCCTGCACGGGCAGGCGGCGGAACGCGCCCGCATGCTCGGCCTCACCGACTTCAGCGTCTCGCTCACCCACAGCCGGACGGATGCCATGGCGTTCGTTGTCGCTGTCAGCGGCCTCCGCACATCGGCCATCCAGCGCGGAATGCTCGACACCCTCGCTTCCACAAATGACTTGAATACCTTCGATCCGGACGACGATAACGACGGCACTACCGATAGTACGAGGCATCCATGACCAGTGCATCCGACAAGCCAACCCTTTCCGGGAACCAGTCTTTCGCCACGGCAGCCGCCGCGAAGGCGCTCCTGCCCACCCGTGACTTCGGCGCCCACAAGTGGGGCGTCGGCGGCCTGATCGTCATCGCCGGTTCGCCAGCCTATCCGGGAGCCGCAATCCTCACGACCCGGGCGGCGGGGCGAGCCGGAGCTGGCATCGTCCTGCTCGCGTCGGGGCGCGGAGTGATCGGGGCGACAGCGTCCGCCGTGCCGGAAGTCGCCCACATTCCACTGCCGGAGACCGACGCACCGGGCGTCGCCCGTCGGGCGATGGAGTCGATCGAAAAGCATCTGGAGAAGGCGAAGGCTGTCCTGATCGGCCCCGGCCTCGGACGCGACGATGCCGCCGGCGAACTGCTGGGAGCGCTGTTCGCACTCGGGAGCAAACGGGAGGCCGAACGCCGCAACATCGGGTTCGGGTTCGCCACCCGCGCCGCCACCGCCACCGAGGAAACAGAGGCGGAGGCTTCCACCTCCGCGCTCTTCCAGCGCGACGACCTCACCGTGGTTGTCGATGCAGACGCTTTGAACTGGCTCGCCGGCCAGGGTGAGTGGTGGAACTCGCTACCGGAGGGGCGGCTGGTGCTCACGCCACACGTCGGCGAGTTCGCGAAGCTCACCGGCAAGACGACCGAGGAGATCGTCGCCGATCCGCTGGGTGAACTCGAAGCCGCAGCGAAGACATGGAAACAGACGGTCGTCCTCAAGTACGGCTATACCGCCGCGTCCGACGGCACCATAACCGTCGTCGCCGAAGATGCGCCGCTCTCTCTGGCGACCGCCGCCAGCGGCGATGTCCTCGCCGGTACGATCGCCGGACTCGTCGCGCAGGGCCTGAGTGGTCGCGACGCGGCGGCGATCGCGCTACACGTCGGCCCGGCTGCCGCGCGTGCCGTGGAGGCGCGGTTCGGCACGCTCGGCCTCATTGCCACCGACCTCCCGGACGCCATCGCCGAGCAGATGGCGTCCCTCGCGATGTCCTGACCATCCGTCCCATCGACCCGTTTGCCGAAGGAGCCACTGTGACCGATATCGACCTTCCCGCCGAAGACGCAACACCCACCGATCCCACGGTCGAGCAGATCATGAGCACCGAGGTTCCCAGCGTGGGACCGGACGACCCGATTGCGGTCGTCGCGAAGACGCTCGCCGACAATCACATCACCGGCGTGCCGGTGGTGGAGGACGAGAAGATCATCGGTATCATCACGGAAACAGACATCATCGCCCGTGAGGCCGATGTCGACGTACCGACGCCGGTGCCATTCCTCGATGCGATCTTCATGGTGGATGCCGGTCCGGAGTTCGAGGAGGAGATGCGCAAGGTGCTGGCGGTGAACGCGCGCCAGATCATGACCGCGCCGGTCTTCAACATCAAGAACTATGCAACGCTGAACCAGGCCGCGACGCTGATGATCGACGAGGGCATCAGCACAGTCCCGGTCGTGAACGATGACCTGCAGCTCGTCGGGATCGTCACCCGGAGTGACATCGTGCGCGTGATCGCCCGCCTCGAGAACGAGGGGTAGGCCGATCATGTCCGAACCCGCGACCCTTCCGCTGCCGTATGCGCCAGCCATCACCGCCGAGCACTGGGGCGGACGGCCTTCCATCGCCGTGGTCGATCTCGACGCCCATGCATCGAACCTGCGCGTCATCCGCAGCCTGATCGGCCCAAGCGTCAAGCTGATGGCCGTGGTGAAGGCGAACGCCTACGGTCACGGCGCGGAGATCCTCGGCGAGAACGCGATTGCGTCCGGCGCCGACGAACTGGCGGTGGCGACGGTCGACGAGGGCGCCCAACTTCGCGAGGCCGGGATCGACGCTCCGATCCTTGTGCTCGGCCCAATCGGGGCAGGCGAGCGCACGCGGGCGATCGGGCAGCGGCTGGCAGTCGTGATAAGCGACATCGGGTTCGCACACGCACTCGCCGCCGATGCAAAGCTGATGCTGGCGAAGGAGCCAGTCTCCATCCATCTCAAGATCGACACCGGCATGAACCGTTTCGGCGCATCGCCGGACCTGGCCGTGGCGACGGCGAAGGCGATCCTTTCGCATCCGGAATTGCGCCTGGACGGCATCATGACGCACATGGCCGCCGCCGACGATCCCGACCCACACTTCGAGCAGGACCAGGTCGCCATCTTCGAGCGCGTCCTCGCGGACCTCGCGGACGCCGGAGTCGAGATTCCCACGCAACACGTCGCGAACACTGCCACGACCTTGCGATTTCCACACGACCACCGGAGCCGGGTACGCGTCGGGATCGCGCAATACGGCCTGCAACCAGACCCGGTGATGCCGTTGCCAGGACCGTTCAAGCGGATCATGACGATCCACAGCCGGATCGCGCGCATCCACGGGATCCATCCCGGCGACGGCGTCTCCTACGGATTCCGCTACCGCGCCGACCACGACGAACTGACCGCCCTCGTGCCGATCGGCTACGCGGACGGGCTGCGCCGGAACCTTTCCCCCTTGATGTGGATGGCGGTCGGGGGCATGCGCGCACCGGTCGCGGGACGCATCTGCATGGACCAGACGGTGGTGCGCTTGCCAGAGGGATGCGACGCGAAACCGGGAGATGTCGTGACGGTAATCGGGAACGGCAGCGAGAGCACTGCTCCCGCGCCGACATTCGACGATCTCGCGGCGCTCTCGGAGACGATCTCCTACGAGCTGACGTGTGGCATCGCACCGCGCCTGCCGAAGATCTACACGCGGGGAGGGGAGGTCATCGCGATCTCCGACCTCTCCGGCACGCGAAAGTTCACATAACGACCCCCGGTCGCGCGAGCAGAGCCACGAAAGAGACGGGGAGGGATACGCCCCGGCGATGAGTCTGAGCAACCATCGCCGGGGCGTTGTCGTGCGCAACTCATGGTGATCCGGGAGCAACACGAATACGGAACGGTGAGATACGCGCATCACGCCGTGGAGGCTATTCCGCGTGGAACGTATCCCCAAAACACCACGTCATGCCTGGCATCCAACCTCCTCAACATGGCTTGTCATTCTTCGCTCCGCTCAGGATGGCATCGGACGCTTCGTTCAGCCCAAAGCACCTGAAGGATTGCCGCCATGCCATACGCAACGGGGGAAAGCGCATGGGATCGCCGTTTTCCGGGCAGCAAAACGGCTGGTCGGGATTCCGCCAGCCGCTTTGCTCCATCCGATTGTCTTGCCCGTTCACGACCGAAGCAGACGGCCCTTTTCCCTTGCCGCCACTCCCACCCGCACCGAGCTATTCCCGCAACGAGGGCTACTCGACGAATTCCGCCGCCACCCGCTTCAGGTTCTCGATGTCCCGGCGCACGACGAACGTGCGGCCGCTCATGTCGTCGCGAACGTAGTTCAGCGTCCGGTCATCCATCCAGCGGTAGATCGTCGGACGGGTCACACCGAGTTGCTGCGCGGCATTGCCAATGCTCACCAGCTCGTTCGCCTCGTACGCGCGGTACTTCGCCAGCGCCAGCATACGTCCGAGGTCGGTATCCCAGAACGAACGCGGCACCGAATAGTCATCGGCCGCTGCCGGCCAAAACAGCAGCTGGAGGACTGAATCGATCGCTTCCAGCACGCGATCCTTGGACTCGCGCACCTGGCCCCTGGCCAATCGTGCAAGGCGAAGGAGATCCTGGCCCAACGGCCCACTGCGAAGCTGATCGAGCGTCAACGGCTGAAATGCCTCCGGCGAAAGCTGGGACACCATCCGGTGATGCTGGCTGTAGACCAGCTGCAATGCGTTGTCCATGACCTCCTGGTAGTCTCGGGGCTCAGACTCCACGATGACTCCTTTCCGGTCCCGATACGGACCCTGCGCCGTGCAGGGGCCGGGCAAACGACGTTCGTGTCATCCGTGTGCGGTCACAGTGTACGCACCAGACTGTACGGTCGGATTGTACGCTCGCACCGGACGGGTGTCAACGACGACCGTACAGTCACGACGCCACATTTTCCGCGTGATGATGGGCTTTTCGATCCAATCGGACACACCCGGTGCCATCCCGTCACCAGCCTGTACGGACGTCGCCACCGCACGGATTGCTTCGTCCCGGCCCCATGCGGAAACGCAAAAGGCGGCTCCCGTTCGAAGGGAGCCGCCTTGACCAATCTGGCATCTTCCGGAATGGCCTCATGATGCAAACGCGTTCAACCAGCGGTCGTCATGCCGCGGATCGCAAGGCCAAAGATGAACAACGCCACAAAGCTATAGAGCAACAGGCCCTGCCGGGGCGCTCGATCGCGCACGTACGACCAGACGAATGGCAGCACCAGCGCTGCCGTAAACCCGTAGAGGATATGCAGCATCTGTCCTGGCCGGTCGCCCCACATCAGGAGCACCAGGCCAAGCGCTCCCTGCACGAGGATGAGCACCTGCCCGATGATGAGCGCACCGGCGATATTCCCGCCCAGAGAGCCACCCCGAATGAACTCGAACAGGCCCCAGAGACCAACAAAGAAGAAGAAGAGCATGACCGACGTGGCCAGGCGGTCGTGCAACAGCAGGACGATACTCATGCGACGTCAACGCTCCAGCGAAGGTTCGGCTGGCGTCGAGCGAATCCTGCATCGGGCGCCAGAACGGTCGGATCGCTGGGGAGTATAGCGGAGGCGTCGGCGCATACCGGCCATGCCAGGGGCAGTCGTGCACCCCTGCACGCTGCGAGCACACGACGCGGCGTCAGTCGAAGAGCGTCCGCTGGAAACGCGGTTGTCCGCCGTCGTCGGGCGATCCGGAGCCCGATGGCATTGCGGGCAACCGGGAAACGGCCAGCGGAGCGGCCGTGGTGTCCGGTGTTCGGTCGCCGGATATCCAGACCGGTCCCGGCGTTCGCCGCGGCAACGCATGGACGGCAAACGTCAGGTCCTCCGCCGCGAGCGCGGCGTTGACGGTCGCCTCAGCCACATCCGGGCGGTTGTTGGTATCGGAGAGATGCGCCAGCCAGACGGGCATTCCCGGCATCGCGTCCCGCATTGCCCGGGCCAGGGAGGCGCCGCACACCTCGTTCGAAAGGTGGCCGACCGGGGAAGCGACGCGCCGCTTCAGATGCGCGGGGTAGGGTCCGCGCCAGAGCATCTGCTCGTCGTGGTTTGCTTCCAGCACGACGAGATCGCTGGCGGCGATCGGGGCGGTCAGGTGATCCTGCCAGGACCCGAGATCGGTGAGGATCGTGATCCGCGCCTCCGGCGTTTCGATCAGGAATCCACAGGGGTCGATCGCATCGTGGCGGACGCGCAGCGCCCAGATCGTGAATCCGGCGAACTCGGCCGGCCGGCCCTGCACGAAGGGCAGGAGTTGCGCGCGCGGGACCCCGGCCATGTCGGCGGTCCCCTCCGTCGCGATCACCGGCAGATCCGGACGCATCACGCGGTGAAGCGTCCGGATGTGGTCGCCGTGCTCGTGCGTGATGAGCAGGCCGTCCAGCGATTTCGGATTCGTCCCGAACCGGCGCATCTCGGCCTGCATCGTGCGGATACCAACGCCGCAGTCCACCATCAGCGTGCGTTCGCCGCGCTGGACGAGAAATGCGTTTCCGGCACTGCCGCTGCCAAGACTCTGGACCCGGACGGGGGTCCGTATGGTGGAGTCGGAAACATCGGGATCTGGCATGGAGGAGAGGAGCATCCGTTTCCGTGGGGAAGAGAAGGTCTGTGACTGCTGGCATCGACACCGGTCACAGGCGGGGTGAAGGCCAGCATCGTACCATACCCTCGACACGAGGGCACGATCGCCCGGCAACGGCACGCATGAACGTAACGGTGGGGAGGTGGGCGTGAACGTATTTCGGCGTCGATCGAAACCGGCGGGTGAGCCGCCGGTGGCAAAGGCAGAGCCGGTGAAGCCGAAGGGATCGCGCTTCCGCCTTTCCGCTTCGACGAAGCGCATGCTCTGGGCGGTGCTCGTCCTGCTCGTGATCGTGATCCTGGCCTTCGTCTTTTCGCCGTTCTGGATCAACTGGCTCTGGTTCGGCAGCGTGGGCTACCGCTCGGTCATCGTCACCAACTACGTGTGGGACTGGGCGTCCTTCATCGTCGGCGGCCTGATCGGCGCGATCGTCTTCATCTTCAACGTCTGGATGGCGTTGCGCCTTTCGAAGGAAGGGCAGATCCAGCATGAAGGCGTGGTCGGGCGCTTCAGCCAGCGGTTGATCCAGATCCTCGCGTTCGGTGTCGGCGTCCTCGTCTTCGTGATCTCCGGCGCGCGGTTCTCGGATCAGTGGATCGATCTTCAGCTGGCCCTGCGCGGCGGCGACTTCGGGGTGAAGGACCCGACGTTCCACAAGGATGTCGGCTTCTACGTCTTCCGGCTGCCGATCCTGCACGACCTCCACACCTTCCTGCTCCAGCTCGGTCTCGTGACCTGGGCGGCCGTGGCAATCGTCTACCTCATCCGGCTCGGCGTCCGCTTCCGGAAGTGGGGCGACGTGCCGTGGGTCGGGCTGCGTCATCTCAGCATTCTCGGCAGCCTCCTGCTGCTTGCCTTCGGCGCGGGCTATCTGCTCGCCAATTACGACCTCGTCTTCTCGACGCGCGGCATGGTGATCGGCCCCAACTACACCGATGTCAACATCGTGCGGCCGCTGAACTACCTGATGGCGTTCCTCTCGCTCGCGGCGGCGGTCGCGCTGCTCTTCGGGAACGTCGTCAAGAATCCGCGCTGGCTGCTCGGGATCGTCGGCGGCTGGGTCATCCTCGCCTTCGCGATCACCCCGCTGCTGCCGGTGGGCGTCCAGAAGTTCATCGTCGACCCGAACGAGTTCCCACGCGAGGAGAAATACATCGAGCGCAATCTCGAGATGACGCGGGCGGCCTTCGGCCTCGATCAGGTAGGCACGACGCAGGTCACCGGGCAGGACCCGATCGTGGCATCGTCGCTTTCGACGAGCACGCCGCCGCTCTCGAACGTCCGCATCTGGGACTACAACGTCGTGCAGCCGATCTACCAGCAGCTGCAGACCTTCGTACCGTACTATGAGTTCCACGACATCGACGTGGACACCTACGCCATCAATGGCCAGCCAGTGCAGGTGCTCGTCGCCGCACGCGAACTGAATGTCTCCGGCCTGCCCGCCAATTCGCAAACGTGGACGAACGTCCACCTCGCCTATACCCATGGCTACGGCTCCGTCGTGAGCCCGGTGAGCCAGGTCTCTGGCGATGGCTGGCCGACCTTCCTCGTCAGCAATATCCCGCCAACCGGCACCGGTCCGCTGGCGATCACCCAGCCGGAGATCTACTTCGGCGAGGCGAACCAGGACTGGATCATCGTCCATACGAAGCAATCGGAATTCACCGGCATCAACGACAGCGGCGAGCAGCCGACCACCGGCTACACCGGCCAGGCAAAGGGGTCGATTCCTCTCGGCAACCCGGTGACCCGGATCATGGCGGCGCTGACCTATGGCGATCGCAACATCTTCTTCAGCAGCCAGCTCACGGGCGACTCCCGCCTCATCGACGATCGCTCCGTGGTGGACCGGGCGAAGAAGATCGCGCCGTTCCTCGACTACGACAGCGATCCCTATCTCGTGATCGCCAATGGTCGGCTGGTGTGGGTGATCGACGCCTACACGACCAGCGACCGCTACCCGAACGCGACGAAGTGGGACGGCATCAACTACCTGCGCAACAGTGTGAAGGTGACCGTGGACGCCTACGACGGCACAACGACCTTCTACCGCACGGGCGAGACCGACCCGATCGCCGACGCATGGGGCAAGATCTACTCGGATCTCTTCACGCCCATCTCCGAGGCGCCGCCGGCGATCTCCGAGCACTTCCGCTATCCGGAGAAGCAGTTCGTGGCGCAATCGGACATCTGGTCGACCTACCACGTCGATTCTGCCCGTTCGCTCTACGACGGGGATGACCGGTGGACCGTCGCGCAGGAGAACATCGACGGGCAATCGGTGCAGGTCGAGCCTTACTTCGTCAGCCTTTCCCTGCCGAACGAGACGAAGGATGTCTTCGCGCTGACCGTGCCCTTCACCCCCGGCGGCAACACGAACCGGCAGAACATGACGGCCTGGTTCGCGGGTACGGCGGACAATACGGGCAAGACGACCCTCCAGCTCTTCCGGTATCCGCGGCAGATCACCGTCTTCGGACCACAACAGATCGAGGCGCGCATCAACCAGGATCCGGACATCTCGCAACAGCTCTCGCTCTGGGGTCGGAGCGGTTCGGACGTGATTCGCGGCAACCTGCTGGTGATCCCGATCAACGATGCGCTGCTCTACGTGCAGCCGGTCTACCTGCAGGCAACGAGTTCCGGCGCGGGCGCGCCGCAACTGGCAAGCGTGATCGTGGCGACGAAGGATAAGGTCGTGATGCGTCCGTCGCTGGACGAGGCGATCAAGGCGCTCGGCGATCCGTCGGCGCAGAGTGTCGACCAGATCACGGAGGCGCCGGCCACCCAGCCAACCGGCCAGACGGAAACGACGACAACCACGACGGCGACCACCAATGCATCGGCATCCGATCAGACGCTGGCCGACCAGGCCCTGCAGGCGTACAATGACGCCGAAACAGCCCGGCAGAAGGGCGACTGGGCGGCCTACGGAGAAGCACAGACACGGCTCGGAGAGATCCTGACGGCGATGGCGGGGGGCACACCGGTGGCATCCCCGGTCGCCTCTCCTGCGTCCACGCCGCCAACCGCCGAGCCGTCACCAGAGGCCACGGCGACCCCGGCTCCATAACACATCCAGACCGGAACGTGGAAGGCAATGAGCCATCCACGTTCCTCGTGGTCGCCACCGTGTGTGGACCGCTTCGTTCAGTACTTCACGCGGAAGTTCCCAACCAGGGTGATCTGGTTGTTGTCCGGGTCGGAAATCTGGGAGAGTCGTACCCCTTTGTTGGCCTCAATGATTTCGACAGGTTCCAGACCCATCTCCCGGAGTTCACGAACGCCTTCATGTATGTCGGATATGGCCAGGTTCAGCATTCCGTGGCCAGCTCGCGTCGGGTCCTCGGCCACCTGTACCCAACCACCGGCGACAACCTGCCATTCGATCAGATTTGTCATCGGGTTGTTGTCAAGCTCGCGTCCGAAAAGTTTGGTGTACCAGGACCTGCTCGCCGCCAGATCACGAACCGCGACTACCGCCAGCACATGTTCGACATGAGCCATGATCATTTCTCCTGACGGTCAGCACCTTCGGCGAATTCCGTGGCCAGGGTATCCAGTTGCTGGGCTGTTCCCCGTTCGCGCCACTCTGGCCGCTCCTGCCCTGGGAGATACATTCCGTGCTCGGTCAGCACAATCCGGGTACCAGCGCCATCGGCCGAGAATTCCACGCTGGTAACCGAGACGGTCGACAGACGGTCTTCCGTGCGCAGGGTTGACGAGGTGAGGATACGTGTGTTGAGCACGATCTCGGCATAGCGTGCCTCGTAGGTCAGCGTGCGGCCTTCGCCATCCATACCCCGAACCCGCTCGAGTCCACCGACCACAAAATCCTGGGAATACACTGCGCCCTGCGCCATCCAGCGCTTCCGTGCTTCTGGATTCGCCCATGCATCGAATACCCGGTCTACCGAGGCCGGGTATTGGCGTTCCAGGGTAAAGGTCGAATGCGTAACCTCCGTCATCATTGTCCCTTCAGGTAGTCCTCAAGGCGATCAAGTTGCTGTTCCGCCTCAGTGCGTTGTCGGTTGAGCCACAGTTCCGCCTGCCGCAGCGCCAGCGGTTCGATTTGGCAACTGCGTACTCGACCGATTTTCTGGGTCGTGATGACTCCTGCTCCTTCCAGCACCTGCAGGTGCTGCATCACGGCAGGCAACGACATCGCCAGTGGCTCGGCAAGTGCCTTGACCGACACCGGACCACGGATCAGGCGTTCAACGATCGCTCGCCGGGTCGGGTCCGCCATCGCCTGGAATATGAGACTGATCGCGTCAGTACTGGATCGGTTAACCATGTGCTTAACTATACGGAGGAAAACCAAAAAGTCAAGCACTTGCTTAACTATTAGGATTTGCGATACATGAAAGGATGAGGGTTATCCCAGCAAATCGATCGGGGAGCTGCATTCACCCACGTCGAGGAGGCACGTGTCTATGCGCGACTCCGGACCGAATTCATCACGGGCAAGCCCTCAATATCCCAACGGCAGGAGGCGATCCGAAGTCTTCCGGCTGCGATGAGGAACCAACTCCGACACGTAGCCGATGACGCACCACTAGCGCGATCCGAAGATGGCGCGGCCGATCCGGACGTGCGTCGCGCCCTCCTCGATCGCCACCTCGAAATCGTTGCTCATGCCCATCGAGAGGACATCCAATGGCGCATCCGGGTGCCGCTGTCGCAGTTCCTCACGCAGCAATCGCAGGTCCTTGAACGTCTTCCGCGCATCATCCGGATCGTCCACCAGCGGCGCGATCGTCATCAGGCCGAGGCAGCGCAGGTTTCCCGCCGCAACGATCTCGTCCAGCAGGAGCGGCGCATCGTCCGGATCGCACCCCGACTTCTGCGGTTCCCGCGCGACGTTCACTTGCAGGAGCACATTCACCGTGCGCTCCTGCTTCGTCGCCTCTCGTGCCAGCGCGTCGATCAGGTTCGCACGATCCACCGACTCGATCACGTCGAAGAGGGCCACCGCCGGCTTCACCTTGTTCGTCTGCAACTGGCCGATCAGATGAACCGTTGCATCGGACGGCAGGGGTGTGGCCAGCTTCTCCTTCGCCTCCTGCACGCGACTTTCGGCGAAGACACGGATGCCCGCCGCGTACACCGCATCGATCGCCTCGCGCGGGAAGGTCTTGCTCACGCCTACGATCGTAACGGTCGCCGGCTCCCGGTCGGCACGCCGCGCCGCAGCATGCACGCGTGAGGCGATACCCGCGATGCGCTCCGCCATCGCCGCACCATCGACTTCCGCCAGCGCATCACTCACGCCCAGTCTCCTGATCCGCATCCCCTTGCGTGGGCACGATCCCGATGAAGGCCGCCTGCCGACCCGCCGCTGCCCCCTGCCCGCGATGCGAGAACCACCAGTCGCCCTCGCACTTGGTACAGACCGGCGAGACCTCCATGTGCTCCGGCACGATACCAGCCCGTTGCAGGAGCAACGCGTTGGCGCGCGAGACATCGAAGTGATGTTTCGCGCCCGGCTTTGCGATCGCCAGTTCGACCAGCGGTCCCATGTCGGATGCAATCGCCTTCCAGGCGTCGATCACCTCGTCACCGACCTCGTTGCAGCAGACACCGATCGCCGGTCCCAGGTAGGCGATCACCTCGGCGGGATCGCTTCCGAACTCGCGCTGCATCGCCCGTACGGCGTTTCCGGCGATGTCCGCCACCGTGCCGCGCCAGCCGGCATGCACCGCCGCCACGGCGGGACGCGCCGGGTCGACGAGCAGGATCGGCTGGCAATCGGCATGCATCGTCGAGAGGAAGACATTCGGGGCGTCCGTCACCAGCGCATCGGCACGTCCGATCACCTCGGTGCCCGGCGCCGCGCCGCGACCGGCATCGTCCGCGTAGGCACGGATGACCTCGTTCCCATGAACCTGCCCGACATTCACCATCAGCTCGATGTCGAACCCGATCGCATCCGCCCACTGCCGGCGCATTGCCCAGGCATCCTCCTGGTTGCGGCCACCGCTGTAGCCGATGTTCCCCTCGGCCTTGCCCATGCCAGGCACGCGGTAGGTCAGCCCATGCACGATGCCGGGAATGCGGCTCAGGAGTTCGCTACGAACAGGCGCCGGCAAGATAGCAGCTTCGGTTGGAGTGGGGGATTCGATCACGGCGTGTCCTCGGTTTCCTCGCGTGCGGCATCAAGGATGATGGTGTCCACAACCCGCTCGACGGGGGCATGATCGTCGGTGAAGACGGTGGTAACCTCGGCAACCTCGCGCGGATTGCCAGACTGCAAGGCCGATTCGCCAACCGTCCGCACGAGCGATCCTTCCGGTTGGGCAGCCACATTGACGGCCAGGTTGGCCAGCGCGGTCGGCGATTTCGTGGCGATCACGATGCTGTTGTCGTAGCGCGCGGTGTCGATCACGTAGACGTTCGGAAACACGCTCTTCATCGTCGAGGCAATGACATCGACGAGCCGGTAATCCGTCTCCGTCCGGCCCACATTGATAACCGCCGCGCCCCGATCCGTCAAATGCGCGTCGATCTCGTGGAAGAACTCCTGCGTGGTCAATTGGAACGGGATGTAGGGCTGACGGTAGGCATCCACGCCGATCAGGTCGTACGTCCGGTCCGAGGTCCGCAGGGTGTAGCGCCCATCCTGCACGATCACGTTCAGGTTCGGTTCGGTCATGCCGAAGTACTCGCGGCCGACACGAGCGATCTCCGGGTCGATCTCGACACCATCGATCGGTACCGGGCCATAGGCGAGTGTGAGCTGATGCGCCACCGTCCCGCCAGCCAGGCCGATCAGCAGTGCGTTGCCGAGCGTCGCCGGAGCCGGATCGTTGCGGAACATCGGGCCAAGCATGAAGTAGTCCCACGGACCGCCGGTCAGCGCCTCGTCCGGATTGTAGACGGAATGGACGGCGTGGCCATCGTTGAGGGAGAGCAACATCGTACCGTCATCCTCTTCGGATACCTGAATGTAGTTCTCCCGCGATTCGGTCTCGTAGACGAAGGTGCCGTCCTGCACGGGCCGGATCGGATGCGGTGCGCCAGCCGCCGAGGCGACCGCAACCGCCGCCGCGGTCCCGACCGAGAGCGCCCCCGGCATCCACATCCGCAGCGAGAGAAGTCCGATCAGCGACGGGACCAGCAACAGGCCGCCAAGGATGAGGAACGTCCGCATCGTTCCCATGAGCGGAATGAGCAACAGCGTCGGCAGGAAACTCCCCGCAATCGAGCCGATCGTTCCCAGCGCATAGATGCCGCCAGACGTTTGCCCGGTCCGCGCCACGTCCTGCACGCTCAGCCGCACCGCGTAGGGCGAGACAAATCCCAGCAACGTGATCGGCACAGCCAGGATGAGAAGGATGCCGATCAACGAACCGTAGAACGCCCCGACCGAGACATCGGCGAACGCATCGACCGAGGCGGAGAGGAGCGGCCGCGAGATCAGGGGCGTCAACCCTGCCCAGAGCGCGGCGAAGGCCGTAGTGGCGAAGAGCAGCCAAGGACGCGGATACCGGTCGGCGATCCGCCCGCCGAGCCAGTAGCCGAGCGCGAGGAACGTCAACGTAAATCCGATGATGTTCGCCCAGATGAAGGTCGATTCGCCGAAATACGGCGCGATCAAGCGGGCGGCGCTCGTTTCGGTGCCGACGCTCGCCATGCCGCCGGCGAAGACGAGCGCATTCAGCAGCCAGCGCGCGACCGGCCGCGGGGAGGAAACCGGTGTGGACACGTGGGTGATTGTCCCGATCGGGGAGGTCATGGAACTCCTGTCGCGTGTGGTGCGTGCGGCAAGGTCGAACGCCTACCAGTATAGGGACCGACCTGAAGATCTCCGGCGAACGCACATCCTTCGGCCCTGCTCGGGCAGGCTGCGAGGAGCCGCTGGTCTGTCCGTTTTTCTCCTGTCCCAGCAGGCAAACGGTGTATCCAGGTTGGCATCGCTAATCAATAGTGTTGATATCTATTGTGATTGCTATACGATAGAGAAAACAACGATTCGGCAACGGCCGGAAGGAGGATCACCCTCATGCTCACCGATTCCGTCGAGGCAACCGACAGCCCGACAACCGACCAGATGGTCGACCGCCTGCAATCGGTCCTCCCCAAATACCATCACCTCTTGAAGACCGTGCTGGCGGGCATCCAGGGCGACGACCGCCTCACCCTTCCGCAACTCCGAAGCCTCCGGGCAATCGCCGCGTCGGACGGTGGCATGCTCACCTCCATCCTCGCAAGACACCTGCGCAGCGCTCCCCCGACCGTCACCCGCATCGTGGACGGGCTGGTGGAACGCGGTCTCGTGGAGCGCCTGCCGGACCCGGAGGATCGCCGCCGCTGGCGGCTCGCCATCCTGCCCCCGGGCGAGGAACTCGTCACCGCGTACGAGACGAGCCTCCACGACATCCTCGCGAACCGCCTGAATGCAATCCCCGTCGAGCGGCAGGCCGCACTCTGGCGTGCCCTCGACGACCTCGACCTTCTCCTCACGGACGCATCGGACATCTCCGACGACGCCCACGCGATCGGATAGACGACATGGCGTTTCCTGCCGCTCCCACCCTGGCCGACCCATCACGCCGGCCGCTCACTCCACCCGCCAGCATCCGCTCAACCCCTGTTCCGGCCATCGAGGTCGAGCATCTGGTCCGGAAGTTCGAGGACTTCACCGCCGTGGACGATCTGTCGTTCTCGGTCGCGCCCGGCGAGGTCTTCGGCTTCCTCGGCCCGAACGGCGCCGGCAAGAGCACCACGATCAAGATGCTCTGCACACTTTTGAAGCCAACCTCCGGCACCGCCCGCATCGACGGGCACGATGTGGTGAAGGATCCTGCCGGCGTGCGCAACTCCATCGGTATCATCTTCCAGGACTTCAGCCTGGACGACCGCATCACCGCCGAGGAGAACCTGCGCTTCCACTGCATGATCTATCACGTCCCGCGCGACATCCGCGCCGACCGCATCGCCCAGGTGCTGGCGATGGTCGACCTCACTGACCGCGCGAAGGACCGCGTGCGCACCTTCTCCGGCGGCATGAAACGGAGGCTGGAGATCGCGCGTGGCCTGCTGCATCACCCCTCGGTGCTCTTCCTCGACGAGCCGACCGTCGGCCTCGATCCGCAGACGCGCCAGAACATCTGGGAGCACATCACCGAGCTGCGGAAGGAACACGGCATCACGGTCTTCATGACCACGCACTACATGGACGAAGCGGAATATTGCGACCGGATCGCGATCATGGATCATGCCCGCCTGATCGCGCTCGACACGCCAACCCAGTTGAAGGCCTCGCTCGGCGGCGATCGCATCCGCCTTCGCACCGAGGACAACGAGGCAGCGGTCGATATCCTCGGCTCGCGCTATGGCAAGGAAGCGCTGATCGAGGGAGACACCGTCGTCTTCGCGGTCGACCACGGCGACGAATTCGCGCCGGAGTTGCTGCGAACCTTCCCGGTGCCGGTGCAGTCGATCGAAATCGCCCGGCCGACCCTGAACGATGTCTTCCTCCAGATGACCGGTCGTGAGATCCGTGACGAAGGCGCCGACAAGCGCGACAAGCTCCGCGCCCAGATGCAGCGGCGCGGCAAGCGGGGGGCATAGGACCATGGCTTCCACCTCGACCACCACACCGACCTTCCCGGCAGCCACGCCCAGCGTGCCCGTCCGGCTCGGCCCGATCGATTTTGGCGCAATCGCGATGCTCTGCCAGCGCGACTTGACACGCTTCTGGCGAGAGCGCGCCCAACTCTACGGCTCGCTGGCACGGACGGTCGTCTGGCTCTTCCTGCTCGGGACCGGCTTGCGCGGAGCCGTGAAACTCCCCGGAGATGTCTCGTACCTGTCCTTCATCTTCCCCGGCATGCTGGCAATGGCAATCATCTTCACCTCGCTGCAGAGCGCCATCAGCGTCATTTTCGACCGCGAGTTCGGCTTCCTGAAGGAGATCATGGTCGCGCCGATCCCGCGTACGTCGGTGGTGATCGGCAAGGCGCTCGCCGGCGGCCTGATCGCGACCGTCCAGGGATGCATCATCTTCATCTTCGCGCCATTCGTCGGCGTCTCGCTGAAGCCGCTGAATGTGCTGGCCGCCATCGGTGTGATGCTCGTACTCGGGGTGGGGTTGACCGGACTCGGCCTGACGATCGCCGCACGCATGACATCGTTCGAGGGATTCGGCACCGTCAACAACTTTGTCGTGCTTCCACTCTATTTCCTCAGTGGCGCCCAATTCCCGGTCCACAACGTCCCGGACTGGATGCGTGTCGTCATCCACCTGAACCCGCTGTACTACGGCGTGGAACTGATGCGCGGCCTGTTGATCGGGCTGTGGAACCGGAACGGCTGGATCGACTTCTCCGTGCTGGCGGGCTTCATGATCGTCACGCTCAGCGCCGCAACCCGGTCCTTCACGAAGCAGGAGTAGGGGAGCCATTCCGTGCGATACTCGGGCACGATTCGCATCCGCCACCCAACGACGAGGTGACCCGACCGTGCCCACAGCCGTTTCCTGCACCCAGACGCCTCGGATCGTCTTCCTCGACCGGGGCGTCTTTCGTGTGCCGTTCCCGCCGCCGTCGTTTCCGCATGTCTGGATCGAGTATCCGGCGACAGCCCCGGGCGAGGTGGCAGGCCGACTGCGCGAGGCAACCGTCGCGATCACGGATGGCGTGCCCATCGTGCGGGAGACGATCGACCAGTGTCCGCACCTCCGCCTGATTGCGGTGGCGGCGACGGGATTCGATCACATCGACCTGGCTGCTTGCGCGGAACGCGACATAACCGTATGCAACATCCGCAACTGGTCGGTGAGCGTGCCGGAGCATGTCTTCGCCTTGATCCTGGCGTTGCGGCGGCAGGTGTTCCCCTATCGGGAGGCCGTCTCGGTAGGGAAGTGGCAGCGGTCGGACGCTTACGCGCTCGTCCTCGATCCGATCCCGATCGCGCTTACCGGGACGACGCTCGGACTGGTCGGGCATGGCGTGCTCGGTGTGCGCGTGGAGACGATCGCGAAAGCGTTCGGCATGAATATCCTGGTCGCGGAGCATCGCGGACGCGAGCCGCGTCCGGGCCGGACGGCACTGGATGAGGTTTTGGCGCAGTCCGACGTACTCGTGCTGGTCTGTCCATTGACAGACGAGACACGCGGGCTGATCGGCGCCCGGGAGCTGGCGATGATGAAACGGGACGCCATCCTGATCAACTGCGCGCGTGGCGCGATCGTCGAATCGGACGCGCTCGTACGGGCGCTTCGGGATGCCACGATCGCCGGTGCCGGCATCGATGTCCTGCCGGAGGAACCGCCCATGAGCGGGAACCCGCTGCTCGATGCCGATCTGCCGAACCTGGTCGTGACGCCGCATGTGGCCTGGGTCAGCCGCCAGTCGCAGGAAGTCCTCGCCGGCCAGTTGATCGCGAACATTGAGGGATGGAAAGCCGGGACGCCCCAGAACATCGTGTCGCGGTAGCTCCGAATATGCGTGAGCCATGAACACGCCGCACGTCGAGAGCGTGCGAACATACGCGCAACGCTGAACAGCGCCGACTCTAGCCGGGGCCGTGCTTGCGCACAAGAACAGTTATCCGCAAGAAATAGTCGCCCAGACGAAAGGTCGCCAGGCTGGCCGGGAAGAACCCCTCCTCGGCCGGTCTGGCGGATTCTGACGTCCGGTCCCGCCCAATGTCAGGCAGAAGCTCCGGCGATCCGGGCGATGTCGTCCAGCACCATGTTTGCCCCGCCGTAGCCAACGCCACCGATCCAGACCGCGCTATCGACCAGCACCACGCGGTCGTTCTTCACCGCGTCGAGCGTCTGCTAGATCGGACTTTCGAGCATCTGGCGCGCGAACTCCGCCGCGGCGTCACCCGCGTCGGTGGCGACGACGATGTAATCCGCATCGACATATTCACCAAGCGTTTCCAACGACATAGGGAGTCGATCGTTCCGAGGTCCAGGCAGACGATCCGCTCCGGCTTCGCCTCGAGCAGCGTCTCGCCGCCCCCATGCCGGATCGTACGCGGAAAGACTCCCGGCTCGGCATCCGTCCCATACGTATCGCGATACGGCGCAATTCCATCCTCAAGCGTCATCGGCTTCTCGGCGGTCGAGACCGTTGGCTCGGGTACAGATGGCGCGCCCAGCTCCTCTGGAGACAACGGCAGCAGCCGGTATCCTGACCCGGCCACCGGACTCACCGCACTATCCGCCGTTGATGGAGTCGCCGTCTGGGCCCCCGCCGCCTTGCTACCGATAGCGAACGCGCCAACCGCCAGCACCGCCCCCATTAGAGTGCCTAACACAACCGGGTGATGGCGTTGAAGCAGATGAGGCAGCAACCGAGCGTGGTGAAGGCCTGATGGATGTCGACGCGACGTTCGTACCGAATGGTCAGCCGCCGATACCGGTTCAA
>JASGDN010000078.1:0-24163 GCA_049841275.1 Thermomicrobiales bacterium
CCCGCGCGGGGCCGTCGATGCGGACGAGGGCGGCGTCGATCCCGTCGAGCGACGTGCCGGCCATCAGCCCGACGCATAGCGCCGGCGGTGCGGCGGGCCGCTCAGGCATTGCCAGCGGCTCCCGTGGCGAGCGCATCGACGACGGCCTGCGTGAAGCGGGCGCGGCGTTCCATATAGGCGGGCGTCACGGTGGGGTGGACGCGATTCGTGAGCAGCACAATGACGAGCGATCGATCGGGGTCCATCCACAGCGAGGTGCCCGTGAATCCGGTGTGTCCGAAGGCGCGTTGACCCAGGCCACGCCCGGAATCCGGATTCTCCTCTGGCGTGCCCGGCTCCGGCATCATCCGCCAGCCGAGGCCACGGCGTTCCGTCTCGCCGGGAATGGCGATCTGGTCGCTCGTCGCCTCGTGAACGATCTCCTGGGGCAGGATGCGGGTGCCATCGAGCACGCCGCCGTTCAGCCACATCTGACCGTAGCGGAAGAGATCGAGCGCCGTGCCGAACAGGCCGGCATGCCCGGCCACCCCATCGAATCCATACCAGGCATTGCCGTCATGGACCTCGCCGCGCAGGAGATAGCCGCGCCAGCCGCCATCCTTCACGGGTGCCTGCCCGGGAGCTTTTGCCGCCTCGAAGGCGTTGCCGACCTCCGTCGCGGCGATGCGCGGGCGCAGGCCGACTGGCGGCGTGAAGCGGGTATCCGTCATCCCCAGCGGCAGGAAGATGTGCTTCCGCGCGGAGTCGGCGACCGTCTCGCCGGTGAGGCGATGCACGACTTCGCCGAGCGTGATGAAGGAGGGATCGCTGTAGATCACCTGGCCGCCCGGTGTGTGTTCCGGCTGCGTCGCGGCGAAATCGGCGAGGTAGGCGTCCGCGCCGTGGCCGTGCAGGAAGACGGGACGCCACGCGCTGAGACCGGCGGAATGGGTGAGCAAGCGGCGGATCGTCACCTCGCGCTTGGGGCCTTCGGTGCCGAACTCCGGCAGGACCGTGCCGACCGGGTCATCGAGGCCAAGGCGACCCTCCGCGATCAGGCGCAGGACCGAGGGCAGCGTGGCCGTGACCTTGGTCAGCGATGCGAGGTCGAAGATGGTGTCCACGGCCATCGGCGAGCGATCGTCGAGCGGCTCGCGGACGGCCCAGCCCGTGGCGCGATGGAGTGTGATTTGCCCGTGCCGTGCGACGAGGGCGACCGCCCCGCCGTATTCATGTCGCTCGGCGCCGTCCACGAGGGAGATCCAGGCGCGGTCGAGGGCGGCGGTATCGAAGCCGAGGGTATCGGGATTGACGTAGGGGACAGGCACGAAAACCTCCAGACAGGTGTAGCGGAGAGATTCCCGCGTTGGTGTACCAGAAGTTCGTGGGAAGGACAAGCCGGCTGCGGCGTCATAACCGCCGAAGGGCGCGCCGGGAGGAGTACCCTCCGGAGTGGAACACGTCATGTGCCACGCGCCCAACGTCGACCCGGACCTGGGAGAGCACAGAAGGTTGGTCTCATGGAATGCGAAGGGATACTGGTCGTTGTGAACGAGGCTAGGTGGGTATTTCGTGCAATATGACGTTTGTTGTGCCAAACGTCCAATTCGTATCATTCCACGAATACGGACCGTTGGCATTCCGGACGCGTTTCCGACACAGGCAGGAGAGCCTATGCCTGCTTCCTCTGTTCATCGCGGTGCTGGCGGATCACTCTACGACGGCTATCTGACCGACGGGTTCTTCGACGAGGTCTTCATGCCTGGTGCAGATGGCACCATCGATGTTCGCAGGCACTATGCCGGCCTCGTCTCTCGCCTTGCCGAACTCGGCGCACACGATCTCCATATCGCCAACGACCTTGCGAGCCGGTCTTTCCTCCATCAGGGCGTCACCTTCACGGTCTATTCGGACACGGACCAGGGGACGGAGCGCATCTTTCCATTCGATCCCATTCCTCGCATCATCCCGCCTGCGGAATGGGAGGTGATCGAATCCGGCCTCAAGCAGCGGGTGGAGGCACTGAACCGGTTCATTCACGACATCTATCACGACCAGCACATCCTGAACGACCGGGTGATGCCGCGCCGGTTGGTCGTGCGGGCGCGCCACTTCCGGCGCGAGGTCGTTGGTATCGACGTGCCGCACGATCGATATATCCATATCGTGGGCAGCGACCTCGTCCGCGACGAGCAGGGGCGCTACCTCGTGCTGGAGGACAATCTCCGTTCTCCCAGCGGCGTGTCCTACGTCCTCGCCAACCGCACGGCCATGTCCAGGATCTTCCCGCACTGGTTCGATGCCCTCGGCGTGCGTCCGGTCGATCACTATTGCGGGTTGCTGCTGGAGAACCTGCGGAGCCTTTCACCCCGTGGCGGAGCCGAGGGACCGACGGTGGTGTTGCTCACGCCTGGCGTCTACAACTCGGCGTATTTCGAGCACGCCTATCTTGCCCAGCAGATGGGTATCGACCTGGTGGAAGGGCGCGATCTCTTCGTGGCGAACAACCGGGTGTTCCTCCGCACCACGCGCGGTCACCAGCAGGTGGATGTCATCTACCGCCGCGTGGACGACGAGTTCCTCGATCCGCTCGCCTTCCGGCCGGACAGCGTGCTTGGCGTGGCCGGGTTGCTCGGGGCGGTGCGGGCGGGAAACGTCGCGCTGGCAAACGCCGTCGGCACCGGTGTGGCGGACGACAAGGTGATCTATCACTATGTCCCGGCCATCATCCGTTACTACCTGAACGAGGAGCCGATTCTCGGCAATGTGCCGACCTACCTGCCGAGCGATCCGGACCAGATGGAGTTCGTGCAGGCGAACATGGGCGACCTGGTCGTGAAAGCCGCCAACGAAAGCGGCGGGTACGGCATGCTGATCGGCCCAGCGGCCTCCGATGAGGAGATCGACCGTTTTCGCCATCTGGTTGCGGACCATCCCCGCGACTACATCGCCCAGCCGGTGATTCCGCTTTCCCGCCATCCGTCATTCATCTCCGACACCGACGGGGAGGGCGGCCATCTCGAGGGCCGGCATATCGACCTCCGGCCTTACATCCTGAGCGGAGCGAGGGGGGTTGAGGTACTGCCTGGCGGACTCACTCGTGTGGCCCTGCGCAAGGGATCGTTGGTGGTCAATTCCAGCCAGGGCGGCGGATCGAAGGATACGTGGGTGTTGCGATGACGAGGGAGCCTGCACCATGTTGAGCCGAATTGCCGAGGCGATGTACTGGATCGGGCGCTATGTCGAGCGGGCCGAGGATACGGCCCGTATCACGGATGTGAACTACCATCACACGCTGGGCATGGGCGTCTCCACGACGGACGATCTGCGCCGGCAGCGGCAATGGGAATCGTTGATCGCCATCGTCGGCGATCAGCAGCGGTTTGCCGATGCGTACGGCGTGGCGTCCGAGCAGACGGTGCCACCCTATCTCATCTTCGATGCGGGCAATCCCAACTCGGTCATCTCCTGCGTGGCGCGTGCTCGCGAACAGGCCGGGGCGTTGCGTCACCAGATCGCCAGTGAGATGTGGGAGGCGTTGAACCGGTTTCACCTCGAACTGCAGCAACGTCGCTTCGTGGGGGAACAGCCGTTCAGCAGCCACACGACCGCGCACACGTTCTACCGGTCGGTGATCGAGTTCAGCCATCTCTTCCAGGGAGTGACCGACAGCACCATGCCACGGGAGGAAGGCTGGCATTTCCTCCAGGCTGGCAAGTTCCTCGAACGGGCCGAGAAGACCGCCCGCGCGCTCGATGTGAAGGTCCGGCTCCTGATGACCGAGGCGCTGATGGCCGAGCAAGGAGACTGGACCGGGCTTACCGTACCGGCACCCGCCGTCGCGCAGTATGTTGCCTTGCAGGATGTTCCCGGTGACCCGCACCAGTGGCTCGCCGTGTTGCGCTCGATGTCGGCCTACGAGGCCTATCACAAGCTTTACCGCAGCGCCGTTCGGCCGCGATCGGTGATCGAGATGCTCGCATTCTCGCCGGTCTTTCCGCGCTCGATCCGTTTCTCCATCGGCGAGGTTCAGGGGGCGCTCTCAGCGATTGCCGCCAGCCGCGTGGCGGAATCGTCGTCGTTTGGAGACATTGCGACAGTGCGCTTGGCATCGTATCGGGTCGCCGAGGCCGAGCGTGCGGTTGGGTGGCTGGACAGCCAGTTGGCCTTCGCCAATATCGACGAGGTGCTGTCCGCCGGCCTGCATCCCTACCTGCTCGACCTGGAACGCCGGTGCTACCAGATCGGCGAGCACATCCAGCGCCAGTATTTTGCGCCGCGCGTCCTGCGTGCCGAGGAGCTTTTTGCCTGAGCGTCGGCCGCCACGTTCGTGCGCCGGAGAGGGAGCACATCGCCATGCGCTATCGGATCGCCCATCGCACCGAATACCAGTACACCGGCCCGGTTCATGAGAGTTTCAACGAGATACGCCTTCGCCCATGCTCCGACGAACAGCAGCTGTGCCTGAACTTCGGTCTCGAGATCGATCCTCCGGCAACGGTGATCGTCTTCACCGACTACTATGGCAATACCGTCCATGATTTCAGCGTTCCCTATCTTCACTCCCGGCTGACGATCGAGGCGACGAGCGATGTCGTCACCTTCGCGGCGGAGGACGAGCCGCTCGCCGGTCCGCGCGATGGACAGGTGGATCATTCGCCGACCATTGCCAGCCTGGCGGTGAACGTCGGTTTTGCCGATGATTTCGTCGAGTTTCTGGCCCCAAGTACCTATGTGGCGCTCGAGGACGAATCGGCCGCCATTTCCCGCCGTATCCTGGAGCAGGATGGGGACATTTCGGCCTACGGGTTTCTTTGCGCTTGTGCCTCGACCGTCCGCGCCATGTTGCAATATCAGGTGGGAGCAACCAATGTGCATTCGAAGGTCGCCGAGATCCTCGCCGGGGGTAGTGGTGTGTGCCAGGATTTTTCGCATGTCCTGATCTCGCTCTGCCGTCATGCCGGGTTGCCCGCACGATATGTCAGTGGGTATCTGGGCAATGTGGCGGAGAGCGAGGCGTCGCATGCTTGGGTTGAGGCGTATGTCCCGCCTTACGGTTGGGTGGGATTCGACGCTACCAGCGGCGGCCCATGTACCGGACGCCATGTGAAGATCTCCGTCGGACGTGACTATGCGGATGTGACCGTCGTGCGTGGCACCTACCGGGGAGGAGTGGCAAACAATCTTGCCGTCACCGTCCGGAGCGAGACCGTCGGCAGTGGCCAGAACTTCGCGATGCGACCGCCAGAGCGGCGCAGCGAGCTGGTGCAATATCAGGCTATCGGGGCGATGCGGCAATTGCAGCGCCTCGGGGCGATGACACAATCCATGGACAACGTGTCGCCGGCGATAGGTGCGTTGCTCGATATTCCGGCCACGATGCGTTTGCCGGGCGCCGACGAGGAGATTCCGCGCCAGCAGCCGCAGCAACAGCAGCAATATCACTGCGTGCCGGAACAGGCATGAACGTTCCGGATCGACCTGCGAACGCCCCTCAGGAACAGGCCCGGATCGCGGCTGCCAGTGTGGCGGCGGGCGATCCCCGGTTGGCGATCAGTCTTGAAATAGAGGCCAAACCGGCTTCTGCCCGCGCATTCCTCGTTCACCAGCACTTCCACTATGCCTATGAAGGGCCTGTCCGCGACCTGCGCCAGCGCCTGATGGTGATTCCCCCCGAACGTCACGGCGATCAGCGATTGGTGCTGCATCATCTCGAGGTGTCCACGCCGACGAGTGGCTATTTCCGTGATATCGACCGATTCGGCAACCTGCGTATGCTGCTGCTGGTGGATGCCGTGACGGATGCGATCACGTTCACCGTGTGGTTCGTGGTCGAGCGCGACTCGGCACTGGGGACGACGCCGGTTGCCGCCGGAATCGCCGGCGATCCGGTGTGGCTGCAGCTTACTCCGCTGACAGCGCCCGACCCGGCGATGATCGCCGCGGCGGCGGGCATGATGGCGGTTCGTGGGGACCCGTTGGACCAGGCGCGACGGATCTGCCACTGGATCCACGAACGGATGCGTTACGAGCCTGGAGCGACCACCGTCCAGACCACGGCGGCGGAGGCATTTGCGAGTGGACGTGGCGTGTGCCAGGACTTCGCGCACATCATGTTGGCAATGTGCAGGACATGCGGGATTCCTGCGCGCTACGTGTCGGGACACCTCATGGGTGAGGGCGGGAGCCATGCGTGGGTGGAGGTGATCCTTCCGGATCCCGAGCAGCCGGGACGCTTTGTCGCCTATCCCTTCGATCCCACCCATGCAAACGGCCCGATGGCAGACACGATCACGGTGGCGCTGGGGCGGGACTACGCCGATGTGCCGCCGACATCCGGTACGTTCATCTCGGCCTTCGGTGGACACCTCACGGCCACGAAGCAGGCGACCGTCATGCCGTCTGCCGCAATTCCCTCGCTGTCCGAGCCATGATGGTGCGTCCCCGGGATTTCACGCGGGGGGCGTTTGGGCGGTGAGGAAGTCGTCGAGCCAGGCGCGGTGTTCGGCCCAGTAGTGATGCGCCTTCGCGGTGGCCGTGATGACGTTCTTGATCTGTTGCTCCAGGGTGAAGTCCGGTCCCACCGGCAGGCGCAAGTGTGCGCCATCCCGCATCGCGCGCACGTTCTCCGCAACGATCGCCCGTTCCAGCCAGGCGGACGCTGCTTCATCCGGGCAGACGAGTTCCGCCCAGCCGGGATCGCCGGCCGGGCGCGCCTCCCATCTGGTCACCATCGTGAGGGCGCGCGTCGTTTCGGCCATCGCCCAGGCCATGCGTTCCGGAGCGGTGGCGACCGCCTCCGGGGACGGCGCTTCGAGCATCGTGCTGCGATGTGGCGGGCCGCCCGCCAGCGCGAGATCGCAGAAGTCGGTCCAGATACGGTCCCACGCGACCTTGCCATCGTTCCCGTAGACGAGGCTGGCCGCGCTTCCCATCGGGGCGCTGCTGACCGGTGCTTCGCGGTGATAGCGCGGCGGGAGCATCCGGCGGCGATCGTCGTCCGGGACAGGCGTGGTAGTTGCACTGGCGACGATCGCCGCCCAACCGCGGCGGACGGATGGGGAAGGGGCAGTCATGGGGGCGGCTCCGGTGGAGTCAGGGCAGGAAATAGACCCACTCCGGTGTGGCGAACTTGGTCTCGATGGCCTTGCGGCCCTCCGCCAGTTCCTCGGAGGTCAGCGTGTCGTCCTGCAGGCCGAAGCGGGCGCGAAAATGCCCGATCAGGTGATGCACGATGACATCGCGGTCGAGGTCTGTCTGCTGACGGAGGGGGCCGACGCGCTTGTCCGCCGACTGCACACCCTTGTCGCTCAGCTTCTCCTTGCCCACGCGGAGGATCTGGGACATCAGTGTGCCGTCCATCTGGTAGGCCATCGTGGTGTGATGAAGGATGGCGCCGCCGCGCCGGGCCTGGGCCGCGCCACCGATCTTGCCGCCGGTGGAGGTGATGTCGTTCAGCGGGGCGTAGCGTGCCTCGACGCCGAGTTCGCGCAGGGCGTCGATCGCCCACGAGTCGAGGAAGGCGTAGGATTCCGGGAACGACATGCCCGCGGCGAGCGACTCCGGCGCGTAGATCGAATAGGTGATCGCCCCTTCCGGCTGGATGAACATCGCGCCGCCGCCGCTGATCCGCCGCACGAGGTCGAATCCCTTCGCGCGCAACACCTCTTCGTTGACCTCGTTCTTCACCGACTGGAAGCGTCCGAGCACGACGCACGAGCCGCTCCATTGCCAGAAGCGCAGCGTTGGCGGACGTCGGCCCTTGCCCACATCGAGGGTCAGCGTCTCGTCGAGCGCCACCTGCATCATCGGGTCGAGCGGTGTCGGCGGCAGGAGCCGCCATTCGACACTCTTCCAGCGGCGTTCGAGCTCTTCCAGCGGTAGCCCTGTCAACTCGGCGGTCGATGGGCCGTTGACCTCGTCGGTGTATCGATATCGGTCCCCCATGGTTCCTCTTCCTGTCCCTGCCCCGTGCGTCCAAACCGAATCTGGAACGGGCTGTCCGGCGATGCTGTTCGGGATGCGGCCGGTGTCCGTGTGTCCTAGTCCCTGGTGAACCCATCCAGTGCCCGGCGAATGGCGATGGCGATACCCTCCGGCGAGGTGCCGATCAACGAGACATCCGGCCCGAGCTGCAGACGGACCCGTTCGGCGTAGTCGTCCTGCGAGAGTGTGCTGTCCAACCCCTCCAACGCACCGGCGATGGAGGCCAGGGCCTCGTCGGGATAGAGGAAGAAGTCGCCACTTACCATCACATTGCGTAGGCGACGATCGTCTACCGCGAAGTCGACGATCACGAGTTTGCCGCCGGGGGTCTTGTACTCGCCGTGCATGTCCCTATGCCTCCTGACGCGCCATCGGAGCATTCGGTTCTGGGGCGGTGTGGGTGGTTGTGGCGTTCTGTGCCGCCCGTGCTGCCGATTCTCCACTGAGGATAGCGCCATTCGTGCTGGAATCGACGGTCGCATCGGATGCAATGAAGAGTCCATCCGTACCGGTGATAGCGTCCGGAAGGATCCGATGGATGCCGGGCGGTTGGGCGTAGAGCGAGAACGGCACTCGCTCGATCCCGGCGGGACGGAGGCCGGGAATGCCAGTCATGCGCGCGACATCGGCAAGGACACCTTCGGTCAGGGCATCGTCTGGGGCGTGTTGCCAGGTGTCGCCGAGGAGCACGGCGGCAAGGAGCGCCTGCCCGGCGGGTGCGTAGGCGGGCTGGACGTTGGAGAGCGGGGCGATGTGGTTCACGCGCATGCCGCCGGTGCCGTCCAGCACGAGTGCGGTGCCGAGCGCGGCGGATTCCCTCCCGGCGGGCGCAGCGAGGAAGACGGTGGTCGATCCGAGGCCGGCAGGAGGGATGGTGTCGATGCCGGTCAGGGTTCTGGCGGCCGGAGGATCGGTGGCGACGATGACGGCGTCGGCGTGGAGCGTTCCGGACGCCGTCCGCACGCCGACGACATGCCCTTCGCGCTCGATCAGCGATTCGACGCGGACATCTGTTTCGATCGATCCCGCTGGCAGCGCCGTGGCGAAGGCATCCGGAATGGCCTGCACGCCGCCGGCGGGGAGGACGGCCGAGCCTTCGAGGAACATCTTCAGGGTGAAGTTCATCACCCCTTCGGCGACGCCCAGCGAGCGGTCGAGGGTGATTCCACCCCAGAACGGGCGTGCAAAGCGGTCGATGAAGGCGGCGCTGAAACCGCGTGCCTGCAAGGCTTCCAGGGCGGACCGGTCCTCCCCGCGCTCGCAGGCGGCCTCCGCTGCCGAGCGCCAGTCGGCACGGCGAACCTCCACCGCCCATTGTGCGAGCCGGAGTTTATCGGCCAGTGAGAAGACGGGCGAGGTGAGGTCGCGGACGATTGCGCGTGGGTGGTGGAAGGGGTCAGCGAGCGGCACGAGGCGCTTGCCTGTCCAGACCGATGCGCCGGCGGCGAAGGGGAGTGCGTCGAGGGCATACAGGTCCACTCGGCGCTGGAGGGCTGGATAGGCTGAAAGCAGCACCTGGAATCCACGATCGAGCAGGAAGCCGTCGTCAGTACGGGTGGTCCGCATGCGGCCGCCGATATGGCGCTCCGCTTCGAGGACACGGACCTGCCAGCCGGCGGCTGCGAGATCGCTGGCAGTGGTGAGGCCGGCGATGCCGGCGCCGACCACGATGGCGGAGCGTGGGGTATTGGGCGTTGCGGTCATGTAGTCCTTTCGGTGGGGCGATCCATTGGCCCGGATGTGCCGGGAAACGCATCGGGGATGCCAGCGAGACCGATTCCGGCGGGCAATCCTGGGAATTGGCGGAACGAATGATGCGCTGGTGCGTTTACAGAGGTGAAGGTCCCGGTCCTGGGCCGATTCGACTGCCGATCTCGCCATCATCGAGGTCGGCGGCCGTACCTGCACGGTGGACGTACATGGCAGGGCCGTCCGAAGATGGATGTCCTGCCAACGGAAGCGTGGTGGAACCAGCCATTCGCCGAGGCTTGCGGTGTACGAACACTTGTGCTACTATCGTCGTGTCAGCAGCCGTTCGCCGGTTCCGCGGTCCCCCAGCCGCCCCGGCACCCTGAACATGGGCCGTTGACCCCTCTCCCCTCCCCTTGGGCCGCCGGTTGTATCGACTGGCGGCCCATCCTCTTTTGCGCGAGCGATCGCCATCACGATTGTTGCGGACCAGGCCCGTCCGATTGGGCAATGGTCAGGCGGTGCACCTCGGTTGTCAGGTGTTCGATGCGGGCAAGCAGGTCGAGCTGCCGCTTCTGGAGTTCGACCAGGGCGTCCCATTGGTTCCCGGCGAGATCGTCCAGCCGGTCGCGGATGGCGGCGACCTCTTCCTCGGCATGGACGTTCACGCCGTAATCGTGCTCGGCAGCGAGGCGGTCCTTGGCTGCGCCTGCCGGTTCTGGCTCATCATGATGATCGGGGCGGAATAGGCGGCCTGGAACGAGAGCGCAAGGTTGAGCAGGATGAACGGATAGGGATCCCAGTGGTGAGTCCAGCCAATGACGTTCAACGCGATCCAGCTGATGAGGATCGCCGTCTGAATGATGATGAACCGCCACGAACCCATCACGCGGGCGACCCCATCGGCGACGCGTTCGCCGGGCGTCAGGCGTTCCGCCGTGATGTCGTGCGGATACGATGTGGGCCGCGTTGGGTGGAGACCTGTTGGGGTGTCGCTCGCTCTGGCGGTTCCGGGCGTGATGGCATGGCGGATCCTTGGGGAAGGGGTTCGACAGGAACGGCGCCGGGGTCGACGGCGGTCCGGGCAGCGGATACGATCGCGCAGGGAGCGAGGGCCGTGCATCACGGTCGGCACGAGTCTCCTGAGTATCCTTCATCATTGTTGGCCTGACCCGCCGTTCGCCACCTGGAGCATATGCCGCTCATGACCAATTCGACTGCCCCTGCCACGACATCCGTTCGTATCGAGACGCCGCTTGGAGCCATCGTGGTGGCGCTGGATCATCGCGCGCCCGGCACCGTCGCGAACTTCCTGCGCTATGTCGATGCCGGCTTGTACGATGGCGGCCGCTTCCATCGCACAGTACGTCCGGACAATAATTCCAACGCTGGGCTGAACGTCAGGGAGACGGATGCCGGGCTCGATCCGAAGGCGCCGCGCACGCAGCTTCCGAACGACGCGATCGTGATCGAGGTGATCCAGGGCGGGATCGACCCGGACCGTGTCGGCGAGCAGGGCGATCCCATTGCGCTGGAGCGCACGAGCGAGACGGGCTTGCGCCATGTCGACGGCACGATCTCGATGGCGCGCCTGACGCCGGACAGTGCAGTGTCGGACTTCTTCCTGTGCATCGGCCCGCAACCGGAACTCGATTTCGGGGGCCAGCGGAACCCGGACGGCCAGGGATTCGCGGCTTTCGGGCAGGTGACGGAGGGAATGGACGTGGTCCGCGCGATCCAGACGAGCCCGTCCACCGGGCAGTCGCTGACGCCGCCGGTGACGATCACGACGATCAGCCGCGTGTAGCGCCCGGCTTTGACCCAAACACCGTCCACACCTGGGCGGCCTGTGCCATACGGTTGGTTCCGTCTTGTCCGCCGAGAAACCCCCTGTATGCCATTCTGAGCGCGTGGCCGCCTCGTCTGATTCCCTGGTTGGGGGCGAGGTATTCCACCGGATTTCCGGCTTCACTGGAAGCGCTGCGCGGGGGGCTTCGCGGAGTTTGTCCTGGGCGAAGCCGAAGGGAGTCGGTCCGATGTCGGCATTCACGATGCCCATCCTATGCCCAACGCTCCATGTCATGGTGAGCGTAGCGAACCACCCCCGCGCGAAGCGCTATCGACCGGAGGTCGATGTCCGAAGTGGGTATGCTTCAAGGCTGCCTAATCGAGTGCGGGGCGAGGCACCTTGGTTGCTTGCATCGGATTTCCGGCTACGCCGGAAGCGCTTCGCGCGGGGGTTCTTCGCTCAGAATGACATGCAATGTGGAGCATAGCGGGTGCTACCCAATGTTTAGCGACACGCAGACGTACATCATGAGTGGGGTGCTTGGGGTGAGGCAATCTGGATTGCCTCGTCGGAGTGTTACGAGGTCTTCGTGAGTTGCGCGAGGATCCGTTTGGGGACCTTGCAGATCATGGTGTAGGCCGGGTCGTAGACGTTGCCGACATCGTATTCCACACACTGCCCGAGCAGTGCGCTCGCCGCGACGGCATCCAGCCCGTAGTCCGTGGCGAGCCAGCGCATCATCTCCGTCGTTGCGTGTTGCAACGCCTGGTCGAGCGGTCGCGCGTTTCCAGCGGTGAAGATGTCGCCTTCACGTTCCCCGCGCGGCCAGCCGATCGACTGGCCTTTTCGCAGGTCCACCGTGAACTGGACATCCATCGAGATCTCGATGCCGGTGCCCGCAATCTCGCCGTCGCCCTGCGTGGCGTGGCCGTCGCCGAGGTGGAAGAGCGCGCCCGGCTCGAAGACGGGGAAATACACCGTCGTGCCCTCGGCGAAGCCGCGATAGTCCATGTTGCCGCCGTGCTCTGCCGAGGTCGCGGTGGAGATGAACTGACCGCCCTTCGCCGCCACGCCGAAGCAGCCGATCATCGGTTCGACCGTCAGCACCAGCGATTCCAGCCCCGGAATTGGCACGACGGGTGTCGCGGTGCCGGCCTGCAAGTCGACGTTCCAGTCGATCACCGGCAGCCTGGGCAGGTTTCGCACGAATTCCGGATCGATGACGTTCTCGGCGAGGACGGTGCTGCTGCAGCCGGTGGAACGGTTCGGCCAGAGCTTGTCGATGTGGACAACCAGCGTGTCGCCCGGCTCGGCGCCTTCGATGAAGAAGGGGCCAGTCTGTGGGTTGGGGCCGGTGACGGGGCGGTTGCCGTCCTTGTCGTAGCCGAGCGAATCGACGGTGGTCGTGACGACGGTGTCGCCGGGAGCGATGGTGATCACCGGCGGATGGGCGCCCAGCGTATGTCGGTAGCAGGCCGGATCGGGTGTGAACTGATGGATCGCCATGCGGATCGGGCTCCTGATGTGCGCGGATGGGAGATGCGATATGGCATTCCGGCTGCCCGGATGTCACGCATCGTACCCGCGAATCGCCCGCTCGCCCATCCCTTGAAGCGGTAGGCGCGGAACCGGGTGGAGGCGGCGCTGATCGCGCGAACGCATGTAACGTCCAACCGGGGAGCACGTAGGGACGAGAGCGACGCGTTTGCGCATGCCACAGCCGGCGACGAGCGAGGGAGTCCGCCGCCGGTTGTGGCATGCGCGGCGCCGGTCAGAGCCGGCTCGCGCTGGAATAGTGGCTCGTGTAGTAGTCGGACGTGATGTCCGAGATGGTGACACCGGTCGATTCGTTCTCGGCATGGACCATCTGGGAGCCGCCGATGGCGATACCGACATGGGAGATACCTTCGCGGAATGTGTTCGCGAAGAAGACGAGGTCTCCCGGCTCCCAGGCGCCGTATTCGACCGGCGATCCGTAGCCGACCTGCCCTTCCGGGCTGCCGCCGATGTCGATACCCAGGACGTTCATGATCACGTAGTAGGTGAATCCGGAGCAGTCGAAACCGGTGCCGGGATCGCGGCCGGCAGAAACATACGGGTAGCCGACGTATTGCAGGGCAAAGTCGGCGATGGCCTGGCCGCTGCCGCTACTTGCCGTGGTGGCCGTATCGGTCGCCTCGGTGGTATCCGTCGTCTCGTCGGTCGTCGAGGTGTCGTCCGTTGCGGTCGAGTCGTCGCTGGATCCTTCGTCGCCGGACCAATCGGTTGGGGGATCTTGCGGCCCTTCCTGGGCGCCGGCTGTGGCGATGGCTGTGCCGCCAAGACCGAGCGCGAGGCCGGAGGCGGTGAGAAGCCGTGCCGCTTTGCGTCGGTCGGCCCTCCGAGAGAGGAAGGTCGGGCGGAGTGGCTCGGCGGTCGTTGCGGTATTCGAGGCGCGTGTTTCCATAGTCGCCGCTTCCGGCGATGGCAAGATCGACATGCGATGGAATCCCTTCCCTGGGATGGCGCTGGCGCAGCGGTGACGATGGTGACTGGCGCCAGGTGGTGCGAAATGGATAGGGGGAGACAGGCCGCCCGCACACGCGAGCCATGGCTCGCGTGGGGACGGGACTCCGAGGCCACGCGCCTTCCCGCGCGGCAGGTCTGCGCGATGGGGGTGTCGCCGGAGGCAGTCCCTGGGAGGGGAGTGCCCGGCGCCGGTCGCGCATCGGCGGGGAACGATCCGCGACGGGGCTCCAGCCCGAGCCCCGTCGCGAACGCCTTGCCTGCCTGCGATCCGTACGTCCGAACGATCACCTCCAGCCACGGAGCTCGTTGGGTGGTGCTGTACGTGCAGCGCTGGCAACAGCTGCGCGAGCCTACCCGTCCGTTTGCCGGGGCGTCAAGGACGGCATCTCTCGCACGACCTCATGATGACGGCTGCCGCTTGTGACCGGCCGGATGAATGCTGGGGGTTCGCTGGCAACGCGATCGGGGAAAGGTTGGGGGTACAATCCGCTGCCTTCCCCGGCATCGCGCGATACATTCGGCTGGCTCCGGTTTCCGGACCGTGTTTGCGCGGGGGCAGCGCTGTCTGTATCGACGCGATTCGGCATGAATGCACGGCCGCTCGGCGCATGATGAGCGGTGTAGGTGTGCCCGCCGGCCGTCCGGACCCGGATGAGGGGAAGCCGGGGAAGGATGAGAATCGGTCGCGGGAGAGAGTTGGTACAATGCCCGCACATCAGCCGCGATCGGTTCGCCTGTCGGTTTGCCGGGCGTCCAGCGGCCATCACGAGCGTCCGCCTTCGATCCGTATGCACGCGCAAGGGAGTGTCCCGAATGGCCTACCGGTTCCTGCTGGAAGTGCCCCGTCCCCTGGCCGATGACGCGAATGTCGCCGTCACCGCCTCTGGGGTGGCCCAAGTCGTCGTGGTACGACCCGCCCACGGCGCGGGGTTCGACGACCCCTACGTCGATCTCACGATCGCGGCGCAGAATCTCAGCGTGATCGACGGTATCTACGACTGGTACGAGGATGCCGGGTTCGACACGCCCGTCAACCGCAACGCCGTCTCGCTCATCCTGCACAACGGACGCACGCTGCCGCTGAGCCAGACCGACCCAGCCGCTGCGGTGGCGGCGATCCGGCGCGACCAGCCCTGGGTGGAGCGCACGATCCCCAAGATCGGCGAGCATGTCCGCGAGTCTTTTGCCGCGGGGGCGTCCTCATCGGCCCTGACGGCTGCTCCGGACGCCGCGATTGCCGTCGCGCCCACGGCCGTGGCCAGCCCGATTGTCCGCGTGCAGACGGTGCTCTCCGAAGGGTCGATGTTCGAGCAGGGAGCGCGTTACGACCTGATCCGTGTGGCCGACCTCGATGCGCCGGAACGGCTCTATCACGAGGTTCTCGGTCTCGACCTGATCGGCCGCATCCGGCTTGGGCAGGATGGGACGCGCACGTATCTCGATGACAGCTACGACCATCAGACGGCGGCCCAGGATGCATCCGAGGCGACCTTGGCGTTCATGACCAGTGGGCCGTTGCAGATCGTGCTCCAGCGCGTCGGGCGCGCCCGTCCGCTCGATGCCAGCGCCGTGGTCAACGAGTTCGTGCTGGCCGTAGATGCCGTGAAGGCGCGGCGGATCAAGGCCGAGGTGCTGATGCGCGGGTATACCCTGCTGGGTGAGGATGCGAACGGGTTCGCCTTCCGCGATCCGTTCAGTGTGGTGTGGAATATCGTCTCGGCGGACGCTCCGGCCAAGCGTGTCGAGATTGCCCCAGTCGCGCTGCCCGACAATGCGTCATCCGACGCGTCGGGAGGAAACGCGGAGATCGAGGTCCCGGAATGGTAGCGTTCCCCCAGATGTCAGGAATTCCGATCGATGCTTGATAGTTATCGCGACCTGCTGGACGGGTTGCTCGAATCGCCCACGGCCTTGCGCGAAACGCTTGGCGATCCTCTGCCGGAGACCATCGCGCCTGGCCGTATGGCTTTGCTGATGGAGATTCGCGCGCGCGAAGCGGCGGTGCTCCGCCGTGCGCAAGCCATTGTCCGCGATGCGCCGCATGGCTCGAGGCCGACCCTGCGCGCGATCGAGGACGAGCCAGAAGTGAAGGCGCTGGCCGCGCATCCCGCGTCCGGCGGGGAATCGGTCGCGGATCTCTTCAGTGGATTCAGCCACGACCGCAGCGAACTGGTGTCGATCCTGATGAACGTGACGATCCGGGAATGGGAGCAGACGATCGATCATCACGGCAAGGGTGAAACGACGCTGGCCGACGAGATCGAGGATCATCTCACCTGGGATGAGGATATGGTCGCCCGGATGCGCGGGATGGACGGCTGATTCGCTGCGTTCATCCTGTCTTCCTGTGCCTGTCGGGGCTGGCCGCAGGCGCCCAGCCCCGATTCGTTGGTCCGTCCCTAGGATTCCGTCCGCAATAGAGCCGCTACGGGATATGGTTATCCAACCGAATTTGACTCTAGAACGCCTGTAATTCATGGGGTTTACGGAGAGAGCGTAATCGATCAGGCGACCGTGACGGCGTAGGACGCGAGCGCATGACGGAAGGACAGTTTTGTCTCCTCCAGGTGCTGCGTTTCTGTCGAGAGGTCCATCTGCAGGACCGACGCGCGTTGGGTCATGACCGTTCGTGCGAGCGCAGGGTTGAACCAGAGTGGGAAGGTGCTGCTGCCCCGGAGCGCCGCCAGCTTGGTGGCAAGCCCGTCGATCAGGCCGTCGAGCCGGATGACTTCCTGGTGCGCCCAGTGGAGCTGTCGCCGCATGCCGCGGTCGGCTGATGTACCTTCCAGGTGACTGCTCTGATCGTCGAGCGCGCGCAGGTCGGCGAGATCGCGATTGTGCCAGGCGTCGTTGATGCGAAGCATCATCTCCTGGCAAAGCTGGCGTTCGGCTTCCGTGGTGGCGAGATCCGGATGAAAGCGCCGGGCCAGCGAGCGATGCAGGGCGCGGATCTCCTGCTCTACCTCGTCGGGCAGGCGCTCGCGGTCGGAGCGGGAGCCGCGCATCATCCGGCGCAGGATCTCCTCTTCCTCGGCGGTGTTGCCATCGAAAAAGCCGTGTTCGCGCTCGTCGCGACGCCGGCGTTCTTCTGCCTCGCGGGCCGATTCGAACCACGATTCCGGCAGCTCCACCCCGAAGAGGGAGCCGATTTGCCGGAGTTCCTCCTCGCTGAACAGATCCCCCATGACGTGATTCGGATCGGCGACCGTGCGTGCATGGATGCGGGTCGTCCAGCCCTCGATCGTTTCCCGTTGGTGCCGAATCTGGCGAAGGTCCCGCTGGAGACCGCCGAGCATGCTGTTGTACTGCCACTCGAATTGCTCGAGCGCGCGAAGCAGCGGCGCGACCTCGGCTTCGAGGTCGGCGAGGCGGACGGTGCGCTGCTCGATCCCGCGCAGGAGGTCGTCGTAGCGTTGGTCGTCGCGGGATTGCACGTGAACCAGCGACCGGGATGCGGTCGTGTCGGAAGAAGAGGACGATAGCGGCACGGGAGTGTGTCCGGAATGCTGGGGCGATGGAGGGTCGGTTGGAGAGACGTGCTTGCGGGAGAAAGTCGAGTCCATACCCTCAAGTGTAGCGGGTGCGTCGAGATTCCGGAGCTATTGGACTATCCGATTTGGGAGGGAACGAAGCACCCCCCTGCGGCGCATGCCGACAGGGGGAATGGCACGGATGTGATGTTGTCCGATCGGCGTCCGGTGGCATTCCTGCCGGGTCAGCGGGCGGGAGCGGGTGATGACGCGACCGGCGCGTGACCGTCCCGGAGCCGGATACCCCAGGCGATGAGCGCCATTCCGATGCGTTCGCGGATGGTGGAGAGGCCAGTGGATCCCTCGCCAGTCGCAGGAGACGTCATGGCGATGATGGCGGTTGCGTGGGCGATGCACTCCTGACGGTATCGGAAGTGAGGGGCGTAGGGCCCATAGACGCTGAGATCGGTAGACACGGCAGCGTAGTGGTCGTGGTCATGGTCGATGGGATGGGAGACGGTCATGGTCAGGCTCCTCTGACGGAATGGTTGAAAGGATGGAGCGAGGCGGTCTCGAGGCGACGCAACAGCGGGAAGCTGAGAGGGGACTCATCCGGCCGATTCGGCGTCGCCCCGGTTCCGTGAGGTGATGATGCCAGAGGGGATGAGGGCTTGACGTCCGCAAAACAGCGTATTTCCGGGGACGTAGGCGACGGGCGGCCTGCGCGGTTCTACGTACGTAGGTGGTTGCTCATGTTGGACGGCGGCGGAGCATGGCGAGCTGCATCCGCCGGGATGTGCCGGGTTATGCTGCCGCGCCGCGATCGATGATGCCGTGTGTCATGGCGAAGGCGATGGCTTCCGCCCGGTTGGTCACCCCAAGTTTGGCGTAGATGTGGGTGACGTGGGTAGTGACGGTGCGTGGACTGATGAAGAGGGCACCGGCGATGGCTTCGTTGGTCTTGCCCTGGACCAGATGCTGGAGGATGTCGCGTTCGCGGGCGGTCAGTCCTTCGGGCTGGCGCGGTACGACAGCCGTCTGCGTTGCTGGCAGCACAGATGGGGGTGCTTCCAGCCAGGTTGCGGCGATCGCTTCCTCCAGCGCCTCCGGAGTAGACCAGTGCTCTCCCTGACGCCGGAGACCGGCGGTGGCTGTCTCGCTGAGTGTGTCCTCGATCCGAGCGCGCAGGGAGGGATAGCCGAAGGCGTGCAGCGTCGTCTCCGGCGTGCCGAGTTGGATGCAGACGCGCTCTGCCGCACCCAGCAGTCGCGCGGCGGTCTCCGGTTTGCCGCGCTCGAAGGCGAGGCCGGCGATCCCGACGAAGCCTGCGGCCCGGCCCAATGCCTGACGGTAGGGAGGGCGTCGGTGATAGTCGAGCCCGTCGCGGAAGAGGCCCGCGGCGCGATCGAGGTCGTGTCGCCAGAGGGCGATGCGCGCGAGCGTGCCCGCATAGAGTCCGCCAACGGGATCGCCGCCCGTCATGAGCACGCGGACGCCCTCCTCCAGCAGGGGCTCCGCCTCCTCGATCCGGCCCGCTTCGAGCAGGAGTTCGCCGAGGGTTGCCTGCAACGATGCCGCCAGGATCGGTTCGTCGATCGCGAGCGCATGGTCGAAGGCCGCGCGGAGGAGCCGGTCGCCTTCGATGCGGTCGCCCGCGCGGAATGTCGCCGTGGCGATCATCCCCTGCACGGTCGCCTGCAAGCGTGGGGTTCCGTAGGTCCGGGCCAGGGTGTCGGCCTCCCGCAGGTAGGCGAATCCCCGCTCGTGCTGCTCGCTGACGCTGGCCAGCAACGAGGCGATGCGGAGCAGGGAGCAGCGGGTTTTCCAGTCATCGGCCGTCGCCGGGGCGTGAGGAAGCGCGCGATCGATGTGGGCCAATCCCTCGCGCAGTTGTCCGATCTCCAGCCAGAAGACGCAGAGGCCCAGCGTGAGCTGAACGGCCTCGCGCGGGTCCTTGGTCAGCAGGTAATCGAGCGCCAGGGAGAAGTTCGCCTGGTCTGGGAAGTAGCGCCGGGTGCGTTCCTCGGATTCCGGCGTGCCTGTCTTCCATATGGAGAACGGTACATCGCGCGTGAGGCTGGCGAACCATGCGGCATGGGCGCGCCGGAGGGTCTGCTCCTCGCCGTTGAAGGTCAACTGTTCGCCAGCGTAGTCGCGGATCGTCTGGAGCATGCGCACGCGTGGTTCAGCATCCGGGTCCTGATCGATGGAGACTAGGCTTTGGTCCGCCAGCTGGGCGATCAGCGATTCCGTGTCCGGGCCGAGATCGCCATGCGCATTGCAGACGGCCTCGACGGCGGCGAAGGACGCTCCGCCCGCGAAGACGGCGAGCCGCCGAAAGAGGATGCGGGCATCGGCGTCCAGCAGGTCGTGGGACCAGGTGAGGAGCGCGCGGAGGGTCCGGTGTCGTTCCGGGGCGTCACGCGGGCCGTCGGTGAGCAGGTGCAGGCGATTGGTGATCCTGTGGAGCAGGGCCTGAGGCGTGAAGAAGCGGCTGCGCGCTGCGGCCAGTTCGATCGCCAGGGGCAGGCCATCCAGCTGCGCGCAGATGTCCTCGATCGCTTCCCGGTTCTTTGGAGCATCCGCGATCGGCAGGTCGGGCCGTACCGCGTGGGCACGTTCCACGAAGAGGGTCGCGGCTGGCGACAGGGGCTCGTCTGGGCGGGCGGTTGCCGATACGGGCGCGCGGGTGAGCATCGGGGTGATCGGGACGATGCGTTCGGCAGAAAAGCGGAGCACCGTGCGGCTGGTGACGATGACGGTGAGGTTCGGGCAGCTGGCAAGGAGACCGGGAAGGAATCCCATGCCTTCGACGATTTGCTCGGCGTTGTCCAGCACGAGCAGTGGAGGCCGGTTCGTCATTGCGAGGTGCTGGGCGACCAGGGTATCCAGCGGGCGGGTGCCCTGTTCCTCGACGTGTATGGCGCGGGCGATGGTGGGGAGGATGCGCACCGGATCGTCGATCATGGCGAGCGAAATGAAGATGCTGCCGATCGGGTCTGGCCCGGCATCCAACTGCTCCAGCACGCGGAGGGCGAGGCGTGTCTTGCCGACGCCGCCCGGACCGAGCAGCGTGATCAGCCGGACATCGGGATCGCGCACGAGGGCGACGATCCCGGCCAGTTCCTCTTCCCGTCCGACGAACGATGTTCCCGGCCGATAGCGGGACCATGCCGGTCGCGGGTTCTGCGGTTGGCTGGGCTGGGGGATGGGCATGCGGAGGCGTCCGTTGGCGGTGGCCCGGTTTCGCACCGAGTGGCGATTCCATCCCCTGAGTATAGGGAATGCGTTGATGGTGCGGCAGTGTCCGTTTTGCTGGTGAGCGGGGCGCGATCAGCGGGGGGAGCTTGATTCGCCGAGCAGCCGTACGACGACCAGGAAGACGATGGAGGCCGCCAGCAGGATGGCGGAGAGGGCGATAGCGGCATTCAGGTCGCCGGCGGCGAACCGTTCGTAGATCGCCAGCGGCATCGTCTGCGTCACTCCCTGGCGATTGCCGGCGAACATGATGGTCGCCCCGAACTCTCCCAGCGCACGAGCCCAGGCGAGGATTGCGCCGGCCAGCAGGCTTCCCCGGCAGAGTGGCAGGGTGACGCGCCAGAAGACGCGGAACGGGCTTGCCCCGAGGTCCGCCGCCGCTTCCTCCAGGACCTGGTCGACACGCAGGAATCCCGCGCGCGCGGTCCGGATGAAGAACGGCGCCGCCACGAAGATCTGGGCCATCACGACGGCGGCAGTGCTGAATCCGAGGGTGATGCCCGCGCGGTCCAGCCATTCCCCGAGGATGCCGCGGCGACCGAAGGCGGCGAGCAGCGCGATGCCGGCCACGGCAGGGGGCAGGATGATCGGCAGATCGATAAGGGCATCGACCACCTTTGCCCAACGTCCGGTGGCCCGCGCGAGCGTGAAGGCGATGGGCGTTCCGACGAGGACGATCGCGGCGAGCGCGACGGCCGATGTCGTGATGCTGAGCGCCATTGCGTCGAACAGGATGTCGCGGGTGCGTGGGGTGTCGAAGGCTGCGCGTGCGTGGATGGCCCGCCAGATCAGGGCCGCGATGGGGAGCGCCAGCAGCCCGAGTCCGACCGTGGCCACGACCGCGAGCACGATCTGAAAGGCCGACATCCGCCGGGCGCGATGTCGGCCCGTGGTGCGCTGCGGCTTGCTGGGATTGGGCAGTGGTGCGGCCGGGAGGGTCAGCGGATCGGTCCTTCTGCGAACGCTTGGTCGTGCGATCCCTGTTCAGGAATTGACTATCGATGCTGCGTTCAGGATACCGCGTCGAGCTCTCCCGTCCCACGCCTCCCCCCGCATGGGAATCGCGTGCAAACCTCAATGCAGGGGCGCTTCTGGGGGGACTCCAAGGAGCCCGACAGGGCCGGTTCCCGCTCCTCGCGGCGTCGGCTACACCACTGGCCGGCTCCAGCCGTCGCGCACACACGCATGCGTGCAGCGCATGGGGTCTATTTATTTTTTATCAAATAGTGACCATAGGATATGATGATTGGTACTAGGACTATATGGACAGCAGATGCGCAAATCTAGCCTAAACGCCATCCCGATCCGTGTGGGCCGTCTGTAGGCGTGGCGTGATATCGCGCTCAACCCTGGAGCGGATGCATATCTGCGGCTAACGCACCGTTGGGTCATAGCCAACGATAGGCATAAAGGGTGATACAGGCATGGATTCAACCATCGTTTGAGATGACCTGTTGACACAATGACTAGGAAGATAGGATACTAGTCCCGGTACCGGCAGACAGCCAGCACTAGTACTCAATTTTTGTGCGAACAGTCGCATTTGTGTCTGAGAGGGGGCGATGGTGTCGCGGTATGGGAAATATTTCGGCAAGAATTGGCTTGTCGAATGGGGGTATTGCAGCGTCCGCGTGGGTGCCAGTGGTTCGCGCATTGGCGTGGTCGTGGCAGGACAGGTGCTGAAGGAAGGAGAGAGGCCGTGAAGAAACGCACCACATGGGCGATAGGATGGGTGGTCACCGTCCTGCTCGTGTTGTCGACTATTTCTCCCGTCGTCCAGGCGCAGTTTGATGGCACGCCTGAATCGGGCGACTCGGGAGCGGTGCCGGTTGAAACCGAGCCGGTGTGGGTCGATCCCACCGAGGAGGTCACGGAGATCCCTGTCACCGAAATCCCGGTGACCGAAATCCCGTCGACCGAGATTCCGGTGACGGATGTTCCCGAGCAGCCGACTGAGCCTGCGACCGACGTGCCCACCGAGGTGAGCGCGACCGATGTTCCTTCGGTGACGCAGGAGAGCCGTTCGTTCTCGGCCGCGGCTGACAACGCCGGAACGCTGGGCGCCCAGAAGGTGTTCAACGTCGACAGCGCTGGCCCGGGCGAGACGATTACCTTCACGATCACCGGGTCCTTCGGCGGGACGAATCCGCAGCTGCCGGTGAACGTGGTCGACAATGTGCCGGCTCCCTTGACGAACGTCTCGATCGTGAGCGTCTCGGGGAACAATGCCACCGGATGCAGTCAGTCCGTTACGGGCAATACGATCAACGTTTCCTGCACCCCCGACGGGAGTGGTGCCGATGGCTCGATCGTCATCGTCGGGCAAGCGACGGTCCCCCCCGGCGCGGCCGAGGGCACCACCGTCTTCAACCGGGCCGACGTCAGCCAGCCGGGCGCGAACCTCAGTACCGTGTACGCATCGGACAGCTTCGTCGTGCTGAACCCGACGCCGGTGCCGACCAACACGCCGGTGCCGCCGACCAACACGCCGATTCCGCCGACGGCGACGGTTACGCCGACGAAGGCTCCGACCAACACACCAGGCCCGACCAATACGCCGACCCCGACGCGTACGCCGACCCCGACACGGACACCAACCGCGACGTGGGATCCGCTGACGCCGTCACCGACCGCAACGGCGACCGCAACGGCGACCCCGACGCGTACGCCGACCAACACGCCGGGTCCGACCAACACGCCGACGCAGACCGCGACCGCGACGCCGACGAAGACGGCGACCCCGACGCGGACACCAACCGCGACGTGGGATCCGCTGACGCCGTCACCGACCGCAACGGCGACCGCAACGGCGACCAACACGCCAACGCAGACCCCGACGCGCACACCGACCAACACGCCGACGGAGACGCCGACCAAGGCGCCGACCAGCACGCCGGTGACGCCGACCAGCACGCCGGTTCCCCCGCGATACCTGCAGATCAGCAAGACGCGCAATCCGCAGTGGATCGTTCAGGGCACGACGATGACCTTCGACGTGACCACCCGGTTCGGTGCCGGGAATCCGTTGACGGTGATCAATGTCACCGATCCCGTGCCGGGTCCGCTCGTGGTCACGAATGCGGTGATCACCGGTTCGTCCAATGTCACCGGCTGCACCGTTGGCTATTCGGGCAACAACGTGACGGGTTCGTGCATTCCCACCAGCAGTGGCACCAGTGGCGGATACTTCACGATCCAGATCACGGCCGATGTGCCACCTGGAACTGATGGGTTCCTGATTCAGAACCAGGCGACCGCGAACCAGCCGGATTCCGGCCTGACTCCGGTCGTGGCAGACAATGGCTTCACCATCGTGTATGTGATGCCGACCAACACGCCGGTGCCATCGACGAGCACGCCGACCAACACGCCGGTGCCATCGACGAGCACGCCGACGAATGCTCCGACGAACACGCCGACGAACACGCCGGTGCCATCGACGAGCACGCCGACGAATGCTCCGACGAACACGCCGACGAACACG
>JASGDN010000079.1:0-29102 GCA_049841275.1 Thermomicrobiales bacterium
ACGCTATCGCGAAGCGTCCCGTAGCCAGGACCGCGAAGCGGCTTCCCCGCCGCCCAGGGGTGGGGCGTCCTCGAAATCATCCGTGCGGCGGCCCGACGACCCCGCCGCGCCCGATGATCGCGCACCGCCGCCACTGGACGGGCCAGCCGTCGTCCGCTGCGACGAGGACGCCCCACCCCTGGGCGGCGGGGAAGCCGCTTCGCGGTCCTGGCTACGGGACGCTTCGCGATAGCGTTGCCAGTCGCGCCCGAACCGGTCGTAACGCGCCCGCTTGTCCGGATCGGAAAGGACCTCGTAGGCTTCGTTGATGTCCTTGAACCGTTCCTCGGCCCGCGGATCACTGCGATTCACATCAGGATGGAACTTGCGGGCGTTCTCCCGGAACGCCCGTTTGATCTCCGTCTGGTCCGCGGTGCGCGCGATGCCGAGAACGGCGTAGTAATCCTTGAACTCAACCGGCATGCACCATGCCTGCCTGTCCTCCCGGACGATCCAGCGAAAGCTACGCGCGCGGCTTCACACCGAGCAACGCTTCGATCCGGAACTCGCCACGCTTCATTCGTTCGGTGAGGCGATAGACCATCCAGAGCAACACCGCCATCACGGGAATCGCGACATAGGGTACGAAAATCGATGCCACGGTCCCGACGATCACGACCAGATCCTCGGCAATGCTCAGGAAGGGATTGCCCATGCCGTTCGTCGCCGTCGTCACCACGGGCCGGGCCTGCATCTTGTACCAGTGGACCCCCGCAGCCGCGACCAGCCCGAGCATCCCAGCCATCCAGACATTGATCCCATCCGGCCGGTGGGCGCTCGCAATGGCCATTGCCATGAAGCCGCCGACGAGCGGGCGAATGACTGTGTGAACGCGGTCGCTCAATGCGTCGATCGTGGGCATCTTGTCCGCGATCAGCTCGATCGGCAGGAGCAGCAGGATTACGACAATGGCGATTGCCGAGGAAATGCCCGAATAGGGACTCGCGAGATCGATCCTGGTGGTGAATCGGTCGGCGAGCGCCAAGATGAGCAGAGCGAGCGTAGAGTTGAGCCCGGCGTTCGACGCCGCGCCAACGCTGGAGAGCAGGGAAGCAATCAAGACAAGACCTCGAAACCGAGCGATACCGGTGCGGACGGACTGTTCCGTTGCGCTCCGAGTATACGAGGTTCCGAGGTTGTCTTCGGGAAACGGTCGAAATCTGGATCTCTGGCTTTACATCACCGAGCGGACGACCGTCACCAGCTTGCCCTGAACGCGCACGTTATCGGCTCGGGTGTAGATCGGATCCATCGTCATGTTCGCCGGCTGGAGACGGACGCGCTCGCCCTCACGATAGAACTTCTTGAGGGTGGTCTCCTTCTCGTCCTCCAGCCAGACGGCCACGGTCTCACCGTTCTCACACGTGCTCTGCGACTTCAGCACTACGATGTCCCCGTCATTGATGAGGGCGTCGATCATCGAGAGCCCCTTCACGCGCAGGGCGAAGAGATCGCCACCGGACGCACGCACCAGATCAGGAGAAAGCTCGATCATGTCCGTCGATTCCGCACCTTCCAGGTCCTGGGAGACCGCGATCGGGAGGCCGGCGGCAATCTGGCCGATAACCGGAATGGAGACGAGATTGCTTCGCCCCGGCACGCGCCCGACCAGTTCGATGCCGCGCGAGATATTCCGGTTGCGGCGGATCATGTTCCGCTCCTCCAGCACCTTGAGGTTGTAATCGACCACGCTGGTGGAGGAGATGTCGAGCTCCCGCTGGATATCGCGAATGGTGGGCGGGTATTCATTGTCGCTCAGGAAGGTGCCGATGAAATCGAGGATCATCTGCTGGCGGCGAGAGAGGTCTTTCATGGGGATATCCTCGGGAATCCAGCCGCCATCTGGCGGGAATGGGGCGGACGCATGAGCCATCGGTCGAAGGCCGGGTATGATGTACTCATGGAGAGTATAGGAGCGAACACATGTTCGTGTCAATCCATGCGACCACATGAATACGCTGCTGCCGTGCGCGCCGTACGATATGGCTGACACCCGCCCCCATTCCCGGCCGCCCATCCACCAAGGACCCATCCGTGACTCCCGAATCGGTAAGCCCCGAACACGCGCTTGAAAAACTCGAGTTCCGCGAGATCCAACGCCGCCTGGCCGTTCATTGCCAGTTCAACCTTGCTGCCGCCCGCGCGATGGAGATCGGCCCCTCCGACGACCGCCGCATCGTGCGCTACCTGCTCGATGTGACCGCCGAGGCGATAGACCTCATCGTGTCGTTCCCGCAACTCACTGTCGGCGGCGCCCGCGACATCCGCGAATTCCTCGACAAGGCAGAAAAGGGTGGGCGCCTGATGCCGGCCGAGTTGATGGTGATTGCCGACACCATCCGCGCCGGACGCGACATCCGATCCTTCTTCCTTCGCCTGCCCGATGCCTCGACGCGCTTCCCGAACATGCTGGAGTTCGCCGAGAGCATCGAGAACTTCTCGCCGCTGGAGGCCGATCTCACCCGTTCGATCGGCCCGCGCGGCGATGTCCTCGATGGCGCCAGTCCGGAGCTGACGCGTATCCGCAAGGCCGTCCGCATCGCGCACAGCCGCCTGATGGACCGCCTGAACAGCTTCATCACCGGTAACCGCTACGGCTCGGCGCTGCAGGAGAACATCATCACGATCCGTGACGGGCGGTACGTCATTCCCGTCCGCTCCGACGCGCGAAACGTCGTCAAGGGCATCGTTCACGACACGTCGTCGAGCGGCCAGACGCTCTTCGTCGAACCATTCGATGTGGTGGAGATGAACAACCGCTGGCGCGAGGAGCAGCTGGCCGAACAGCGCGAGGTCGAACGCATCCTCGACATGCTCAGCGCGAAGGTGGGGGACAGCGCGGACGGCCTGCACCGCATGATCGAGGCGATCGCCGCCATCGACCTCGCGATGGCGAAGGCGCGGCTCGCCCAGTCGATGGACGCGGTGCGCCCGCTCCTGCACGAGCCGCCGAAGGGTTCTGGCCGCGAAGACATTCCCGGTCACCCAACACACTTCGTCCGGCTCGTCAATGCGCGGCATCCATTGCTCGACCGCAACACGGTGGTTCCCATCTCCCTGGAGATCGGCGACCGCTTCCGCGTCCTGCTCATCACCGGCCCGAATACGGGTGGCAAGACGGTTGCCCTGAAGACGGTGGGCTTGCTGTCCCTGATGGCGCAGACCGGCCTTTTCCTGCCGGCCGATGACGGCACGACGGTCAGTGTCTTCCCGGCGGTTTTCGTGGATATCGGCGACGAGCAGAGTATCGCGCAAAGCCTCTCCACATTCTCCTCGCACATCCGGAACATCATCCGCATGCTGCGAAACGTCTCCTCGGACAGCCTCGTGCTGCTGGACGAGATGGGTGCCGGCACCGATCCCCAGGAAGGGTCGGCGCTGGCCCGCGCAATCATCACGACGCTCCTGCGACGCAAGGCAATGGTGATCGCCACGACGCATTACTCGGAGGTGAAGGCCTACGCCTACGCCACACGCGGCGTGGAGAACGCCAGCGTCGAGTTCGACGTGCAGACGCTCTCACCGACCTACAAGCTCTCGATCGGTATCCCTGGCCGCTCGAATGCCCTCGCCATCGCCCAACGTCTCGGCATGCCAAAGGACATCGTGAAGGAAGCGAAAGCCTATCTCGATCCTGGTGAGGGTGGCACGGAGGACCTGATCGACGACATCCGCGAACGCCGCAACGAGATCACCCGCGAACTGGAACGCACGAAGGCCGCCGAGGAAGAGGCGCGTCAACTTCGTCGCCGCGCCGCGCAGTCGCTTCGCGAGGCCGAAGATATCCGCCGTGCCGCCCGCGAGGAGGCGATCGCTGAGGTCGAGGCGGAGTTGACGGAAGTCCGTAACGCCCTGCGCGAGAGTTCCCGCCAACGGAATGCCGCTCCGGCTGGACAGCGGCCGCAAGTGCCGTCGCAAAGCGTCGCCAATGCCATTCGCGAGGCGGAGGAGCAATTGCGAGCCTCCGAACGCAAGACGAGCCGCGGCTCGACGCGACCGCAGCCGGTATTGCAGCAGCCGCGCGCGCTCCGCAAAGGCGATCGCGTGCGCGTGCTCTCGCTGGATATGGAAGGAGATGTGCTCTCTGTAAGCCCAGTCGATGCCGAGGTCCAGATGGGCGTGATGAAATCGCGTCAGCCACTGGCGAACCTGGAGCGGGTAGGGCGTCGGAACGACGCGCCGGTGCAGGAGCGTCCTGCGATCTCCATTCCGGCACAGGAGGTCGTGCCGCTGGAACTGGACCTACGCGGCCGGCGCGCGGAGGAAATCCCGCCGCTGGTGGAACGCTACGTCCACGACGCCTACCTAATGGGGATGCCATGGGTGCGCATCATTCATGGGAAAGGGACTGGCGCCCTGCGTCAGGTCGTGCGTGAGGAACTGAAGGGCAACCCGGTCGTCGCGAAGAGCGAGGCGGCTGGTCCCGGTGAGGGCGGCGACGGCGCGACCGTCGCCCACCTGCGCCAGAACTGAGCAAAGAGGCGAGAGGAAAGAGAAACGCAGAAAAGCGCCCTCGGAGTGAAGTCACTCCATGTCGTCATTCTTCGCCCCGCTCAGTGGTTCAACCAGCCGTACGTAGCATTCGCTTGCTTTTGGCGATCGCCACCACCCATGTCATCCTGAACGCAGTGAAGGACCCCCGCGCGAAGCGCATCGACCGCAGGTCGATATCCGGAGCAGATATCCCTTACGTAGCGTCCGTCCAACGGGCACCATGCCAACTCCGAGTTCCGGCTTCGCCGGAAGCGCTTCGCGCCGGGGGGTGACCGTCGCTCACCATGACATGGAAGGGTGAGCGATTTCGGAACGCGTCGCAAACCACATCAACAGACAAACCACTCCATCGGGACGACATCAGCGCCCACCATGACCGGGATGCTGTGTTCGATCGATGCGCATTGCGTGTCGCTGTGGACAATCACCAACCGGCAACGCGAAGCGGCCTTACGCAGCCGTTATCCCGCAACAAGGACGGGCAGCGGTTCCTGGTCCTTTACCCGTTCGACCTCGGAAAGCACGAGGTCGAGCGCGTGCTGCCACGGTATCGTCAGGTCCAGCAGGCGGATGCGCACCGAGTTCGCCGTGATCTTCACCGCCTGACCGAGTTCCCGCACCAGCCGCCGCTTGTCGAGATTCGCCGTAATCACAGGGCGCACCACGATCTCCCGTTCCCTCTCCACAACCGAATCGATCCCCAACGCCTCCGACCGGATGCGTACGCGGATCAACGCCAGCAGGTGCTCGATCTCCTCCGGATACTCGCCGAACCGGTCCGTCAGTTCGTCCCCGAAATCGTCCACCTGCGCGAGCGTCGTCACCCCAGCGATCTGGCGATAGAGGCCGAGCCGCAATTCCGGATCGGGGACATAGGCCTCCGGGATCAGCGCCGTCATCGGCAGGTCGAGCGTCACCGGCCCCTGCTCGATGGCCGGAGCCCCGGCCCGGATCTCTTCGATCGCCTGTCGGAGCAACCGCATATAGAGGTCGTACCCGACCGTCGCAATGTGCCCGCTCTGCTCGCCACCGAGGATATTGCCCGCGCCGCGAATCTCGAGGTCGCGCATGGCGACGCGCAGTCCCGCGCCCAGCTCCGTCGCTTCCTGGATCGTCTCAAGGCGTTCCTGCGCCTCCTCGCGAATCACCTTGTGCGGCGCGTAGAGCAGGTAGGCATAGGCGCGGTGATTGCTGCGGCCAACGCGGCCACGTAACTGATAGAGCTGCGTCAGGCCAAGCGTGTCGGCATTGTCGATGATGATCGTGTTGACGTTCGGAATGTCCACACCCGACTCGATGATCGTGGTCGAGATCAGGACGTCGAACTCCTTGCGTACAAATCCGAGCATCACCTCTTCCAGCACATGCTCGTCCATCTGCCCGTGCCCGATGCCGAACCGCGCCTCCGGCACGATCTTCCGCAGGCGGTCGGCAAGCCGGTCGATGTCATGCACGCGGTTGTGCACGACGTAGACCTGACCGCCCCGGTCGATCTCGCGCAGGATCACCTCCCGCACGAGGGTGTCGGTGAACGCCGTGACAAATGTGCGGATCGGCAGGCGTTCGCGCGGGGCCGTCTCGATCAGGCTGATGTCCCGCAGCCCGGACATCGACATGTTGAGCGTGCGCGGGATCGGCGTCGCCGACATCGAGAGGACATCCACCTCGGTACGCAACTGCTTCAGGAACTCCTTCTGCCGCACGCCGAACCGTTGCTCCTCGTCCACGACCACCAGCCCCAGATCCTTGAACCGCACATCCTTCTGCACGAGGCGGTGCGTCCCGATCACGATGTCCACCGCACCATCGCGGAGTCCGTCGATGATGGTGTCCTGCTGTTTGGGCGATCGCAGACGGGAAAGCATTTCGATCCGGATCGGAAATGACGAGAGACGCTCCTGGAAACTGGAGAAGTGCTGGAGGGCGAGCACGGTCGTCGGCACGAGGACGGCGACCTGCTTTCCCCCGTTGACGGCCTTGAAGGCAGCGCGGATGGCAACCTCCGTCTTGCCGAAGCCGACATCGCCGCAGACGAGGCGGTCCATCGGCTTACCACTCTCCATGTCCGCCTTGACGGCATCGATCGCCTTCTGCTGGTCGGCCGTCTCCTTGTATGGGAACGACTCTGCCAGTTCGTAGTCCCATTTCGAGTCCGGGGGGAACTGGTTCCCGTGCCCCGATTCGCGATAGGCGTAGAGCTGAATCAGCTCGAACGCCATCTCGCGCACGGCCTTGCGAACCCGACGCTTCGTCTTCACCCATTCGCCGGAGCCGAGCCGGTTCAACGGCGGGGTAACGCTGCCCGATCCATACCGCGTGACGCGGTCGCTCTGGTCGACAGGGACGTAAAGCTTGTCGCCCTTCTCGTATTCGAGCAGCAGGTATTCACGCTCGACTCCACTCGTCGTCATGCGTACGAGGCCGGTAAACTTCGCGACGCCGTGATCGACATGGACGACGAACTCGCCCGGCTCCAGGCTTTGCGCAAAGGTCCGGCTTTCGGATACCGAGCGCCCGCCTTGCCGACGCGGCTGCTTCCGGAACCCGAAGATCTCGAAGTCCGTCCAGACCCCGAGCCTGCCGGCCTCCCACGTCCAACCGGCCGTGAGGTCGGACGGCCGTACCTCGACCATGCCAGGCAGAAGCGCGGATGGGATAGCGCCCACCTGCCCGCGCAGGTCCCGGCGCGGAACCAGCCCGCGATCTTCCAACAGCTCGATCAGGCGGTCCACCTGATCGGTCGCAATGGAGATGGCCCAGCCGCGATCCAGACGCGCCTGGAGCGCCGTCGCCAGATCCTCGATCCGTCCAGCAAAGAGGGGAGGATCGGCCAGGCCGACACCGGAAATCGTGCGCTGGCGTTCGCTCGCGGCACCGAAGTTGAGCGTCGTATGCCGCTTCAGCAGGCGTTCGAGATCGGCGGCGGGCAGGAACGGCGGCTCCAGTCCCGCCGGAAGCTCGCCAGTCTCGATGGCATTGGTCAGCAACTCGTATGCGTGCTGCTCCCGCTGCGTCGCCGCCAGCAGAACGGATGCCGGCTGATCCACGACGAAGAGGACATCCTCGCGCACGTAATCCAGCAACGTCGTCCGCTCCGGCACGAGATACCCGGCCAGCACATCGAGCGACGCCGGGAGCGTCCCCATCTCGAGATGTCCAAGCATCCGCTGCCATTCCTCACGGACCTCGTTCCGCATGCGGCTGGTATCCATCGCGGCGATCGCCGGGGCAACCTCCTGCAGCCGCCAGGTCGGCAGTTCGAGCGGCGGCAGGAGGGTCAGCTTGCGGAGGCGATCGGTGGATCGCTGGTTGTGCGGATCGAAGAGGCGAATGCTGTCTACCTCGTCGCCGAAGAAATCGATGCGGACCGGCAGCTCGGAACCGGGTGGAAAAAGATCGACAATGCCGCCGCGCCGCGCAATGGTGCCCGGTTCCTGCACGAGCGGATTGACCTGGAATCCGACCGAGAGCGCCCACGCCATGAGATCGTCGATAGTAAGGCGGCCCGCCACTTCGACAATGAGTGTATGAGCCGCCATCTCCTTGCGCGGCATCACCAGCTGCATGAGCCCACTGACCGGCGTCACGATCACGTTCGCGCGTTTGCTACGCAAGGTCGCGAGTTGCTGAACGCGCCGGACACTGGCATCGAGGTCGATCGGCAATTGCTCGAAAGGCATTGCATCCGTCGCTGGCCACAGGAAGACGTCAGAGGCTGGTCCGAGGTATTCCGAGATCGCCCCGGCGAGCGCGTCGGCGCGATCCAGGCGGGCGGTGACGAGCACGATCGGCCGCTCCAGCTCGGAGGCAGTCGCCGCGATCAGCGCGGCGCGGGCTGCATCCGGCAGGTCGTCGAAGGTCGCGCTCTTGCCCGCGCGAATGCGGTCGAGCGCGTCCTGCAAAGGGGGGAAGGCCGTCAGGGATGGGATCAGGTGGGCAAGGGTCAAGGAAGGGTTGCCTCGGGGATGGGTAGCGCGGACGAACAAAGCACGCAAAACACCGGGCAAGTCGAAACGACCGCCCGTCCAGTCCGTGGAAATCGATTCTACACCTCCGTCTGGAAAGGTGCGACACTAGGATCACGTTCGCCACGCCACGAAGGCGTCAGACAACCGCTTCCTACACGCCAACTGAATCTCGGTCGCCGCTGTGACGCACATTGCAAGCCAGCATCGCCATGACGGCGGCTTCCAGGAAGTCCCATGAATCCAACGACCATCACCAAACTGGACGACCTGCGATCGCGCATTCGCGACCTCGAATCGGTCGTTGTCGCCTTTTCGGGCGGCGTCGACAGTACGCTCCTGCTGAAGGTCGCGCACGACGAACTCGGCGCGCGCTGCATTGCCGCGAGCGGACTATCGGAGACCTACGCACCGGAGGAGATGCAGGAGGCGCGCGAGATCGCCAGGGAACTCGGTGTGGAGTACGCCGTTCTCTCCACGATGGAACTGAGCGATCCGCGATACGCGGACAACACGCACCAGCGATGCTTCTTCTGCAAGCAGGAGCTTTACGGAACGTTACGCGATTTCGCCAACGAACGCGGGATCGCCCACGTCATCGACGGCTCGAACGCCGACGACCTGGACGACTTTCGGCCCGGACTCCGCGCCGCCCGCGATCTCGGCGTACGCTCGCCGCTGCAGGAGGCAAGACTCACCAAAGCCGAGATCCGCGAGATCTCGGCAGAGTTCGAGCTGCGCACGGCGGACAAGCCAGCCGTGGCCTGCCTCTCGTCGCGTTTCGCCTACGGCGATCCGATCACGGTCGAAAAACTGGGCAGGGTCGCCAAGGCGGAGAGTGCAGTTCGCCAGCTCGGCTTCCGGGGATTCCGCCTGCGCCATCACGACCAGGTCGCCCGCCTGGAGTTCGCGCCGGCGGACCTCGACCGCGCCTTCGCCCAACGCGAGGAGATCAATACGCGGGTCAAGGCGGCTGGCTACACCTTTGTCGCGATCGACCTGGAAGGTTACCGGCAAGGGAACATGAACCAGGGCATCTCGCCGAAGCTGATGGTTGCACCCGGATTCCGCATGTCACGAGGAGTGAGGAACGAGAAGTGAGGAGTGAGTAAGAGGACCAGTTCGGCGATATACTCCGGCCCGGTCGTACTCAGTGGGATTGGGAGGGACCAGCGGTGAATGAGCGACGTGACAGCAGCCCCCATCGCAGGTGACAGCACGCGCTACTGTTCCCTCACTCCTCACTTCTCATTACTCACTTCTCGACGGTGTCGATCTGGGCGCGCTGCAACTTGCCGCTGTAATCGACGTAGATGCTCTGCCACTCGGTGTAGAACTCCACTGCTGCCGTCCCGGCTTCACGGTGACCGTTCCCGGTCGCCTTCGTGCCGCCGAAGGGGAGGTGGATTTCCGCGCCGGTCGTTCCCGCATTCACATAGAGGATGCCGGTGTTGATGTCCTGCATCGCACGGAAGGCGTTGTTGACGTTCTGGGAGAAGATCGAGGCGGAAAGGCCGTATTCGACGCTGTTCGCGATGTCGATCGCCTCGTCCAGCGAATCGACCGGAATCAGCGAGAGCACCGGCCCGAAGATCTCCTCGTTCGCGATCCGCATATCGCGCGTCACGTTGTCGAAGATCGTCGGTTCGTGGAAGAACCCCTTGGCGAGATTGCCCTCGTTCGCCACCTTGCCCCCAACGACAAGCGTCGCGCCCTCGTCCTGACCGACCTTCACATAGGACGCAACCGTGTCGAGTTGCCCTTGGCTCACGACCGGGCCGACATCGACCGACTCGTCCTGCCCGTACCCGAGCGTCATCTGCGAAGCGCGCGCGGCGAGCTTCCCAGAGAGCTCGGCCTGCACGGCCCGATGCACGATCACGCGGCTCGTCGCGGTGCAGCGCTGGCCGGACGTTCCAAACGCGCCCCAGAGAATGCCGTCCACCGCGAGGTCGAGGTTCGCGTCATCCATCACGATCACGGCGTTCTTGCCGCCCATCTCCAACGTCAGGCGCTTGTTGTGCTGCGCCGCCGCGATGGCAACCGCCCTGCCGGTCTCGGTCGAGCCGGTGAAGGAGATCACCGGCACATCCGGATGCTGAAGCAGCGGATCACCGACTTCGTTTCCGGAGCCAAGGACGACGTTGACGACGCCAGCCGGAATCCCTGCCTCTTCCAGCACCTGCACGAGCCGGATCGTCAGCTTCGGGGTGAAGGACGCCGGCTTGATGACGACAGTATTGCCCGTGACGAGCGCCGGGAACATCTTCCACGACGGGATCGCCATGGGGAAGTTCCAGGGCGTGATGAAGCCGCATACGCCGAGCGGCTTGCGCACCGACATGTTGAACTTGTTCCGCAGCTCGGATGGTGTGGTCTGGCCGAACATGCGCCGACCCTCGCCAGCCATGTAGTAGGCCATATCGATGGCTTCCTGTACGTCGCCACGGGCTTCGTTGATGACCTTGCCCATCTCGGCGGTCATCTCCCGGGCGAACTCCTCCTTGCGGTCCTCGAGGATGCGCGCCGCCTTGAAGATCAGTTCGCCACGCTTCGGAGCCGGGTAGAGCCGCCAGCCCTTGAACGCCTCTTTCGCGGCCGACACGGCCTCGTTCACGTCCTGCGCGTCGCTTGCCGTGTAGACGCCGTCCGGTTCGCCGGTCGCGGGGTTGTGACGCTCGAAGGTCCGTCCCGTATGCGACGGTTTCCACTCGCCGCCGATGAAGTTCAGGTAGGTGTCCGCCATGTCGCTCGGTTGCCTCTCGCTCGTGAATGGCCCGCACGTCCGCGCGCCAACGGGTCTGTTCGCTCCGGGGAGTCTATCACCCCGATTTCCCGTCCCGCGGTCGCCAGGCAACCGCTGTCCCGCCGCCTGCTGATTCGGCCGCGGGCGGCGTCAAGCGATCGCCCTCCGGCACGAGCCCCGTGGCCTCGCCAAGCACCTGTGCGAGATAGACGACATAATTCTCGCCGGTATGATTGCGGTCACGGTGGACGGTCAACCCGCCGATCACCGCCGGACAGACGGCATCCGTGCAGTACCAGGGCGTGACATCGATGTACGTCGCACCGGCAGCCTCCGCCGTCTGTCGCTGCATGCGATTGTGTTCGGCATCGACAGCGTCCTCGATCGGGGTATCGCACGCGCCGACATCGCCCGGATGTGCCGATAGACAGTCGATGCCAGGATCGTTCGGATAGGGCATTTCGCCAATCACGACGACGCGCCCGGAGACCAGTTCGAGCTGATCGACCGTCGAGGAAAGACCATCCATCCACGCCTCGGAGACGCCATCGGTCACGGGCTCGCCGTTCACTGCCAGTGGCAACCCCCGGAATGCTCCGGTCATCAGGACTACGTCGGGCTGGATCTCCTCGATCTTGTCCATGGCCCAGGTTCGGTACTCGTTACATTCCGTGTATTCGCGCTTCAGGATGTAGGAGTACGTGCGAAGGCCAACTGGCGCGCATCCCGGCTTGGTGACTGCATGGAAGCGGATGCCCTCCTGCTTCCCGATCAGATCCAGCGCCGGAACCCACATCGCCGCCTGCGAATCGCCATAGATCACGGCGGTCGTCTTGCCCTCCGGATCGCCGAAGACGCATGCCGGACCCGAGGTGTCGGACCGCGAGACGTTGCAGGCCTTCGAGTACGCGATGTTGCTGATCCTCGGCGGTTGGACCGGCCAGTCGGTGACATCCACTCCGGCAGCGACTGCTGCAAGCACCTCATGTTCTAGCGGAAGTTGCTGCAACGTCGCATCCTCGGACACGCGCTCCCCCTGCGTCGCCTGGAGCGCGAGTGCGAGGTTCGAGATACCGAGCGAGAAGACGATCAGCACGACGCCGACCGAGAGGCTGGTAATCGGGGCCGCCCGCTTGAGGACCGCTGCATTCCGCACCGGGTTCTCCACCAGCACATAGGTTATCTGGGCCAGACCGAGCGCGAGCAGGCAAAGCACCAGGTTCGCCGGAAGGGCGAGATCGCTTCCTGCCCAGGCGGCGGCGATCACCAGGATCGGCCAGTGCCACAGATAGAGCGAATAGGAAAGCCTGCCAACGGTCTGGAAGGGCGCAAGACGAAGAACGGAGATGGGTCCGTTCGGATCTCCATGGACGCCGCCACCCACCACAAGTGCCGATCCGAGCACGGGAATCATCGCAAGTGCTCCGGGGAACGACGTTGTCGAGCCGAACACAACCGCAGGCACGAGGACCAGGATCAACCCGGCCCACGCAAGGCCCGCCCCGATCCTGCCCGGTACACGGGCGAGCCACGGCGAGGCCACCGCGAGGAGCGCGCCGATGGCCAGTTCGTGTGCCCGCGTGAAGGGAGAGAAATAGGCCGCTGTGCCATTCGCACCGGTCTCGTACACCGACCAGGCAAGCGATGCGCCGATGATCGCCACGAGCGCCACGGAGAGCCGCAGGCGGAGACTGACGCGCCGGAACGACCACGCGACCAGCATCATCAGCAGGGGCCAGGCCGCATAGAATTGCTCCTCCACCGCCAGCGACCAGAAGTGCTGCAATGGCGAAGCGGGCAGTTCCGCGTTCATGTAGTCCGTGCCTTCGACGATGAAGCGGATGTTCGCCGCGAAGAGCGACGACCAGATCGCGTCATCCGCAATGCGGTCGGCTCGTTCGCCCCGAATCCAGACGAATGACGCGATCACCGTTGCGACGAGCACCAGCGTGCTGGCCGGTAGCAGCCGGCGCGCGCGACGCGCGTAGAACGCGACCAATGAGACGCGTCCATTCCGTTCGATCTCTTTCAGCAACAGTCCAGTAATCAGGAATCCGGAAAGAACGAAGAAGACATCGACCCCGATGTAGCCGCCGCTGACCAGGTGGACGCCCGCGTGCTCCAGCAGGACGAGCACCACCGCGATGGCCCGCAGCCCTTCAATATCCGGCCGGAACGACGTGCCAACGGCACGCAACGAATCCTGACGATCGGTCCGATCGTTCACATGTACCCCGCACTTCGCTTGCGAATGGAAAATCGGATGCACAGCCTTGTTGAAGCCACCGCACGGCGGCATGCTGCGTCGGCGCCAGTCAGGAAGGGTACAACGCACATGCAACGAGTAACGTTCCATCTGGCACTTCACTTGGCTGAAATTTGGTTGCGGGACGTCGTCCTGCTTTCCACGGAAGATGGCACTCCGGCTCGACAATCCGGGTCCAGAACGATCCAGAGAGCGTGCGATACTCCCGTTCATGGCGGACGATATCGCCCCCTCACCAGGCGATGTACATGAGAAAGAGGAAATGCCGTGACGCGTACGAAGATCCGGGGCGCCTGGGTTGTCGCCAGCGATGGCGAATCGCACCATGTTCTCCGGGATGGCGAAGTCGTGTACGAAGGAAACACGATCGTCTTCACCGGGCACGACTATCCGGACCCAGTGGATGAGGTGATCGACGCGGGCAACGCCGTGATCGGCCCCGGATTCATCGATCTGGATGCCCTGTTCGACCTCGACACGACGATCCTGGGATTCGACAACGCACCCGGCTGGCAGAAGGGCCGGGTCTGGCCCACGACCTACTTCGATCGCGGTGCGCGCGATGTCTACACGCCGGAGGAAGAGGCATTCCAGCACGAATACGCGATGGTGCACCTGCTGCGCAACGGCATTACCACCGGCCTCCCCATCCGCTCGATCTTCTACCGCAAGCATGCCGAGACCTACGAAGAGAACGCGCAGGCCGCCGAGGCAGCGGCCCGGCTCGGCATCCGCATGTATCTCGGACCTTCCTATCGCACCGGCCTCACGACGGTAACGCCCGACGGCACGTTCGGCCAGGCCTGGGAGATCGAAGAGGGCATGCGCGGGCTGCAGGAAGCCATCCGGTTCGTTCGCGATTTCGACGGCGCGCATGGCGGACTGATCCGCGGATTCCTGCAGCCCGACCGGATTGAAGGCTGTACCGAGGATCTGCTCGTCGAAACCGCCAGGGCGGCGCGCGATCTCGACTGCCCAGTGCGGCTACATTGCTGTCAGGGAGAGATGGAAGTGCGGATCGTCCAGGAGCGGTGGGGCAAGTCCTCGCTGGCGGTCCTGCACGATCTCGGATTCCTGACGAACCGCACGCTTCTCCCTCACGGGACGAATCTCGGCGGCATCGAGCCAACACGCGAGAAGATCGATCGTGAACTCACCTGGCTCGCGGAAGCGGGGTCCACCATCGTTCACTGCCCGTTGGTCAGCCTGCGACACGGGTCGTACATGGACTCGTTCACGCGGTTCCGAAAGATGGGCGTCTCGATCGGTCTCGGCACGGATACGTGGCCACCGGATCTGATCCAGAACATGCACGTTGGCGTGATGGCGACCCGCGTGGCCGACCAGACGATGGACGTGAGCGCGGCAGACTATTACACGGCCGCAACCCTCGGTGGGGCGAATGCCCTCGGGCGCCGCGATCTCGGTCGCCTGATGCCAGGAGCGAAGGCTGACATCACCGTGTTCGACCTCGATGGCGTCCATCTCGGCCAGTTCATCGACCCGATCCAGACAATGGTGCTCAGCGGCAGTGGCCGGGACATCACCATGGTGATCGTCGATGGCCAGGTCGTCATGCGCGACCGGGAAATCCCCGGCATCGACCTGCCCGCCATGCATGCCCGTGCGCAGGACCAATACGACAGGTTGATTGCGACCTACCCGGAACGCTCGCACCTGCATCCGCCAGTCGACGAGATCTTCCAACCTTCGTTTCCGATCGTCCGCCGCCAAAATCCGGGGATGAACTGAACTGGCAATCGACTGTCCCGCAGGTCAAGCCCGCCATCCCACTCCGCGTCAGCCGGCTCGACCGATGATCAGAGGGAGCGCAGCGGACCAGTCTGTATCCAATGACGGTTCGCCATGCTGGGCTCCAGCCCGGCGATTGCCTCATGCTTCCCATGCGCATACGTTGCGGTCGGAACCAAGATGATCGAGATGATGCGGAGGGGAGCAAACACGAAAAGGAGGAGCAGGATGTACTCCGTGCTCCTCCCAATCTGGCAATGTTTGATGCCGGGCAAACGCTAGGCTCTGGCGACGAATACGTCCTCGCCATTGTCCCACGTGTTGACTTTGATGCCCTCGCCCTTGGTGATGCGCCCGATACCCGTCTTCAGCCCGCGCACCGACTTTCCTTCGTCCGGCGTGAGCTTCAGGACTTCGTCCTTCTTGAGCGAGTTGATCGCTAACAGCAACTCGGCAGCGAACTTCGATTGTTTCCTGGGAGCACCGGGAGCTTCCGACGCCTTGATGATCTCGATGCTTGGCATGTGGCCCATCCTTGCCATGCGAGTCGCAGAAATGCCATCCCGTGACGGCGGAATAATTATACACATCATACCCTCTATTGTGAAAGAGATGGCCGAGAAAGTTCGTTCGTATCATCATACCTTCTCCAGTCCATCATGCACTGCGCTACTCGCAGGAATCGGTTCCACCTTGTCATAGCAAGTAGTCCCGGGAGAACGTCTGATATCATCGTGGAGGCGTTGGCCATCGACCGCCAACCGCTACGACGATGGTGTTGCCGGTTTTCTGCACGAAGAGCTACCGGCTGATACATAGCGAGCCAGTAGTCCCAAAGGGCGGTTTTGTACCCGTTTGCAGGAGTCTAGAGTGGTATTAGGAGGGGCTCCCCGACAAGGATTCGAACCTTGAACCTACCGGTTAACAGCCGGGCGCTCTACCGTTGAGCTATCGGGGAATATTGGCTCGTTCCCGAGCGGGTAGGAGTATACCAACCGCTTCCGGCGGCTGCAAGGGAAATCGTGACACGTTCCGGGTCATCCGCTGGTTCCGCCGAGGGCATCGCCGCATACTGACCCGAGCCGATCCAGCCGCGCGGCAGATGGCCGCTGTTCCGGGATTTCGCCCCATGTGGGATCCACGCACTTACGAAGACACCGATTACGGCCTGGACGACGGCGAGTCGTTCGAGCCCGATCTCGACCTCGACGACGAACACTTCGACCCGACGATGCCCCACATCATGACCGTGCTCGGGCCGATCGAACCGGAAGAACTCGGCGTCTGCATTCCGGCAACCCGCTTCCTGCCAGAACGCGTACCGGGACAACCTGACCGCGAACGGTCCCGCGCGCTGGCCGAAGCCGCCGACGAGCTGGAAGCCTTTGCCAGCGTCGGTGGCCGTGGCGTCGTCGATATCGCGACTGCGCGCTCGGGACGCGACACCCCCGCCCTGCAACGGCTCACCCAACTCGTGCCTTCCCACATCGTTACCGCAGCCGGGCTTGGTTCGGAAATGGACGATCCGGTCCAGAGCCTCATGCGCGAGCTAGAGGGCGGGATCGACAGAACCGGTGTCCATGCCGGGCTGATCGCGATCCGGACGGGCGACCTCCTGCATGATGGCCTGCTCGAGCGGACGCTCGATGTCGCGGTCCAGCGCGGCATGCCACTCCTGATCGAAATGGAGTCCTGGGACGACGCTCCGCAAATCCTCTCGGCCCAGCTGCGACAGCATGGCATCACCAGCCACAACCCTGCGCCTCACCTGATCCTCACCGGTCCCGGCACGATCCCCGATGCTGAACTGATTGCAGAGGCAGCCCAGGCAGGAGCGTTCGTCACGCTTCGCACTGGCGGACCGGGACACCACCACGACGAGACACTATTCGCCCAGCGGATCGTGGACCTTGGAAGCGATGGGCTGGATGCCGCCATCCTCATCACGATGGACCTTGTCGCGCCACGGGTCCGGCTCGCCATGCCCGTCGAACCGCGGTCGCCGTACCTGATCGACCGGCTCGCGCTCTCCCTCATGAATGCCGGTGCATCCGCCCTCGACGTCCGCCGGATCATGATCGAGAATCCCGCGCGCGCCCTGACGATCTTCCCACCGCCGATGTGAGCGCAAGAAACTGTCGCGACGGCGCGAAGCTATGTATGATTCGCAAGTGAGATGGCGGTTCCGAGCCGAGCAGGAGGTTCCGATCGTGACGATGCGCGTGTATCTGGCCAACGCGAAAGTGACGAACGATCCCCCTGAGCGCGGCGATCTTCCCGTCGAGCGGTTCTTCGTGAACGGCTCCGATGTCCCCGAGGTCTGGGTGGAGACCGAGAGCCAGGCGGTGACCGATGTTGGTCGTGCCGCTTCGTTCTACCTCACCCGTTCACTGGACATCGGATTCACACGCATCACGGGCACGATCGAGCGCAAGCGGGTGAAATAGTCCTCCCGTGACAGATCCCAACAGATGTGGCACGAGCCGGTCGGATTCGTTCCGACCGGCTCGTGGACATGAGGGAGTCGTACTCGCCTCCCTCAGTTCCGCCTGCTGCTAGATATGGATGGCATGTCCCAGTGCGTCGTGTGCGGCCTCGCCGATCACCTCCGACACGGTCGGGTGCGGATGAATCGTCGTCGCCATCTCCTGGACGCTCGCGTTCAGGTAGCGCGCCAGTCCAGCCTCCGCGATCAATTCAGTCGCGTGTGGGCCGATGATGTGAACACCCAGCACATCATCCGTATCGGCATCGACGATCATCTTCGTGAAGCCGTCCGGATGACCCTCGATGGTGGCCTTCGCGTTCGGCTTCATCGGGAACTTGCCGACCTTGATCTCGTAGCCCAGTTCCTTCGCCTGCGCCTCCGTGAGGCCGACCGAACCAATCTCCGGCTCGCAGTAGGTGCAGCTGGCGGAGTTCAGCACGTCAAGAGGGAACGGGTTCATGCCAACGATATACTCGACGGCGATAATGCCCTGGCGCATGGCCGTGTGGGCGAGCATCTGCTGGCCGTTGACGTCACCGATGGCATAGATGTGCGGAACGTTCGTCCGCATCATCGAGTCGACCGGGATGATGTCCCCCTCGGTCTTCACCCCAACGGTTTCCAGACCGATATCCTCGATATTGCCCTGACGGCCAATCGCCACGAAGAGCGTCTCCGCCTCGACTACGCGCTCCTTGCCCTTGGAGTCCTTGACGCGGACGGTCACCCCGTTGTCGGTGATGTCGATGTCATCGGCGGTCGGACGCGCGTCCGGAATCACGTCCAGCTTCTTGCGCTGGTAGGCGCGAAGCAGGTGCTGGGAGACTTCCGCATCTTCCTGCGGCACGACGCGGCCAATGAGGGTGACCTTCGCGCCGTATCGATGGTAGATGTCCGCCCACTCGACACCGGTGGCGCCGCCACCACGCACGATCACACTCTTCGGCATATCCTCGCGGATGACAGAGTGGTCGCTATTGAAGACAGTCTTGCCATCGAAGTCGATGCCCTTGATCGGACGCGGACGGGACCCCGTGTTGATGATGATGTCCGGTGCCGTGATCGTGAAGACGGCACTGCCATCGTTCGGCGTGACCTCGACGGTCTTCGCGTCGAGCAGTTTTCCACGTCCCATGAAGACCGGAATCTTGTGCTTCTTGTCGAAGAGATAGCGCAGCCCGCGATACTGTCCCTCGACGATGTCGAGCGAGCGGCCGAGTGCGGTGGTGTAGTCGAATTCGATATCGCCGGTCACGTTGACACCATACTGGCCGGCTTCCTTCACCGTATCGAGGATGCTCGCCGATTTCAGCATCGCCTTGGTCGGGATGCATCCGCGGTGGAGGCAGGTGCCGCCGAGCTTGATGGCCTCGACGACCGCGACGTTCAGCCCAAGCTGCTTGGCGCGGATCGCGGCCACATAGCCGCCCGTGCCCCCGCCAAGCAGGATTAGGTCGAATGCATTGTTCGGGCTAGCTGCTGCGTCCGTCATGAATCAGGTTTCTCCAGTCTCACTGACCGGCACGGCCCTCCGTTGGGCCGGCCTCGCAAACTGTTGGCAATTATCCACCATTTGGGCAACAGCTGGACTGGCGATTCGGGTGACCATGCGGAGTCTGTCCGTGCAGCCAGGCAGCATCATGCCCCGGCTGCATTCCTAGAGATACCCGATCCCGTCTTCCAGCGCGAGTGGATCTCGACCGATCAGGCCCCCGGTTGCCGAAAGCGCGGTCGTATTGTCCAACGAGAGCATCTTCAGCTGCTCGCCGGTGACTGGCGGGCGGAGTGCCTTTGGCAAGGGCGACGTCCCCACCACGACAGCCTTCATGAGCGGCAGAGGAACGTGGACCTTTGGCCGTTTCACCCCCTGGTGCCGCGCGATGGTATCGATCATCGCCTCGTAGGTGTATTGCTTCCCGCCTCCGAGTTCGTAGGTCTGGCCGACCGTCACGTCCGGATCGTCGATTGCTCGGACGAAACAGTCGGCCACGTCATCCACCTGCACGGGCTGGAACCGGGCGTCACCGGAGCCGACGATGGGTGTAAGAGGGAACCGCTTCACGACACCGGCCAACACCGTGATGAAACCGTCGCCGTCACCGAAGATCACCGACGGCCGAAAGATCGTCCATTCCAGACCCGACGATCTCACCGCCTGCTCCGCCCGCCACTTGGCCTGATGGTAGGGGTAGGCAGGATCGTCACGCGCACCAAGGGCACTCATGTGGATGAATCGAGGAACGCCTGCGTCCCGGGCGGCCACGACGATGTTCTCCGTACCCTGGCGGATCACCCGGTCGAAGGTTGCCTCGCCGTGTTCCTCGATGACCGCGACGAGATGGACGATGGCGTCGATGCCCTCGAGCCTGCCATCCAGCGATCCCGGATCGGTCACATCCCCAGCCAGTGTCGAGATGCCGGCGGGAGCCGGTTTCCCAGTTCCCGGTCGTTGAAGGAGCACGACCTCGTGTTCTCCGCGCAAGCGGCCCACGATGTGACTACCCACGAATCCCGTACCGCCCGTTACCAGAATTCGCATGAAGGACTCCTTTCTCGCGGTAATGATGGCCACGTTCTTGCGTATGGCGAATGCCAAAGGGATGCCAGTGTCGAGGTTTTCCTTCATACTGGTACCGCACAGCATGTGCCGGGGGCCGCTTCGGTCCGTATCCGGTCATTGCGTGTTTTGTCCCTGGATCGTGGATGCGACGCAATTGCATCCCCATCGTGCGTGCACTGGAGGGAACCGTGAGCGACAAGGAACAGGTCGAGGGCGTGGTGAACGAGGTCGAGGGCAACGTGAAGCAGACAGCGGGTGATCTCCTGGACGATCACAAGCTGGAAGCCGAAGGCAAGCTCGACGAGATCAAGGGAAACGTTCAGGAGCACATTGGTGACGCCCAGGCGAGAGCCTCGGACGCCGTTGATGATGCCAAAGCCAAAGCCGATGAGTTCTCCGCCGACGCGAAAGCCAAGGCCGACGAGGCCCAGGCGCAAATGGATGACACGGTCGACGACGCCAAGAGCAAGGCCGACGACTTCATTGGCGACGTGAAAGAGGGCCTCGAAGACGTCAAGGACAAGGTTTCCGGCTTCTTCAAGAAGCTGACCGACTAGCACTCGTCCACCCGAATGCACCAGACGTCAGCACCCGGCAGGAATCCTGCCGGGTGCTGACTGCATCTGCCTGCTTCCGAAACATGAAACGCGCCCACATCCGGTGCGCTATCCGAGCGGGGCAAACCCTTCCCGCGCGATGAGATCGCGCAGGAGCCCAACCCGGATTCCGCTCGGCACCGCCCTGACCGTATTCGGCTCGACCGCTTCCGCCACGGCGAGAGCAATCGCCACACCCGCCGGCAGGATGGCCGCCCGTTCGACCTGTATTCCCAGAATGGCGGCGACAGTTGCCGCGGATTCATCCGCAAGCCGTGTCAGGACTTGGCGGATCACCTCGGTATCCAGCGAGTCACCAATGCCGTAGTGCTCCCGCAGTCCCTCGATGAACTGTCCGTTGCCGCCAGACAGGAGCAGACCTCCCCGGCGCCCGTTCAACACCGAGCCATGCTGGCCGAGAAATGTCCGCGCGTCGTCCGCCGCATCCCGCAACGCCGTCGCACCGGGAGGATCGTCGCGGAACCAGCGGTCGGCGACGCGTCCGGACCCGATCGGGATCGACAATGCGTCCTCGACGCCACCGCCACCGGCAGTGATGATCTCCGTGCTACCGCCGCCGATATCCACGATCGTCGCACGGCCGCCATCCGGCAACTCGTCCCGAAGCCCGAGGAACGTCAGGCGAGCCTCCTCCGTTCCGGCAATCGTCCGGATCTCCCAGGCAGTTTCATTTGCGATCCGGTCGAGCAGATCCTGCCCGTTTGCGGCAATACGCAACGCCTCCGTTGCAACACCGACGAACCGGCGCGCGCCCAGCGTGCGCCCCGCCTGCTCGAAGGCGACGAGCGTCCCCACGGCGCGCTCGAGCCGTTCCGGGTCGATACGCCCGGTCCGCTCGATGCCCGCGCCGATACGAACGGCATCATTCCATTCCTCGATCGTCTCGATCCGGCCATCGGGGAAGCACCGCGCTACCGAGAACTTGAGCGTGTTCGTCCCGATATCCACCGCTGCCACGACCGCACTCTCGGCTGACTCCACGGCGATTCTTTCCCGGCGCGCGGGCATCAGTAGGAAGCCCGCGTCAGCTTGGCCAGCACCTTGTCGGGGTTCGGCATGCCGCTTGCACGCACCTGCGCCTCTGTCTCCGCCAGTGGATAGTCCACGACGCGGAGTTCGGCAAGCCAGCGGCGTTCCGGCTCGTCCCAGGTAAACAGCCCCCAGCGGGAAGCCAGTTTGCCATCCTTCGGGTTGCCGACTGCCGAAACATCGACCAGCGTGATGCCCTTCACCTCCCGGATATACGCGATATGGATGTGCCCGAATGCAATCACCGCTGCCTGCGCATCGCCGAGAATCGTCTCCACTTCGCGCTTCGACGCCGCCGGGTTCAGCGCGCGGTCCTGATCCACCGGATTCGCGTGGACCACGAGCAGGTCGTCGGCAGGCGAGGTCCCATCGGGAGGCGTGATCCGGACATCGAACGGAAGCCGTGCCAGCGTTTCCAATCCACCAGCGCCCAGTTGGTCGGAAATCCATCTGGCGGATTTCGAGCTTCGTGCGTCGGCGGCCAGATCGCGATCGGTGTTGCCTTGCACCGCTTCGATTCCACGCTCGCCAAGCCGTGCGAGGACGCCAGCCGGATCGGGTCCGCCTTCACAGAGATCGCCTGCCGCGACGATCCGGTCGACACCGGTCGCGTCGATGTCCGCCAATACCCGATCCAGGGCAATGCTGTATCCGTGAATATCCGAGATGACCGCAACCTTCATGAAATCAGTCCTGACCACGCTTCACGAGAGACGACGAGCGAGCAGTTTGCCCGTCGTCTCGCAATACCCTCGCCGCATATCGGCGGACTATCAGCGATTGCCTCGCGTGATCCGGCGAAGCTGCTCCAGATCGGCCTTCGGCACGCGATGCTCGTCGAACAGGCCGTTGGTCTCCTGCTCGGTATCGCAGAGCTGCGTATAGCAGAAACCTGCCAGCTCCGGGATGGCGTGCAGAGCGCTGGTCAGGTTCTCGTACTTGGCGAGGAACTCCGCCTCACTGGCCACCTTGCCGTAGCCGAACCACTCGCTGCCCGCATCCGGCACGTAGCTGACGCCGCCATACTCGCTGATGACCACCGGCTTGCCCTCGTGGGAGTAGCCGGCCACCGCCATCGGGCGATCGCCAGGGAAATACATCTTGAGCGAATGCGCGACCGCTTCCGGCGTGCCATAGCGTTCGGTGAACTTCGCAGCGTCCCACGTATAGTCGTGAATGGTGAAGACGTCGCCCTCGATCTGCTCCCAGCCGTCGTTGCCGATCACCGGACGCGTGCCATCGAGCGCGTGGGTGGCGTGGTAGACCGCCTTCACGGCGTGTTGCAGCCAGTTGGTGAACTCGGCATCGTTGATGCCCCAACTCTCGTTGAACGGCACCCAGGCGATGACGCACGGGTGATTGCGATCCCGCAGGACCGCTTCGCGCCACTCGGCGGCATGCCGGGCGATGGCGAGTTCGGTGGAAGCGAAGGCATTCGGCATCTCGGCCCAAAGCAGGAGGCCGAGCCGGTCGGCCCAGTAGAGGAAGCGGGGATCTTCGACTTTCTGGTGGTTGCGCGCGCCATTGAATCCGAGTTCGAGGATCAGTTCGACCTCGCGCTTCAAGGCATCCGCGCTCGGGGCCGCCAACTGGCTCTCCGGCCAATACCCCTGGTTCAGGACGAACCGCAGGAAAGTCGGCTTGCCGTTGATGCGGAAGAGGGGACTGGACGTGTCAATCGTCCTCAACCCGACATAACTCAGCACCACATCTTCCGGGGCGCCTGGCGCGGCAAGGGTGAGCGTCACGCCCAGCAGGTTCGGATTGTGCGGCCACCAGACCAGGCTGTTCCAGTTCATCGTCCCGTGGGCCGAGCCGAGACCGATCGACCCGGTCACACGGTCGCCTCGCACGTCGAACGTCACCGCCGGCAGGTCGACCGACGCATGTTCGAGCGCGATCTGCAGGCTCGTCCCGGCTGTGGCGCGAGCCGACAGCGTGATCTCGAAGTCGATGCTCCAGCGCGCGCGGCTGAAGGTCCAGTGCAGGCCGGTGATGTGCACCGCCGGAACGGTTTCCATCCAGACCGGTTGCCAGATGCCCGACGTCCGGTGGTACCAGATGACATGCGGCTGCTCCAGCCACTCCTGCTTGCCACGCGGCTGCTGGTCGTCGATCGGATCGTCCTCGACGCGAACGACAACCGTGTGCGACGTTCCCGCAGCATCGAGCGCAGCAGTGGCGTCGACGGTAAAAGGTGTGTGTCCGCCTTCGTGCCCCCCGACCCACACGCCATCGACCCACAACGTGGCGCGATAGTCGACCGCCCCGAAATGGAGGAGGGTGTGCGCACCATCCTCGATGTTCGCCGGGGTGAACTCCCGCGCGTACCAACTGATGCGATGGTAGGACTTGTCATCGATCCCGCTCAGCTCGGATTCGGGCGGATAGGGCACCGTGATCGTGCGATCGAGGGCAGACGGGTTGGCGAACCAGCGTTCCTGCAACCCGACATCGCCATCATCGAATACGAAAGACCACTCTCCGGTAAGATCGGTCCATCCCTCGCGCACAAACTGGGGATTCGGTGCGGAGCCAACCTTGTCGACAATCAACGCCATCAACGTTCCTCTCGTTCGCGGTCAGGTGTGCATGCTTCGACGCCGGGACGTATTGATCCGGCCCGGCGATTGTGCCACTATTCGGGCATCCCGCAAACGCCCCGATACCATCCCCGCGCATGATCCGATTCCAGACGTAGGGAGATTTGGGTGGTCGACCATCCGGTGCGTTCCGGGCGCCAAACCAGCATCAGTCCAATGCCCATCAATCCCTCCACGCGGCGGGCCAGCGAGATGGGACGGTTCGCGTGAGTGCGGTCTCCCAGCCACCGCTGCCGCTCTTCTCGACATCCGGCGGAATCGTCACCCCGAATGCGCTTCCGGTCTTCGCGCATCCAGCCGAACAGGAGCTGGCCAGGCTACTCTCGTTCTTCAACGTCCGTTGGACCTATGAACCAACGACATTCGCCCTCCGCCGGCATGAGGACGGCACCATCGCCGAGGCGTTCACGCCAGATTTCTTCCTGCCCGACCACCGGCTCTATCTCGAACTCACGACGATGCGCCAGCAACTGGTGACCCGCAAGAACCGCAAGGCCCGCCGGCTGCGCGAGCTCTATCCGAACGTCCGGTTGCACCTGATCTATCGGCGGGATTTCCTGCGGCTGATGGAATGCTATGGCGAGGAAATGGCGCGCGGCGAGACAACAGGCACGGAGACCATCCTCAGGACGGACGACGAGATCCGGCGCGCGGTGGCCAACCTCGCCTGCATGATCGTCGCGCGGCGGACGCGTTCTCGCTCCACACGTCCCGTCGTGCTGGTAGCCGCCGAACGAAGTTCGCGCCGTTTCCACCGCGACATGACGGCGCAGCTCCGGGACCTCGGCGTGCCAGTGGAGCCAGTACTCCTCACAGCGACAAGACCGGACACGCCGTACGGGCAACCGCGCTTCCGGGCCAGCCAGAGCGCCCTGAGGGCAATGCACGACGGGCATGTCGTGTTACTGGAGACGCTGGTGAGTTCCGGCCTCAGCGTCACCCACGCCCAGCGCTGGCTCCGCGAGCGGGACATCGCAGTCCAGCAGACCGTCGCACTGTTCGCCCGCAACGGATTTCGTGTCGGGGACGTTCACCTCGACGCCGTCGCCTTCGACGCCCCGAACGATGTACTCGCCGGGTATGGACTGCAACTTCGCGCGGCCTACGCGGACCGCCCGCAGGTGGTGTCCCTGCGGGCGGCATCGACGTATGCCACGGAGACGCTGGCGGTGCTCGGCATCCGGTAGCGCGACATGCTGTACCAGATTGGCTCTGTCAGTCCTTGATGGCAACCGGGGTAGCGACCGGCGTTCCCTCCGGCGACGTTGCTCCGGCGACCACGGTGTTCAACGTCTGCTCGTCCGGCGCGGAGACGTAGGTCACGTGCATGCCATCGACGACGACATGCACGGTCTCGTCATCCTTAACGATCGCGGTACCAGTCCCGGATTCCAGCGACGTCGTACTGGCGCCGAGGCGATCCGCCTCCCGCTCGATCAGCGTGTGGGCAAACTCGTTTGCATCATCCTCGCTGTCCCAGACGGTATCCCAGTAGATCGCCGTGTCATTCTCGTTGCCGACCACAACATACCGATCCCCACTCCAACCGGCGGCGGCATCCGCCGCCTCGTCGTCGGAGATGTCGTCACTTGTGTCGAGCAGGATCGAGATCTGGAACTCCCCGAACGTGTCATCGTCCAGCACGGTCCAGCCGTCGCCGAGCGCCGCGCTCGGATCGCTCACCTGCACCTCGATGGGCATCTCGCCACTGACGTACTTGTCCGGATGGAGGATCTGCTCGGTGCTCACCGGTGGGTTGGCGTAGAGGTCGTCCACCGCATCCCACCCACCATTCTCGTAGATCGCGCTCACGAACGAGCCACCCTGATCGTAAGGGAAGTAGAGCGTGTCGATGAAGATCGCAGGTGCGCTCTCCAGCACATCCGGAAGCTCCATGTTCTGGTATTCATCGAGCAACCGCTTCAGGAAGTCGCGGTCGGAGGTCGCGTAAAGACTCTCGAAATACGTCGCATCGCCCTCCGGCAGCGCAATCAACGCCAGCGAGGCATCGGCATTCGCGGCGCCCGCCCGATTCTGCAATGCAACGAGATCGAAATGCTGATCCTGGAGTGCATGCACGGTCTCGTGGGCGAACGTGAGCTCTTCCGAAGCGGAAAGTTCCGTCGTGCCTTCACCGCTGTCCGAGACCACCACCATGCGCTTGGTGTTCGGGTCGTAGTAGCCGAGCACTCCTTCCCCGTACAGGTCGTTGTAGAGGGCGCCGAGGTCCGTATCCGGCGGCACAAGCCCGAACGCAACGAGCACCCGCAAATCCCGCTGCTGCTCTTCCAGGGGATAGTCGTCGGAGGCGATCTCGGCCCGCATCTCGTCGCGCGTGATGAATGTCAGGTCGAGCGGTTCGAGGAGATCCAGCTGGCGAATCTGCTGCGTGCGGTCCTCGATGTCCGTGAAGACGCTCGATTGCGCGGCCAGCCCTGGCGAAAGGCTGATCGAAAATGCGACGAGGGCAGGCACGGCGAAACGGAGGAGCGAGCATGGTTTGGGCAGGGGCATGAATACCTCGGCATTGCGTGACGTGCAAGAGGGCGGGAACGATTCGGACTACCGTGCATCCAGCATACGCGAGTCGGCTGAGGGTTCCATGAAGATCCGTCCAGAGCCTGGCGTCCCTGCCTGAACGACGGGTTGGACCCGGTGGCATCACCGTCCAGACTGTCCACACGGGCTGTCCGCCGCGGCTGGCGGCTCGTGGCGTCGAATCTGCGCGGCCACACCCGTAACGTCGTGTCCGGTACGTTATGACGCTATGCACCCCGCTGAATCGCTGAGGTACTGCCATGACCACTTCGTCCGCACCGTCCATCGCCACCCTTGGCGAACTCCGCGATTCCGGATACATCCCGCGCTCCGTCCGTCAGGAGATGCGCGAGAATCTCGTGCGCGCCCTCACCTCCGGCGAAACGCTGTTCCCGGGCATCCAGGGCTACGAGGACACCGTCCTGCCATCGCTGGAGAACGCGATCCTCGCCGGTCAGGACGTGATCCTGCTCGGGGAGCGCGGCCAGGCAAAGACGCGCCTCGCCCGCAGCCTGATCGCCCTGCTCGACGAGTGGACCCCGGTGATCGCCGGCTCCGATGTCAATGACGACCCACTCGCGCCGATCAGCGCGTTCGGCAAGGCGCGCGTTGGCGAGCTTGGCGAGACGACCCCAATCACCTGGCTCTCCCGCGATCGCCGCTTTGCCGAGAAGCTGGCCACCCCGGACACCACTGTCGCCGACCTGATCGGCGAAGTCGACCCGATCAAGGTGGCGGAGGGGCGCTACCTGAGTAATGAAGAAGTCATCTCCTTCGGCCTCATCCCGCGCACGAATCGCGGCATCTTCAACCTGAACGAGCTGCCGGATCTCGCCGAGCGGATCCAGGTCGGCCTGCTCAACATCCTGGAAGAGCAGGACATCCAGGTGCGCGGCTTCCAGGTGCGCCTGCCGATCGACATCATGATCGTCGCCTCGGCGAATCCGGAGGACTACACCAATCGCGGACGCATCATCACGCCACTGAAGGACCGCTTCGGCAGCCAGATCCGCACGCACTACCCGCGCTCGGTCGAACTCGAAATCGCGATCGCCGAACAGGAGCGCGCGAAGGCCGACATCCCCGGCATTGCCCTCACGGTTCCAGACTACATGCGGGAGATCGTCGGCGAGATCTCGCATATCGCCCGACGGTCGTCCGATGTCTCGCAGCGCAGCGGTGTTTCCGTCCGCATGACCGTCGCGAACATGGAAGCCATCGTCGCCAACGCGCAGCGACGCGCCGTGCTGAACGGTGAGAAGATCGCCGTACCACGCATCAGTGACCTCGCCGCCATCTATCCGGCCAGCATGGGCAAGCTGGAATTCGAGACCTTTGGCGAGGCGCGCGACGAGCAGATCTTCGACCGCTTCGTTGGTGAAGCAGTGCGCGAGGTCTTCGCGCGGACAGTGAATCCGGCGGACCTCGACATGCTGCTCCTTGCCTTCGACAACGGGCTGACCGTGACCACATCCGAACGCGCGGACGCCTTCAGCTACATCCATCAACTGAGTTCCGTCGACAACGTTTCCAGCGTGATCTCGACATTCGAACCGTCGCGCGATCCTGCCCGGATGGCCGCCGCCGTCGAATTCCTGCTGGAGGGGCTCTATCGCTTGCGGAAGCTGAGCCGCCACCCGTCGCACGAGGGCACTCGTTACGCGCGATGAGGAGTGAGGAACGAGAAGTGAGAGCACCTTTCAGAATCCGCTTCTGCGGGAAGGCCGCTCGGGTGTTTGGAAAGGGCGTGTCGCTCCGCGCGAGGCGCGTTGTAGCCACCGCTCGACGGACCGACACGCGGTCGGTCCCTACAAACGACGCTGATGTCCATGGATCTCCCGCCCAAGGGCCTCGTCGCGTAACCTTTCCAGACACCCCCTAAGAGCGCCTAACAGAACCCTCCCATGGCATGGGCCATGCGGGATGCTGGGGCATGAGCAAGCCCCTGCTTCCGGACGATCTCTGGAATCGCATTGAACCGCTGTTGCCGACGATGCCCGTGAAC
>JASGDN010000080.1:0-33513 GCA_049841275.1 Thermomicrobiales bacterium
CACGGGAGACCTCCAGCGGGATGGAACGGCGTTGAACCCCTCCCATCTTGCCGGATTCCGTGTCCGCCCTCCTCACCTATTGGCGCAAGCTCTTAGCGGTAACGTGGCATAAGTCACGTTCCGCGTTCCTCAAGCTTCCATGTCATGCTGAACGAAGTGAAGCACCCCCGCGCGAAGCGCTTCCGGCGAAGCCGGAACCTTGTGTTTGCATGGAAAGCGCCCGGATTTCCGCGCCATTAAGCCCACGTACACGTGCCGCTTGGATATCGACCTAGTGGTTCGGTCGATTGTGCTTCGCACGGCGATGGTTCGCTTTGCTCACCATGACATGGGAGCTCGAGCGATTGCGGAACGCAATTCATGTCTCGCCTGCGAAACAGTCCACTACGGCGCGTCGCCGGTGCGCTCGGGAAGGGCTTCGGGTTTCGGCGGCTCAAGTGGCATGACCGTGTCCGGGAGTTCCGGGAGCTTCGCGTTCGGGGCGCTGGTGAACGGCGTCGTCGTGGATGCCGTTGCCAGCGGCAAGTTGGCCAGGATTTTCGGTTCCGGATACGCCTCGTCGGTGCTGAGCGCGATGATGTCGAGCTCAGTGACCGTGAAGGTGCCGAACGTCGTCTCCCGGAATGGCATCAGCCGTTCCTGCAGATCGCCGACTGGGGCTTGCCGCGTGTAGTGGCCGATGGTGACGTGCGGCAGGTAGGCGTAGCGCATGTTCGGCGGAACGACGGCGACATCGAGCAGGCGGCGGTGCAGACGTGAGAGAAAGCCATTGTCCCGCACGTCGAGGAAAGGCGCGTCGCGGAAGGAATTGACGGGGCCGATCGTCACCGAAAACGGCGTGTATTCGCCGACCGGGATACGGGCGACGCTTGCGAACTCCTGGAGCCGCAATTCGTTGATCTCATCACGCTGCTTCGGGAAAGGTTTCAGGAAACCGAGTTCCTGGATGGGGATATGCAGGAAGCTGTCTGGATGAAGGCGCAGGAAGGGGATATCCCGCAACGCCGCTCGCAGTTCGTCGAGCGAGGGCTGGATTGCCTCTGCCGGAACGCGTACGCAGCAGATGGCGAACGAGGAATGGCGTTGCTGCCACCGATCGTTGTCGTGCCGGCCATCGACGACAGTGGCCGCGTGCAGGAATGACTCCCACGTCTGCTCGGCGGCGTGAGCCTGCTCGACCGGCACGTCGGGTATCCATGACAGGGGGTGGCGCACGCGCCTCCGCCATGCCCCCGGATCGAGGAAGGGGCGGATGCGTGCGCCAAAGGTGGACATCCTAGCGGACGGCCTTGATGGTGACGGAGATCTGGCCACCGGGGGTCTGGACGGTCGTCTTGTCGCCGGCCTTCTTGCCGATCAGGGCGCGGCCGATAGGTGATTCGTTCGAGATCATGCCCTGGCTGGGCTTGGCCTCGATTGCGCCGACGATCGTGTATTCCTCATCCTCGCCATCGAAATCGACGACGACGCCGCTGCCGACCTGAATGATGCCGTTGGAGCCGGTATCCGATGCTTCGAGGATCTTCACATTGCGGAGCATGCTCTCCAGTTCGGCGATGCGCTTCTCGATCATCGCCTGGTCCTGCCGCGCCGCATCGTAGGCGGCGTTCTCGCGGAGGTCGCCGTGGGATCGGGCTTCCGCGACGGCGGCGATGATGTCCGGGCGCTTCACCTTGATCAGATCGTCGAGCTCGGCCGAGAGACGATCGTAGCCCTCGCGGGTCACTTCGACTTTTCGGGTTTCCATATCATTCTCCAGGACTGCCATGTAGCAAACGCACGCGTCTCAGTGACGAGACGCGTGCGTTATCGCCGTGATTCACAGGATACGACGATGAATGTGTAGACCTTACTCCACTTCGAACGCTGCTTCAATCTCGACGGCGATCCGATTGGGCAGCGATCCGAAGCCAACGGCCGATCGGGTGTGCCGCCCAGCGTCGCCAAGGACCTCCACGAGGAGGTCGGAGCAGCCGTTGATGACCTGCGGATGCTTCTCGAAATCGGGGTCGGCGTTGACCATGCCGAGGACCTTGACGGTCTTCGTGATGCGGTCGAGCGATCCCAGGGCAGCCTGGGCGGTCGCAAGGATCTGCAGGCCGACGCTGCGGGCTGCCTGATAAGCCTCGTCGACGCTCACCTCGCTATCGACCTTGCCCTTCTTCTGGGCGCTGGCCGGACCCGTGCCGGCGATGAAGAGCAGGTTGCCGGTGATCTGGGTGCGGACGTAGTTCGCCGCCGGGCCGATCGGCGCCGGGAGTTCGATGCCGAGGTCCTGAAGACGTTGTTCGACGGTTCCTGCCATAGCGGTGGGTCCTTTCGGGTAAAGGCTGATCTCGCGGTGGGATCAGGATCGGAGACCGAGGACGGTGGCGATGCGATCGGTGGCGCTGGTGAGCGCGTCGTCGCTGGTGGCGAACGAAAGGCGGATGTGCCCATTGCCGGCTGCCCCGAAGGCCGAGCCGGGGACGACGGCGACGTGGGCTTCGTCGAGCAGGCGCTGGGCGAGGGTGATATCGTCCATGCCGGTTTCCCGGCCGTCGACGAAGGCGTAGAACGCGCCCTCGATCGGGGTGACGTGAAGACCCGCGACCGCGTTCAGTCCATCGGTCACGAGTTGGCGGCGGCGGTCCCAGGCTGCGACCATCTCGGCGATGATGCCTTGATCACCTTCCAGCGCCGCGACGCCGCCGACCTGCACGAACGAGGTCGCGCAGGTGACGGAGTGGCTGTGGACCTTGGCAATCTGGGCAACGAGCGGTGTGGGGCCGGCAACGTAGCCGAGCCGCCAGCCCGTCATCGCGTACGCCTTCGAGAAGCCATTGAAGGTGAGCGTGCGCTCGGCCATGCCGGGGAGGGAGGCGAGGCTGACGTGCTTCGCGTTGCCGTAGACGATCTTCTCGTAGATCTCATCCGACCAGACGAGCAGGTCGTGCTCGATGGCGAGGCTGCGGATCGCCTCCAGCTCCTCGGGGCGGAGGACGCGCCCGGTCGGGTTGTTTGGCGAGTTGACGAGGATGACGCGGGTGGCGAGCGTGATCGCGGCCTCCAGGGTCTCCTTGCGGACGGTGAAGCCGTCGTCCGGCGAGAGCTCGATACGAACGGGATTGCCGCCCGCGAGCTCGATCATCGGAACGTAGGAGACCCACGACGAATCGAGCACGAGGACATCGACGCCCGGTTGCACGAAGGCCATCGCGGCGGAGAAGAGCGCCTGCTTACCGCCGGGAGTGACGAGCACGCCATTCGGTTCGACGGTGACGCCATTGTCGTCCAGGAGTTTCCTGGCGATCGCGTTCCGCAACGCCGGGATGCCGTTGCTCGCGACGTAGTGCGTATCGCCCGCGTTCATCGCGTCGATCGCCGCTTGCCGGATATGGGCGGGCGTGATGAAGTCGGGATCGCCGCCGCCGAGGTCGATCACGTCGATCCCCTCGGCTCGCAGCTTGCGAGCGCGGTCGGAAACGGCCACAGTCGGTGATGGGTTTGCGGTGCGCACGCGATCGGCGGCGAACCGAAGGAAACCGTCGTCTGCTGGCATGGCGATTTGGTGCCTTTCGGATCGGGCGACCGGCCCACATGGCCGGGGACGTTCCTGTCGTCGGACCAGGTCCTGAGTAGGGTACCCGGACGCGGCGCTGGGCGGAAGGGCAGGCGCCTGGGAACTTTTACGGGGAGCCTGGCGTTCTGGAGGCAACGGTACAATCGACGTGCAGGTCGGTTGGAGCGCCTGGAATCATGTGGAAGGCCGGCGATTCCCGCCGGTTCGAACGGTGGAGGAACCCACGATGAACACGTCACTTGGTGTGGGACGTGCGGCGTTGCGGATGATGATGGCGCTGCTGCTGGGAGTGATCGGACTTGGATCGATCCTTGGTTCGGCGCCCGGGACGTCCGTGCTGGCAGCGCAGCGAACCGGTCTGGTCGATGACGAGACCTACGTGTCCGAGACATCCGGTGAGGAAATCACCTGGGGTGGTGACTGGACGTACGACGCCGAGTCGTCCTTCGTCGAGGACGATGTCGAGCGCCTGGCGCTGACCGGCGATGCTGGCCTGCTCGATGTCATCTACTTCCCGACCGGCCTGGACCTTGCCGAGACGCGGGATGCCCTCTTCGACCTGCTGACCGATGGCGCAGACGACACGTTGCAGGTCGATCGTGGGGACTACGCCGGGTCGTCCGGCGAGGTGTCCTATTCGCTGGACAAGGTGCTGGTCGGCGATGTCGAACTCGCGATGTTCACCCTGCTGATGGAGAGATCGAACGACACGTTCATCACCGTCTTCTATTCGACGCCGGAGCTGTTTGCGGACGGCATGACGAGCGCGCAGAAGAACATCGAGATCGAGGGATCGGCGATCTTCCAGGGCATCCAGCCGTCCGGGCTGGAGGACGCGCTCAATGGCGCTCCGTCGCTGCTGGATAGCTCGTCCAGCGGCTCGAAATCCCGCACATCGACGGATTCAGGAACGACCGAGGACGAGACTGTTACTCCGGAGACACGCAGCGGCCGCGATGATGAAGAGACCGAGACGCCAGAAGCGCGGAACGGCCGCGATGACGAGGAGACCGAGACTCCCGAGGCGCGCAGCAATCGTACGGACGAGACCGAGACGCCCGAGGACGAGGCGACCAAGGAGAGCCGGGGAAGTAGCTCGACTGGCTCGAAGAAGACCTCGACGGGTTCCAGCGACGACTATGCTGATCTCGGTGTGATCGGCGAAGGCGAGTACGAGAGCCCGCAATATGGTGCTTCGGTCGAGTGGACCGACGCGTGGACGATTGACGAGACGCTGGACGAACCGGTCATCTCTGATACGAAGACGGCGACCGATCAGGTCGCGCTGGTTCGAACCGATTACACCGATCAGCAGAGCTACGGCGCGCTGTCCGTCCGGTTCTTCGAGGCGGGCAGCGGCGATACGCCCCAGAGCGTGGTCGACTACTGGACGTCGGACGATTACCTGAACGGCGGCGCCGGTGATGGTTCGACCGTGCTCCTGTCCGACGCATCGAAGTCGGAGGGCAGCGTGGTCCTGATCTCCGAGCTGGACAATGGCGGGACGCTGGTCCAGTATCTCTCCGTCTTCTTCCTCGACCGTGGCAAGACGGCGGTGATGATCGAGTTCTACTCGACCGATGAATCGGTTGCCGATGCCTATGCCGACGCGGCGGATGGCGTGACCGTCGATGGCCAGCCCATCCTGACGCTCTTCGATGACCGCGACATCGAGGATGCTTTGGCGGACCAGTAGGAAGGCAACACGGCTTCCCGCAGTCGGGACCCGGGTTGGAGGAATGCCCCGTTCAGCGCTGAACGGGGCATTCCCATGCGTATCGGGTGGGGAAGCTGGTGCTGGCAGATATGCCGCACCGAGTGCCAGATTGCTAGCACTCCATCCTTGCAGAGTGCTAAGTGCTGTGCTAGATTGGTCGTGCGAATTCTGGCAGTCGCAGAGCGTGACTGTCAACGCGCTGAACGCCTCGCTGTGGCGGGGAGAACGATTCGGGTATCACAGGAGGAACGCTGCACCATGGCAGACTCGGCAATCGCGCTCAAGCCCCTCGGTGATCGTCTGGTGATCAAGCCTGCAACGCGTGAGGAAACCACGAAGAGCGGTATCGTGCTGCCGGACACGGCGAAGGAGAAGCCGCAGCGCGGCACCGTGGTCGCGGCCGGCGAGGGTCGCCGCGATGACGACGGCGATCGCATTCCGATGGACGTGAAGGTCGGCGACGAGGTGCTGTTCGCGAAGTATGCAGGCACCGAGTTCAAGATGGACGACCAGGACCTGCTCATCCTCTCCGAGAAGGACGTGCTGGCCGTCGTCGGTTAGCCATCTGGACGTGCTATAGCAGTCAACGCGACAAGGAGTAGTTCTCGTGGCCAAGATTCTGGAGTTCAACGAGTCCGCCCGCAAGTCCCTCAAGGAGGGCGTGGACACACTCGCCAATGCGGTCAAGACGACGATGGGGCCGAAGGGCCGCAACGTCGCCCTCGACAAGAAGTTCGGCGCCCCGACGGTCACGCACGACGGTGTGACGGTCGCCAAGGAGATCGAGCTCGAGGACCCGTTCGCGAACATGGGCGCCCAGCTCCTCAAGGAGGCGGCGACCAAGACCAACGATGCCGCCGGTGACGGCACGACGACCGCGACCGTGCTCGCGCAGGCCATCGTGCATGAGGGCCTCCGCAACATCGCCGCCGGTGCGAACGCCATGCTGCTGAAGCAGGGCATCGACAAGGCGACGGATGCGGTGGTCGAGCACGTCCTCGCGCTGGCCACGCCGGTCGAGGATCGCACGGAGATCGCCCAGGTGGCCTCCATCTCCGCGGCCGATGACGAGATCGGCGAGCTTATCGCCGAGGTCATGGAGAAGGTCGGCAAGGACGGTGTGATCACGATCGAGGAGTCGAAGGGCTTCGAGTTCGAGACCGAGTACACCGAAGGCATGCAGATCGACCGCGGGTACAACTCCGCCTACTTCGTGACTAACACGGAGAGCATGACGGCCGAGTTCGAGGACCCGTACATCCTCATCACGGACAAGAAGATCTCCGCGATCGCCGACATCCTGCCGGCTATCGAGGCTGTCGCCCGCACCGGCAAGGCGCTGGTCATCCTCGCCGAGGATGTCGATGGCGAGGCGCTGGCGACCCTGGTCGTCAACAAGCTGCAGGGGCGCTTCCAGTCCCTGGCCGTCAAGGCTCCGGGCTTCGGCGACCGCCGTAAGGAAATGCTGCGTGACATCGCCGCCCTCACCGGTGCGACCGTCATCTCCGAGGAAGTTGGCCGCAAGCTCGACAGCGTGACGATCGAGGACCTCGGTTCCGCTCGCCGCGTCGTCGCCTCCAAGGATGAGACCACCTTCGTCGATGGCGCTGGCGATTCGTCTGCTGTCGAGGGCCGCGTGGCGCAGATTCGCCAGGCGATCGAGACGACTTCGTCCGACTTCGACCGCGAGAAGCTGCAGGAGCGCCTGGCCAAGCTGGCTGGTGGCGTGGCAGTGATCAAGGTCGGTGCCGCGACGGAGACCGAGCTCAAGGAGAAGAAGCACCGGGTCGAGGACGCGCTGAGCGCGACCCGTGCTGCGGTCGAAGAGGGCATCGTCCCGGGTGGTGGCGTGACCCTGATCCATGCGATTGCGTCGCTCGATGGCATCGAGGCTGAGGGCGATGTCAAGACCGGCGTGAACATCCTGCGCCGCGCGCTCGAGGAGCCGCTGCGCGCGATCGCCTCGAATGCGGGCCGCGACGGCTCGGTGGTGATCGAGCGGGTTCGCCAGCTTCAGGCGGAGAAGGGCGACCAGAAGATCGGCTACAACGTCATTACCGATCAGTACGTGAACATGATCGAGGCCGGTATCACCGACCCGGTGAAGGTCACGCGCTCCGCTGTCGCCAACGCGGCGTCGATCGCGGGCATGATCCTGACCACGGAGGCGTTGATCTCCGACAAGCCCGAGCCGGCCGCGCCGATGGGCATGCCGCCCGGCGGCATGGGTGGCATGGACTACTAGTCTGTTGCTCGCCGGAATCGATTCGGCCACGGAAGACCCGGAAGCGAACCATCGCTTTCGGGTCTTTTCGCGTTCGGTCGGTTGCCGGTTGTCTCTGGGATCGCCGCTACGTGGGATCGTGTCCGATACCGTTGGCGATCCGTCTCGCGACGGCGAGGTCGTCGGGGGTGTTCATGTTGAAGCAGGAGTGCAGCGACGGGTCGAAGGCGGCGATCGCAGACCGTGGCAGGAGTCGTAGCGCCGCGCGTGCGAACCAGCCCGTCACCCGATACTGGCCTTTTCGCAGGTTTGCCTCGATGAGTGGGCAGCAGGACCGCCCATAGATCGCGTGCAGGGGCTGGGGTTGGCCGAGCAGCGGCACGAGCGCATCGTCATCGCGTGGCATGGAGGCCATGTGCCGGAGCAGGTCCGCGTTCAGGAATGGCATATCGCAGGCAACGATGAGCGTGCGTTCGTGGCTGGCCGCCGTCAGGGCCGCATGGATACCGCCGAGCGCGCCTGCTCCCGCAACGATATCCGGTACGTGCCGCAAGCCGAGAAAGGCATAGTCCCTGGCTGTCACCTCCGCACCGACGAGGGTGATCTCGTCGGCGACGGTGGCAAGCGTCTGGACGACCGTTTCGATGACGGTGAGGCCATCCGGCACAAGCGGAAGGAGCGCCTTGTCTTGGCCCATCCGACGCGACCTGCCGCCAACGAGAATCGCCGCTGTCAACGGAGCGTTCACGGCGAATCGTCCTGTGGGGTGGGCAGGAGATAGATATCTCCTGCGCAGGCAAGACAGATGGTTCGACCATCCATGACGACCTCGCGCCCGTTGAAGACTTCCTCTCCGCAGCATTCACAGACGGCCCGACGATCCGGGCTGCTCACCACCGTTTCGACGGGAACGGCCAGCCGGACCGGTTTCGCGTCGAAGAGTTCGGCATCTGGCATGTGCTGGTATCCGATGAGGTAGGCATGCCACCGGCTCGACGCGTCTGGCGCGTACGTGGGGGCGCGTTTGCGGGCCGACCGCGCGGGATGGAGGCGGACTGCATTGCTCGCGTTCGTGTCGATCATGGTTGCGGCGATCTTGCCGTGGTCGACGCAACGAAGGGTGCGATGTCCGAGCCAGCAGCCGGTAGCGACCGAGATGCCATCGGCGAAGCAGCCGTCGGTTTCGACAATGGTCAGCAGGCGCTTGTCATGACGGTCCTGCGGGAGGGCGAGATGCAGGAGCTTGGCCGCATACATGCCCATGCGTATGCCAAGCACCTGCCGGGGGCAGAGATGATCGTGGAGAGCGGCACTTTCAGCCAGCAAATCCTCCAGCGAGCGTTCGGCTGCGATCGTCATTCGGACGCTCCTTCCGGGAGGAGGATGCGTTCGCGTCCGGTATAGACATTGCAGCGTTCGCCACGCAGGAAGCCGATCAACGTGATCCCGAATCGTCGGGCGGTATCGACCGCGAGACTGCTGGGGGCGGAGACGGCCGCAACGATGGGAATGCCCGCCGCGACGCTCTTCTGCAGGATCTCGAAGCTGGTGCGCCCACTCACGAGGAGGATGCAACGGGTGAGCGGCAGCTTGCCCTCCAGCAGCGCCCAGCCAATGAGCTTGTCGAGGGCGTTGTGCCGTCCGACATCCTCCCGCACGGCGAGCACCGTGCCGTCCGTGTCGAAGAGTGCCGCTGCGTGGAGACCGCCCGTTTGCTGGAAGATGCCCTGCGCGTGCCGCAGTTCATCGGGAAGACGATAGAGGATATCTGCCGGAATCGTGGGGCCTGGCGGGATTGTTGGGCTGGTGCGCATATGGATGGCATCCAGGCTGGCCTTGCCACAAACGCCACACGAGCTGGTGGTGAAGAAATGCCGTTCGAGCGGGGCGAGGTCGGGCGCGATTCCGGAACGGAGGGTGACATTCACGATGTTGTACTGCTGCTCCGTGTCGACCTCGGGATCGACGCAGTAGGTGATCCGGGCGATATCATCCCGGCCCGCGATGATCCCTTCGCCATGCAGGAAGCCGGCGGCGAGTTCGAAGTCGTGTCCTGGTGTGCGCATCGTGATGGCGACGGTGTGACGCTCGTCGCCGGTAATCAGCCGTAGCTCCATTGGCTCCTCGGTGGCAAGATGATCCGGACGAAAGCGGCCCTGTTCCCCGTCGATCGTCCACACCCTGGCCGAGGTCTTGTTGCCCGGTCGCCCATTCATGCCATCATCCTTCCGCCCAGTGCCGATCCCCAAGTGTGCCACGGACGCAACTTCATGGGAACGCAGTATGCTATCCATGTTTCATGCGCCTACCCTCAATGATGGTGGCCGTGGGTCTGCGCGATCCACGCCATTTCGCTTTCCTGCCGATGTCCCGCTCGCCTCGCAGGCGCGGGACAGCCGCCATCGAAATCCGGGCATGGCGCGTGCATACCTGCACGGAGGGCACCATGGGCGAACGTATCCAACCGGCATCGAATCTTGCGGCTTCTGGGAATGGGGAGCTGGCATCGGATGGCGATCTTCTGCATGGCCGGGGATCGCCGGAGTCGCCGGCGCCGGGATGCGGTCCGGCAACCGATCGCAAGCCGAGCCAGCATGACTATCATCATCCGGCGGCCGGTTGGGGTGCGGCGGTCAGCGTCGGCAAGGTCCTGCTGCGTGAGCGAGAGCTGTTGCAGTCACCGCGCATCATGCTCACCATGAACCACGAGGGGCATGGGTTCGACTGTCCGGGGTGTGCATGGCCGGATGATCCCAACGTCAAGCTCGACATCTGCGAGAATGGCGTCAAGCATTCGACGTGGGAGATGACGGCGAAGCGAACCGGACGGCAGTTCTTCGCGGCGCATACGGTGTCCGACCTGATGGCGTGGAGCGACTTTGCGCTGGAGGACGAGGGGCGGTTGACGGAGCCGATGTCCTACGACGCGGAGAGCGATCGCTACGTGTCGATCTCCTGGGATGACGCATTCGCGATGATCGGGGAGACGCTGCGCGGACTGGATTCGCCGAATCGGGCGGCATTCTATACCTCGGGCCGGTTGAGCAATGAGGCGACGTTCCTTTACCAATGGTTTGGTCGGGAGTTCGGGACGAACAACTTTCCGGACTGCTCGAACATGTGCCACGAAGCGAGCGGAGTGGCGCTGAGGGCGGCGCTCGGGACCGGCAAGGGCACGGTCGACCTCGGGGACCTGGAAAAGGCGGACGCGATCATCCTGATGGGAGTCAATGCGGCGTCCAACGCTCCGCGCATGTTGACCTACCTGGCCGAGGCGTACAAGCGGGGCGGAGCGGTCGTCCACATCAACCCGCTTGTCGAAGCGGCAGCCACGAAGACGATCGTGCCGCACGAGTTCGCCGACATGGCGCACTTCCGGTCGACGCGGACGAGCACGATGAATGTGCAGCCCCGGATCGGCGGCGATGCGGCGCTGATCCGTGGTGTGGCAAAGGCGCTGTTCGAGATGGCAGCGGACGATCCAGGTGCGCTCGACCAGGAGTTCATCGACCGGTTCACCAGCGGCGTGGATGCGTATCGTGCGTTATGCGAGGCGGCGGACTGGGCCGAGCTGGTACACCAGTCCGGTGTATCCGAGGCGGCGATTCGCGAACTCGCACAGGTATACCGGAATGCACGGGCGGCGATCATCGGCTGGTGCCTTGGGATTTCCCAACAGGAGCACGGCGTCGATACGGTTCGCGAAATCGTCAATCTGCTGCTTCTGCGCGGCAACATCGGGCGGCCCGGCGCCGGGCCGATGCCGATCCGTGGTCATAGCAACGTCCAGGGAAATCGCACTTGCGGGATAGACCATCATCCATCGGATGCCGTGCTCGACCGCATTGCCACCGCTTGTGAAATCACGCCGCCGCGCGACCACGGCCTGAGTGTCGTTGACACGATGACCGCCATGCATCGCGGCGAGGTGAGGGTATTCGTCGGGATGGGTGGAAATTTCGCGCTGGCGACGCCGGACCCCGCCTACTGCTTCGAGGCGTTGCGCCGGTGCGACCTGACCGTGCAGGTGTCCACCAAGCTGAATCGCAGCCATCTGGTGCATGGGGAACGGGCGTTGATCCTGCCATGCCTGGCGCGGTCGGAACAGGATATCCAGGCGAGCGGGCGGCAATCGGTGACGGTCGAGGATTCGATGAGCATGGTGCATCTCTCGTCCGGGCGGAAGAAACCGGCGTCGGAGCACCTGAAGTCGGAGCCCGCGATCATCGCCGAGATGGCACAGGCGACGCTCATCGGGACGCGAAGTCCGTGGGTCGCAATGGTGGGGAATTACGATCTGATCCGGGATCGGATGGCGGTCGGTCTGGAGGGCTTCGACGATTTCAACCGGCACGTGCGGCAGCCGGGCGGGTTCCGTATCCGGCAGGCGGCACGGGAGCGAATCTTCCTGACGCCGTCGGGGAGGGCGGAGTTCGCATCGGAGCCGCTGGTCGACGTGCTGCCGGCGGATGGGCAGTTGATGCTCAGTACGATGCGGTCGCACGATCAGTTCAATACAACGATCTACACGAACGACGATCGCTACCGTGGTGTGAAGAACCTGCGCACGTTGCTCCTGATGAACGCCGATGACATGAAGGCGCGCGGTCTGAAAGAGTTCGATCGCATCGACATCACCAGCGTCGCGTCCGACGGGTCGCGACGGAGCGTCTATGGCTATCAGGCGGTGAAATACGATATCCCAGCCGGGTCGGCGATGGGGTATATGCCGGAACTGAACGTTCTGCTGCCGGTGGGCGAGTTCAGCAAGAAGAGCCGGCAGCCGGTGATGAAGCACATCGCGATTGAGGTCGTGCCGTCCGTTGTTCCGGCCTGACAGACTCCAATTTGTTACTTGGCGTCGAACCGTAAGGAGCCATAGGCATGCGTGGACCGACCGATCCCATCGAGGAAGCGACGCCGGAATTTGTCGATGCGGTCCTGGCGATCGTCGCCGGGATTCCGCCGGCCAAGGTGATGACCTACGGTGACATCGCCGACCGTCTGGCCGCGATGCCCGACCTGGAAGGAGCAACGGGATCGTATGGCGCACGGTTGGTCGGGCAGGTAATGGCGCGGCATGGCCACGCCAGCGCCTGGTGGAAGGTGATCCGCAGTACTGGACAGCCCCCGAAAGGCTATGAGTCGCGGGCGCTGCCGCACTACGAGGCGGAAGGCACATCGCTGACCGGTTCGGGCGAGCACTACAAGGTCGATCTCAGGAATGCTCGTTTCGATCCCGATCGGCCAGGCGAACCAGCGCAACAAACATTGTTCTGAGCGCATCATCCAGGCTAACGCGGCTGAATCGTCTCAGGACCAACAAGAGCTTTCTTGTCCTCCTGAGCGGAGCGACGGACCCCACGCGAAGCACTTCCGGCGCAGCCGGAAACCCGGTGATTGCATGGGTCAGTCCATGCCCATCAGGGATCTCCGGGCAGACACGCGATCCGAGAAGTTCGCTCTCTGGATACGACCTCCGGTCGATTGTGCTTCGCACGGGGGTGCTTCACGGAGTTTATCCTGAGCGAAGCCGAAGGGTTCAGCATGACATGGGATGGTGTGTGACAGTTGACCTCGCTGCATGCCAGGGTAGGCTGGGTGGTCCACCGAGGCTGACAGCCGTCGCCACGGGCGATCGGTTTGTTCCATCTGGATGCGCCGTGCTCTACGACTCCTCGCTGGAGTCGCGTTTTCCTTCGCCCCACATCGGCGTGAGGATTTGCGGATAGACGCGGCGGCCGTACTGCTCGATGACGATGGCTTGCGTCGGACAGGCGCGGGCGCCGGCGAAGAGCTGGGGAATCGTGACCTGGTCGCCGTTTTCGAGCGTCAGATACCCCGTTTCCTGATCCAGGACGTAGTAGCCCGGCGCGGCGGTGGTGCACTTCGCGTTCGCGACGCAGCGGCTGGGCAGGAGCCGGACCGTTACCCCGTCCTTCTGGTAGAGAACTTCACCTTGATCTGTCACGATGATGCCTCCTTCGCGGAGATGGGGACTTCGACGTACTCCTCGCCGATCTCGATCACCTCACACGATCCGTTCGTCGACTCCGCTACCCACGCCTGGAGCGTGGGCAACTCCGCTGCCGATGTCTGCAACGTGAAGACCACGGTACCACCGTATTCAACATCCTGAAGCAGGAAATCGGTGGCGCGCACGGCGTTCTCCAGCCGGCCCGCCTCGTCGTACGGTGCGTCGATGGCGACGATCAGGCGGGGTTGCGCCTCGACGATGCCGACGCTGGCGAGCGTTTCCGAAACGGACTGGCCGTAGGCACGGATCAGGCCGCCCGCGCCGAGCAGGGTTCCCCCGAAGTATCGCGTGACGACGGCGACCACATCCGTGAGACCGTTGCGCTGGAGCACGGAGAGCATGGGAACGCCCGCTGTGCCGGATGGCTCGCCGTCGTCGCTGCTGCGCTGGAACTGGCCGCGTTCGCCGACGATATAGGCGGAGCAATTGTGGTTCGCATCCCAATGCTCCTTCTTCTTCGCCGTAATGAACGCGCGCGCCTCCTCCTCGCTGGCGACGCGAGCGAGGGCGCCGATGAAGCGGGAGCGCTTGATCTCGATCTCGTGTTTGCCGCCGTGGGTGATGGTGCGGTATTCCTTCAGCATGCGTTCCTGCGTGTTCCATCCATCCTGCGTCCGGTTGTCAGGTGGGAGAGTATGACGCTTTCCGAAACTCCTTGCGCCAGACGAACTTCAGGCCCGACCAGTCGTGGTCGATGGCCGCGACCTTGGTATCGACGATCCCGAGGGGAAGCTGCACATCGCGGAGCATCTGCTCGGTGATATCGCTGAGGTGTCCGGCGGCCTTGCGGGGCCAGGCGATCCAGAGGCTTCCCGCCGGGAAGATCCGTGCGGGAAGCGTCCCGGCGACGGTGGCGAGGTCGGCTGGTGTGTGGACGAAGGCGAGAACCAGATCGATGCTGCTTTCGCCGCCGTCCGCCGGACATCGGGTTACATCGTCGATGGCATCGGCAAGCGTCCAGCCCGATGGCGGATTCCACAGGGCAAACGTCGATCCAGGACGGATCCCCAGCTTCTTGCGTTGTGGTGTGCCCGCATGCCTGGCAGGAGACGCCGCCGATTGGTCCAGCGATCCAGCAGGTCCTGGCATCGTAGGTTGCACGGTCACTCCCGGCGCGGTGCGCCTGCTCGATCGGACTCCCGCGAATGGCGAAAGCTGAGATACTGGAGTCAGCATAGGCGAGGCAGGGCGGAGCCGTCACGACGATGAGGGATCGGCGGCCAGCGCATCGGGCTTCCACAGTGGTGTGAGAGGGGATATCAGCGTGACAATGGCGTCCGGACGAACAGACGAGTTTGATGCTGTGCTCATCGGTGGCGGCATCATGAGCGCGACGCTTGGCGTGATGCTCCAGCAGGTGCGTCCCGACTGGTCGATCCAGGTCTACGAGCGGTTGTTGGACGTCGGGTCCGAGAGCTCCGGTCCGTGGAACAACGCGGGAACCGGGCACGCGGCCTACTGCGAGATGAACTACACGCCGCAGCGGGCGAACGGCACGATCGACATCGCGAAGGCGCTGACGATCAACGAGCAGTTCCATGTCACGCGGCAACTCTGGTCATCGTTGATCGAGCGGGGAGATTTGCCCGATCCAACTGCATTCATCCACCGCATTCCCCACATGAGCTATGTGAAGGGCGGCGAGGACCTGACGTTCCTTCGCGAGCGGTATGCCCTGTTGAAAGGGCAACCGCTCTTTGCCGCGATGACCTATACCGAGGACCTGACGACGATCGGCGAATGGGCTCCACTGATGCTGGACGGCCGTCCACAGGATGGCAAGATCGCGATGACGCGGCATGAGGGTGGCACCGATGTCGATTTCGGGTTCGTGACCCGGAATCTGATGGCCTCCATCACTGCGCATGGTGGCAATGTCGCGACCGAGCACGAAGTGAGGGGGCTGAAGCGGTTGCCGGACGGTCGTTGGCGTGTGTCGGTCGTCGACCGGGGAACCGGTGAATCGTTTACCGTTACCGCCCGCTTCGTCTTCATTGGAGCGGGCGGCCGCGCGGTGGAACTGCTGCACGATTCCGGGATCGCCGAGGCGAAGGGCTACGGCGGCTTCCCGGTGAGCGGGCAGTTCCTCGTCTGCACGAATCCGGAGATCGTTGCCCGGCACGACGCGAAAGTCTACGGGAAGTCGCAGGTGAATGCGCCGCCCATGGCCATGCCGCACCTCGACACGCGCATGGTGAACGGCGAACGCGCGTTGCTCTTCGGACCGTATGCCGGGTTCTCCCCGAAGTTTTTGAAGCGCGGCTCGCTGCTGGACCTCTTCAAGTCCGTCCACGCCGACAACCTGATTACGTTGCTGACGGTAGCGCGGAAGGAGATGCCGCTGACGCTCTACCTGATCAATCAGGTGCGGCAATCGGCGGACGACCGAATCGAGACGTTGCGCGATTTCATTCCGACCGCCAAGAAGGGCGACTGGACGCTCATCCATGCCGGTATGCGCGTGCAGACGATGAAGCGGACTTCCCGGTGGTCCGGTTCGCTGGAGTTCGGGACGGAGGTCGTAGCGGCGAAGGACGGCACGATCGCGGGATTGCTCGGGGCGTCGCCGGGCGCGTCCACGGCGCCGTCGATCATGCTGGACGTGATCCAGCGCTGCTTCCCGCGCGAGTATCCCGAGTGGGAGCCGAAGCTGAGCCAGCTGGTGCCGTCAATCGGGCGGAAGCTGAACGACGATCCGGCGCTGTTGCGCGAGATCGACGAGCATACCGACAAAGTGCTCAAGCTGGGGTAGCGCGGGAATCCGGACCGGCATCAGGACGGGGTGATCGCGTGAGCGAGCGCCGTGAGGTCTGCCGCGTCCATGCCGGGCCAACCGTGGATGATGGACGTCCATTCCTCCGGGATGGCGGATGCGCCGTAAGCCGCGCCCAGGAGGCTGCCGGCGATAGCCGCGACCGTATCCGTGTCGCGGCCGCCCCGGACCGCGGATTCCAGGGCGTGGACGAGATGCGTTGCGTTGGTCTGATCGTCCGCGCGCGTCGTGACGATAGCCGACCAGGCGGCCTGCAATGCCTCAACGACCCAGCCGTTGCGCGCAAAATCGCACGGCGTGTTCGTTTCGGCGACGGCGATCAGGCCATGCCAGGCGTCGCGGCGCGAATGCTCCAGCAGGGGCATGCCGATCTGGATGTCGATTGTGCCGGTGTCGATCGCGTGCCGAATAGCGAGACTCCAGAGGACGCACGCTTCGCTGGCCGTGTTTTCCGCATGCGTCAGGCTGCCGATGGCCGTTGCGAGGTGAGCGGTAGCGTCCGGGGTGCGGTCGAGCGTGTAGAGCGGCACAGGCGCCGTGCGCATCAGCGATCCGTTGCCGGCGGACTGACCATTGCGTTCGTGGAAGGCGGTGGCCTCCGCCCGGAGATGGGCCGCCGTCGGGAGATGGGAACGAAACATGCCGGATGCGTTGAAGATGGCGTTGGTCTGATTGCCGATGTCCTTGGTGGCGTTCGCCCATTCGCTCCAGCGGGCGACGATGCCGTCGAGCAGGCGTTCGTCTTCCGTGCTGACACCGTGGGTGCGTGCGTCACGCATGGCAAGAGCGATGGCGACTGCCATGCCGGTGTCGTCGGTCCACTCACCGGGTTCCCAGCCGAAGGCGGTGCCGCCAATCATGGCGATGGGCATATCGGCGGGGAGTGGCGGACCGAACTCGTACCCGGCTCCAAGGGCATCGCCGGCGGCGAGTCCGAGCAGCGTGCCTGCGATGCGATCCTGGCGAACGGAAGGCGATTCCACCGTCGATATCCTCCTGATTCCTATATGAGGCGTGTTTCGATGGCGGTGGCGATGGTTTCGACCAGTTGATCCGGACTGCTGAGGACGGGAACCGCCAGGTCGCGGAGGTATTGGCGCGCCGCGGCCATGCTCGCCTGCGCCAGGACGATGACATCGACGTTGTCTTCCGCCGTCGTGCGTCGTACCGTGTCGGCGATGCGTCGGGCATAGCCGTCCATGTCGCCAGCCTCGAAGACCGCCCACGCGTCGAAGCAGGGGATGAGGAGGGTGGAGATCGCCTGATCGCGTTCGGCAGCGACGGTCCGGATGAGCGCCAACGTGGGTTCGGCGGTCGATTCGACGGCAATGGCCACTCCAATGCGGCGCGAGCCGGACATCGCGATGGCGACGGCCGCTTCCACCACCGCGCGGTCTCCGCGCACGACCGGGCAAGGTGCGCAACCTGCCGCGGCATCCACCATTGGCCCGATGGTGGAGCAGGTGCAGACGATCGTTGCGGGTAGCTCTACTGCCAGCTCGGTGATCCGGGCTGCGACACGACTGCCAAGGTCGGCGGAGAGGCCATCGCGCCGGGCGTCGGCGAGCAGGGATTCGTCCACGAGGTGTGTGGTGCGGAAACCGGGCAAGCGTTCGGTTATCAGGCGGTCGAAGGTGGAAATGTGTACGGGCGATGTGTGGAGGAAGGCGACCACCGTGGCGGCGGTATCGGAATGGGGTGTGTTCACCGAAGTCCTCCCTCCAGGCAGTCATCATGGTGCGGGCGGCGGGATTCGAACCCGCAAGAGTTTCCTCCGCGATGTTTAAGACCGCTGCGTTTGCCGTTTCGCCACGCCCGCGTGGATGAAGCGCCGGGGCACTCCGGATACGACAACGGGGACGGGCCTTGGCCCATCCCCGTTTCTCGTCTCTGGAGCGGAAGACGGGATTCGAACCCGCGACCTTCTCCTTGGCAAGGAGATGCTCTACCACTGAGCCACTTCCGCGTTTTCACGCCGCCGGTATCTTCACCAGCAGGAGGGATTCTAGTTGCCTTCCGGGCGCCGTGTCAAGGAATGCGGTTGCTTTCGAAGCGACAACGGACGTGGTTGGCATGTGGGGGATAGCCCCCGGGTGGATTCTCCGGGCCGCCACGTTCATGGGGTTGATACGGGAATCAAGAATGAATGACACGATCATCTGTAGCCATAGGGGAAGAAAATCGCGGTGTTCGGGAGCAGCTGGATTCGGAGGGGAGTCTGCCGTTGTCGGGCGACGCCAGCTGGGGCTTGGATGACACTGCCACAGTATGGACACACACTTGGGGAGGTAGCGGAGTATTCTGTGAGAACGATAGACGGGAACCGGCTGGTTTCAGATAGCCGCACCGAATGAGGACGCTCAGGGAATGACTACCGTCGAGGCACCGGATACGAACCAGATCACCGCCCCCTTGCTGGCGGACGATGTTCAGGCTGCGCCGGCGCTCCCGTCGCCGGACGTTGGCCTGACGGCGGCCGAGGTCCGCCAGAGGCACGATGCCGGACAGGGGAACGGCGCGGCGATCCCGACCGGGACGACATACGCGGAAATCCTGAAGCGGAACCTCCTGACATTCATCAATATCACGCTGGTCGGCATTGGGTTGGTGCTGGTGGCATTGGGCGAGGTGCAGAATGCGATTCTCGCCTCGGGACTGGCGGTGCTGACGGCGATCGTCGGTGTGATCCAGGAGGTACAGGCGAAGCGCCGCCTCGACAGGATCGCGTTGCTCAACCGCACGAAGACGACCGTGATCCGCGATGGGCAGGAGCAGAAGGTCGACCCCGAACAGCTTGTGCTTGGGGACATCATCCTGCTGAAGCCGGGAAGCCAGGTGCCGCTCGACGGCCAGGTGCTGGCTGCGGATGGCCTGTCGATGGACGAATCGCTGCTCACGGGCGAGGCGGATCACGTCGAAAAGAGACACGGCGATACGCTCTATTCCGGGAGCTATTGCGTGGCCGGGTCGGGGCGCTACGCGGTGGAGTACGTCGGTGCCGATTCGCTGGCGTCCTCGATCACCGTCGGGGCGCGGTCGCGGAAGGCGACGTTGACGCCGTTGCAGCAGCAGGTAAATGCGATCGTCAAGGTGCTGATCTTCGTCGCGGCGACGCTACTGATTGCGCTGATGGTGCAGGCGGTGGTCTTCTGGCATGCGTCGTTCCGCGATACGGTCACGGCGGCGGCGGTGATTCTCGGGATCGTGCCGCCAGGTCTGTTCTTCATGATCACCGTGACGTACACCCTGGGGGCGGTGCGCCTCGCCGGGCGCGATGCACTGGTGCAACAAACCAATGCGATCGAATCGCTGAGCAATGTCGACGTCTTCTGCATGGACAAGACCGGCACGTTGACAACGAACAACCTCCGGTTGGAGACGATCGACCTGCTCTGCCAACGGCCGGAGCAGGATGTCCATGCCTGGCTCGGGACGTTCGCGGTGTCGGTCGATGGTGGTACAAAGACCTCCGATGCGCTGGCGCAGGCCTATCCACAGCCGGCGGTCCATCCGTCCGCGATCGTGCCATTTGCATCGGCGCGCCGCTGGAGCGGCATGGTTGTGGATTCAGAGTCGATGGAGGGCACCTTTGTCCTCGGTGCGCCGGAGATGCTGGAGCCGAGCCTCTGCGCTTCTCCGCGCGATCAGGATCCAACCTGGAAGGAACGCGGACTGCGCGTGTTGCTCTTCGCATGGTCGCCGGATTTGCCGCCATTGACCGCCGCCGACGGCGAGCCGGCGCTGCCGGATGGCCTGGAGGCGGTCTGCTGGATCGTGTTGCGGGATGAACTTCGGCCACACCTGAAGGAGACATTGAACGCCTTCGAGGATGTCGGGATCACGCTGAAGATCATCTCGGGAGACAATCCGGAAACTGTGCGGGCGCTGGCCGTGCAGGCTGGATTCCCCTCCGAGTCCACCCATATTGCGGGCGATGACCTCGATCCGTTGCAGGGCGCTGCGTTCGACGAGAAGGTGGGATCGACGACCGTTTTCGGACGGATCGGGCCGCACCTGAAGGAGCGGATCGTCGACTCGCTCCAGGCGAACGGACACTATGTTGCGATGACCGGAGACGGTGTCAACGACGTCCTCTCCCTTAAGAAGGCGCAGCTCGGAATCGCGATGGAGAGCGGCAGCGAAGCGACGCGCGGCGTTGCCGATATCGTGTTGCTCAATGACTCGTTCGGCGCGTTGCCCGTCGCGTTTCAGGAGGGACAACGGATCCGGCAAGGGCTCAAGGGAACACTGGCGATCTTCCTGGCTCGCGTCTTCACCGTGGCGATCATCATTGCGCTGACAGCCTATTTTCGCTTCGCCTTTCCGTTCCTGCCCGGGCACATGACCGTGCTGACTGCCTTGACGGTTGGCATCCCGACGATGGCGATCGCGCTCTTCGCGCCATCGCACGGCGCGAGTGGAAGTCCGGTGAAGTGGCTGGTGAAATTCGTGACCCCAGCCGTGATCTTCGGGGCATCGGCGGCCTTCCTGATGTACGCATTCGTCTACGTGCAGCACGACCTGTCGCTGACGCATCTGCGTCCGGCGGAGATCGTCAGTGCATTCCTCTTCAACAATGACGAGGTGCTCGGGCGAGACACGTTGACGCTGGTGCTGGTGTTATTCGGTCTCGGGCTAGTCGTCTTCGTCTCGCCGCCGACCGACTGGCTGGCTGTGGTCGAGGAGAACTCGCGTGACTGGTGCCCGACCATCGTGGCGGCGCTGATGGTGCCGCTCTACGTCATCATCCTGGCGTTTCCTGGACTCCGTGAGTTCTTCGGCCTCAACATCCTGACCTGGTGGTTGTATCCGCTGATCGTCCTCGAAGTCGCGGTCTGGATGGTCGTGTTGCGGTACCTTTGGGCGAGCCGCGTCATCGATGTGGTGGTCGATTCGCGAGCCTTCGATGTGTTCGCACGGGTGGTGGCGCGGATCGCCAGAGGGGTCGACCGGGCGTTCCGCGTGATTGGGGGCGGCCTGGGAGCGGCGCTCAACGACATGGCACGGCGATCCTGGGCGTGGATGATGGCAAGGCGAGGCGCGCGGAAAGCGGCGACGGCTCAGGGTATCGCCAAATAGAAGCAGAGGGAATCAGCGTGACATCGATCCTCCCGGACGACCTGGTAACGGTCTCGTGGCTGGCGGAGCATCTGACATACTCACAGGTGCGCGTGGTGGATATTCGTGGATTCGTGCGCACTCAGGACCTCGGTGGCGGTCGGCAGGGGGCGACGTATGCCGGTGCGCCGGAAGGCTACGCCGCAGGCCATATCCCCGGCGCCGTCTTCGTGGATTGGACGAAGGACATCGTCGATCCGGCCGGCGAGGTGAAGGCGCAGGTTGCGCCGCCAGAGCGGTTCAAGGCGGCGATGGAAGCGATCGGGGTCGGCGACGAGACGGACGTCGTCGTGGTCGATCAGACGGGAGGTCATCTCGCGACGCGCCTCTGGTGGGCGTTGCGCTACTACGGCCACGATCGCGTTGCCGTGCTCGATGGCGGCTTCGCGGCGTGGACCGCACAGGGGCTTCCCGTGACGACCGACGCGTCCACTGTGCCAGATGTGACCTTCACGCCAAAAGTGCGCCCGGATCTGGTTCGTGACCGCGACCAGGTTCTGGCGCAGGTCGCCGCCGGTGAGGAACAGATCGTCGACGCGCGGGCGGAAGGGCAATTCTCCGGTGCGGTGCAGCGCGGATCGCGCGGCGGTCACATTCCCGGCGCGATCAACATGCCGACTTCCCTGCTTGCGTATGCGGACGGCCGCTGGAAGAGCGGCGAGGAGATTGCCGAGGCAGCGCAGGCATCCGGGGTCGATCTCGATCGGCCGATCGTTGCCTATTGCAATGGGGGCGTGACCGCGACACAGCTGCTCTTCGGGTTGCAACGGGCCGGGGCGACGACCTGGGCGAACTACGACGGTTCCTGGAACGAGTGGGGCGAGCGTCCGGAGCTGCCCGTGGAAGGGAATCGCGACCTTTTCAACGAGGATTCCGTGACGTCGTAGGCGACGGGTTCCCAGGGTGAAGACAGCCCGCCTCCGAACGGAGACGGGCTGTCTGACGATTCACGCTGGGCAAAGAGTGAACCCCGACCACCGCGGTGGCCGGGGTTCTGGTGGTGCCAAGGGTCGGACTCGAACCGACGACCGCACGATTTTCAGTCGTGAGCTCTACCAACTGAGCTACCTTGGCGCATTGGGTGGGATTCCGGGCTCATCCAGAGCGACCGACCGGTGGGCGATAAGGGACTCGAACCCCTGACATCCACGGTGTAAACGTGGCGCTCTACCAACTGAGCTAATCGCCCGTGGTGACCGGATGATGGTACCGGGTGCCCAGGAGAGGATTTGAACCTCCACGCCCTAAACGGGCACTAGCCCCTCAAGCTAGCGCGTCTGCCGATTCCGCCACCTGGGCAGGTGCGTCGTTTGCCGCAGCGCAGGGAGTATAGGCCGATTGTCGGCATTGCGTCAATGCCAGCATGGCACGAGTTTCTGCCTGCTCGGGTGCTCCCAGCCGGATGTGGCATGGACGCTTGGAGATGGTGCTGTGCCATCCATTTTATTCTCGATCATATAGATTTTTCTGAAGGATGGTTCACGGAAGTTTATGGAAAGGCTATACTGCGGCCAGCCGCGGCATTGAATGAGCCGTGGCAAGCCACTGGCGATTCACCTTGCATCGTTCTCTCCGTCAGTGGAGCATTGAACTGATATCGTCGTTCCACACGCAAAGGATCGATCATGCCATCACTCTCCCCGAAATCCGGTGTCTTTGGGGCAGTCGGCTCGCTCAAGAACTTCGTGAACGTCGTCAAGGAAGTCGACTTCGAGGAGGTCCGCGCCCGCGCGGAGCGGGTGCCTTCGATCATCGTCGTTTCGAGCGATGCCGATCATGCCTTCAAGGCAGCGATGGATATCTTCGGCGACCGACCCGAGCGCTACGTCGAGGTGAAAGGCGTCTCCGCTGGTGAGTCCATGCGGCTGGATGCCTATCGATACGACATCGTGGTGATCTACGATCCTGACCGGACCAGCCTGCTCGACCGGGTGAAGCAGGCAACGGCGAGTGGGTTCGATGGCAGGCTCTATTTCCTCGCGGCGACGTTGCCGGGGTCGCGGACGCCTGCCGAGCAGGCGCGGTTGGAGATGGTGACCGCGCAGCCGGATCTCGCCCCGGCGCTGGGACGGTTCTTTCCGGAGTTCCGGCCGGCGGCGACCAAGGCGATCATCGATGAGACGTGCCGCGCGAACGCGCAGTTTGCGCTCGTGTCCAATGTTCCGGCCATCGTGCCGATCCTGGGAGGCTTCATCGCGGCGGGTGCGGACCTTGTGGTGCTGACCAAGAACCAGATCATGATGTGCTACAAGCTGGCGGCGCTGCACGGACAGGACCTGCACGACCAGACGCGCATCATCACGGAGCTGGCGCCGGTCGTCGGCGCGGGGTTCTTGTGGCGGACCGCGGCGCGGGAGGCGACAACCTTCCTGCCCCTGGCCGCGGGGACGATTCCGAAGGTGGGGATCGCCTATGCGGGCACGATGGCGATGGGATGGGCGGCCGATTTCTACTACCGCTTCGGGAAGAAGCCGACCAAGGCCCAACTGGCGGAGTTCACGAAGCGGGCGACGGAGATCGCTCAATCGATTCCGCTGCCGGGCCGGGATGGTGCGGACAAGCACGTGAAGGATGCCGACGCCACCGAGGCGATTGGTGTGGTCCCCAAGGCATCCGCCGCCGATGAGTCCGGGAAGACCGAGGCGATCCGGTAGCCGCGAATCGACACAGAAAGGGGGTTGGGAAGTGCCTTCCAACCCCCCTTTCGCCTGGTTGCGTTGGATGAACCGGCTACAGATCGTGGGTGCGGGCGCGCTCGTTGAACTCCGGGACGGGCAGATCGAGCAGCGAAGCGGCCCCGGCACGGTCGCCGTCCGTCTGGGCGAGGGATTCCCGGAGGGCGATCCGCTCGACATCGGCGAGGATGCTGGCGAGGGAATCGCCGCGCCGAACCCGCTCGCCGACATCCATCAGGCGACGGCTGTCGGTGCCGAAGAAGTCGATGTGCTCTTCGGTGATGACGCCGCCGCGCGAGAGGACGGTGGCCCGCTCGATCAGGTTCTCCAGTTCGCGGACGTTGCCCGGCCAGTCGTAGTCCATCAGCATCGCCATCGCCTGCTGGCTGAGGCGGGCGGGTCCGGCGCCGGGGGCATAGCGGTGCTTGTGGACGAAATGCTCGACCAGGAGCGGAATGTCGTCCTTCCGGTCACGGAGGGGCGGAAGGTAGATCGAGATCACGTTGAGGCGATAGAACAGGTCTTCACGAAAGTGGCCGGCTTCGATTTCCTGGGGAAGGATCTTGTTCGTAGCGGCAATCACGCGGGTGTCGATCTTGACGGAGACGCTGCCGCCGACGCGCTCGAACTCGCGTTCCTGGAGCACGCGGAGGAGCTTCTTCTGGGTCGAGAGTGTCATCTCCCCGATTTCGTCCAGGAAGATCGTGCCCTTGTTCGCCATCTCGAACCGGCCCTTGCGCTGGTTCACCGCCCCGGTGAATGCGCCCTTTTCGTGGCCGAAGAGCTCGCTTTCCAGCAGTGTTTCCGGTAGCGCGGCGCAGTTCACCTTCACCAACGGGCCGCGGGCGTAGCTGGAGGTCTGGTGGAGGATGGTTGCGATCAGCTCCTTGCCGGTGCCGGTCTCGCCAGTGACGAGGACCGTGGCGTCGGAGTGGGCAATGCGGCCGATCGTCTTGTAGACCTCCTGCATGGCCGGACTATTGCCGATCATCAGGTCGCTGGGATCCGACTCGCCGAGACGGGACGCGAGTTCCAGCACGCGGTCGGCAAGTCGTTGCTTCTCGAAGAACCGCTGGACGGTGAGAAGCACGTCGTCGAGGTCGAACGGCTTCGTGAGATAGTCATAGGCGCCGAGGCGCATGGCGTCGATGGCGATGCTGGAGGTGCCGTAGGCGGTCATGACGACGATGGGCAGGTCGGCGGAGGTCTTTGCGGACCCACGGAGATCCTGAAGGACATCCATGCCGGTCTTGTCGGGCATGCGCACGTCCATGAGTACGAGGTCCGGGCGCCGATCCTTCGGTGCGGACAAGGCGGCGATCACCTCTTGACCGGAAGCGGCTTCGGCGACATCGTATCCTTCATCTTCGAGCAGTTCCCTCAGCACGGAACGGATCGACTCGTCGTCGTCGGCGATCAGAACATGTTGCATTGAAGCTGTCGATTCCTTCGGCTGGCTCTTCAGCCCTGCTGCCGTTTGGCAGTCTTGTCGTATCCAGAAGTATAGGCGCTTCGAATCGGCGCCCCATTGCAGGCGGGTGGCGCCGGTGCAGGGGGCGTGTTCCGGAGCGGTCGGGAGTTGCAGGCATGACCCGGAGAATCGTGCTCATCGGTGCGAGCGGAACCGGCAAGAGTTCCACCGCGAAAGCCATCGCCGCCCTGCTCGGTTGGGACGTCCACGACACGGACGACCAGATCGAGGCACAGACGGGACGGACGATCCCGGAGATCTTCGCCACGGATGGCGAATCCACCTTCCGCACGGTCGAGCGCCAGATACTCACGCAATCGCTGCGCCACGACCGCGTCGTGATCGCGACCGGAGGGGGCGCCCCGGCGAATGAGGAGATCTGGGCGGCCGATCTGCTGGGGCATCCCGAGACGTTGACAGTTCATCTGGACGCGCCCGCCGAGCTTCTGGTCGAACGATTGTACCGGCAGGCGCTGGAGGATGGCGCGAAGGCGGAGCGCCCTCTCCTGCAGGGTGATGCGATAGCAACGCTATCCCGTCACCGGGAGGGGCGTCGCCAGTTCTACGAGCGGGCGGTGATTGGGCTTGACGTAACCGGGCGTTCATTGGATGGTGTCGCGGCGGACATCGCCGAACTGGCCAGCCTCGACGCTGGCGTGCCAACGTCGCTGGAGCTCACCTCGACCAGTTCGCCCTCAACCATCGCGGTGGGACCGGGTATTCGGCGGAAGACTGGCGAGATTGTGACCGCACAGTGGCCGAAGGTTCGTCGCGTGTGGCTCTGTGTGGATGAGCATGTAGCCGCGCACTATGGCGATGGCTTGGCCGACGAACTCGGACTCGGCGGGCTCGATGCGCGAATCGTGGTTGTGCCGGCCGGGGAATCGAGCAAGAGCGTGGATGGCCTCTCCCGGCTGTGGGACGCGATGCTGGAAGGCGGTGCAGAGCGCTCCGATATTGCAGTTGCGGTCGGCGGTGGCGTCGTTGGCGATCTGGCGGGGTTCGCGGCGGCGACCGCGCTGCGCGGGATTGGCCTGGTGCAGATCCCGACGACGCTGCTTGCGATGGTGGATAGCAGCGTGGGAGGGAAGACGGGAATCAACCATCCCACGGGCAAGAACCTGATCGGAGCGTTCTACCAGCCGCGCCGGGTGATCGTGGATACGGACCTGCTGGCGACCCTGCCGGATCGCGAATATCGGTCCGGGTTTGGCGAGATCGTCAAGCACGGCGTGATCGAGGGCTCGACGCCCGGCGGCGAGGCTGGCGTGTTGCTGGGCATCCTGGAACGACACGCGGATGCGCTGCTGGCACGGCGCAGCCCGGTGTTGCCGTGGGTGGTGCGGCGGAACATCGCGATCAAGGCGGCGGTGGTAGAGGCGGACGAACGCGAGGCGAATCTGCGTGCGATCCTGAACTTTGGCCACACGATGGGTCATGGCATCGAGGCAGCGGGTTACCGGATGCTGCATGGGGAAGCGGTATCGGTCGGCATGGCCGGTGCTCTACGGCTGTCGGCGGCGGTGCATGGCGCCGATCCGGGACAGGTTGAGCGTGTGGCAGCGCTGATCGAACGATACGGACTGCCAACATCTGCGCAGGTCGATCCGGAGCGGGTGCGAAGCCTGATGACGCATGACAAGAAGAAGTCCGGTGGCAAGCAGCTCTGGGTCCTGCTGAACGGGGAGAACCGCGTAGACATCGTGCGCGATGTCCCGGAGGAGGCGATCGAGGCGGCGCTGATGTCGGTGGTGGATACCTCGAACGGATAGGGTTGGGGCGCTGCTGCACGAAGGATCGCCCGCGCATGCCGCTGCGTTCGGGCGGCGCGGCCAGTGAGCCACTGCCTTGGGCGGGGCAAATCCGGCCACGCCGTGACAGCTATGCTATGCTGGCCGATGGCACATGCAGGGAGAGACAACCCTGTGGTGTGGCAAAGCTGTCTTAACCGTCGTGCAGTCGCAACCCGGACGGACTATCGGCTTTCCATCACCCTTGACGAGGGTGTCGTTGAAGCAACGTCCTTCCTGGAAACAGGAGTCCACCAGGCGTGACATCCTCTCCCCAGGTGATCGTCAGTGCATCGATCGCCTATGACCATGTGATGTCGTTCAATGGATCCTTCAAGGATCACATTCTGGCTGACAAGGCGCATGTCCTCTCCGTCAGCTTCCTTCTCGAATCCCTCAAGCACCAGCGCGGCGGCGTCGCTGGGAACATGGCCTACAGCATGGGCCTTCTCGGCGTGCCCGTGGCCCTCGTTGGCGCGGTCGGCCCGGACTTCGCTCCGTATCGCGTGGTGCTGGAGAACCTTGGGGTCGACCTGACTCATGTTCCCGTGATCGAGGACGACCTTACCTCCGCCGCCTACATGAACGCCGATCTGGTAGGTAACCAGATCGCGTCGTTCTATCCGGGCGCAGGTGCGCACAGCAAGGAGATCGACGTTCGCGACATCTCCTCCGGCGCGAAGTACGGCATCATCAGCGCCGGCGACCCGGTGGCGATGATGGACCACGCGGCGCAGATTGCGGGGTCCGGCGCGCAGCTCATCTTCGACCCAGCGCAGCAGATCGTGATCCTTTCCGGTGACGACCTGCGCAAGGGAATCGACCTCGCATCGGTTGCGATCGGCAATGACTACGAGTTCGGCATGATCGAGCGGAAGACCGGTCTCACAGTCGATGATATCGCCGCGAAGGTGCCGCTCACGGTCGTGACCTACGGGAGCCGCGGGTCGGAAATTCGCACCGGAGGGGAGTCCGTCTCGATCCCGGTGGCGCCACCGGAGCAGGTGGTCGATCCGACCGGCGGCGGCGATGCCTATCGTGCCGGATTGGTGCTCGGGCTGTTGCTCGGTGCCGATCTCTCTGTTGCCGGACGGCTCGCCGCGCTGGCCGCGACCTATGCCATCGAACGGCACGGCCCGCAGGAGCATACGTATACCGTCGAAGACTTCCTCGCGCGCTTCGACCAGGCCTTCCCGGACTATGCCGGGGCGGTGACGGTCGAGGATGTCGCTGCGTTGCGTTCTGTCCCCGTTTCCTGATCGCGGTCAACCGCTATTCGTTCGGTTCGTTTCATGGGCGAGTCTCGCCCGACACAGGAGTTCTGCATGGCGGCAACCACGCCCGATACCAGGAATTTCGACATCAAGGACCCGTCACTGGCCCCGGCCGGTCATCGTCGCATCGAGTGGGCGGCTCGCGAGATGCCGGTGCTTCGCCAGATCCGCGAGCGCTTCGAGGCCGAGAAGCCGCTGGCTGGCCTGCGCCTCGTCGCCTGCGCGCACATCACGACCGAGACCGCCAACCTGGCGCTGACGCTGAAGGCTGGCGGTGCGGACGCGGTGCTTTGCGCATCCAATCCGCTGTCGACGCAGGACGATGTCGCTGCGGCGCTGGTGGATGACGGCATTCCCGTCTTCGCGATCAAGGGCGAGGACGACAAGACCTATCACAGCCACATTCATAGCGCGATCAAGCACAATCCGCACATCCTGATCGACGACGGGGCGGATGTGGTGACGATGTTGCATCAGCAGTATCCGGAGTTGATCGCGGATATCATCGGCGGCACCGAGGAGACGACCACTGGCGTCATTCGCGAGCAGGCGATGGCCGCTGCCGGCTATCTCAAGTTCCCGATCATCGCTGTGAACGATGCCGACACGAAGCACTTCTTCGACAATCGCTACGGCACCGGCCAGAGCACGATCGACGGTATCCTTCGCGCCACGAATGTCCTGCTGGCCGGCAAGCACGTCGTCGTCGCGGGCTATGGCTGGTGCGGCAAGGGCATCGCGAGCCGCATCCGGGGCCTCGGTTCGGTGGTGACGGTGACCGAAGTCGACCCGATTCGCGCGCTGGAGGCCGCGATGGATGGCTTCCTCGTCGCGAAGATGGAGGACGCGATCGTCGATGCCGACCTCGTGGTCACCGCGACTGGCGACATCAACGTCGTCGACAAGGTGCATTTCGAGAAGGCGAAGGATGGCGTGATCTTCGCGAACTCCGGTCACTTCAACTCGGAGATCAACCTCAAGGTGCTAGCCGAGATGTCCGGCGAGGGACGTCGTACGCTGCGCCCGTTCGTCGAGGAGTACACCTTCGGTGACAAGAGCGTGATCGTGCTTGGCGAAGGCCGCCTGATCAACCTGGCGTCTGCCGAGGGCCACCCGGCCAGCGTGATGGACATGAGCTTTGCGAATCAGGCGCTGTCCGCCGAGTACCTTGCGAAGTCGGGCAAGAGCCTCGAACCGCGCGTCTACAAGGTGCCGGAAGAGATCGACCGCGAGATCGCCGCACTGAAGCTGAAGGCGATGGGCATCTCGATCGACGAACTCACGCCGGAGCAGCAGCACTACCTCACCTCCTGGGAGGCAGGCACCTAGGTCCTTTCCGCCCCGGTGGATCGCAAAGCGCGCCACCGGGGCGACCCGTTCCGACTGGCATTTTCCCTTGGTGCAAAGGACACACCGCATGGCCACGACGTTCAGTACCGCCAAGAAACTGCTCTTCACGTCCGAATCGGTGACGGAAGGGCATCCGGACAAGATTTGCGACCAGATCTCCGATGCCGTGCTCGATGCCGTGTTGGCCGCCGATCCGGATGGCCGCGTCGCCTGCGAGACGAGCGCCACGACTGGACTCGTGTTGGTCTTCGGCGAGATCACGACCGACGCTTACGTGGACATCCAGTCCCTGGTGCGTGAGGTTGTCGCCGATATTGGATACACACATACCGATCACGGGTTCGACGCGAACACGACCGGTGTGATCGTGGCGATCAAGGAGCAGAGCAAGGAGATCTCCGACGGCGTCACGACGGCGCTGGAGGTCCGTGATTCTGCCGATACCGCCGACAAGTACGATCTCACCGGCGCGGGCGACCAGGGAATGGTGATCGGCTACGCGGCCAACGAGACCGAGGAGCTGCTGCCGCTGCCGATTTCGCTGGCGCACAAGATCGCTCGCCGGCTTTCCGAAGCCCGCAAGTCGGGCGAAATCCCCTACCTGCTGCCGGATGGCAAGAGCCAGGTGACGGTCGAGTATTCGAACGGCCAACCGGTGCGGGTCGATACCATCGTCGTGTCGACGCAGCATCTCGACTCGGCGACGAATGCCCAGATCCAGAAGGATGTCGAGGAGAAGGTCGTGCGCCAAGTGGTGCCCGCCGAGTTGATCGACGCCGACACGAAATTCTGGATCAATCCGAGTGGCCGTTTCGTGCTCGGGGGGCCAGCGGCCGATGCCGGACTGACCGGCCGTAAGATCATCGTCGACACCTACGGCGGCATGGCTCGCCATGGTGGAGGCGCTTTCTCCGGCAAGGACGCGACGAAGGTTGACCGCTCCGGCGCATACGCCGCGCGATACGTGGCGAAGAACGTGGTTGCGGCCGGGCTTGCGGACCGGTTCGAGATCCAGATCTCCTACGCGATCGGCAAGTCGCATCCGGTGTCGATCATGTGTGAGACGTTCGGCACGGGCCGGATTCCGGACGACGAGATCGCAAAGCTGGTGCGGTCGCACTTCGACCTTCGCCCGGCCGCGGTGATCGAACATCTGGACCTCCGCCGCCCGATCTACCGGCAGACCGCTGCCTACGGGCACTTCGGGCGGAACGACCTGGACCTGCCCTGGGAGCGCACGGACAAGGCTGCGGAGCTGGCCGAGGCCGCGGGGCTGACGGTTGCCGTGCCCGCCGACTAAGTAAATATCCGATATTACGGAAATTCAGGAAACCCCGGCCTTGGGCCGGGGTTTCGCATTTGCAGGGGATATTCGGAATCTACGGAGAATCAGTATGGCATGGGAGCCGGTGTGATTGCTGGATACCCATCGCTACTGGACGCTGGCCACGCGTGCAGGTCATCCTGGATCAGGATCGTCTATGCTATAGGCCAGAGGACGATTCGGGCGCCACACATCGGACAATCGTTTCATGAAGCTCATCATTGCAATCGTTCAGGATTATGACTGCGACAAGCTGTTGCGGGCGGTGACAGAGGTCGGGTTGCGAGCGACCCGGATCGCGAGTACGGGAGGATTCCTGCGCGCCGGCAACACCACGGTGTTGATGGGGGTGGACAACCATCGCGTGAACGAGTGCCTGCAACTCATTCAGCGGGCCTGCCGGTCGCGGGTGGAAGTGAAGATCGATCCGGAGTCGCCGGATCTGGCGGACTGGTTCGCAGCGGGTGTTCACGAGGTCACCGTGGGAGGCGCGGTGGTCTTCATCACGTCGGTCCGGCGCTTCGAACGCATTCCCGTGAGGCCGACCTGATGCGATTGCCCCGCGCTTCGACGCACCTGGCGACTCTGGCGGAACGCGGACTCATCCGGGGGCGCGAGGCGTGGCATGCCTGGCAGGTCGGCGCGGCGATCGCAATCGGGCAGATCGGACCCACTGATGATGGCGACATGCCGCTTCGCGAGCCATATCCTATCGTGCGTATCGCGGCAGAGCGGCATCGGGCCTTCGACCCGCGCGAACGCCTGGGTAGCCTTGTGCTGACCGAACCGCTCGATCTCACGCGCCCGGAACAGACGCATAAGGGCGAACCCGGCGACGCGCGGGATCGGTCGGACGCGTCGCCGGGCGTGGTGCCGAACTAGGTTGCAGGTGTCAGTTCGAGGTGCCCGTAGCGGCTGTCGGCGGGGAGCATGGCGCCCAGGATCTCCTGCATGGCCATGATATGGCTGCAGGTGCCGAGGCTCTCGTAGGAGTGACAGGTGCAGCTCCAGTCCTCTCCCTCCAGCGAGACATCGTAGTCGTCGTGGCCACCGTGGAAGTGGGCTTTCACCGCGGAAATCGAGATTCGCTCGGGCTCCTGTGCGTACCGGTGTGCTTTCTCGATCTTGCTGATCATGCTGGAATTCATCGGTCCTGCACTCCATTTCCTGCGGACATCGCCGCACATGTACCGGGCGAACCGGGCGGGAGAGGAGCTGGGCGAGCGACGGTGCGATCCGATCGTGGGAGACAAAAAAGCACCGGCAGGCTGGGCCTGGCGGCGCTTCAGGAAGCTCCCTCTCGAACTGTTCGCAGGTGATCCATCGCAGTCTGCTCCTGCACGAGCATCGTGGGCACCTGCCCAGGATGCGTTCCGGATCGTCTTGCGGCGCAGTATACCAATGCGGCGGATCAATTGCTATCGCCCTATGAACCCGTTTGGGCCATGACTGAGGCGGCGATGGCGGCCAGGAGGGAGGACTCGCGGGGCGCGGTCTCTTCGGGCTGGCGCACACCTGGGACCTCTTCCGGCTGGCCGTCACGTGACCGATTGCGGAAAAGGATGCGTCACCGGCTGGCCTGGGGTATCTTGTAGTGTCTCGCCCGGACTCGTCGCCGGGCACTCCCATGCGAGCCATCGTGCCGCGTTGGCCTGTCCTCGATTGCATCCGACCGAGAGAGAACGAATGCCACAACCGCACCAGAAACGCCGGCCGCAGAACCAGCGGCAGACGCGGCCGAACAAGGCCCAGCAGCGCGAAGCCCAGGTGCGCGCGCAGCAGATGGAGCAGATGGCGGCCGAGCCATCGCTGGACCTGCTTGCACCCGCCGACGACGTACCCATAGAGGCCGATCCGATCGCCGAGGCCGTGGCTACGTCGACCGTTCCCGCTCCGGCGGCGGCATCTCGCCAGCCGAAGCGCCGTGAATCGCGGACGCGCGCGCGCCAGTCGATCGTGGCACAGACGCAGCCGGCGATCAGCCGCGGACAGGAATACGAGTTCATTCGTGCCGATCTCCGCCGACTCTTGATTACCGCGGGAATCGTGCTCGTGCTGATGCTGGCGCTCCTCTTCGTGATTGAGGGATAGCGACTCGTACTGAACGCGCGAAAAGCGAGAAGCGGGGGGGGGGGGGGGTGGGGGGCGGCGGGGGGGGGGTGGGGGTGTTTGGGTGGTTGGGGGGGGGGGTGTTGGGG
>JASGDN010000081.1:0-34302 GCA_049841275.1 Thermomicrobiales bacterium
GTACCGGAATCGCCTGTCGCCAGGTTGTCGGCAAGCCGGACCCGTTCATGCTGGAGGCCGCGTCTCACTAGGGACGGGATGCGCGCCTCTATCATGTCTCTGTTGTGCGGTCAGGAGATGATGGTGCGCGTGCCGATCGGGGCGTAGCGCGGTTTGCGCATGGAAATGCCGTGCTGGCCCTTCCCGTAGTAGTTCAGCACGGTGCCGGAACGGATGAACCCCTCGGCCGCATAGAGCGCCTGGGCGCCGGTGTTGTGCTCCTGCACCATCAGCGTCATGTCGCCGTCCGGGATGGCCTCTCCCAGCGCCTGCAGCAGCGCCCGTCCGATACCGTGACGGCGCCAGTCGGGATGGACGGCCAGGTTCATCACGCGCGCCGACCCACGCGAACGATCCCCGATGCAGCAGCCGGTCACGTCGCCGCTGGCCGGATCCTTCGCGACGAGGAAGACGACACCCGGCCAGAGTCGCAGGGTCACCAGGGCGCTCCAGCCATAGGCGAGCCGTGCCGGGAACGACTGCTTCTGGATGGCCACCACGGTGCGCAAATCGCTCCACGTTACCGGTTCGATGCGGACAGGCGCGGCGATACGCTCGGGCTTGGGATGGGGCGGATCGGCGAACGCCGCTGACGTATCCATGACGACAATCGTACCGCACGAGCCGGTACCATCGGACTCCTCATCCGGTCAGGGGATTGCGTTCTGCAGGGGTGTCCGAAATCGCTGGCCGCATCCCCGGAATCATCCGGATTCGCGCTACAGCAGAATCCGAAAGGGGCCAACCCAGATCGGTCATGCCATGTACGGGCGATCCTCGCAGCGGCGGCCGGGGATCGCCCCTTGCTATTTCGAACTCGGCTCTAATCACCGCCGGGAGGCGGGCCGTCCTGGCCACCTCCGCCCGGACCGCCCTGCCCACCGCCTCCCCCGGCTCCGTTCCCGTAGTCGGCGCTCTGGTCGATCCCGATCACGATCGTGCCGGTGAGGCCTGTGGCGAGATTCGTGGCATCGGTTGGAGTGAGGGTCAGGAAGAAGGTCGTATCCCCTTCCTCCACCCCGCCGAAGACGCCATCCTCGGCGAATGGCAGGAAGGTCGTCGTCCGGCTGGCATACGGTTCGATCGTCGCGATCTCGGTCGTGACTGCATCATCGAACGCGAGCTGGCCGGTGTGGGCCGTCGTACCGCCGTCGTAGGTGCCATCATCGGTCGCGCCGCCGACATGGACCTTCATGTGGATGTGGATCGCACGACCGGCATACCAGCCGGGGTAGATCGTGGTGAATTCGGCGAGCCCGTTCGCATCCGTCAGCATGACGCCACGGAGAAAGGTGTCGGGATTCGAGCCGTCGTCCACGTAGGCATCGGTGCCACCGGGATTGCTGCTGGTGAACCCGGAGTAGAAGCCGTTTGCGTCGCAGTGCCAGACATCGACCGCTGCGTTCTCGATCGGCGCGCACGTTGTGGCATCGACGACGGTGATCTGAAGGTCGAGCGGCACGCCGGCCTTGCCTTCGGTGATGTCGTTGCGGACCAGCAGATCGTCCAGCCAGTACGGCCCCTCCGTCAGTTCCGGCGTCAGCACGCACATGGCGGTGGTGGACGAAGTGTCCTGGGCGAGGGCGATGGCCTCGCGAGCGGTGAGGCTCCGATTGAACATCACACCGCCCAGCGCCGCTCCCCCGGCCGCGACGCCGGCACCGGCCTTCAGCACGAAGCGGCGGGAGATGGCTGTGCGGGTCGTGCGTTCGTGGAGGCGGGCGTTGTCGAGTTGCTCGTCGGTCGGCCAATCGGCGGCGCGGATACCGGGGCGTTTCGTGTCCGGGAAGGCTGATGTCGGCATCGGGATGATCGCTCCTTCGCGATGGATGGGCTGGACCACCTCGGATAACGAGGCGGCTTCCTGATCCCGATGATGCACGACCTGGCTGGGATCGGCCCGGGTGTTCGATGTGAGTTTGCTGGGATCCTACGGAGCGAGATCGGCGCGGAGCATGGATGGGGTGGCCTGCCCTTCCAGGAGCTGCACGAAGCGGTGCTGCCGCCGCGTCCACGGATCGGCACTGGTGGATTCGTTCTCGTCTGCCGGACGATCGAGCCAGGCGTCGAGCAGGTCGCGGCCGGCATGATAGGTGAAGACGTATGGTCCCCAGAGCGGATCGGAGACGAACCGGAAACGATGTCGTGCCTCTGTCTCGGTGGCGAGCGTATATTTCTGGAGATAGGCGATCACGTCTTCCGGGTCCGCGCCGTCCTGGTGCAGCATGATGCCGGCATTCGCGCTGACCGAGCGGAAGACGCGTTGCGCGGCGGCGATCTGGTGGTGCCGATCGCGTTCCGGGTCGGCGGCAATGCCGAGCGGCGCAAGGATGTGTTCGGCCTGCCACTGCTCTGCTTCGCCGGGCGCGAAGATGATCGATGCCGCCAGCGTGGCGATCCCTTCCGAGATGACGCATTCCGGTGTGTTGATGAGCAGGATGGAATGCTCGCCGAAGCCACGTTCGCGGTAGAGGCGTTGTTCCTTCAGGGCGTGTTCGGTGTGGTGGCCGGGGTATCCCTCGTGCGCCATCAGGTCGAGCAGCGCATTCGCCTTGACGGGCAGATCCGTATTGATCTCGATCAGTGAGCGGTTGCCACCGAGATACCAGTTGTAGCCGCTCCACGGCTTGTCGGACACGAAGGAGAGCTCGACCGATTCACCTTCGGGCAGGGGGACGAACGCGGCGGTGCGGCGGCGGACCTCGGTAACGATGCCGGGTACGATCTCCCGCGCGGCCTCGACCGGCACCTCGAACTGCTTCCGATACGCGATGTTCCGCTCGGTGAGCGAATCTCCCCTCCCCTTCCCCGGCAGGGCGTCGTCGAGGGCAGCGAGCGCTTCCTCGTACACGGTGTCCGGCGTGCGCTCGGGCTCGATGTCGAAGTACTGGCGAACCTCGTCCTCGTAGGGAGTTGGTTCTCCGGCGAGCTTCGCGGCCATCGTCGCCATGCCGCGCGCCTGGGCGGTGAGGTAGTCGAGCCGGCTGGGTGTGATATCGGCCGACTCGATGGCGGCAAGGAGGTTGTTAGCCTGGTCGACAAGGTCGTCCGGAGATGGCGTCGGGGCGTCCGGCACGGGCCGGAGGTCTTCCGGGCCGTAGTAGCCGTCGATGGCGCCATCGATGTGCGCGGCGAGCCCGAACGCGAGGGTGACGTACTGGGTGGAGAGGGCGTCGAGGGCTGGCGGTGGGGACTGGACGTCGGTCATGGGGAGTCTTTCTGTGGCGCGCGGCGTTGCTGGGGTGAGCCTACCGCCGATTCGGGGGTGGTGGCTACCGGCCCGAGGCCTCGTCGTCGGGTTTGCGGTTTGTCACAAAGCGGATACCGCTGGGCGACTCTCCGTTTCCTCGGTAGACGGCTTCGTAGAGTCGCGATCGCAGCATACGCGAGGGGGCGCTTTCTTCAATCCGGCTCGCATACGTCTGCAGCACGTCGGATAGCAGCGCGGTAATGGCGGCCTCGTGTGGGGCGAGGTGCGCTGGTGTTGGCTGTGCGGACATCTCGTGGAGCTGCTGAGGAATCGACAGCGTGCAATTCTGGGCACAGAAGTGCGCGAAGATGGGCGATTCGGTGTAGCGGAACGACTTGCGGATGTGGAACGGGACATCCGTGAGAATCAGGGCGAGCTGGAGCGGGAGATATTCCACACCTTCGGTGCGGGGATGGATCGGAACGGTGCGAATGGGTTTCTGGGTCTTCGGATCGTAGCCCCCGCGGGCGAGCCACGTTGCGATGCGGATCACGTTTTCCGTTGGGACAGGCATGAGCCGAGTCTGCTTTGGCGCTGGTGGGATGTCCGGTTTCTGTGCCTTCGCGGTGGGTGGCCGTGAGGACGTCGGTTTCGGGGGCGGGGCGGCCTCCGTCCTCGCCTGTGGCGTGGTGGTAGCGGTGGGCGACGTCGTGACCTTGGCGAGGATGTCCCGTTGGAGGTCCGGTGCGGCCTGGGAAGATGGGCCCGGATGCTGGTCGAGGACACGCTGCAGGAAGGTGGGGAGCAGCCTCCCCATCTCGGTGGCGGTGACGGTCAACTCCTCCGGGGAGATGGTATTGCCATCGGCATGTGACACGGCGTTTCGTGCCATCCGCCAGCGATGGAGAGGGTCCTTCCAGGTGCGGGCGAATGTGGCATCACGGTTGGAAAGCTCCCGGATTTGCTCCAGCGCGGTGAGTCGCAGCATCTGGAGGTGTGGGTCTCGGCGCTGGAGTTGGGTCAATGCCCACTCGACGACGGTGAACCCTGCCCCAAGGGCGCCTTCCGTGTCATCGGATGCCATGCAGCGTTCGAATCGCCGGAAGTTCTTTCGCTCCCTGTCTGGCAATCGCCCGAGCGTCGGATCGCTTTGTGTGCGTTCGGCGTGATCCGTGAGGATGCCGGCCTCGAAGAGAAAGCGGCTGGCCCCGCTGGTGCCATACACCGTGCCGGATGCCGACCGTTTCACTTCCTCGATGCCAGAAGCCTGGACATAGAGGAGATGGAGTTGCTCAGCGGCTCGCGTCATCGTGACGTAGAAGAGGCGGCGTTCACCGTCGATCTGATCGTCCATGCGTGCCGATTCCGAGGGGATATCGTCGTCGGAACACCACGGGACGATCACGATCTTCCACCCGCGCCCCTTTGCCCGACGGAGCGGAAGGATCTGGATCTTATCGCGAGGTGTCGCGGCGCTATGTGATCCGGTGCGCGCGACGGCCATACCTTCGGCGCGGAGATAGCTCGCGATGGTACGCGCCTTCTCGTCGTCAGGCACGAGGATTACGATGTCGCGCCAGGCAACCGTCGTGTTCGGCCGGTTGCGAACTGCCGTGATGATGCTCGCGACGGTTGAGGCCCGGTCATCCGCTCTGGTGATTCTATGCGTCTGCAGCACGCCTGCATCCGGTCGGCTGGAGATGACCGGCTTGCTGCGGCGGACATCGTTGGCTTTCACAAGTTCCTGTGCGCGATCAAGGATGCGTCCGGGCGTTCGATAGTTCACGCCGAGCGGATAGTCGCGTAAGGAGCGCTGAAAGAGCTCATTCGCCTGTCGGAGAAAGCGCGAGTCAGCAAAGGTCGCTTCGTGAATCGTCTGGTCGTCATCCCCGGCGATGAGCAGCGTGGCGTCAGGACGGAGGATGCGATTCAGCAGCACCGCGTCCAGACGGCTGATATCCTGCGCCTCGTCTACGACGATCACGTCGTACCGCGCCTGAACTTCCTTGCGGATCCCCCGCGCCTTTGCAGTCTGTTCGCGGAGAATGCTGGTGAGCGCGAGCTCAATGTCGATCGCCTCATATTGGACGACGCCGGTCTCCGCATCGATCAGCGATTCCTGATAGGCGCGATAGCGGTTGAGGAAGTCCTCCAGCATGGGCGCCCGCTCGTCTTCCCGGCTGTCGAAGTGGTCGCTCGGGAGGCCGAGAAAAATCTCGGTGAACCAGCCTGGGAATCGCTCGCGTTCCTTCGCGGAGATTTGGGTCGAGATGGGAATACCGTAGCGTTTCGTGGCGAAGAACGCCTCATCGTTGGTCACTGCGTGCGGGGCTTCCTCCAGCAGCGGGATCAGCCCCTGCTCGTCGGCAAGCGCCTGGAAGTAGGGTCTTGATCGTTTGGAGGCGTGTACATCGCTCCGCACATGGCGTCGATAGAGGACGCCGCTCAGGTCCCCGAACGTCATCAGATCCGGAAGATCCTTGCCGTGAAGATGCCGAGAAAGATGTGCGCGATAGGAATCCAGCGCCGACGTATCGAACGAGAGCATCAGGATGCGGTTGGGGTCCATGCCGTCACGCTCGATGCGATCGATGACGTGCTGGATGATGGTGAACGTCTTGCCGGAGCCGGCCGGAGCGATGATCCGGATACCCGGATCGCGAGCCTCGATAGCGGCCCGCTGGGAGTCATCTGGCGTAATGACGACAGAACGTTCGAACATGACTGGTTCTGCTCCGGCCTGATGTTACCAAGTATGAAGGATTCCCGGACGAGAGCGTTCCGATACGTAGAATACTCGTTCCTACTGCTCTCCATGCATTCAGAGATAGCCATTGGGACCAGTTCAGTTGTTCCGGAAGTATGATTATGTCACTCTGTATTGCTTCTACATACTCTCACGTGGAGTTGAATTGACCATTGTGCAGGGTGTACGTACACTTGGCGCATATCGGTTGTTCGGTTCCGGTCGCCGATCCGGGCTGTCCGCCAGGCCGATCGTCGCCTATCCATCGTCCGGGAGCCTCCCCTCGCCATGATCCTTTCCGATCGCGACATTCGCGCTTCCCTCGCATCCGGGCGTATCCGGATCGATCCAATGCCCGATCTCGATCGGCAGCTTGGCTCCGTCTCCGTCGATTTCCGGCTCGGCACCACGTTCATGGTCTTCGAGCACAGCCGGCACAGCTTCATCGATCCGCGCCGGCCCCAGTCCATCGGCGAGGCGATGCGCACCATCGAGGTCTCCGAGGACGAACCCTTCATCATGCAGCCCGGCGATTTCGCGCTGGCGTCGACAATGGAGAGCCTGGAGTTGCCAGACGACTTGCTCGGGCGGCTGGAAGGGCGATCCAGCATCGCGCGCCTGGGGATTACCGTGCATTCGACGGCGGCCGTCTTCGAGCCGGGCTGGATCGGCACGGCGACGATGGAGCTGAGCAATCTCGGGCGGATGGCGGTGGCGCTCTATCCGGGGATGCGGATCTGCGCCTTCTCCTTCGAGGAGGTGTCCTCCCCGGTGATGGTCCCCTACCGGACGAAGATCGGGAACAAGTACGCCGGGCAGGTCACCCCGAAGGCAAGCCTGCTTTCCGAGGAGAACCGCACCGGGGTCTGATGCAAACACGTTTCACGTGAAATGTCCTGGCCCTGAACGTTCGGCCTGCAATCGGCGATAATGGCGGTAACGTCGCGAAGACCGGCATCCTCGCCGCCTTCGCTTCCCGTCGCCGCTGGCAAGGATGCCGCGGCGACGTTCGCCATGAATGCAGGGGAGCCTGGAGTGTCCGCAGAGCGCTTGAGTGAGATTCGGGATCGCATGGTGCCGATGTTGCAGGTTGCGGTCGAGCAATATCAGCGGCGGGTGCCGGCAGGCTATCCGCACCTGGTCGACGCGGTGGAGAACGGGACGTTCGGGATTGAGATCGATCCGAGTCACGCGCTCTTCGTGACCTCGAACGGCAGCGACCTCTTCGCCGAGATCTACCGCCGCAACCCGCGCACCGACAACCGGAGCAGCGCCAGTCGCCAGAAACCGGCCGGTGTCCCCTTCTCCGACCGTCGCCCCTTGCCGGCGAATGTGGACGATCAGGCGCTTCGCAACCTGGTTGCCGAGTTGATGTCCTATTTCAACCAGCAGCCGGGAATGATCCACATCACCGACGACTAGGTTGGCGTTATGGGTGTTTCACGTGAAACGGGGAGATGCAGACCAGCATCTCCCCGTTCGTCGTATCCGGAAGGCGGATGCGGTCACGATCTGTCCGGCGACGGGCGTACGATGACGTCAACCACTTCGCACGATCCGCCAGGAGGGCTTTCATGACGACATCAACCATCGATCGACTCGATCTCACACGGTTCGGCGTCCTGGACCCCGATACCCGCGTCTTCCCGAAAGAGGTCCGGCCCGGCCCGCTGCTGGTGCTACCGGACGCGGTCCTGAAGTGGTACGACATGGCGGAGGCCGGGACGGACCTCGTGGACCTCTCCCGGCGGGCGCGGGCATTCGTCGAGGCGGAGTCCGCCGCCGGGGAGCTGGTACTGGAGGATTCGCTCGGCTTTGTGGAACTTCATCACTGCACCTCGGTTGCATTCCTGATCGTGATGACGTGGCGTCGCAACAATGAGCTCTGGCAGACGACCTACCTCGCCGATCTCACCGATCCGGAGATGCCGTTTTCCCGCGTGACCGAATCGGCCCACGGACACCGGCCCGGCCTCTGCATCTGGGAGCAGGTTCCGGTCTGGCACGAACGTGCCGCTTGGGTGCGGTATATCGGCTCGGCGCGGGACGACGGGGCGAAACGGGCATACCTGGCGGATGCCTACACCGGATTGTGTTGAGGAGACGCAAGGAGGGCGGGACGTTTCACGTGAAACGTCCCGCCCTCCTCGTGCCGGCCGCCGGGATGGCAGAAATGGCTCCCTACTCGAGGATCCACGCGTCAATGGCGCGCTCGTATTCCACGATGCCGCCCTCGCCGAAGAAGATGCCAAGCTCGCGCTGGGCGCTCTCGGCGCTGTCGGAGGCGTGAACGAGGTTGTTCGCGATCGTGAGGCCGAAGTCCGCGCGGATCGTGCCCGGGGCAGCCTCGGCGGGCTTCGTGGCGCCGTTGATCGTGCGGGTCACGGCGATTGCGTTCGGTCCCTCAAGAACGAGCAGGAACGACGGCGACGAGGTGATGTAGGAGACAAGCCCCTCGAAGAACGGCTTGCCCTTGTGCTCGCCGTAGTGCGTCTCCGCCTGCTCCTGCGTGACCGTGGCGAACTTGCCGGCGGCGATCTTGAGGCCGCGCTTCTCGTAGCGGGCGAGGATTTCGCCGGCAATGGCGCGCTGCACGGCGTCAGGCTTGATGATGACGAGCGTTCGTTCGATAGCCACCGGTTCTCGATCTCCTTGCGACCGGACGGATACGACCGGCCGGCGTGCCTGGCGGGCGCGCTGGCCCGGAAACATGGGTCGATGCCCGTCATCACCGTATCGCGACGGGGCAAACACGCTAAGGATACGGCGAATGAGGCCCCGCTGACGATCCGCCGGGATTCCGCATTGGACCACAGCCTGGTCGAGACACAAGGAGGAGGCGACGTTTCACGTGAAACGTCGCCTCGCTCCCAAACCCTCGGTTGCGGTGTCAGGAGTCGCTGCCTCCGCCGGAATCTCCACTGCTCCCGGAGTCACTGGACCCACCACTATCGCCGCCCGACCCGCTGTCGGACCACGATGCATCCGGTGTCGGCGTGGCGTCCGTGGAGGTTTCGTTGTCGGCGTGATGTTGCCCGCCGTCATGATGGGATGGCGAGTCCGGGATCGCCTCGTGCTGTCCCGTCTGCCCCGACGAGTCGGGCGCCGGCGTGCCCGACATCGTTGAATCAACGGATGGATAGCCCGTATCGCGAGTTGCCTTGCGCTTCACCCCGATCGCGGCCGCCTCGCCGCGATTCCGGCGGTTCCTCGCCCTCGCCTGTTCCAGCGTCCAGAGCGTCACGACCACCGCAACGACCAGCGGGACCGCGATCACCACGATCACCAGCAGAAACCACTCGAATCCAGACATGCAAGCCCCATCACTATTCGCGCGTTCGACCGGAGTCTGCCGACCTGTTGATAAGAAGATAGCATCCCGGCTGTCAGTCACCCGCTGCCGAATCGCAGAAGAGAGCCGGTCCGAATGCACTCGGACCGGCTCTCTCTTCGTTCGTCCTGTCCAGCTCTGCCTACGCGATCGAAAGCAGAACCGGATTCTGCAGGTACTTCTTGATGGTGCCGAGGAAGGTCGCGACCTCGGCGCCATCGAGCGCCCGGTGATCGGCGGAGAGCGTCAGCTTCATCACGTTGCCGATCGCAATCTCGCCGTCGCGGACCACCGGCACCTGCTGGACGGAGCCGACCGCCAGGATCGCAGCCTGCGGCGGGTTGATGACGGCGATGAACTCGTCCACATCGAACATGCCGAGGTTGCTGATCGTGAAGGTTCCGCCCTGATATTCCTCTGGCGTCAGGCCGCCATTGCGGGCGCGGGCGCCGAGGTCCTTCGTCATGCGGGCGATGGTGCCGAGGCTCTTCTGGTCCGCTGCCGGAACGAACGGAGCGATAAGCCCGCCATCGAGCGAGATGGCGATGTTGATGTCGATCGATTCCTGCTGGTACAGCTCGCCATCGACAAACGCGGTGTTGACATTCGGATTCTCGCGCAACGCGAGAGCAGCGGCCTTTACGATCAGATCGTTGACTGAGACGCGCGGGCCGGACTCGCCGATCGCCTCGTTGATCTGCTTGCGGAAGGCGAGCGCATCGGTCATGTCGACATTGATCGTGACATAATAGTGTGGGATCGTCGCCTTCGCTTCGGCCATGCGTTTGCCGGTCGTACGGCGGATGCGCGCGAGGTCGATCTTCGTGCCCTTCGGGGCGGCACCGGAAGATGGCGCCGGTGCGCTCTCGGCCGGGGCATTGCTGGGAGCCGTCGCGACCGCAGCCGGAGCGGCCTTCGGGGCCGGCTGGGCGCCGGTCAGGAACGGATTGAGGTCATTCTTGACGATGCGTCCGCCCGGTCCGGTACCTGGAACCTGGTTCAGGTCGATGCCATGCTCCTCGGCCAGGCGCTTCACCAACGGCGACGCGCGCAGGCGCTCACCCGGTGCCCGGTTCACGATCTGGGGTGCAGCATCGGTCGAGGGTGCGGTCGCCGCCGCGACAGAAGCAGGCGCTGAGGCAGGTTCAGGGGCAGCGGCAGGAGCCGGTGCGGAGGCCTCTTCGGCGGCGGAAGGCGCGGCGGCGGCTCCTGCGCCCTTGCCAACCTCGTCCTGGCTGCCGATGGTGGCAACCGGCGCCCCGATCGGCACGACGGCACCTTCCTCGACCAGCGTATTGGTGAGGAAGCCGGACTCCTGGGCTTCCAGTTCCAGCGTGACCTTGTCCGTCTCGATTTCGGCGAGCGCGTCTCCTTCGGAGACCTCCTCTCCGACATTCTTGAGCCATTTGAGAAGGGTTCCCTCCTCCATGGCGTCGCCCATCTTGGGCATGATTACCGTCGCCATCTGTTCCTGGATTCCTTCCTTGCGCGACCCAGCGGGTACGGGGCCGCGTCCCCAAATGCGATCCTAGACGTAGAGGGCCCGCTTTGCCGCATCAATGATGAGCTGCTCGTTCGGGAACGCTGCGACCTCGAGGTTGCGGGCATACGGAGCCGGTACCTCGGCGCCGCTGACACGCTCCACCGGGGCGTCCAGTTCGTCGAAGGCCCGTTCCTGAATGATGGCACAGACCTCGGAGGCGACGCTGAACCAGCGCCATTGCTCCTGCACCACCACCGCGCGGTGGGTCTTCTTCACGGACTCGACGATCGTGTCGGCGTCGAACGGGCGAATCGTGCGGAGGTCGATCACCTCGGCGGAGATGTTCTCCTCGGCGAGCTTGTCGGCCACGCGGAGGAGCATGTTCACCTGGCGCCCGTACGCGATGAGCGTGATGTCCGTGCCCTCGCGGGCGATGCGGGCCTTGCCGAACTCCACGACGTAATCGCCATCGGGCACCTCGCCCTTGGTGCCGTAGAGCGCGCCGGCTTCCAGGAAAATGACCGGATCCGGGTCCCGGATCGCGGCCAGCATCATGCCCTTCACATCTTCCGGGGTGACGGGGGATACGACCTTGAGGCCGGGGAAGTGGCCGTAGAAGCCTTCCAGGCTGTGCGTGTGCTGAGCGGAGAGCTGGACGCCGCCGCCGTTCGGGCCGCGGATGACGAGCGGCACATGCACCTGGCCGCCGGAGAAGTAGCGGAGCTTGGCGGCGTTCTGGATGATCTGGTCGGCGGCCTGGAAGGAGAAGTTCCAGGTCATCATCTCGACGATCGGCCGCATGCCGGCCATCGCCATGCCGATGGCTGCCCCGGTGAATCCGTTCTCCGCGATCGGCGTGTCCAGCACGCGACGCGGACCGAACTGGTCGATCAGGCCGTTAGTGACGAGGTGCGTGCCTCCGTAGAGGCCGATATCTTCACCGAGAAGGACGACGCGCTCGTCGCGCTCCATCTCTTCGGCCATCGCGGCGCGCAGCGCATCACGATAGGTCTTGACTGGCATCTGCCGGTTCCCTTTCTGGCTCGAATGCCGGGCGCCTGCCCGATCGAGTGTCCCGTGGATCGCGGTCCCGCGATCGTTAGCCTGCCTGCTCGACCTTGATGCCGGGGGCGTAGACATCGGTGGTGAGGATGGAGAGATCCGGCTCCGGGCTCTCCTCGGCGAACTTCACGGCGGCGTCGGCAATCGCCTTCGCTGCATCGCGAATCTCGCTCAGCTTCTCCTCCGGCACGCCCGCCTCGACCAGCCGGTGCTCCAGCTGTCCGATGGGATCGCGCTCGCGCCACTTCTTCACTTCTTCCTTGGTGCGGTACTTCTCCAGGAAGTCGGCGGCGCCATGCGGCACGATGCGGTAGGAGAGGGCTTCCACCGCGTAGGGCTTCTTCGTCTCGCGCACGCGCTGGACGGCCTTGTGGGCGACCTCGGTCACGGCGACGACATCCATGCCATCGACCTGTTCCCATTCGATGCCGTAGGACTCGAACTTCCTGCCCAGATCGGTCATCGCGGTGGCGCGTTCGACGCTGGTGCCCATGCCGTACTGGTTGTTCTCGAGGATGATGAGGATGGGGCAGAGCTGGTCCTTGCCCCAGAGTCCGGCGAGGTTCGCCGCCTCGTGAAAGGCGCCGTTGTGGATCGCGCCATCACCGAGGTAGAGCTGGGTGATGCCATCCTCGCCGAGGTAGGCCTGGGCGAAGGCCATGCCCACGCCCAGCGGGATGTGCCCGCCGACGATGCCATAGCCGCCGTAGAAGCCGTGCGCGGCATCGAAGAGGTGCATGGAGCCGCCCTTGCCCTTCACGATGCCGGTGCCCTTGCCGTAGAGCTCGGCCATCACCGCGCCGGGATCTGCGCCCTGCAACAGGATGTGCGCGTGGTCGCGGTAGGCGGTGATGATGCGGTCGCCCTCGCGATAGGCATCGAGGAAGCCGGTGGCCACGGCCTCCTGCCCGGAGTAGACGTGGAGGTAGCCGCCGATGTGCCCGGTGCGGAAGCCGCGCGTGGCGCCATCCTCGAAGAAGCGGATCTCGACCATCTTGCGGTAGATGTCGAGGAACTTGTCGGTGTCGAAGTCCTGCGTTTCGACTGCCTGTTCGTGGTCGCCCGCACCGTTGCTGGGCGTATTCGACGACTTCGCTGCCGCCGGTCGTGTCTTCCCTCGATTCGGGGTCGTCGCCATATGCTGGCCTCTCAGGATGTACTCGAGCCCTGCCTTGCGACGCGGGGCTCACGACGTGTTCAGGCAGTAGACGTTGACGCGGGGTGGCCATCCGGGGACGACCGGCCACGTTGCGGGTTTGGGCCTGTTGGTCCTGGCGTTCGGAAACGCCGGAAACCGGTGCCCGAGCTCGCGGCGCAGCATCCTCGCCAACTGCCCACAAGTAGCCGAATTGTACCGCAGGGGCACGAGTCCGCGTGTATTCGTTACCGCGAAATCGCCCGTGGAATAGGGAAAACGGGCGCGATCTGATGCCCATTGTGCCGCGATGCCTGTATACAGTTCGGTTTCGTGCATGATGCCTGACCCGACAGCCGAATCGTCGCGGCGCGAATCGTTCTCGTGGGTGGATCGCTTGACGCCTCTGCCGGCGCGGATCGGGCGGCCGCCATCGACGAACGTCGGGCATAATGGGAGAAGAATCAGCATCACGAGCCGCGCATCGATGCGCGACAAACAGAAGGGCGGGTGTCATGCGATTGGACCGTTTGGTGATCCGGAGGCCGCGTGGACATCGATCGACGGTCATGCTGCTCTCGTTGCTGGTCCTGCGCGATCATTTGCCGGCCATTCCGGCCCCGCGTGAAGATCGTGGCAGTGTGCCGTGGCGCCCGGTGCTGTTCGGGCTGGGCGCGGCAGTCGGGTTCGCCGTGGCGTTGGGACGCTCGCGAAAAGTGGAGGCTCCAGCCGCGACGGCGACGGCACCATCCGGCGAGGGGGGTGATGGCTTTCACGCCCGGTCGATCCATCTGCCCGCGCCGTTGAAGGACTCCATTGAGGCCGAACTGACGGCGGACGGTCCCGTGCTCTTCTCGCCGCCGGATGCGATCGATCCAGTTGGGACGGAGGCGCTGGACGTGGACGCCGATGCCGACGAGCAGGTGAAGGGCGACGGATGAGCGAGCGTCTCCGCAGGCGCATCGACCTGAACAGCGATCTGGGGGAGGGGTTCGGCCCGTTCCGCGTCGGCGCGGACGACGATCTCTTCCCGCTCATCTCCAGCGCGAATGTTGCGTGCGGGTTCCACGGTGGCGATCCGGTGATGATGGCGCACACCGTGGCACGTGCGGTGGCGAACGGCGTGGCGGTGGGTGCGCATCCTGGCTTCCCCGATCGGGGTGGCTTCGGGAGGCGCGTGCTGTCCGCGACACCCGAGGAGATTCACGCCGACGTGGTCTATCAGGTCGGGGCGCTGATGGCATTCTGCGTCGCCGCAAAGGTGCCGATGCAGCATGTGAAGGCACACGGAGCGCTCTACAACCTCGCCGTGAAGAACGGTGCAGTGGCCGATGCGATTGCGCAGGCGGTCGCGGCGGTGGATCGGAGCCTTCTCTTCTTCGCGTTGCCCGGCAGCGAACTGGAGCGTGCCGGTGAGGCGGCCGGGCTTCACGTTGCTCGGGAAGCGTTCGCCGATCGCGCCTACCACGATGATGGATCGCTGGTGGCGCGGTCGCATCCGGGCGCAGTGATCCACGATCCGGAGCTGGCGGCGGCGCGGATCGTCCGCCTGATCGAGACGAGCGAGGTGTCGACGATCGAGGGCGGCACCTTGCATCTGCATGCCGATACGATCTGCCTGCACTCCGACACGCCGACCGCCGTTCCCATCGCCCGGGCTCTGCGCGCGGCGCTCGATCGGGCCGGGATCGTGGTGATGCCGCTTTCCGCGCCGGACGCTGCCTGATGACGGTTCCGGAGGATCGCGTTCCTCGCATCCAGCCGTTCGGGGATGGGGCGATCCTTGCGACATTCGGCGACCGTATCGACGTGGCGCTCAGCCGGCGGATCGGTGCGCTGGTGACGGCGCTCGATGCCCAGCTCGCGGCAGGCGGCCTCCCCGGCGTTGTCGACCTCGTTCCTTCCTATACGACGCTGGTCGCGATCTTCGACCCGCGCCTGCTCGATAGGGCAGTGCTGGCTGAGGCGATCCACATGGTGTGGGACGGACTCGATATCGGATACGCCGCCGGGACTGGCCGCACAGTCGAGATTCCCGTCCTCTACGGCGGTGGACACGGTCCCGATCTGGGCGATGTCGCCGCGCATGCCGGATTGATGCCGGACGAGGTGATTGCGCGGCATGCAGCGGGAACCTACGCCGTAGGGGCACTCGGGTTTTCGCCGGGCTTCGCTTTCCTGATCGGTCTCGATCCTGCGCTGGCGACGCCACGCCGGGCGACGCCAAGGACCGTCGTGCCCGCAGGATCTGTCGGAATCGGCGGTGCGCAGACGGGCGTCTACGCCCTGCCGACGCCAGGAGGATGGTCTCTGATCGGGCGGACGCCGCTCCGGCTGGTCCGCCCAGAGGCAGGTGGTCCGGACGAGGCGTTCCTGATGCGGGGCGGCGACACGATCCGGTTCGTGCCGATCGATGCCGCACGGTTCGCCGAACTGGAAGCCGACGCCGCCCAGGACGGTGCCGCCGCTCCCATGCAAACCGGTCTCGATCCAGATGCAATCGCGTTCATCGTTCTTGCACCGGGACTCCGGACCACCGTGCAGGACCTCGGGCGACCGGGGATGGGACGCTATGGCGTCGCGCCGGGCGGTGCGGCCGACCGTGCATCGTTGGTCGCCGCGAATCGTGCGGTAGGGAACGCGGACGATGCCGCCGCGCTGGAGGTCACGCTTGTGGGGCCGGCGTTGCGGGTGATGCGTCCGGTACGGATCGCGCTGGCAGGCGCCGATCTGGGTGCGACGATCAATGGCTTTCCGCTTGCCCCTGGTGTTGCGTACGACCTGCGAGCGGGAGACGTGCTGGCCTTCGATCCGGCACGATCGGCACACGGTGGAGTGCGGGCCTATCTGGCAGTGGCGGGTGGGGTCGATGTGCCGGTGGCGATGGGCAGCCGCTCGACGGATCTTGTCGCCGGGATGGGCGGGATCGAAGGCCGTCCGCTGCGGATCGGAGATGGGATCGTGGTTGGCATGGCCACGAACGATCCTGCGCCGGGCAGGGTGGCCCACCCATTCCGTGCCGAATCGGGAGATGACATAATCATTCGTATCGTGCGCGGACCGCAAGCGGATCGATTCGACGACACAGCGTGGAAATCCTTCTTGAACGGAAGGTTTACGGTTTCGTCGCAATCGGACCGGATGGGTGTGCGGCTGGACGGGCCTCCGATCGTGCCGGTAGGTGGGGCTGATCTCATCTCCGAGGGGATGGTGACCGGGGCGGTTCAGGTGACGAATGGCGGTCAGCCCATCGTGATGCTCCCGGCGCGGGCGACCATTGGTGGCTATGCAAAGATCGCGACGGTCATCACCACCGACCTCGACCGGCTTGGCCAGGCGAAACCGGGAGCCGCGATCCGCTTCCGGGAAATCTCCGTGGAGGAGGCGACGGCTGTCGCGCGGGGCGAGTTCCCGGACGATGCCGAACCTGCATTCGCGCTGGCCGACCGCGATGCCGTGCTGAAGCTCGTCCGGGACTTTTCGCAGTTTGGGCTGGCTACGCTGGACCTCGAGATTCCCGCAACGGGCGTGCGCCTACGGCTTGCCGACCGCGATGCTGGGTCCCGGAATTCCGGCTGAATGTAACGGAACCCGATCCTGCCGGATTGACAGGCATTTCCCGGCCACCTACGATGGTTTCATCGAACAAAATCACTGTGTCCCACCGCGTGGACAGCCATTTGTCGATGTCCGGTTCGCTGTCGAACCTGGACCGGTTGGCGCATCGTTGTCGATGTATGAGGAGGGTGTTTCGATGAAAGCGTTGTCTTCCCGGCGGCTGAATCGGCGTTCCTTTGCGATTGGGTCGGCGGCTACAGTCGGATTGTCGTTCGCCGGGATGCCGGTGGTGCAGATCCGGACGGCTGCCGCCCAAGGCAAGACTGTGACCTGGATGTCGAACCAGCGTCACGACGAGGCGGTCAAACGCGAACTCTTCGAGGAATGGTCGAAGGAAAGCGGTATCACCGTCGACATGAAGATCTTCGCGGACGAATATCCGGACCAGTTGAAACTGGCCTTTGAGTCGGGAACGCCGCCGGACATCTTCAACATGAACCAGCCGCGCCAGCAGGTCGAGGCCGGGTGGGCCGAGCCGTTGGATGACTATCTGGCCAGTACGGCAGGCCTGAAGGAATCCTTCCTCCCAGGGGCGTTCGTGAAGAACCGCGGCGTGTGGGGCGGCAAGACCTACGGGTTGCCGATGTATGCCCAGACGATGCGGTTCTACTGGAACAAGACCGTGTTCAAGAACGCCGGGCTCGATCCCGAGGCACCGCCCAAGACGTGGACCGAGATGAAGGATTTCTCCAACACGATCAGTGAGAAGCTGGGCGGCGATGGCGTGTATGGCCTGATCTTCGGCGACAAGTACACGTGGGTCTGGTCGATGAACGCCACCAGCCCCGCCCAGTCCGCCGGCGCCTACCAGTTCGATTTCAAGACCGGGCGCTACAACTTCAACCAGGACGGGATCAAGGCCGCGCTCCAGAACATCATCGACATCAACCAGGGCGGAGGCGTCTTCCCGGGCCCGCACACCATGACGGACGACGACGCGCGGCAGCAATTCTCGATCGGCAGCGCGGGCATGATCATCGGCGGATCGTGGAATCCCGGCGTCTTCAACGACCAGTTCAAGTCGACCGAGGATTGGGAGACGGCGGAACTCCCGTTCCCGGACGCGGGGCTGACGGGACGTGTCGGTCAGGGGATCGGGGACCGCTATACGATCAGTGCCCAGAGCGCCAACAAGGAGGCGGCCTGGGAAGTCCTGAAGTTCATGTACTCGCTCGAAACCATGACCACCATGTACGAGCGGGGCATGGGGGTGATGGGTGTTGCCGCGGCCAATACCGGCAATTCCGAGGTGCGCGGCGTGAAGGCGCTGGCGCCGACGAAGAACGACCTCATCCTTCCGGTCGAACCGGAGCTTCCCACGATCACGCCGGACAATGTGACCGTCTTCCAGGAGATCTTCGACGACAACGGTTCGTCAATGGACGAGAAGCTCGATGGCCTCACCAAGGCATACAACGACACGTACGACAAGGCGATCGCAGACGGCCTGCTCGTTGCCGAGGATTACGTGGTGGCCGACTGGGATCCGATGACCTGGCAGCCTCCCTCCTGATCGCGGGACCAAGGCCCCCGGCGCGGCAACGCTGGGGGCCTTGTCGCCATTCGATGCTTCCCGACCATGCACACGATGGTGATTCCATGTCCATCCCGGCAATCCCCACATCGGAGACACCGGTCGATTCGCTGACCCAGGGGCGACACTCCCGCAGAGCGGGCCGTCGTGTCTGGTCGACGTATCGCGCCGCCTACCTCATGTGTACGCCGACCATCCTGTTGTTCCTCGTCTTCATGCTCTTTCCGATCGGGTTCGTCTTCTACACCTCGCTGCTGAACTGGAATGGCATCACCAGTGTGTTCGATGCCAAATTCATCGGCTTCGACAATTATCAGCGATTGCTTCAGGACACCTATTGGTGGGGAGCCGTGCGCAACACGGTGATCTATGCCATTGCCAAACTCATCGTGGAACTGCCGCTGGCACTCCTGCTCGCCTTGGCGTTGAACTCGGGCCTGCGGGGGACGACGTTCTTCCGGACCGTCGGATTCCTGCCCGTGGTGACCAGCATCGCCGTCGTGTCGCTGGCGTTCACATTCTTCTTCTCCCCACAGGGCGGGGCGTTCAACAAGATGTTGATGGAACTGGGCTTGATCGAACGCCCGATCGCGTTCCTGGGTGAGCGTGGAACGGCCTTCTGGACGGTGACCGGGGTGGCGATCTGGCACGACCTCGGGATGAACATGGTCTTCTTCCTGGCTGCGCTCCAGACCGTCCCGCGGGATCTCTATGACGCCGCGAAGGTCGATGGCGCTGGGGCGAAGGACCGCTTCCTCGGTGTGACGGTGCCCGCCATCCGGCCGTTGATGGTCGTGATCATCACCCTCTCGATGGCGGGGTCGCTCAAGGTGTTTGACTACTTCGCGGTGATGACTGGCGGTGGCCCCGGATTCAGCACGACCACGATGGTGCTCTACATGTTCCGCTACACGTCCTTCGGCGGTGGTGGCCTCTCCGGGGCGACCTCGATCCCGGAAGTGGGCTATGGATCGGCGGTGGCGATCGGGCTTGGCGTCATCATCTTCGTGGCGGTCCTGATCCAGCAGTGGATCAACCGCCTACAGGACGGGAGGTGACCGGTGGCCGACTCGATTCGCCAGCCATCCTCCACATCGTCGGTGATCGTGCCGGAACCCCCGAACCGGGTTGCCAATGCGATTCGGGGTACGGCCTGGGGCGGACTGCGCTACGTGCTGCTTGCCGCCTACACCGTGATCTGCCTGTATCCCTTCGCGTGGATGGTCGCGACATCCCTGCGTACCCCGCGGGAGGTATTCCGGGCAGGCTTCTCCCTTCGCGTGCCGGACCCGCAATGGTCGAATTACGCCGATATCTGGCGTGAGGCCGACATTCCACGGGCGGCCATCATCACGCTGGTGATTACTGCGGTGTGCATGGTGGCGATCATCCTGACCACATCGATGACCGCCTACGCGCTATCGCGCGCCCAGTTCCCTGGGCATCGGCTCATCATGATTGCGCTGCTGACGACGTTGCTCATCCCCGGCGAGATGCTGATCATCCCGACGTTCTACGTGAACCGTACGCTCGGGCTGGTGGGCGATGGCAAGGCGATCATCGCGGTGATCCTGGTGATGACGGCAGGCTCGCAGGTGTTCAACATCTATCTCCTGCTCAGCCATTTCTCCACGATTCCGAAGGACCTGTTCGAGTCCGCCGAACTCGATGGCGAAACATTCGTGGGGGCGTACTGGCGTATTGCCTTCCCGCTGATCCGGCCGGCGCTCGCCACCATCACGCTGCTGACGTTCATGGGTGTCTGGAACGCCTATCTCATTCCGCTTGTGTATCTCGCTCCGCTCGATGGCTGGCAGACGATCACCATCGCGCTCATCCAGTACTCGAAGCGATTTCAGACCCTCTATCACGTCATGGCCGCGGGCGGCGTGATCGCGCTCATTCCCGTCATGGTCCTGTTCGTCTTCCTGCAGCGGTATTTCATTCGGGGCCTGACCGAGGGCGCGACCAAGGGGTGACGGGACAATGCCGCGTCTGATGCTTAGCGGCCGGATGACAGGAATCCAGCCACTGGGGCGGGCATCGCTCAGTTGGCTCGTCGTATACAGAATAGTTGCGCAGATCCGTATACAACGCGATACTATAGGGAGGTTCTTGACATAAATGAGGATTCGGGTGGCTGCGTTGAGAAAAGCATCAGGGCTCACCCCGGCGGTCAGGGTTCCCCAGACAACCCACGCCAAGCTGCAGGCGCTGGCGAAGTCCGAGAGTCGGCCGATGGGTGACATCGTCACCGAATTGGTTGACGAATATGAAACGAGAAAGTTCTGGGATGCGGTCAACGCGTCGCTTGATCGTCTTCATGCAGACCCTGCTGCCTGGCAGGACTACATGAACGAGATTGGGGAGTTGCAAGGGGCGCCAAATACCGAGCTTGCGGCAGAACCGCCGTATTGCATCGACGAGAACAAGGAGGAAACCTGTGGAGGGCACGCCCGATCCTCGGGCCGGTGAAATCTGGATCGTGGACTTTGATCCACAGGCGGGGCGAGAGCAGGCAGGCAGACGGCCTGCTCTCGTTGTATCCAACGATTACTACAACATCGCCCGCAACAACCTGTTTATCGTCTGCTCGTTGACCACACGTGATCGAGGACTGCCATACCATGTGCCTATAGGACCGATTGCGGATGTACTGCCACGATCGTCGTTCGTCATGTGCGAGCAGGTTTGTGTCCAGGACCAGTCACGGTTTATCGAGAAGCGCGGGAGTGCTCCTCTGGAGATCCGTCGCGCGGTGCGGGAACTTGTGGCGAGCTTCCTCGACGATCTGCGGAGTGGAGAATAGAGGCATGGTGCAGCTCGGGCGTTCTGCCCGGCGTATCAGTTCGTTGGCTATTTCCCGATGCAGAAGCGGCTGAAGATTTCGTGCAGCACCGACTCGTCCACGTTCTCGCCGGTGACCTCGCCGACCGCATGGAGCGCCGCGCGGACGGACGTCGCGAGCAGGTCCTGCGGAACGCCCAGTGCCCATGCCTCCTGCGCGTCGTGGATGTGCACCAGCGCCCGGTCCAGCGCAGCGCGTTGGCGGGCGGAAATCATCGCGGGTTGTGCCCCGCTGCCGCCACGTTCACGCAGGGCGCTCGCCAGCGTGCGCTCCAGGTCGCCGAGTCCTTCCCCGGTTGTCGCGGAGAGGGCTACTACCGGAGCATCCGGGAGCAGCGAGCGGACGGACTCGACGTTCCCGCGTTCCGGGAGATCGGCCTTGTTGCGGGCAATGACGACGGGCGCTTGCCGGTCGGCGGCGCGCGCGGCGAGCAGCCGGGCGATGTCCAGGTCGCCGGCCTCGGGATCGCGCGACCCATCGAGCGTGAAGACGATCGCGGAGGCCGTCTGCAGGGCAGTGCGGCTGCGCTCGACTCCCATCCGTTCGACGACATCCTCCGTCTCGACGATTCCGGCGGTGTCCAGCAGGGTGGCGGGAATGCCCTCCAGGTTGATCGTCTCCTCGATCACGTCGCGCGTGGTGCCGGCGATGGGGGTCACGATCGCGCGTTCGGTGCGAAGGAGCGCGTTGAGCAGGCTGCTCTTGCCGACATTCGGCCGTCCGACGAGGGCGATGCGTGCGCCCTCGCGGTAGAGCATTCCCGCATGCGATCCGGCAATCACCGCCGCGAGCGCTTCCTCGGCGGCAGCGAGACCCCGGTCGACAGCCACCAGCGAACCGGCAGCATGTCCGGATGCATCGATGTCGATCTCGTCGTCGGGGAAATCGGCGGAGGCATCGAGGTAGGCGAGTAACGAGACAAGCGCAGCATTCGCCGGGGCGAGTCGCCGGGAGAGATCTCCGGCGAGATCGGAAACCGCCATGCGCAGGCTCTCCGCCGTGCGCGCGCCGATCACGTGGATGACGGCCTCCGCCTGCGCGAGGTCGAGCCGTCCGTTCAGGAACGCGCGGAGGGTGAACTCTCCTGGCTCTGCGTGGCGCGCACCGGCGGCGAGCGCCACGCGCAGGGTCTCCCGTAGCGGCAGGGGACCGCCGTGGCAGGAGATTTCCACGGTATCCTGCCGCGTGTAGGTGTGGGGTCCGCGCATCCATGCCATCAGCACGTCATCAATCGGCTTGCCAGATGATGGATCTATGATATTCCCGTAATGCAGCCGGTGGCTTTCGGTCGTGCGAAGATCGATGGCGTGCGCGTCCTGGCGCCGGTGCGGGCGGAAGATGGAAGCGGCGATGTCCGCTGCGTCGGGGCCGCTGATGCGGACGATGCCGAGGCCACCCTCTCCGGGTGGAGTGGCGATGGCGGCGATGGTGGCGTTGTCGATTGGCACGCGGGAACTCCGGAACGAGGCGAATGTGACCGTTTGGGCACGACACGGCCGGGCGGGAGACTGTTGGCACACAGCATAGCGTGTCCCGTTACGGAAAGGGTGTTGGTGCACCGATGCCGCGTTCGTTCGCCGGAATTGACCGTTACATGACTATAGGCCCAGTGATATCGTAACGACTGAAAGTGGAATAGATAGCGTTATTACCGATCACCAAGCGCTCTCGTAATGTGACAAGATGACATAGATCGTTGCGCGAGAGCGACCTGCACGGTGTCATGGATCGATCGAGTCGGGTCGGGCGTGCCGAAGCACGATCTGTGCGATCCTTGAAGGAAGACATTCCGGGGCTCGTCTCGCCGCTCGTCTCTGGAGGCCAGGTTTCGCGTGTCCGTTCCTCCTTTCCACCCGTCGTCCGATGCTCACAACGCCGACGATACCCGTCCGATCTCGGACAACCCGAACTCGCCGGACTCCTCCGGTGGTCCCGATCGTCTGGACATTGCGCGGTCTGGCCCGCAGGTTCCCGATATCGTCGATGTCGGTGGGTCCAGCGCGCTGACGATGCCCGACGGCCGGACGCTTGACGTGCGTGGGCGGCGTCCGCTCGTCTTCTGCGGCATGTGCGGGGCATTGAATCCCGCCACGTCGTTCTATTGCGCGGCGTGCGGCACGACGCTGATGGATGCCTTCCATGCGACGGAAGGGTTGCGCGTCTACGAGCAGCCGGATTCCGCCTCCCGCATGATCGAGATCGTGCCCTCCGGAACCGAGCTGGACATCGTCGAGGATCCGCATTCGCCGGAGGATTTCGTCCGGGTGCGCCTCGAATACGGGCGGCTGGGGTATGTCCGCCTGCAGGACGTGGCGACGATGGCGGAAGTGCCGCGCGGCCCGGGCGATCCCGATTCGGCGGCGGAACTGGCGGTTAACACGAACGCGCGTGGATGTGTCAGCTCGACCGCGGCGCTGGCGTCCATCGCACTGGTGGTCGTGCTCGCGATCCTGATGCTGGTGGTGATGGCGCGGGCGAGCATCTACGATCAGGGTACGCTGGCGATCATCTTCTGTCTGGGGATCGGGCCGCTCCTGGTCATGACGATTGCGCTCTACCTCTATGCACGGGGGCGTGAGGACCGGGCCGCGCGGATGAACGAGGACGACGAATAACGCTGCCGGGGTGGGGTTGTATGGAGGTTCGGGGGCGGCTGGAAGGCATCCAGCACTACACGATTCACGGCGGGCCGTATGCCCGGCTCTTCTACACGCTGCCGGGCGATCCGGAGACCGTGTTGCAGGCGCAGCTGCCGGCAGAGGCATTCGATGCCGATCTGGCGGTGGGTGACGAGATCGTGCTGACGATGCTGTTGCGCACGGTGATGGAGATTCGCAAGGCTCGCGAGTGACAAATGCGTGTTTCCCCTCATGTGCGGCGCGCAATCCGGATCCTATCATGCCGGTGGGTCCCGATTGATGTGTCGCGCCAACCGTGGGGAGGAGCCCTGTGGGACTCGCATCCGGTCATTTCATCACCTCGCGGGGGACCGCCGATGTTCGCGACTTCCTGAATGGCGAGGCCACCGTTCGCTATCTGGCGGCGGCTGCGCAGACGCTGGGTACTGTTTCCCTCGCGTTGTGGAGCATTCCTTCTGGCTCGGGATCGAATTACCACCTGCATCCCGGCGAGAACGAGGCGTTCTTCGTGCTCGCCGGGGAGCTTGGTGGGGTGCTGGACGGTGAAGCGATTCATGCCGGGCCGGGCAGCCTCGTCTGGATTCCCCGTGGCACACCGCACATGATCCGCTCGGTGGGAACCGAGGCCATGGAGACGCTCGTCGTCTTTACGCCGGGTGACACGTTCGACACCAGTTTCCGGTTGATGAGCCGTCCGGTCGGCGACGATCGCGAGCCGATCGGGGAGATGCCGGATTTCGCGGCGCTTGGCGAGCGCACGTCGGGGATGGGCATCCCGGTTCTGCTGCCGCCGAAGTTCGAGGAGCGCTGGTAATTGCCGATATGGAGATCCCGGAGCGTCCCTGTCGATGCTCCGGGATCTCCATGTGTGGGGAAAGAGCGCTGGCTGGCGTCAGGCGAGGGTGCGCTTGGCAGCCTTGTCGGTGATACGCATCGGGTCCTTCGGGAACCCGGGACGCAGCATCTGCTTGCGCGGCGTGTGGTCGTCGGCTTCGACGTGCGCGCGCTCGTCCAGCCAGAGCTGTTTCTGGATCTCGGCGTGACCGACGTGCAGCGCGGTGTGGTCGAGCGCGTGGAGCATGACCCGGGCATTGGTCCAGTTCTGGTCGAGGTAGCGGTCGTGGGTGTTCTTTGCGCCCAGTTCCGCCTCGGTGAGGCGGTCGAGCTGGCGTTGGAGCTTTACGAGCCAGGAATCGAACCGCGCCTTCAGTTCCTCATGGGTCGCCGTGGCGTGGAACTCCGCTTCGCGATCGCGGGTGACCGGGGCATGATCGACGGCGATGAGCGTCATGAACTCGCCGGCCCCGGCGATGTGGACGCCGAGCACGGCGAAGGTATTGGTCTCCTGTGCGCCTTCGGTGGTCATGGCGGGCTTCCAGGTGTTCAGGTCGTCCACGGGGATGTCCGCGATGATGGCAAGGAATGCATCCAGGTTCGTGCGGAGGTGGAAGAGGAAGGCATCACCGAAGGCGCTCATGGGGCGGCCCCTTTCGAGTTGGCGGATTGTACCGGCGCGGGATGGTCGCGGCAAGTTGCGGTCGTGCCCATAGGGTACACCCGATTTGCTCCGTGCGTTCCGATACTGCCGGGCTTTGCAGGGCAATTGCTGGATAGACGGATGCGCGAGAGCGGCAGGCCCCTGTGAACGCCCGCGGTGCATCCGGGCCGTGAGCCAGTCTCTGGGGCCGCGCGCCTGGTATGTGTGGAAGGCGACCCCTTTGGGGGGACGCCGCACCGGGCCATAGCGCGGTTGGCGCGAAATGGCGATGCCTGGGTTTGACGCTCCGTCATCCCGAACGCTATACTCCCATGTCTCGTGTGGTGGTGCGCCGCTGCGCTCCGATCGGGCCATCCGGGCCTGGATTCGACAGCCAGCGGTTTTTGCATGACGACGGGCTCTCGTCTCCCGATGACGGGCTGTCGATTCGTCTACCGCACACAAGGCTCCGGGGTGCAGGACTCTCCTGGGTCGAACCCGATTGCGCGCATGCGTGCACGCATCCGGGCGATCACCCGAGCCGTGGACCTGTCGTTCCGTCGAGCCTGCCGGGCAATACGCCCGGTCCTGATGATTGTCGAAAGAGGAGCATTCGCATGAGCACCAAGCGCACGTACCAGCCGAAGCGCATCCCGCGCCTGCGCGCGCTGGGTTTCCGCGCCCGCATGGCCACCAAGGGTGGCCGCCGCGTCCTCGCCGCTCGCCGCCAGAAGGGGCGATGGGCGCTGACCGTATCCGACGAGAAGAAGTTCACGCAGAACAAGTAGGCGTCGGCGGACGGGGTGCATCCCCGGTCATTCCGCTGATTCCTGCGACCGGTTCCCCAACGGCGAGGGCCTGGCCCACGCACCCCAGCCACTCGCGGGGTCGTGACGCAGCCCTCGCCGTTCGGTGTTTCTGCTCCCTGTTCCCGATCCCGCCCGGAGGCCCCGTCCCGGTGATTGCCCGCCACACCCGATTGCGCGAAGAAGCCGATGTCCGCCGCGTCCGCTCGCGGGGGAAGGCCAGCGCGCATGGGGCGCTTGTGGCGCGGGTGCTGCCCAACCACACCGATCCTCCGCAGAACCGCTACACCGTCATCGCCGGCAAGAAGAGCGGCAAGGCTGTCCAGCGCAACCGCCTCAAGCGCCTTACGCGGGAGGCCCTGCGCGGGTATCATCCCTATTTGCGCAAGGGCTACGACATCGCCTTCATCTGCCGGGGTACGCTGGAGGAAATGCCAGACCTCGCCACCGCGCAGGACTGCCTGCGCCGTATCTTCGCCAAAGCCGATCTCATCGACCCTGCCGCCTATCTCGATCCGGAGGGCGGTCCGCCCCTGCCCGGTGAGCCGGTACGCGCCAGGTGGACCCGGCCAGCACAACCCGGCGATCGCACCGACACCAATCCCGATCCTTCGTCAAAGGAAGAACAGGGGTAGCCGCCATGCCAGACCCCGTCCCGGCCGCCGCCAACCATCCCGATGAAGACGATCGTAGCCACAGCCATCATCGGCACCGCGTCCACGAGTTTGACGCGATTCCCGTGACAGCTCGCGCGGACAACCCGGCTGCGAAGGGCGCGCTTGGGGTCATCCGTTTCTATCGGCGCGCCATCTCACCCGGCTTGCCCGCGTCCTGCCGGTTCCAGCCCACCTGCTCCGAGTATGCGTACGAGGCGATTGCGGAATACGGTATCATCAAGGGCGGTCGCCTCGCGACCTGGCGCATCCTCCGGTGCAATCCTTTCGGCGGCAGCGGGTACGATCCCGTTCCCTGACTGACGGTGCACCGGGTGTAGCGGGCACCTCTCGCCCGGCGAACGATCCTGCGCATTCCGTCCGGATCGAGCTCGCGGGCATCACGCTCCCGCCACGTCGAGTGGGTGTGGTTGGGCACGTGGCCGCGATTCCGGCAATCGTGCATCATCATGGGAACCACACGGCCGTTCCGGTCTGGCACGGATGTCGTGCGCCTGTCGGAACGAGTATCCTTCCGCAGACTGCGAATACCGTGCGGCGTCCGACCTGACGTTTCCGCCCGTATCCCGGCCCATGCCGGATACGACTCGCCATCATCACTGCGTCGCGATCGCGATAGCGACGATCGCCGCCATCACCACAACCCCAGTCCCGCTCTGGCGGGGGGAGGCCCGCTCTCGTGCTCTTCGATCTTCTCGGTCCGCTCGTCGCATTCAGTACCCTGGCGACGGATCACCTCTCCCGCCTGGTGACGATCGCTCCGCTCGGCGCCATCCCTGTCTGGGACCAATACACCGCCTTCCTGAAATGGGCGTTGAACGGCCTTGCCGATGTTTTCGGCAACGGCGGTCTGGCGATCATCGCCTTCACGATCATCATCAAGACCCTGCTGCTGCCACTGACGGTCAAATCCACCCGCTCCAGCAAGAACATGCAGGAGTTGGCCCCCAAGATCAAGGAACTCCAGAAGAAGTACGGCAAGGACCGCCAGCGGCTCTCGCAGGAGACCATGGCGCTCTACCAGCAGCACGGCGTCAACCCGATGGCCGGGTGTCTGCCGATGGTCCTGCAGATTCCCATCTTCTTCGGCCTCTACCATGCCATCCGCAGCCTGTCAGGGAGCGACACGGGTGTCTGGCACCAAGGGTTCCTGTGGATTCATAGCCTGGGTGATCCCGATCCCTACAAGATCCTTCCGATCCTTGCCGGTATCTTCCAGTTCATCCAGGCGCGCATGATGCGCCCAGCCGGGCAGAAGGTCACCGACCCCCAGCAGCAGATGATGAACACCATGATGAACTTCATGCCGCTCATGGTGGTGCTGTTCGGCTGGAACTTTGCGTCCGGCCCGGTCATCTACTGGGTAACGCAGGCCATCTACTCGGTCGTCCAGCAATGGCTCATCACCGGATGGGGCGCGTTCGGTGAGTGGTTCCCCTGGCTGCCGGAGCTCCCGGCCCACCGCCGCCTTGGCTACCAGGACCCGTCCAAGCGCAAGAACGTTGTCGTCATGAGCGGCGAAGCGGGCTCGGTGCAAGGCAAGGGCCTTTCCGGCTGGCTCAACCGCAAGATGATGGAGGCGCAGGAAACCGCCCAGCAACGGCAGGAGGACGCCGCGAAGAAGGGGGGAGGATCTCCGGCCCGGACGGGCGGCTCCGGAGGCGGCAAGAACGCCGCGAAGGGCAAGTCCGGCAAGGCCACGGCGTCGAATGTCGTCGATGAGGATGCCGTCGACGAGAGCGAGGTCGATGAGACGAAGAGCGATCTGATCGAATCGCGGACGAAGAAGCGCAATTCCAGCTACGCCTCCCGCACCGCCGGGACCAAGTTCGGCGCGAAGGGATCGGCCTCCGTCGTCACGACGGCAAAAGCGACGGCCAAGACAAACGGCAAGGCATCGCCGGCCGCGACTACTGAATCCGAGGCCGATCTGACCGGCGAGATCCTCGATGCCGACATCGTCGAGGTGGCGGACGCGAAGCCGTCCGAAATGGGCAAGCGCCGCACGCCGCCACAGAAGCGACCTTCTGCCTGACCGGGGCCTACCCGAAACTGGCTGGCGCCCGACAGGGACGCGATCCTCGGATTGCGTCCCTGTCTTCGTGTGCTCGCGGGTCCGTATTCCCCCGGAGCGTGGCAGCGCCGGCTTTGGCAAGGCCGGGCGACTCACTTACGGCCGGTACCGGACCGAGATCGGGGACGACATCGCCGGATGATGTCCATACGGTGCCGGAGCTGCTATCCGCGGCGGTGTCGACGGCGTTGGCATGACACCGGCGGCCGGCGTTGTCCACGGCGTTCCCACATGCCGCATCAACATGCGGTCCAGACCCCAGAATCCCGCCACCTTCCATCCCAGGATCATCGCCACGGCCAGTGCGAAGAGCACCGGATTCGTGCTGGCTGAACCGGCCAGCTGGAAGTTGAAGTTCAGCGTTGCCCCGAAGAATGCTGCGATCCCGGTGAATGCACCCAGCACCAGGCCCAGCCCGACCATGAATTCACCCACGGCGATCGCCTTCGCGAACCAGGTGTAGCTCTCATGGTCCAGCAGGAACTGGAGGAATGATCGATACCAGCCGAACGTGATGGCCGGGCGGCCACTTTCCGGAACCGCCACCGCATTCTGCCAGAATCCCTGCAACGCACTGCCGCCGTCCATCCATCCCGTTCCGCGTAGCTTCGATTCCCCGGAGGCCAGCCAGGCGAGGCCGACGAAGAGCCGCAACGGCAGCCAGAGCAGGGCATAGGAGGGACTGTTCTGCAGGAGCTTCCAGCTCATCGGGTCGTCGAAGACATGCGATCCCCGGCGTGCGGCCGTATCCAGCGGGGCGCGCATCCGGACGCCTTGTTCCGGTACCCGCCGCACCTGCATCCAGCCACAGACGATGATTGCCAGCAGCCCGAGCGTGTGGACGCTCGATGACGCGAAGATGGCCGATCCATCCCAGAAGGGACCAGTAAAGAACGCTTCCCCGAAGACAATGCCCAGCGCGACGTAGATCGCCGCGGCGACTGCCGTCACGCGCCAGGTTCGCTGGCGGGTCATGATCTGGTGCATGGTGCACGACTCCTTTGCTCGATCGGGATCCGCCGGTTCGCGAATCCATTGCCATCCAGCCTAGGGGCGAAAGCTGGGAGCGAGGTTGGAGCGTGATAGCGTTCTGCTGGGTGCACGATCCTGGTCAAGCAAGGTCATTACCCTCGGACCGACTGCGCACACGCGCGTTATCTCTGTCACCGGTCTATACAGGCCCCTACACAGGCGGCCCCATCGTACAGACCGGCCTCGTGTTGGACCGGTCTCGGCGTCACGGCCCACAGGTAAGCCTGGACGGTGCATTGAGAGTGGCAGAACCAGAAAACGTCGCTCGGGCTTGAGAATACCGACCTCCCGCCTTCGGAAAAGTAAAGAGGATGGCTCCTGATATTTGATATCGGATGGAATAATCCCAATGGAAGCATCATAGAACTATGCACTTCCTTGTTGCATTCATGGAAATCATCGGATACGATGATGCCTGCGATTTCTCCCGATGCCTCGCTTTCTGTATCCACAGCCCATCCCGCCGGAAACGATCGCGTTCCGGTGTCGAGCACGAGCGCCTTCACGACCGGCGAACAGGACGACCCATGCGCCCGAACGATCCAGCCATTTCCGTGCGCGGCCTCCGCAAGACCTACATCGTGCCCGAACGGGAGAGTGGCGTCGGTGCGGCGTTGAAGAGCCTCTTCCATCGCACCACCCGCGAGGTCACGGCCGTGAAAGCCATCGACTTCGACATCGCGCCGGGTGAGATCGTCGGATTCCTCGGGCCGAACGGCGCCGGCAAGACCACCACGCTCAAGATGCTCTCCGGACTGCTCTATCCCACCGGCGGCGAGGCGAGCGTGCTCGGCTTCACCCCGTGGGAGCGCGACCGCGCCTTCCTCCGCCAGATGGCGCTCATCATGGGACAGCGCAACCAGCTTGCGTGGGACATTCCCGTGCTCGATTCGTTCCAGCTCAACCGCGCCATCTACCAGATCGCCGAGGACGATTTCCGCACCCGGCTCGATGAACTGGTCGAGATGCTGGAACTCGGCGACCTGATCCGGAAGCCGGTGCGCAACCTCTCCCTCGGCGAACGCATGAAGTGCGAGATCGCCGGCTCGCTGCTCCATCAGCCGCGCGTGCTCTACCTCGACGAGCCGACCATCGGCCTTGATGTCGCCATGCAGCGGAAGATCCGCGCGTTCATCGCCGACTACAACGCCCGCACCGGCGCGTCCATCATGCTCACCAGTCACTACATGGCCGACGTGGAAGCCCTCTGCGAACGGGTCATCGTCATTCATCATGGCACGCTGCTCTACGATGGCGATCTCCCTGGACTGATCGACCGCTTCTCTCCATTGAAGACGGTCGTAGTCGAGCTGGACGAAGGCAGCGCGATCCCCGCCGACCTGCTTGCCCGGCTGGAGGCGGCTGGTGGCGAGATCGTTGATCGCAGCGAGCACAGCCTCACGGTCCGCGCCGCCAAGGCGGTTGCCCCGTTGGTGACCGGACTTATCCTTGGCGCGGTGCCGATCGCGGACCTTACCGTGGAAGATCCCTCCATCGAAGAGGTGATCGAGCACGTCTTCGCCAGCTCCGGCTCGACAGAGCGGGAGCGCGACACCGATGCGGACCAGCCGGAACCGATCGCCCCGCTGGCCGACGAGAACGCGCCGCTCCCCGATGCGGATGCCATCTCGATACTTGCGGGAGCGTCGGGCGTCCGCGACGCGGAGGGGCGCTGATGGCGACAACATCCGGCGACCGGGCCTTCTCCCCGGCGAATCTCGCGGCGTTCTACCGCCAGCGGTTCAAGGTCGACCTCGCGTCGCAGGTCGCCTATCGCGGCGCGACGTTCATCTGGCTCTTCAGCCTGATCGTGCAGCCGCTCGTCTCCCTGATCGTCTGGCGAACGGTCGCCGATTCGCAGGGAGGCAGCGCGGGCGGCTACTCGGCGGGAGAGTACGCCGCCTATTTCCTCGCCGTGATGGTCGTGAACCAGTTGACCTTCATGTGGCACATGTGGGAGATCGAGTGGCGCGTGCGCACGGGTGTCTATTCCGGCATCCTGCTACGTCCGATGCATCCGATTCACGAGGATCTGGTCGCCAATCTCTCGTTCAAGATCTTCACGCTGGCGCCGCTGGTGCCGATCTGCGTGGTGCTCGCCATCGTCTTCGATGCGCAATTCGAGACGCGCCCGCTGGACGCCGTCGCCTTTGTGCCGGCGGTGATCCTCGCGCTCGGTATCCGCTACACGATCGAATGGGCGCTGGGACTGATCGCCTTCTGGGTGACGCGTGCCAATGCGCTTCACCAGCTCTGGGCATCCATCACGTTCTTCCTGGCCGGGCAGATGGCGCCGTTGACGCTCTTCCCGAAGCCGATCCAGGTGATCGCGACGGTGCTGCCTTTCCGCTGGATGCTCTCCTTCCCGGTGGAGGTCCTGCTCGGACGGTTGAGCGGGCGAGAGATCCTGACGGGGCTGGGCGTGCAGGTCGTGTGGCTGGCGATCGCGATCGTCATCATGCGAGCGGTGTGGTCGCGGGCGGCGAACCGCTATTCCGCGGTCGGGGGGTGAGAAATAGTCCACCTGAGATGGCATTCATGAAGTATCCCGAGCAACCGCCGTCCCCCGTCATCCTGAACGCAGTGAAGGACCCCCACGCGAAGCGCATCGGCCGCAGGCCGATATCCGGAGCGATCATCCCGGACGTGATCTTTGGCCAGCAACTGACCACATGCCAGAGCAGGCCGCACGCATGCATTGATTTCCGGCTTCGCCGGAAGCGCTTCGCACGGGGGTTCTTCGCTGCGCTCAACGTGACAGGAGAAAGTAGTTACATGAGAGACATCACACATGCCCGGATGGAGCATCGCGGCCGTGCCAGGCACAACGATGTCTTGGGGAGATCCCATCCATGCATAGCTTGACCGTGATTCGCACCTATCTGCGGCTCGGCCTGCTGACGATGGTGCAATACCGGACCAACTTCTTCTTCGAGCTCTTCGGCGTCACCGTCCACCTGGCTACCGCATTGCTGGGGCTGGCCGTGATCTTCAACCAGACGAGCTCCCTGAACGGCTGGACCTCGTCCGAACTGGTGATGCTGGTTGGCATCCAGACGATGCTCGGCTCGTTGCTGGGCCTCGTCATCGAGCCGAGTTTCCAGACTTTCATGGAGAACGTGCGGCTGGGCACGCTCGACTTCATGCTGACGAAACCGGCGGACTCGCAGGTGATGGTCACCTTCCAGCGCGTCGAAGGCGGCGCGATTGCCGGGACCATCGCCGGAGCGGTGATCCTGGGGATCGGCATCGCACAGCATGGCGAGCGGATCGGGATGGGGCAGGCGTTGCTCTTCGCGGCGATGCTGCTGCTGGGCATCGTCATCATGTACAGCTTCCTGCTGATCCTCTCGACGCTGGCCTTCTGGTTCGTGAAGCTGGACAATGTGCTGGTGATCTTCGGGACGACCTTCGACCAGGCCGGACGCTGGCCAATCGGCATCTATCCCGGCTGGCTGAAAGGCACGCTGACTTTCATCATCCCGATTGCCTTCGTGGTGACAGTCCCCGCCGAGGCCCTGAGCGGCCGGGTGAACGCGCTGACGGTGCTGGGAGCGTGTGTGCCGGCGGCGGCGTTCCTGCTGGGCGCCCGCTGGTTCTGGAGCTACGGCCTGAAGCATTACACGGGTGCGTCCGCCTGAGTTGCAGGGACGTCTTCCCGACGCCGGAGGGATGCCTCAAGGCCGGAGAACCTGAATGAAATTCGTCAGATACTCCGCATTTTTTGTCGTGTTGGGCTGCTGCTCTATTGATGAGGTGGTTCGTATGCGATTCGAAGCCGCTGTGCTGCGGAAAGAAGCCGTCGGTCCCGCGTCCACAAGGAGGAATCGTGAGTAGATCGGGTTGTTGCGAGCAGTTGCGCGTCAACATAGCCGATCCCCATACCATGCAAGCGGTAATCACCGATCATTTGGAGAACTTCAGCGAACGAAATCACCGGGACAGAGGGCAATCTACGCAGCAGGCGCAATGTTTCGTCTCGGTTGCGAAGATTGCCGAGAGCGATTTCTCCGATAGACCACGGATGAGCGAGAACATGGCCTGCATCGAGCAGGGAAAATAGCAACGGGTCCGTTTGCCGGAAATGGTCGATCCATACCGACGTGTCAACAACAATCATGCCGGATCGGTCTGACGACGTGGCGGGGCGACGAGATCGGGCTCGCTCCCTCCGAGCCGGGCTAGCCGACGGGCGCTTTCCCGTTCGATCAGTGCTGTGAGTGCCTCGCGCACGATTTCGGTCTTGCGCTCCAATCCGGTCAGCCGTTTCGCTTCGGCGAGGAGCGCTTCATCGACGGCTACGGTGGCTCCCATGGAATGACTCCTTCGTGCCTTGTGGATCGTATCCTCATTATCATACAGAAGATCGAGCATATGAGCATCGCCTCCGGGTTGCTGGCCCTGCCCGACCAGGAGCGTGACCTCCTGATCGACGCAGCCTCGATCCTCCGCCGTCTCGCCGGGCTTGTGCGCGAGCAATCGCCCGGCTAAGAGCGCCTAACAGAACCCTCCCATGGCATGGGCCATGCGGGATGCTGGGGCATGAGCAAGCCCCTGCTTCCGGACGATCTCTGGAATCGCATTGAACCGCTGTTGCCGACGATGCCCGTGAAC
>JASGDN010000082.1:0-5294 GCA_049841275.1 Thermomicrobiales bacterium
GTTCACGGGCATCGTCGGCAACAGCGGTTCAATGCGATTCCAGAGATCGTCCGGAAGCAGGGGCTTGCTCATGCCCCAGCATCCCGCATGGCCCATGCCATGGGAGGGTTCTGTTAGGCGCTCTTAAGGCACGACAACAGCACGGACACCCGGTGTCGCGTCGGTCCAGGCGTCGGCAACGCGCTCCAGGGGATACACGCGTGTCTCGAGCGTCACGTCGCCGCGTGCCAGCACATCAAGGTAGGCCGGGAGTTCGCGCATCAGTGTCTCCATCGACGTGGACCCGGCGCCGCTGCCGACGATCGTGATCGGGCGCGCGCGCAGGAGCGAGGCGGGCAACGTGGCATCCGGACCGCCCGCCGAGCCGATCTGCACGTAGCGGATGGTGCCCTCGACTTCGTCCAGACCATATGATTGCAGGGCGGCAAAGAGCGTCTCCGCGACCGCACCCCAGACATAGTCCAGCACGACCGACGGCGACTCGTCGCCGATCGCGTCACGAATCGCAACCGCGTCGGCAGTCTTGTCGCCGCTGAGGGCGACGGTCACCGTGCCTGACGGCAGGGCATCGAGGGCCGCCGGGGAGCGTCCGAGCGCGATCACGCGCGTCGCGCCGAGCAGGCGGGCATTCGCGATTGCCATCTTCCCCGCGACACCAGTTGCACCCGTCACGATCACGGTGCCAAGCGCTTCCTGTTGCCGCAGCGGCAGCCAGGATGAAACACCCGGATTCATTCCGGCTGCGATCGTCACCGGATCGGCACCATCCGGAAGCACGAAGGCCATGCCAATGGCGACCGGGATGCGTTCGCCCAGCATGCCGAAGGGCGCGCGCGGATACCCGGTGTAGATCAGGGTGCCGTCCGCGGTACGGGCGACGCCTTCAATGCCAGGAACGATTGGACCGGTCGCGGTCGTGCTGCCGTAGTGCTGCCCGATCGCGACACGGCGCGTGAGTTGATGGATGCCAGTTGCGACGAGGTCGACGACCTGATGGTTGGGATCCGGTTCGGGTTCGGCGAATTCGCCATAGTGCGGGACGATGTCCTGAGTCGGATCGAGGATGGCTGCGTACATGGAATGGCCTCCTTAACGACGTTCAATTTGTATTGGTGCGATACTAACTGAACGTTGTTAAGGTGTCAACCGGGGGGGAGTGTATGGCGAAGGGGGTGACGGTTGCGGCAATCGTGGATGCCGGATTTGCGGTACTGGACGAACGTGGGTTGGACGGGCTGACGATGCGCTTGGTCGCCGATCGCCTGGGCGTGAAGGCGCCGGCGATCTATTGGCATCTGGCGAGCAAGGCCGACCTGCTCGACGAGATGGCAACCGCGATGTGGCGTGAAGCGATGGCGGCGACTGCTGGAGGTATAGGGGATGACGCCGCGGTCGGGTTGACCGCGTTCGCCCATGCCGTGCGTTCGACCATGCTGCGATACCGCGACGGCGCGAAGCTTTTTGCTGGAACCTACCTGACCGACACAGACCTCTTGCGGCAACAGGAGGCGGGACTCGCGACGATGCTGGCGCAGGGATTTGATGTACGGGGCGCTGTCCAGGCGACATCGCTGGTCTACAACTTCACGGTCGGATTCACGATCGAGGAGCAGGCTGTCGCCCAATCGCAGGCGGGTGGCGACGAACGCTACACCCTGGAGGCTCGCGACCGCCGGGTGGATGTGGAGCGCTATCCGCTCACCGCGGAGGTCGGCGTGGCGCTTTTTACCGATCAGGATGCGCGGTTTGCCGAACTGCTGAAGGCAGCAGTCCATGCCGCGATGTCATTCCGGAAAGCGTTGTGACGTTCAGGAACTTCTCAGGTTGCTTTCAGCGGATCCTTGTGTTTATGCCGCTATCCTGATGGTGTCGGAGAGTAACGATGCCCCGCAATCATTCGGTCAGGACGGCACACCATGATCCTTACGTCGATTCTGCTCGCAGCGTTCATCATCCTGTTTGCCATGCTGGCGGTCTTCCCGCTCGTGTCGACGAAGACGCCCGAGAGCCTGTAGGCCTCGACGCACCAACCATCACGAACGAACCGGCCTGGCATTCACACGCCAGGCCGGTTCGTTCGTCTCGCCGTCGGATCATGATTCCTGCGTCGGCAACGCGCTGTCGAAGAAGCCGGTGATCTCGGCGAGGGCGCCGTTCTCGGTCAGCACGCCGACGTCGGTACCGAGCATCTGGATTGCTCCGGCGGCATTCGCGAGCTGCCACTGGAACCGGATACGGCCGTGGTGTTCTTCGATGTCGCTGGCGAGGGTGAAGCGATGATCGGGATAGGCGCTCTGGAAGCCCGCAATCATCTCGCCGATGGCGTCATGTCCCGTCGCGTCGAAGAGGGGATCGGTATAGCGACCGTCGGTGGCCCAGGTGGCGGCGATCAGGGCGTCGCGCTCGGACCTGTCGGTCGTGTTCCATGTGGCGAGATAGCGTTCGGCGATGGCGGCGGCGTTGGTATCGGTAAGGTCTGTCACGAGAAGGCTCCTTTCGGGCTTGAGGAATGCACCGTTGGGGACGGAGGGATCGGTTATCCGGCCTGAGCCGGCCGCTGCGACATCACCTGCCACCATGCGATGACTGCGACGAGGACCGCCTGCAGCAGCACGAAGGCGATGCCGAGGCGATTCGGATCGATCGCTTGCACGACCAGCATGAGGATGCTGGCGACGACCCAGAGCATGTTGCCCGCGATCACGCTGCGGGTTGCCGTCCGACCGGTGCGGCGACCGACCAGGCCAACCCAGGCCGCCCACGGCAGCAACGCGATGCCGATCGTGCGCAGGAAGACCGGTGCGAAACCCAGCAGGTTCCCGATCGGATCGGCACCGGCCGCGAGCGCGATTCCGGCAATTGCGACGACGGTTGCGTCGGCCTGCAATGCCAGCTTCAGCTTCGCGCTTGGACCGTGCCGGATAGTCGTCGTGTCCATCATCCACTCCATGGGTAGGGCGTTTCGGCCATCACACCGGCGTGGGCCGTGATTCCACTATGGGGAGGTCGGCGCGGAAAACCAATTCCCTCCCAGGTAATGGTTTTGTGCCAGAACCGACGCTATCATCCGCGCATGAACATCTCCCCATCGCCATCGGTCGGTGACATCCTGCGGACCTGGCGGCAACGACGGCGATTCAGCCAGCTGGACCTTGCCTCGGAGGCCGCGGTCTCCACCCGGCATCTCAGTTTCGTGGAGACTGGCCGCGCCAATGCCAGTCGCGAGATGTTGCTGCATCTCGCGCAGTGCCTGGAGATGCCGCTGGGCGAGCGCAATGCCCTCCTGGCTGCGGCGGGGTATGCTCCGGTCTACCCGCGCCGCGAACTCGACGATCCGGCGATGCGCGCCGTGCGGGAGACGATCGATCTCCTGCTCCGTGGTCATGAGCCGCACCCCTCCCTCGTCATCGACCGGCACTGGAATCTGGTGGCGGCGAACCGCGTCCTGCCGCTCCTGTTGGGCGACGTGGCGCCGGTGCTGATGACACCGCCGGTGAATATCCTGCGCCTTGCCGTGCATCCGGAAGGACTTGCCAGCCGTATCGTGAATGCACGGGAATACATCGGCTTCCTCGTCGCACGGTTGCGGCACGAGGTGGCAGTCAGTGGCGATCCGGTTCTGGCGGCACTGCTCGAAGAACTCGGCGTATGGCGTCACGAGCAGGGCTGGGACGACCGGGACACAGGCTGGACAGCCTCGCACGAGATCGCTGTGCCATTCCGCATCCGGACCGATCTTGGTATCCTCAGCTTTCTCGGGACGACGACGGTGTTTGGCACCGCCACCGACATCACGGTTTCGGAATTGACGATCGAGTCGTTCTTTCCGCTCGATTCTTCCACCCGCGATGCGCTCGTGGGTCTCTCACGGTCATTGTCGTCCGGTGAACACGCCGGGTGATGGGGAGCAGAATCCAGATGATGACGCGACGAGGCGTGGTGCTGACCGGGACGGCGGGTCTTGCCGGAGGAATCCTCCTTGGCGGGGTGGGGCGCGGGGCGGAAACAGTGCTTGCGCAGGATGATGCGACGCCGGAGGTCCAGAATGTCACCACGGATGGCATCGGCGGCGGCGGCATCGTGCCGACCGGCTACGGGGATGCGACATTCGCCTTGACCGCCTTCGCCTTGCCAGGCCCCGATGGCGGACAATCGGTCTTCAATGGCGGGTTCACGCTGAATGACCCGGCGTATACCGAAGAGCCGATCCTGATGGTCAGCCAGTTCTTCAACCAGATCACTGCCTTCTCGTCGGCACGACCGAATGCCCGGGAGATCTTCGGCTGGGCGACGGTGAACGATCGCGGGCCGTATCCCTACGTCCTGCAGGTCGAGGACATGGGACCGATCGGCTCGGGCCAGGACACGTTCAACCTCGTCTTCGGGAACGATGCGCTGCCATTCATCCACACCGATGCCAAGAAATGTGACTGCGGCGGGTTCACCTATTCGCTGCGCGGTACGGTGACCCAGGGCGACCTTGTCCTGTTTCCCCTGACGACCGTGAATCCTGGACAATAGGCAAGACGTATTCGCCGGTTTGCATGGGAGAGGATGACGATGGCAGTGATCGAGGAACGACTGGCGGCGATGGGACTGGCTCTGCCGGGGATGCCGGTGGCTGTACCCGGGAAGGCGCAGCCCCCCTACTGGATCCGGGTGCGCAATGGTGTTGCCTGGATATCCGGGCAGAGCGCCCGCAATGCCGACGGCACTGGAGCCGGGCCGTACGGCAAGATCCCGTCCGAAGTGTCGATCGACGAGGGACGATTGGCCGCGAAGGGCGCCGGGCTCGCCCTGCTGGCAACGCTGAAGCACGAGCTGGGCGACCTCGACCGGGTGACGGCATGGCTGAATGTGCAGGGGATGGTGAACGCGGATCCCGGCTTCACCAGCACATCGGCTGTCATCAACGGGTTCTCGGAGTTCATCATCGAACTGTTCGGTCCGGAAGTCGGGGCGCACGCGCGCATCTCGCCGGGGATGGCGACCTTGCCGGGCAATGCGTCGGTGGTGATCGCCGCGCAGGTGGAGGTCGATGGCGGCCGCTGACCTGTGTGCGGTGCAGGTTGCGATATATTCGTGATGTTGTTAATTCTTCGAAAAGCCCGCCATGGCGGGCTTTTCGGGCCTTCGGTATCGGTGCGGGCTTACGGACCCGTTGCGATTAAGAGCGCCTAACAGAACCCTCCCATGGCATGGGCCATGCGGGATGCTGGGGCATGAGCAAGCCCCTGCTTCCGGACGATCTCTGGAATCGCATTGAACCGCTGTTGCCGACGATGCCCGTGAAC
>JASGDN010000083.1:0-24960 GCA_049841275.1 Thermomicrobiales bacterium
CCAGCTCTTCGGCCGCGACCTGCCGCGGCTGCTCGATGCCCTGGGCCTGCCGCTGCGCAGCGCGCTGCTCAAGGGGCACGGGGGTCAGGACAGAGTGTGGGTGTCCGGAACTGGCGCTGCATTGATCTGGAAACGGCAAGTCGGACTGTTCTGTTGACGTCACGCCGATGGGGCTGTTCCCTACGGTGGTCAGGGGGCAATGGCGCGATCGTCGGAGCAGGAGCAGAACCGGAGGCGGCTTGGATGAAGGCAGGCGACCGTTGGACATGTTGGTCGATATGCTGCCGGTGGTGTCGTTCCAGGATTCTGAGGGTCGTCTTGGCGACGTATCCATCCATCAAGCAGCGATGCTCGGCCTTTGACAGGCCGAGCATCGCTCCGCTAGATGGTGGTGATGGGTGAGACGCTACTGCCCCTGGTCTTCCGCCGGGGCGAGCTCGAGGAACTGGCTGGCGACCCAGCCCGTGGTATCCTCCTGGCCGACGTATTCCACCTGATACCAGGTGATGTCGTCTGCCGTCTGCGGTCCACCGATGATGCGGAGATCCTGATCCTCCGGCACCACGTCGAAGGCTTCGCCATCGGTCGAGGCCTCGGTGCGGATGCGGACGTTGGGCTCCGTCACATTGACAATGTCGCCTTCCTTGAAGGTAGACGCCGTTGGCGATGCGGCTGGGGTGCCTGCGCGCGGCGAGGCGACCGGGGACGCGCCCGGCGTACCGCTGGCGGTCGGGGTGGGCGTCTCGTTCCCGGCGGCAAGGAAGGATTTGGCGACCCAGCCAATGGCCCAATCGCCATCGGAATCCGTAGACGTGAGGCGCACCTGATACCACGTTTTGCCGTTCGAGTTCTGGGGGCCCTCGACGACCTCCAGTTCGATGTCGGCGTTGAGTTGATTCACAACGTCAGCGTCGGTGGACGGCTCGGCGCGCATATTGACGCCATCGGTCGTCGTCCGGACGATCGTGCCTGGCTGCCAGGTCCCGGTGATGGCCGTCGCAGTGGCAGTGACAGTCGTGGTTGCCGCGGGTGCTGGCGAGGAACCGGCAACTGGCGTCGCCGATGTGCCACTGTCGCTGCCTGCGGTCATGGCGATGACGGCGGGCGATCCGGTGAGGGGAGACGCAGGCTCGATCGCGAAGCGATAGACCGTCAGTTCCCCGGGTGTCCCGGCACGGCTTATGGCTTCCACGCCGGCGGGGAAGAATGCGGCGTCGCCGGTCGCGAGCGTAAGGTCCTGATCCGGGATGGCGTTCGGTTGCAATCCAGGATTTGCGGTGCGCGAGACTTGGACCTCGCCGCTCTTGACCTGGAAGGCGAAATCGCCATTCACGCGCGAGTACATCACCGGGCCGGATGCGGCCGGAAGCTCGCTCCCAGCCGGGACGACCACGTTATCGATGGTGACATTCGCGGCCCCAGCCGGCAGCTCGGAGATCAGGCCGTCACCAAGCACGGTGAAGGAGACTCCGGTGAAGGCATCCTGGGCCGGGCTGCCGTCGGTGTAGGTGATGCTTTCCGGGGCGTCCGCACCGACTGGCAGGATGACGGCCGACAGCAGGTTGACTGGTTGGTCGCCATCGTTGACGAGGTTCATGCCGACTCCGGCCGGGTAGAGGATCCACTGATCCTGCTCCAGCGTCGCAGTGTCGTCCGCCAGGTCCTCGGGATCGGTGTCGGCGGAGCGATAGACGAGGGCAGTTCCCTCGGATTTCGCGGTAAGCGTGCCCGACTCCACACGGTCGAATTCCGGACCGGGGTGGGTGTGCGTGGGGACGCTGGCTCCGGGCTGGAGCGTGATGCGCAGGAGGCGAACGGTCATTGGAGCAGCCGGCATCTCGTCGATGGTGGTCGCCATCAGGGTGGTGACCTGCGCGTCGGTTGCTTGCTGCGCGGTCGGGGTAGAGGCGGGAACCTGGGCGAAAACCGCGGACCCGGTGGCTGGCCCGAACGCTACGGCGCCCGAGAGGGCCACTGCGGTGGCGAGCGTCGCGATGGCGCGTCGGGAGCGGGGGAGAGGGGAGGTGCTCGTCCGCTTCATGATCGGGGATAACTCCTTGTGTCGGAACGGGTGTGCGGGATGTTTCCGGCGTCGGCTGATCCGGGTGCGGGGCACCTCGCGGAGACCGGTGGGAGCGGTGGGGCCTCGTGCGACATCAGCCGATGCGAGCGCCCCATCCCGAGTCGGCATCGTCCGCTCATTGTACGCTGAACCATCGTCCTGTGACGGGCCGCCGCACCTTGCCGGTCAGGAAATCGCGTGGACGAACCAGCCTGCGAGCCCGGTGGCCACGAGGATGGAGGTGACATTCACGACATCGTTGGTGACCCAACGGATGCCCCGGACGAGAGTCGTGGCGGTGCCGCACGTGTGCGTTGGGGATTCGGTCGTCTTGCCGCAGGTGGGGCAACGGTATTGGGCCTGGACCGTTGCGCCGAGCAGGCTGTCCACGAGCGATCCGGCGAAACCGCATCCGGTGACGATCATCAGCAGGTGGGCGAGGTCGGATGCGGGGGCGGGGTTGGCCAGCCAGTCCTGGTTCCAACCGGTCACGGCGACGATTCCGATGAGCGCGGCGCCGGCGAAGGCGGCGATTGTGCCGGCGAACGAGACACCGCCCGACGTTCCGGGGAGGACAGGTCGGAGGGTGACGATGGAGCGAGGGCGCTGTCCGGAAAGGCGTCCGATTTCGGTGGCCCAGGTGTCGGCATTGGCGGTGGCGAGCGAGGCCGCGAGTGCGACCGTCCAGGCGGCGTGGCCGGTGATGGCGAGGGCCAGTGCGCAAATGGCGGCCACGCCGCCGTTCGCAAGGACCTGGATGGCATCGCGCTGGCTGCCCCGCACCGGGAGGAGATCGCGGGATGGCTGCTTTCCTGCGCGGGAAATGGCGCTGGAGGTGATAAAGAAGGTAACGAGGAGCACCCCGGCCCACCAGCCGCCGCAACCGACAACAAGGGCACCGGTAACGATGGCCGCGATGGCGCCGGATGGAACGAGGGCCCGGGCGCGCCAGGCGACCGCCGCGATGAGGATGGCAGCGGCCGTTCCGGTGATGAAGCGGACGACGCTGTGATCGAACCAGGAAGGGGACATGGGTGGCAATGACCCTTTGCATGGCGTGAGGTGGGGCGCCGGGCACCCGGCTTTCTGCTAAGGAGTATCGCATGCGGTGCGGGGATGGCACGGGAGGCGCCTGCGCTGGTACGATGGGTGAGGCCACGTGCGACTCTCTAGCTCAACGGCAGAGCAGCGGACTTTTAATCCGTCGGTTCCGGGTTCGAATCCCGGGGGAGTCACCTCATTTGCCGGCACCATGGCGAAACTTCCCGCCGGATCATTTCCGGATGAGGGGACCTGCTTCCTCGCCGCTCCTCATCAAAGACGGCCATCGGCCTTCCTCCCGCTCGACGGCAACTATTCGTCCCTGTTTTCCGTCGTCCGCCTTTCGCACAATCCATTTCTGAAATCGACTGTGTGACACGCATAGCGGCGGCTATCCCTGACGGATGGCCGTTCGCTCCTGGGTGCCGTAGGACAAGTCATGGGCCGGCCGCCATGCAATGGACGAAAGGCGTTCCGTGTGTGGTATTTTGGGCCTCCAGACGGTAGGTCATATTGGTGAAATATAAACGTGTCGCATGGATTTGTCTTGCCTATAATGTGGTATTTGCCTAATCTCTCAATGTGGCCCAGGGAGCGATCTCTGAAAAACACAGTGAGCCTACCAGTGGGGTGGGCGTGAACGCGACCTGCGTATCGTGGAGGAGCGATCTATGCGGAACCGGTTCACCCGTTTGCGCATCGTTGCCACTATTGCAACGATGCTTTTCGGCCTTGTCGCCGGCGGAGGATACGCCACGCTGGCGGCCCCTGCCCAGCCGTCGACCTCGGGCAACATCGCTGCCCAGGCGACTGTCGATCTCGACCTCTGCCTCTTTGTTCAGGGTGAAGGGTATCTGGGGTCGGATGGCCTCGTGCTCGACGCCACCGCGCTTACCGATGCCGCATTGCCCCTCGGTCTGACGCCAGACCAGTTGGCGCTGATCCTTGACGGAGGGTGCGCGCCATTGCTCGCTCCTACGCCAACGCCAAGCGGACCCGATCCGCTGCCGACGTTGCCGCCGTTCAACACGCCGACCCCGGTCCCACCGACCGTTGCGCCGCCGACGGAAGTTCCCCCAACCGAGGTTCCGCCGACGAATACACCGACGGACACGCCGACCAATACCCCAGTGCCGCCGACGAATACGCCGACGGACACGCCGACCAATACTCCAACCCCGACCATCACCCCGACGGTGGTTACACCGGATCCGAACACCGAGGGCACGGTCAACATTGCCAAGTTCTACTGCACCGGTGTGGAGGCGACCGTCTTCCAGGCGGGCGACATCACGGCCTCGGCGATCCCGTCAAGTGCTGGTGATTGCACCCCCGGCAGCGCTACCTTCACCTTCTACTTTATCGGCGACCAGACCGCTGACAACGCCCGACTGGATGTCGATGGCACTGGCTCCATCGGGCTGCCAGCCGGCAATTACGAAGTGGTGGAGGAGAGCACGCAGGCGCGCACCGTGATTACGGTGAGCGATGGTGGCATCCTCAACCTGATCGTGACCAACCCGACCGACGAGGTGCTGCCGACCATCCCGGCCGATCAGGGCACGGTGAATCTTGCGAAGTTCTACTGCACAGGCATCACGGAGGTGGTGTGGCAGGCGGCTCCGGTCGGTTTGATCGCGGCGGCGGCGGATATCCCCTCCACGCCGGGTGAGTGCACCGCTGGCACGGCCACCTTTACCTTCTACCTCGTGGGCGATGGCACTGCCGAATACGCGCAGTTGACGGTCGACGGTGCGGATACGATCGGGCTGCCCGCCGGCGAATACGAGATCGTCGAGGAAGGGACCCAGTCGCACACGTTCATCACGGTGACGGCGGGAGGCACGCTGTCGGTGGTGGCGTCGAATCCGGTGATCGAGCCGACTGCCACGGCTACCGCGACGGTGACCAATACACCGACCGAGACGCCGACCCCGACGAACACGCCATCGGTGACACCGGACCCGAACACCGAGGCGACGGTCAACATCGCGAAGTTCTATTGCGACGGTCTCGATGACGTCGTCTGGCAGGGCGGTGGCGTCATGAACGCCGCGGCCGACATCCCGACCTCCGAAGGAGCTTGCTCCGCCGGTGTGGCGACCTTCACCTTCTACTTCATCGGCGACATGACGGATGCCTATGCTCAGGTGGTCGTCGATGGCAATGGCTCGGTCGGTCTTCCGGCTGGCGACTATGAAGTCGTCGAGGAAGGAACGCAGGCCCGAACCGTCATCAGCGTTGTCGATGGCGAGATCTACAACCTTGTCGTCTCGAATCCGACCGGCGAGTTCCCGACCCCCGACCCGGAAGGTGACGGCACGGTCAATATCGCGAAATTCTATTGCGAAGGGATCGTCGATCCGGTCTTCCTCTCCTCGCTTGTTGGTGGTATGGAGCCTGTCGCGGCGGATGTGACCGACGCCGGCATCCCGACCTCGGCTGGCCAGTGCTGGGCAGGCTATGCGACCCTGACGTTCTACCTGGTGGGTGATGGCACGAATGCCTACGCCCAGGTGCCGGTCAATGGCACGGCAACGGTCGGCCTCCCCGATGGCGACTACGATGTGGTCGAGGAAGAGACGCAGGCTCACGCGCTGGTCTCTGTCTACTCGGGTGAGATCACGACACTGGTCGTGCTCAATCCGGCCGGCGATGAGCCGACCCCGACTGTCGCGCCAACGCAGGCGCCGAAGCCGACTCACACCCCGAAGCCGACCCATGCTCCGAAGCCGACGAAGCCGGCTCCGCCGACCGCGGTGCCAACCACGGCGGTCACCGAGCTGCCGAACACCGGTCAGGGCGGTGGCGCTGGATCGGATATGGCCATGGTCGTGATGCTGGCTGGCGCAAGCCTGCTTCTCGCGGCTGGCGTCTTCACCAGGCGGTGGACACGCTAGGCTCGTCCCGACATGCAAACGTGCGTCGCTGTGACGCGATAGACCCGATCCCGGAGGAGCAATCCTCCGGGATCGGCCGTTTCCTGTGTCCGATGCTGAATCGTCACATGCGATCGTGTCGAAAGGAGGCGATGCGGGCACTCTCGTCGGAGCGTGCCGCCTGGGCTGCACGGGGAGGAACCGGTGGCGCGGGGCTTCTCCCGGTTGCTGCGTGTCGCATCTGCATGACGAGGCGGGAGCGTTCGAACGCTCCCGCCTCGTTCATCTTGCCGTTCGCTGATCGTGAATCCTAGTCGGTGATCTTCTTCACTGTATCGGAGACCTTATCCTTGAGATCGGCAAGGCCTTCCTTGACGTCGCCAACCACCTGCTCGGCTTTGCCCTCGCCCTCGGTCTGCTTGTCGCCGGTGACCTTGCCAACGCCTTCCTTGACGTTGCCAGACACCTTGTCGCCGATTCCGGCCAGTCGATCCTTGTCTGCGTCGCTCATGGGGGATACCTCATTGCATCCATCTGGCCGCCAGGATCTTCCCGGCGCGATGCGATCCATAGGGCAGGAGTCGTGCCACAGCCGGGTTGTCGAGGCATGGTTGCATCATTCTCCAAGGATCATTCCATGAAGACGACACGCGCTACCCAGATGCTAAGTAAACAGCGGATTCCGTTCGTAGTATACGAACATCGCTACGATCCGGATGCCGATCGCAAGGGATTGCAGGCGGCGGAAGCGTTGGGCGAGTCGCCGGATCGCGTCTTCAAGACGTTGATCGCGACGGTGGACGGGAAACCAGTATGTGTGGCCATTCCCGCGAACCGCGAGGCGAGCATGAAGAAGCTGGCGGCGGCATTCGGCGGCAAGGCGGCGCAGATGGTCGCTCCGGCCGACGCTGAGCGGATGACGGGCTATGTGGTGGGCGGAATCAGTCCGTTCGGGCAGAAGCGTACGCTGTCCAAGGCCATCGACCGCTCGGCGCTTGCGCAGGAGAGGATCTTCCTCAACGGAGGCGGACGTGGAGTGCAGATCTCCATCACGCCGGATGATGCGGTGGCTGCTCTCGGGGCGATCGTCGTCGATCTGCTTGCGGACGGGCACCATCCCGGTTGACCGCCTGGCTCCTTTGGGGCGTGCGCCCGGAATACGCGGCCTATACGTTCTTGACATTCGCAAGATGATTACTTAGGCTAACTAATAATATTGGTGCCTGCGTATTGTGCTGGAAGTCGTCGCGCTGTATACCGCGGCGCGTGAGGAGTCGTGATGTCGAATGGCCATGCCGAAACAGAGCGGTTTGTGACCAACGATCCGGAAATCGTCGCGATCGCCGACCGTCTCTTCGAACTTGTGATCCGGTTTCGTCCGCCGCGTCCGCCCCATCATGACCGGGACGGCAACCAGGAGGAGTACCGGCAACGCCACGGGCAGATGCGAATGCTCATCACGCTGTTCCACGAGGGTCCGCTTACCGGGCAGGACCTCGCGCGGGCGCTGGATGTCTCCGCCCCGACCGCGTCCGTCCTCGCGAAGCGGGCTTTCGAGGAGGGGTGGATCGAGCGACGGCGTGACGAGGGGGATTCCCGCATCGTCTGGCTGGAACTCGCTCCTGCTGGCCGCGAGCGCGTTCAGGCGCATCGGGCCGAGCGCGTGCGGAAGCTGCAACGCATGATCGCGCAGCGGACCGACCTCGACCGGCGAGAAATCGCCCAGGCGGTGGATGTCCTGACCCGTCTCTTCACGCCGCTGCCAGCCGGACACGTGTGCAATCAGGGATCGTCCGCGTCCGAACGCCAGCCCGACGAGCACCATCGCCATCGCCGTGGGCATGATGGCCAGCGCGGGGAGGGCCGCCCATGACATCGATGCAATCGCTCTTCCCCTTCCTTCGCCCCTACCGGAAGTGGGTGATCCTTGCCCCGGTGCTGATGATGTTGGAGGTTGTGATGGACCTCATGCAGCCCCGACTGGTGCAGACCATCATCGACAGCGGTGTCGTGAAAGGGGATCTCCAGGAGGTCTTCCGGATTGGCGGGCTCATGATCGTTCTGGCGCTGATCGGCCTGATCGGCGGCATGGCCTGCACCGTTTACGCCATCAAGGCGGCGCAATATTTCGGCTCGGACGTGCGGGGCTCGCTCTTCCGGAAAGTCCAGAGCCTTTCCTTTTCGAACCTGGACGAACTCGAGACCGGCAAGCTGGTTACCCGGTTGACGAACGACGTGACCCAGGTGCAGGAACTGGTCGGCATGGCCCTGCGCATGCTGGTGCGGGCGCCGCTGCTCCTGATTGGCAGCGTCATCATGGCGGTGCTGACCGCGGCGAAGCTCTCGCTGCTCTTCTTCGTGCTGATTCCGCTCATCCTGCTGATCCTGGCGCTGGTCTTCCGGCGGGCATTTCCGATGTTCTCCCGCGTGCAGGCGCAACTGGACCGTATCAACGTCCTGATGCAGGAGAACCTGGCCGGTGTGCGTGTCGTGCGCGCCTTCGCGCGTGCGCCGTACGAGATCGGACGGTTCGCCGGGGTGAACGAGGACCTGATGCGGGCGAATCTCTCGGCGGTGCGATTCGGCGCGATCGTGATGCCGCTGATGATGCTCGTGATGAATGGCGCGGCGGTCGCGGTCCTGTGGTTTGGCGGGCATGAAGTGAACGACGGAACGCTGGAGGTCGGGCAGTTGGTGGCGTTCTCCAACTACCTGATGCAGAGCCTGATGTCGCTGATGATGGTGAGCATGCTGGTCGTCCGGATCTCCCGTGCCGAGGCCTCGGCTGAACGCATCAACGAGGTGCTGACGACTGAGCCGAGCATCGTCGATGTGCCGCAGCCGGTGACCGCGATGACCGGGCCGGGCCGCATCGAGTATCGGCACGTCTCCTTCCGGTATCCGGGCGCCGATACCGACGCCATCCACGATGTTTCCTTTACGATCGAGCCAGGCAAACGGCTGGCGATCATCGGCTCGACGGGTTCCGGCAAGTCGACCCTGGTGCAATTGCTCCCACGGTTCTACGAAGCGACGGCTGGCCGCATCCTCATCGATGGCGTCGATGTCCGTGAGATCGAACAGGAAGTCCTGCACACCCGGGTTGGCGTCGCCCTGCAGGAGGCGGTGTTGTTCTCCGGCACGATCCGCGACAACATCCGCTACGGGAAACCGGACGCCTCCGAATTCGAGGTCGTGCGTGCGGCGACGATGGCGCAGGCGGCCGAGTTCGTGAGCAAGCTGCCGGATGGCTACGACGCACTGGTCGGCCAGCGGGGCGTGAATCTCTCGGGTGGCCAGAAACAGCGGTTGTCGATCGCCCGGGCGATCCTGCCGCAACCGACCGTGTTGGTGCTGGACGAGAGCACGAGTGCGGTCGATACGGCGACGGAAGCCCGCATCCTCCAGGCGCTGGATCAACTGGACCAGACGCGCATTGTGGTGGCGCAACGCATTACGACCGTGATGGGCGCGGACTGGATTCTCGTCCTGGATGGCGGCGAGGTGGTCGGGCAGGGAACGCACGACGACCTGCTGGTCTCGAACGAGATGTACCGCGAGATCTACGCGTCCCAGATGGAGGTAATGCTCGATGGCGCAGCATAGGGGTGGCGGGCCTGGTGGGAGATTCACCACCGAGAAGCGTCGCGCGAAGGACACGCGCGGCACGACGTTGCGGATCTGGGGGTACCTGAAGCGGCGAAAGAGTGGCCTGGCGTTGGCCGCGCTGCTCATCGTCATCAGCACGGCGCTCTCGCTGCTTGGTCCGTACCTTACCGGCAAGGTGATCGACGATGCGATCGTACCAGGGGATCTGGGCAAGCTGGAACGCTTTGTGGCCGCGCTGGTCGGGATCTACCTCGCGTCGTCGCTGCTGACGTGGGCGCAGGCGTGGGTGATGGCGGCCGTGGCCCAATCGGCATTGCGCGATATCCGTACCGACCTGTTCGACCGGCTGCAGATCCTCGAACTGCGGTTCTTCGACGAGCGTCCGCATGGCGAGACGATGAGCCGCCTGACCAACGATGTGGACAACATCAATCAGGTACTCACCGAGAGCGTCACCCAGATCGTCTCCGGCGTGCTGATGGCAGTCGGGGTGGTCGTGCTGATGCTCGTGCTGAATCCGATCCTGGCCGTCACAGCGGTTGCTTCGACGGTGCTGCTCACGTTCGGGGTCAACCGTTGGGTCGGCAGCCGCACGCGGGAAGGCTTTCGCGCGCAGCAGAAGGAACTTGGAACGCTGAACGGCTTCATCGAGGAGACGGTGACCGGGCAGCGGGTGGTGAAAGCGTATCATCGCGAGGCCGAGTCCATCGCCGACTTCGACCGTCAGAACCTTGCCCTGCGCGGCGCGGCCATGAAGGCGCAGACCTTCGCCGGTTTCGTCGGCCCGATGATGAACTTCATCTCGAATACCAGCATCGCCATCGTGGCGGCGGTCGGGGGTATCCTCGCGATCCAGGGGTCGGCAAGTGTCGGGACGATCGCGGCGTTCATGGCCTATTCGCGCCAGCTTGGACGCCCGCTGAACGACATCGCCAATCTGTACAACCAGATCCAGGCGGCGCTTGCCGGGGCGGAGCGGGTCTTCGAGATCATCGACTGGACGCCGGAGGTCGATGCACCGGATGCCCTGGGCATCGAGATTGTCGGTGATGTCACCTTCGACCACGTCACCTTCTCGTATGGGAAGGACCAGGCACGGCCGACCCTGAACGACATCACGTTCCATGCGAAGCCGGGACAGACGATTGCCCTCGTCGGCCCGACTGGCGCGGGAAAGACGACGATCGTCAACCTGCTCACCCGGTTCTACGAGATCGATTCCGGTGCGATCCGGATCGATGGACATGACCTGCGCACGCTCCGCAAGGACGAACTGCGCCGGCAGCTTGGCATGGTGCTGCAGGACAGCTTCCTGTTCGCCGGCACGGTGGCGGACAACATCCGCTACGGCAGGCTGGACGCCACGGACGAGGAGGTGATCGCCGCCGCGAAGACGGCAAATGCCCATCCCTTCATCGAGCGATTGGCGCATGGATACGACACGGAGGTGACCGAGCGCGGCGGCAACCTGAGCCAGGGCCAGCGCCAGCTGATCGCGATCGCGCGCGCGGTGATCGCCGATCCCCGCATCCTGATCCTCGATGAGGCGACGAGCAGCGTGGATACGCGCACCGAGCGTTCGATCCAGTCGGCAATGCAGCGGATGATGGTGGGCCGGACGAGTTTCGTGATCGCGCATCGCCTGAGCACGATCCGGATGGCCGACCAGATCCTGGTCATTGTGGGCGGAGAGATCGTCGAGCGCGGCACGCACGCCGAACTGATGGAGCAAGGTGGCATCTACGCCGGTCTGAACCGTGGTGTGGGCGCCGCCAGGCAGCACGAATCGCGCGAGCTGGTCGCGGCGGCGGCTGCGGCCGGAGACTTCGACGAGTTGTAGCGGCGGGAACGGGTCGCCCGGAGCGTATCCACACCACGCTGGGCGTGCCGATTGCCTGGCGCGTCGGGAACGACAGGGGACCTCGCAGAAACGCGAGGTCCCCTGTCGTTGCGTTCCGGATGGAATAGGCAGTCTACCGGTGCTCGACCTTGGCGCCGCCCACCGGTGAGCCGACACGCTCCGGTTCGGCGACCTCGATCGGCCTGATCTCGCCGACGCCAAGGACGCGACGGCGGTACGTCATGGCGCCGAGCCGGTACAGGATCACGGCGTGGTGATGCCAGGCGCTGGGCGCGTCGTCGGTATCGTAGGTACAGGTGATGGGGACTTCGGCCAGTCGAAGATTGTTGCGCTTGACCTCGAACTGCTGCTCCGATTCCAGCGAGAACGCCGTCTCGTCGAAATGGATGGTGGCGATCGCCCGGCGGTTGAAGGCGCGGAATCCCGACTGGGAATCGCTGCAACGCACGCCGGATGCAATGGAGGTCAGCGTGTTGAACATCCGCTGCCGGATGTTCTGCCGTGGGGGAATGTCGTTGCGGATCGAGAGATACCGCGATCCCACGGTGATGTCGGCCTTGCCGTTCAGGCAGGGCGCAAGCACGGTGGGGATCTCGGCCGGATTGTGCTCGCCATCTCCGTCGATGAGGACGAGGAAGTCCACGCGGGAGGCGCGGGCTTCCTCGAAAAGGGTGGCCGCCGCGGCGCCCTTGCCATGATTGCGCGTGAAGCGGATGACGGAGGCCCCGGCCTTTTGGGCGCGGTAGGCGGTGAGATCCTGGGAACCGTCGTCGACGACGACAACGCGACCGAACCGGGTGGCATTGCGTACAACGGCAGCGATGTGATCCTGCTCGTTGTAGGCAGGGATGCCGATCATGACGCGTGGCTGGTCGGACGATGGCATGAAGCGGTGCCTCCAGGGCGGGGTTGTTGGCGATGGCTGGCTGCAATGATGGCGAGCAACATCGCTCGCGTGGCGTGCATGATGGCAGCGATGTGCTCTGCCGGCGGAACGGACGACACTGACCGCTCCCGGCCCGGACGAAGCTCGGACGATCCTTGCGGACCGGGGCTAGCGTAGCACATTCATTTCGGGGCTCGGGATCGTCTTGCGGGATCTCGACGAAGGGGCTGGGGCGGCTTCCCCAAGTGAGCCGCCATCCCGTATCCGAGGACCTGCGCCGAGCTGGACGATGGCCTGCGAACGTACGGTATGACATCGCGATGGCCGCGTGCAATGGCCAGAATGGACCAGTTTGCAGGTGCGGCCCGATGTCTTCGATCCGGTCATGCATGCGATCACGATATTGCATCGGCGGCCCGATTCGTCTCCGGGGGGGCGTGACGATCCGCCCGAGCAATCTCCGCACTTCTGCAACAGGGATTCGGTATGCTGTGGCAAGTGCATACGAGCTTCATCGACCCATTGCCTGACGAGAGGAACCCTGCGCATGAGACCACGGGGATGTGGCTGCTTTTCGACGTTGATCATACTGGTGCTGCTGTTGGTGATCTGCGCTGGACTGGGCTGGTTTGTCGGCGTGCCGCGCATTCGCGACAGCGTGTCGGACAGCATCGAGCACGGTATTGGCACGGAGGTCTCCCAGCAGTTCGCCAATGTGAGCGTCCCGGCCGGGAACTACACGCTGAATCTGGACACGATCGCCGCGCAGATGCACGGGCAGCTCGACGATGCGGGCGTGGAGTCCATCACGCTACGTGGCGATGGAGCATCTGGCCGCATCTACCTCGGGCTGACCTCACGCGGGTCGGAGGCGATCTATTCCGGGAATCCCACCGTGATCGACGGCAAACTCGTCATGACGGACATGACCACGTCGAACAACGTCCTCGGATTCCTGATCCCGCCCGACCGGCTCGGGAATGCGATCGAAACCGGTGTCAACACCTTCTTTGCCCAGCAGGGTCTTCGCATAACCGGGATCGAAGTCGGCGTCGATACCCTCACGGTGTACACCGCTCCAGTCTCCTGATCCGCCTGTTGTTCATCCGTTCCTGTAGTCCACCCCTCGGCCGGCTCGCCAGAACCGCCCGAGGGGTGATGCGTTCGGGCCATTCGTTTGCGGACCTGCTGGTATCGATCCTGCGGGAGAAGGCGATACACATGTACGTCATGGTTCACGAATGGCAGCCGGTGTCACGGCCACCCGACGAGGCATCGCGCTCGCCGCGATTGGAAGGAGTCCCGGATGACTGGTTTCAGACGGCGGAATGACCTGGGATGGATGGGGACCGTGAACCGGCGGCGCCTGATCGCCGGCGTTGGCGCAGGGGCGGTTGCCGTCGGTGGAGGATACCGGACCGGTGCGGCGTCCTCGCACTACGGCGCGCCAACCGTTCTTCGCTATCAGGACAGCGGTAATCTGCCGACTCCGCGCGAGCAGACCGTGGTGGTCGAAGAGGCGATCACCAATATCTGGGACACCTTCAATCCGTATATCGCGAACGGTGAGAACGGCTCCTTTGGACTGGCGCAGACGTGTCGCGAGGCGCATTTCTACGCCAACTTCCTCACCGGCGATGTTCGGCCGTGGCTGGCTACCGAGTATAGCTACAATACTGACTTCACCGAGTTCACCCTGAAGTTGCACCCCGATGCCGCCTGGAGCGATGGGAAGCCGTATTCCGCCGACGATGTCGTCTTCTCATTCGAACTGCTGTTGAACAACGGAAACCTGAATGGTGCCGCCGACGCCCAGGAATTCATCTCGGGCGTGCAGGCTGCGGACGCCAAAACGGCAGTCTTCACGCTTGCCAAGGCGAACCCGCGCTTTCACTATCGCTTCATCGCCGGTATCGGGTCCGAGGCGGCGCGCGTCGTGCCGAAGCACGTCTGGGAGAACGAGGACCCTGCCACCTTCGCCTTCAACCCGCCCATCTACACCGGACCCTACACATTGAAGGAATCGTCCTCCTCCAAGCTGCATTACTTGTGGGAGCGCAATCCCGATTACTGGAACAACGCGAACCTGAATCCGAAGCCCACCTACGTGCTCTATCGCCAGGCATCCGCGGTGGATGCGGCGGTGCAGGAGTTCCTTGCCGGGAACCTCGATGTTGCGCATCAGGGCGCGGGGTTCGACTACCTGAACCAGCAGGTGGTCGAGTCGCAGGTCGACACGACGACCCGCTTCAATTTCCCCGATCCCTGCCCACGAGGCGTGTACTTCAACTGCGAATCGCCGACCGGCCTCTTCTCGTCACCGGATGGACGCTGGGCGATGTCGCATCTGCTCGACCGCGACCAGATCGGCAAGACGATCTGGCTGCCGGAATCCTATGCGGCGACATTCCCGTGGGCCGACTACGATTCCTGGAAGGCGTGGGCGACCCCGTCGGTCATGGACACATACGATGTGTCCTACGACACCGGCAAGGCGGAATCGCTGCTGGACGGTCTTGGCGCGACGAAGGACGGGGACACGCGGTCGTTGAACGGCAAGCCGCTGAGTCTCCGGATGATTACGCCGGTCGCGACGAATCTGCTCGAATACCAGATCGCGGACACCTTCGCGCGGTCGATCGAGAGCGTCGGTATCTCGGTCGACCTGCGCAGCCTGCCGGGCTCGGCCTTTGGCGATGCCTTCACCACGGGCGACTACGATCTCACCTGCCACTGGCTGTGCGGCATGCAGTTCGACCCGAACCAGTTGTACGCCGGATTCCACTCGCGGAACTATTTCCCGATCGGCGAGCGGGCGAACAGCGGCGGCGATCCGGGGAATACGCGGTTCAAGAATGCCGATTTCGACGCGGTGGTCGACAAGCTGGATGCGGCAAATCCGGAGGACGAGGCGACTCGCCCGACGTTCGACGAGGGGCTCGACCTCTTCATGCAGCAGCTTCCGGCGATGCCGATCATCCAGACGATCTTTCCGATGATGTACAGCACGGCGACCTGGACGGGCTGGCCAACGCCGGACAACCCCTACACGATCCCGGCGAGCTGGTGGCAGCACTTCCTCTTCGCAATCGGTAGCCTGGAACCCGCGAACGGCTGATCCGCTTCGTTGTCGTGGCAAATCCATCCGTGACGCACGATGGCAGGTGCAATCGCGCCTGCCATCGTGCGTGCAGTCGCGGCAGGTGGAGGGGTTGCCGACTCGATGCAATGCGTGATTCTTCAGCCGTAGAGTGAAATCGATTGCACGATTCGGAATCGCATGCTACAAATCTCTCACGTAGTCCGACAATCCGATGTCCAGCGTGGCCAGGTCCCGCACGTCATGTCTTTTCGGAGCGGTCCTTGTCGCGTCGAAGCACCGGCGCTCGATTGCGCGTTCCTGGCGGCATTTCGGTCGATGATATGGGTTCAAAGGAGATTCCATGAACGGCTTCGGTCGCACCAATCGTCGTACGCTGGTCGGCGGCGTCGCCGCCTCCAGCGTTGGCCTTGCGCTCAGCAGTCACCTGGCTTTGGCCAGTCCGTCGTCCGGCCCGGCTCGCACCGGGTTCTCCGCCCAGGGATCGGGAAATCTGCCCACGCCGCGCGAGCAGACGCTCGTGATCGAGGCGGAGACCTCCAACGTCTGGGACAGCTTCAACGCCTTCATCCCGAATGGCGACGCCTACAACTACGGGATCTCCCAGCTCGCGCGGGAGAACATGTTCTACACGAATTTCGTCACCGGCGAGATCAAGCCGTGGCTCGCGGAGAAGTTCGAGTACAACGCCGACCACACCGAGGTGACGCTGCATCTCAACCCGAAGGTCACCTGGAGCGATGGCCAGCCGTGGACCTCCGCCGATGTCGTCTTCTCCCAGCAGATGCTGATGGACAACCCACAACTGAATGGGGCCGCCGCCCTGATCGACGCCGTGAAGGCCGTGAAGGCGACGGACGATCATACCGTGGTCTGGACGCTCAACTATTCGCAGCCGCGCTTCCACTATCGCTTCTACGCCGGCGTGATCTCCGATGGCGTCCAGGTGGTGCCGAAGCACGTCTGGGAAAAGGAAGATCCCGGCACCTTCAAGGACAACCCGCCCATCCGCACCGGTCCCTATACCCTGAAGGAATCGTCGTCGTCCAAGCTCTATTACCTCTGGGAGAAGAATCCGAACTACTGGGCCAAGGATGTGATGGACCCGGCGCCGCAGTACATCATGTACGTCCAGACCACCTCGCCGGATACCTCCGTCCAGGAGTTCCTGGCCGGGAGCACAGACATCGGCAATGTCGACTACCTGAACCAGCAACTGATCATGAGCCAGACGGACAAGACGGCGCAGAATGTCTTCGCCGATCCGTGCCCGCGCGGGTTCTACTTCAACGAAGCCTCGCCGAGCGGTCTCTTCACGCATCCGGAAGCGAAGTGGGCGCTCTCCCATCTGCTGGATCGGGACACCATCGCGAAGACCATCTCCCAACCGGAGTCGCGTCCTGCGCACTATCCGTGGGCGGACTACGACGGCTGGAAGAAATGGGCGCCGGACGAGATCGTCAACAAGTTCGACTGGTCGTTCGATCCGGAGAAGGCGAAGGCGCTGCTCGATGGCATCGGTGCGAAGGCCGATGGCGATACGCGCAGCTTCAACGGCAAGCCGATCGAACTGACCATGATCTGCCCGATGCCGACCAACAACGCGATGTACCAGATCGGCGAGACGTTAGCGGCCGAAGCGGCAAAGGTCGGCATCAAGATCGACCAGAAGAGCCTGCCGGGGTCCGCCTACTGGGACAGCCTTGCGCTTGGTGACTTCGACATCGCCAACCACTGGCTGTGCGGCATGGAGTACGACCCGATCCAGGTGTTCAACGGCTTCAGTTCCAAGAACTTCGAGCCGATCGGCACCCGCGTCACCCAGGGCGGGGACATCGGGCCGGCCCGCGTCCAGAACAAGGACTTCGATGACGTGCTGGCCCAGCTGACGGAAATCGGGCCGGACGATCCCAAGGCGAAGGATCTCTACGACAAGGCGCTGGAGATCTGGGCAACCAACCTCTTCTCCATGCCCAGCATCGAGCAGGTCGCGCCGTTCCTGTACAACACCACCTACTGGACGAACTGGCCTCCCACCGACAATCCGCCGACGATTCCGGCGAACTGGTGGGGCGGCTTCCTCTTCACCATTGGCAACCTCAAGAAGGCGTGATGCCTTCGACGAACCGGTGACGGCGCGGGGTGCTTCCGATACCACGGAGCACCCCCGTCTGTTGTGTGGCGTCTTCCGTTCCTTGCCCGTACGGGTCGGGATTCGCGTGCCGGGACGGCAGGATCCCGTCGTTTCAAGGACGGTGTACGCCCAGATCGATGAAGACTAGCCAGAAAGTGCTGGTGCAGGGGTGCCCATCCGCCCCTTTTCGGTCTGTGCAGGCTCTCGTATCCTGTGTTCACGCCAATTGGCAACAAGTGAATCCGTGGCGCGATTCCTCGGTTGGGTCGTCAGCCCGTGGCGAATTTGCCGCGAGCGTCCGTGTTTATTCCGCAGCGAAGCGGAAAGCAAGGAGTCTCTGCATGGCCAGGCAGCATTCGGGTCTTGTGAACCGTCGGCAAGTAGTTGCGGGAGCAGCAGGCGGCGCGGCGGCGCTTGCCCTGGCGACCAACGGCGTCGGCGTGGCGCCATCCTCCGGGGCCGCATCCGCCCTTCGTGCCCAGAGTTCGGCGAACATCCCGACGCCCCGCGAGGAGACACTGGTTGTCGAGCAGGGGACAAACAACGTCTGGGACTCGTTCAATCCGTTCATCCCGAACGGCGAGGCCTACAACTACGGCCTGTCCCAGGTCGCCCGAGAAAACATGTTCGTCGCCAACTTCCTCACCGGCGAGACCACACCCTGGTTGGGGACGAAATACACCTACAATGCCGACTTCACCCAGATCACGCTGGAGCTCAACCCGGCGGTGAAGTGGAGCGACGGCCAGCCGTTCACTGCTGCCGATGTCGAGTTCTCCGAGAATCTCTATCTCAAGAATCCGAACCTGAATGGTTCATCGACGTTGATCGACCAGGTGAAGTCGGTGAAGGCGACCGACGACCATACGGTGGTCTACGAGCTGACGCGGGCCCAGCCGCGCTTCCACTATCGCTTCGTCGCCGGCATCATCGCCGACAGCATGCGCGTGGTGCCTAAGCACATCTGGGAGAAAGAGGACGTCAACACCTTCAAGTTCAACCCTCCGGTCTGGACCGGTCCCTACAAGCTCAAGCAGTCCGGGTCTGACGTCCTGCTCTACGCGTGGGAGAAGAACCCGGACTACTGGAACAAGGCGAATCTCGATCCGGCGCCAGGATACGTCGTCTATGTCCAACAGACCGCTGTGGATGCCGCCGTGCAGGCCTTCCTGGCTGGCAGTGTCGATGTCACCAGCGCCGACTACCTGAACCAGCAGGTTATTGCGGCGTCGGATCAGAACACGGCAAGTTTCCAGTTCCCCGATCCCTGTCCGCGCGGCATCTGGTTCAATTGCGAATCGCCCACCGGCCTCTTCGCGAAGCCGGAGGGACGGTGGGCGTTCAGCTACCTCATCGACCGCGAGACGATCGGCAAGACGATCTGGCAGCCGGAAACGACATCAGCCAGCTTCCCGTGGGCGGATTACCAGGGTTGGCTGAAGTGGGCGCCCGACAGTGTGATGAGCAAGTACGACATGTCGTTCGACACCGACAAGGCGGTCGAACTGTTGACCAAGGCCGGCGCCACCAAGAACGGCGACACGATGGAGTTCAACGGCAAGCCGATCAGCCTGCGCATGATCACTCCTGTTGCGACCTCCGGCGCCGAGTACCAGATCGGCCAGACGATCGTGCAGGCGGCGCAGAGCATCGGCATCACGATCGATCTCAAGAGCCTGCCGGGGTCCGCCTTCGGCGATGCGTTCCAGACCGGTGACTGGGACATGACGACCCACTGGATCTGCGGCATGCAGTTCGACCCGGACCAGCTCTTCACCAACTTCCACTCGAAGTACTACGTGCCGGTCGGCCAGCGCGCCGTCAGCGGGGGTGACCAGGCCTGCGCACGCCTCAATAATCCCGAGTTCGACAAGATCATCGACCAGATGGACGATGTGAACCCGGACGAGGAGAAGAACCAGGATCTCTTTTTCCAGGGGCTGGACAAGTTCATGGAATTGCTGCCCTGCACGCCGGTCATCCAGACGATCTACCCGTTCATGTACAGCACCCAATACTGGACCGGCTGGCCAGACCCGAACGACATGGCGCACGCCACGATCCCGGCCAACTGGTGGGGCCAGTTCCTCTTCACCATCGGCAACCTCAAGAAGGCGGGCAGTTAGGCAGCCTGGCAGAGGGTGCCATACGGCACCCTCTGCCCCTCTGGGCACGATTCGTGCACGAGAATCTGCACATTGATATGTCCGCCCGGAGGGGCGATTCGTTCCGGCATCGCAACGGCTGATCTTCGCTCGTCCCGCGTGGGGAATGCGAGATCAGCCACGCTCGGCATGGGCAGGGTCACCGCTCGGGTGACGCGAGCATGCAGGTCCGAACCGGACGAGGGAACATTGCCGACCCAGTCCGGTTCCGTTCGGAGAGATCTATGGCAACCCAGGCACCATCACCGGCAGCCGAAGCCCTCGACGGGCTGGAAGTCGAGACAACGGCACCACGCGTGTCGCCCATGACTCGATACTATCTGCGGCGGCTCGGCCTTTACCTCATCACGCTCTGGGGATCGCTCACCGCGTCGTTCTTCTTCTTTCGCCTGCTTCCCGGCGATCCCATCTCGGGCATCATCACGCAGCTGCAGACGCGTGGTGTCTACACGAATCTGACGCAATCCGAGGACATGGAGAAATACTATCGGAAGGAATTCGGGCTCGACGGCAACCTGTGGGACCAGTATGTGAATTATTTCAAGCGCGTATTGCTGCATTTCGACTTCGGTCCGTCCGTGCTGAGCTATCCCACGCCGGCCACCCACCTGATCACGCGCTCGATCCCGTGGACGCTGGCGCTGATCGGATCGGCGACGATCCTGGCCTGGGTCATCGGTGTCCTTATCGGAACGATTGTTGGGTGGAAGCGAACCAATCCGGTTTCATCCTGGGTAACGAACCTCTGCCTCGTGCTCTCGAATATTCCCGCGTACTTCATCGCCCTGATGCTGATCATCTTCCTCTCGTACAAGTTGAGGCTGCTCCCGGCGAGCGGAGCGTACAACACCGCGCTCCAGCCGTCCTGGTCGCTGGAGTTCATCGGCAGTGCGATCAAATACGGCACGCTTCCTGTCCTGGCGACCGCCATAACCGGCACGGCAGGATGGATCATCGGGACGCGGGCGTTGGTGGTGACCCTGCTCGGTGAGGACTTCCTGACCTACGCGAATGCCAAGGGACTCTCCCCCCGCCGGATCCTCTTCCGCTACGTGCTCCGCAACGCCTGGCTGCCGCAGATCGCCGCGCTGGGCATCTCAATGGGGTTCGTGGTCAACGGCAACGTACTGATCGAGCGCCTCTTTCGCTATCCCGGCGTTGGCAACCTCCTCGTCGACTCGGTGGTGATCAAGGATGTGAACACGGCGATGGCCGTGGTGACGGTCCTCATCTTCATGGTGCTGACGATCAACCTGATCATCGACCTGGTGCTTCCGATCTTCGACCCGCGCGTCAAGTACGGCGAATAGAGACCGGCGTCTTCACGCGTTCGGAGGTTTTCTCATGGCACTCATGCGACTCTTCAGGGAGAGTGGAAAGTTCCGGTTCGGAGCGTCCGTCACCCTGCTGCTTGTCATCCTCGCGCTTCTCCATCAGCCGATCATCGATTGGCGGCTGGGTGACGTCGATCCGCTCAAGGTCGGCAGCTTTCCCATCTTCGCCTCGCCGAGTTGGGATCACTGGCTGGGCACCGACCGCTACGGGCGCGATGTCTTTGCGTTGGTGATGATGGGCCTGCCGGTCTCGCTGACCGTGGCTTTCCTCGCCGGAGGGGTCTCGACGGTCATCGGGGCGATCGTCGGCTTCACGGCCGGCTACAAGGGCGGCAAGACGGACACCGTGTTGCGGACGATCACGGACATGTTCATCGTGATCCCGACGCTGCCACTGATCATCATCCTCGCCCGCTATACCAGCAATCTCGGCAGCCTGCAGCTGGCCGTCATCCTCGCCGTCTTCTCCTGGCCGTTCGCTGCCCGCGTGATCCGCACGCAGGTGCTGAGCCTGCGCGAGCGGCCGTACGTCGAACTCTCGAAGATGACCAACATGAAGGACCGGGAGATCATCTTCGGGGATATCTTCCCGAACATGGCGCCATATGTCGCGATCGGGTTTGCCAGCGCGTCCGTCGGGTCGGCGCTCGCGCTCGTCGGTCTCACCGTGCTCGGACTTGGGCCGAGCAACCAGATGGACCTCGGGCGCCTCATCAGCGATGCACTCGGCTGGGGTGTCATCAGCCTTGGGTACTATCAGATCTTCCTCGCGCCGGTGGTGTTGCTGATCCTGCTCTTCGTCGGGCTCGCCTGGATGAGCCAGGGTATGGAGGAATACTTCAACCCGCGCCTGCGTGGCCGATAGATTCCCTGTCGCGACGCGCTTCCCGAGGAATGAAGGAGGACCCCTATGGCAACCACCGCTCAGCGCCCGTCCGCACCGGAGCCTGCCACGAAGAAGCCGAACCCGCGTGTGGTCGGCAACCTGCCGCTGTTGCAGATCAAGGATCTCGACGTCCATTTCATCACCGGGCGAGGTGTAGCGCGGGTCGTGGACAAGGCGAACCTGACCGTGCAGCACAACGAGATTGTCGGCATCGCGGGTGAGTCCGGCTCCGGCAAGACGACGCTGGTCGAGGCGATCCTGCAGATCATCCGCTTTCCGAATCGCGTCACGCACGGGCAGGTGCTCTTCTCCCACGACGGGAAGGAGCAGGTCGACCTGATGACGCTCGGCGACCGCCGGATGCGCCAGCTGCGTGGCCGGCATATCGCCTATGTGCCGCAGGGGTCGATGAACTCGCTCAATCCGGTGGCCCGGATCGGCGAGCAGATTGTGGAGGGCATGCTCGATCACGGGGTGTCCGAACGCGAGGCAAAGGCCAAGGTGCCGGGACTACTGGCGAAGGTCGGTCTCGATGCGCGCGTGGCGAAACTCTACCCGCACGAGCTGAGCGGCGGCATGAAGCAGCGCGTCATCATCGCCATCGCCATCGCAATGGATCCGGCCCTGATCGTCGCCGATGAGCCGACCACTGCGCTCGACGTGAACGTGCAACGCCTGATCCTGGAGACATTGCTGAACCTGCGGGACGAACTCAACGTTGCAATCCTGATCGTCAGCCACGACCTGCCGGTCCATGCCCAGCTGGTCGAGCGGATCGGCATCATGTATGCCGGGCAGATCGTGGAAACCGGGGATATCCGCTCCACCGTGAAGGAGTCGCTGCACCCGTATACGAACGGCCTGATGCGGGCGATTCCGGCCATCGGCGGGAGCCGCGAGCGCTTGCAGGGGATCGGTGGCTCGACACCGAGCCCGATCGCGTGGCCGGATGGCTGCCGGTTCCACAACCGCTGTCCGCGGGTGATGGATATCTGCAAGAGCGTGATGCCGGTGCTCGCCGAAGTGGATGCCGGCACGCGCGAGATCGCGGATGGCAGCACCGTCGAGGTGTTGCCCGATCGCCTCGTGGCCTGCCACCTCTACCCCGAATCGAATCCTGGGGCGACATCGTCCCGCACGGGCGTTGCGACGGCCGAAGGAGGACGACGATGATCGACCGCAACGGCGCGACGCGTGAGGCTTCGCAGCCGGCGTTGCTCGAACTGGACGATGTGATGACGATCTTCGGTCATGGTGCGAGCGCGACCTGGGCCAGCGATCACGTCTCCCTCCGCATCGACGAAAGCCCGCCGCGCATCGTCAGTGTGGTGGGCGAGAGCGGCTCGGGAAAGACCACGGCGGCTCGCGCGTTGCTCGGCCTTCAGCCACCCACGTCCGGCAAGGCGCTGTGGCGTGGCAAGGACATCTACGGGCTGAGCAAACATGAGTTGCTGGAGTTCCGGCGCGAAGTGCAGGTCGTGTTCCAGGACCCGTACGGTATCTTCAACCCGTACTATCCCATCGATCGCGTCTTCAATATGACGATCCGGAAATTCAAGCTGGCGAAATCGAAGGACGAGGCGCAACGGCTGATCGAGGAGGCGCTCCGGGCCGTCAACCTGCGTCCGCCCGATGTGCTCGGCCGCTACCCGCACCAGTTGAGCGGCGGTGAGCGCCAGCGCGTGATGCTGGCGCGCGCCTACCTCGTCAAGCCGAAGGTGATCGTCGCGGACGAGGCTATCTCGATGCTGGATGTGGCCGTGCGGGCCGTGATCATGAACATCCTGCTCGACTTCAAGGAACAGCTCGGCATTTCGACGATCTTCATCACCCATGATCTCTCAGCGGCCTACTATCTTGGTGGCGACATCATGGTGATGCAACGCGGTCGCGCCGTCGAACTCGGTCCGTCCGTCTCCGTGATGGACAATCCGAAGCATCCGTACACGAAGTTGCTGCTCGAATCGATCCCGTCGCCGGATCCCGACCGGCGGTGGGGCAACACGGCGATTCCGGCCAGCGAGCTCGACGATATCGGCGAACACCTCCAGCGATCGCGCAATCGCTGTCTCTTTGCCGAGCGCTGCCCCTACGCGCGGGACGAATGCTGGTCGCGGCGTCCACCGCGCTATCTTGTGGGGGAGCAGGAGGTGGCGTGCGTCCTGTATGCCGAGGTACCGCGGAACGATGCGAGCCTGACGCTCGACGAGGTGGCGACCGGGGCAGCGCAGGCCGTTCCCGCTCGCTGATCCTGAAGAAGCGGTGATCCCGCGCGGCCGATGCATCCATTGGCCGCGTGGGATCGTTTTGCCGTTTCCAGTGCTCATATCCGTGGTTTGATTCCACCGGGCGCCGCCGAACCTTCATTCCACTTCAGTACGGTATGGACGCGATATGCCTTCGAGCGCGATCGTCCTGCCTGCGGTCCGATCGCGGCGGAACGGGTATCCTTGTCGAGACCATGCCAGCGCGCATCGGTCGGGGACCGTGGCGTGTCGTTCGTACTGAGTAGAGGACAAGTGGTGTCAGCATCGGAGAAGCCCGATTCCGGAATCGAACCCAGTACCGTCTCGCCAGCCGCACCCATTCAGGAGGCTGACGTGCCTGGGACATCCACCGATCCCGAGAAGCCGTTCGTCTACGATCCGCTGGCGCCGGACCCTGAGGCCACATACGATCCGCTCGCGTCCGAACCGGCCCCTCCTGCCACGAGCGATCCCGAGTCCGAATCGACCATCGGGACGGGAACATCCATCGCGCTCGGATGTATCGCGGGAAGCGTCGTGCTCATCATCATCGCGATCCTGATCCTCTTCCTCTACAGCGCAATCGTGAACTAGGGCAACTGGTGCATGGGCCGGTACCTACGACCGCGCCCGCTGGCAGAACATCGTCCTGGAACGCAATCGTCCAGGTGCGAGACACAGGGCAATCGCATGATGCGGCGGGAGCCGTGGGCGGAGGCTTCGCCTGCCAGCATGGGCGCGGCACCGTGGCCTGCCG
>JASGDN010000084.1:0-9015 GCA_049841275.1 Thermomicrobiales bacterium
GTGAGTCCTTCCTTGGCGATTTCCTTCTCCACCACCCACTGCCCGGCGATCCCGGCGTGGTCGGCGCCCGGCACCCACAGGGTTGGTTCCCCCATCATGCGATGCCAGCGGGTCATAATGTCTTCCAACGCCACGAACAGTGCATGCCCGACATGGAGGATGCCAGTCACGTTGGGCGGCGGCATGATGATGACGAAGGGCGGCTTGCCGTCTGCCTGCTCCTCGCTGATCGGCGCGAAGAGGCCCTGGCCATCCCACCAGTCGTAGACGCCGCGCTCGATGGCGGCGGGATCGTAGGCCTTCGCCAATTCGTCGCCGGAGGACCAGACCGGGGTCGCTGTCGTGCTCATAATCTCGGTCGCCATGAAGTCTTCCTTACCCAGGCCCGGTCGCGGGCATCCCGGTTTCGCGCAACAAAAAACGCCCTGGACTCTTGCCAGGACGGGGAACACCCGCGGTACCACCTGTCTTCGGCATCCATTTCCGGATGCCGCACTCATGCTCGCGCTATCGGGCGGACCCGTCCCCACCTACGCAGCAATGCCAAATGACATCCCTTCAGCGAGGCTCCTCACGGGCGACGTTCGGTGCGGTTCGGTCCGCCGGGGCTCTCAGCCGCTGACCCTGGCTCTCTTCGGGCGACATCCGCACCTACTCCTCCCAATCACAGGATTACGTGAAGTATGCGAGATGCGAGCGGATTCGGCAAGGCGAACGGTTGCCCAACACCGATAGGAAGCGGGGCGGACTTCCGTGAACGAGCCGATCGCGACGCTGAGCAGGGACGGAGGCTCAATCCCGCACCGTATTGACCACGCCGGCTATGAGCAGGATCGCGCCAACGACAAGCAGGCCAAAGGTGACCTGGCCGAAGCCGTCGGCAAACTCCCCCGTTCCCGCGACAAGGACGGCCGGCAGAAGCATGAGCCCGCCCAGAACGAAACATCCGAGTCCGAGGTAGATGGTCCTGCCGGACTTCGCACGCCAGGACCGAGCTCGACCTTCATGCAGTCGCGCCTCCACTTCACGGTAGAGGTCGTGGTCGTTCACCATTGCGCGGAAGGAAGCGATCTCCATATCAAGCCGGTCGATCTCACTCTGCGTCCGGCGATGCGCATTGCCCCCCGGCATCTGCCTCTCCAGCGTCTGCGATGCCCGTGCACGCAACCGTTCGAGCATCGCGAGATGCTCCGGAATCTCGGCAAAGAGGACGCCAGAAAACGAGATGTCGGCATGTGTCTCCAATTTCGCAACCATCGCCGCTCGTTCGCGGTCCCGGCTGGCGCCGAGTCGGCCGTCAATGCGATTGATCTCAGCTCTGATCCGTTCGGCTTCCAGATCGTCGGGTGAAAGGCGCGCAAGCACCAGCGCCAGGTCGGCGCGACGCTGACGGTCAGAGGGTTCGTCTCGATCCTGGCCCCCGGAACCTGCGAACACGGCTGCACCCTTCAGAACCGGCGTGGGTTGATCGCAAGCGTCAGTCGCGCTCACGCTGGCCAATTCACTGATGGAAAAACGATCCATCTCCCCTCCGGGTTCCTCAGGGACCCGTGGCGATGCCCGCACCAGGCTACCGCACCGGAAAATGCGGACGGAAGCTGGTCAGCAGCCATGTGACAATAGGGAACCAGGGGGTGTACGTGCATGCATGCTACATGGTACACTGACCTGATGCGATCGTTTGTTCGGGTCGCATTTCGTGTGTTCGTCACGTCCGGCGACGCGCCGGCCCACGAGCCATCCTCCGCATCCCGCTCCGCCCGCACGAAGCCGCCTGCAGCAAGGCATCGTGCGGACGCCGCATGTTCAGCCAGTGAGCCAGCCAGCGCCCTGGGGGAGCCGTCCATGCCGCCTGAGAACTCCTACATCAGCGTCCGCGGCGCACGCGAACACAACCTCAAGAACATCGATGTCGATCTCCCCCGCAACAAGCTGGTCGTGCTGACCGGCCTCTCCGGCTCCGGCAAGTCATCGCTCGCCTTCGACACCATCTTCGCCGAGGGCCAGCGTCGTTATGTCGAATCGCTCTCGGCCTACGCACGCCAGTTCCTCGGACAGATGGAGAAGCCGGACATCGACCATATCGACGGCCTCTCCCCGGCCATCTCGATCGACCAGAAAGGCACCAGCCGCAACCCGCGTTCGACCGTCGGCACCGTGACCGAGATCTTCGACTACATGCGTCTGCTCTGGGCGAGGATCGGCCACCCACACTGCCCGAACTGCGGGCGGCCCATCTCCCAGCAATCCGTGCAGCAGATGGTCGACCAGATCCTGGCGCTGCCGGACGGTTCCCGCATCATGGTGATGGGACCGATCATCCGCGATCGCAAGGGCGAGCACGTTGCCACCCTCGAAGAGGTGAGGCGGCAGGGTTTCGTCCGCGTCCGGATCGATGGCGACGTCAAGGAACTGGACGAGCCGATCAAGCTCGCGAAGACGAAGAAGCATTCCATCGATGTCGTCGTCGACCGCCTGGTGATCCGACAGCCAGAGGGCGAGGAGGTGGATCGCGATCTAGAACAGCATCCCGACCGCGTGCGCCTGATCGACTCAATGGAAGTCGCCCTGCGGATGGCAGGCGGCAGCGCCATTGTGCAGGTGGTGGACGGCGAGGAGCTGGAATTCTCCGAGCACTTCGCCTGCCCCCACTGCGGCCTCTCCTTCGGGGAACTGGAACCGCGCAACTTCTCCTTCAACTCGCCCCACGGCGCCTGTCCGGAATGCACCGGCCTCGGCACGACGATGGAGTTCGACCCGGAGCTCGTGCTGCCGAACCGCAACCTCACCATCGCCCAGGGCGCGATCGTGCCGTGGATGCGAAGCGGCATGGAGAACTCCAGCTGGTATGCCGCGCTGATCGAGGCCGTGGCCGAAAAGTACCACTTCTCGATCCACACGCCGGTGAAGGAACTCTCCGCCGAAGCACTGGGAGTGCTGCTCTACGGCAGCAACGGCGAGCCGGTGACGGCGCAATACGCCTCCAAGAACGGCCGCACGCGCTCGTACAGCGTCGTCTTCGAGGGGGTGATCCCGAACCTGAAACGACGCTACGCGCAGACGCAGTCGGACTGGGTGAAGGAGGACATCGAGCGCTTCATGTCCACCCGTCCCTGCCCGGTCTGCCATGGCGCGCGGCTGAAGCCGGAGATCCTCGCGGTCACCATCGACGGCCAGTCGATCGTCGATGTAAGCAAGATGCCGGTCCACGACGCGCTCGACTGGACGCACCGGCTCAGCATCGAGCCGGGGCAGGAGGGCGCGCTGCTCTCCGGGCGCGAATACCTGATCGCACGGCAGATCCTGAAGGAGATCCGCGAACGGCTCGGGTTCCTGCTCGATGTCGGCCTCAACTACCTCACCCTGGAGCGGTCGGCGAACACGCTCTCCGGCGGCGAGGCGCAGCGCATCCGCCTGGCGACCCAGATCGGGTCCAGCCTCATGGGCGTGCTCTACATCCTGGATGAGCCGAGCATCGGACTCCACCAGCGCGACAACGCGAAGTTGATCAAGACCCTGGAACGCCTGCGCGACATCGGCAATACACTGATCGTGGTCGAGCACGACGAAGACACGATGCGAGCCGCCGACTGGATCGTGGACATTGGCCCCGGCGCGGGCGTCCACGGTGGGTATGTGGTCGCCGAAGGAACGATGGACGATATCGCAAACACGCGGGGATCGATCACCGGCGACTTCCTCAGCGGACGGCGGCAGATCCCGGTCCCGACCGTTCGCCGTCCCGGCAATGGCAAGGAGATCGTGGTGCGCGGAGCGCGGGAGAATAACCTGCGCGACGTGACCGTGCGCTTCCCGCTCGGCACCTTTACCTGCATCACCGGCGTGTCGGGGTCCGGCAAGAGTTCGCTGATCACGGACACGCTGTACAAGAAGCTGGCCCAGGAGCTTCACCGCGCGAAGGACAAGCCGGGCGCGCACGACGCGATTGAGGGGATCAAGCACCTCGACAAGGTGATCGATATCGACCAGAGCCCGATCGGGCGCACACCCCGCTCGAACCCAGCCACGTACACCGGACTCTTCACGCCGATCCGCGAACTCTACGCCTCGATGCCGGAATCGAAGGTGCGTGGATACAAGGCGGGTCGTTTCTCGTTCAACGTGAAGGGTGGCCGCTGCGAGGCCTGCAAGGGTGAGGGCATCATCCAGATCGAGATGAACTTCCTGCCCGATGTCTTCGTACCATGCGAGGTCTGCCACGGCGCGCGTTACAACCGCGAAGCGCTGGAGATCCAGTACAAGGGCAAGTCGATCGCCGATGTGCTCGACATGACGGTGACGCAGGCGCTCGAGTTCTTCGAGAATGTGCCAGCGCTGAAGAACAAGCTCCAGACGCTGGAGGATGTCGGGCTCGGCTACGTCAAGCTCGGGCAACCGGCAACGCAGCTCTCCGGCGGCGAGGCGCAGCGCGTGAAGCTGGCGAGCGAACTCTCCCGCCGCGCGACGGGCCGCACGATGTACATCCTCGACGAGCCGACGACGGGCCTGCACTTCGCAGACATCGAGAAGCTGTTGGCGATCCTGCAACGCCTGGCGGATGGGGGCAACACGGTCGTGGTGATCGAGCACAACCTCGATGTCATCAAGTCGGCGGACTGGCTGATCGACCTCGGTCCCGAAGGCGGGAGCGGCGGCGGCGAGATCATCGCGGTCGGCACGCCGGAGGACATCGCGGCAACTCCGGAATCGCACACGGGCGAGTTCCTGCGGCCACTGCTGCCGGAACTCGCGCTCGCGGCGGACTGAGCGGCCCGACTGGACAAACCCGGCATGCCTCCTTCGCTTCGCTCGGGACACCATCCAGCCTGAGGTGGCATTCGCTTGCTTATGCCGATTGCCCCCACCCATGTCATCCTGAGCGGAGCGAAGAACCCCCGCGCGAAGCGCATCCGGATATCCGGGATGCCAGGTTACGCTGGACGAGGCACTCAGGATGGCATGCTGGATGGCTCGATAAGGACTCACACCCTGGGACGGCGCGCTCATGCCAGGTGCAATGCATTGCCCTCTCGGAGTGATGGCGTTTCGCATGATCCATTGCTTAACAGGATGTCAACGTCCGTTCTGTTGTATCAGGCGGGTTCGGATGCTAGTATCCATAACGAGGCTTTCCGCTGGTTGCACCCGGTTCCTGGTGCGAAGGCAACCGCAGCAACCCTGACCATGAAGGACGTTGGCAGGGTGAAGAACGCCGTACTCGTGCTCAATCAGAACTACGAACCGCTGAATGTCTGCAATCTCCGTCGCGCCCTCGTGATGGTGATCGACGGGAAAGCGGAAATCCTCGAAGCTGGCTCGCACGGAATCGCCAGCAGCACCACCGTCTTCGATGCCCCCTCGGTCATTCGCCTCCGCTACATGATCCGGCGGCCCCGCCCCCGTGTGAAACTCACGCGGCGGGAGGTGTTCATCCGCGACGGCTATACCTGCCAGTACTGCGGGCGCCAGAGCCACGAGCTCACCATAGACCACGTCATTCCCCGCTCACGCGGGGGTCTTCATTCCTGGGACAACGTGGTATCGGCCTGCCGCGCCTGTAACCACCGCAAGGGCGGCAAGAGCGTGGCCGAAGCGCGCATGATGCTGAACAAGCAGCCGCACGAACCTCGAGCTGGCATGTACTACACCATCGAGCGACGCGTGGACGCCTCGATCCACGACGAATGGCAGAAGTTCCTGCCCGGGTTCACCCCCGTCGGCGTTCCCGCAGCCGGGTCCGCCAGCTCTAGCCGCCCCGCGTAAGGCGGGGCGAGAGGATTCCATCATCCGGGCGGGCCGTTCGCCGGCCCGCTATCGCTCGCATTCCCCTTGCGTGGGGCATACTTTCCCAAGCCTTCGCGGCATGCATATGCATGACCGCCTTTTCTGCTGTGACATGAACGACCTGAAAGGACATCCCCACCGTGCTGGATATCCGCCTCATCCGCGAGAACCCGGAAGACGTTCGCATCAAGCTGGCAAAGAAGAACGTCGATGCCCCGATCGATGAGATCCTGGGCCTGGACGAACAGCGCCGCACCCTCCTCGGCGAGGTCGAGGCCCTGAAAGCGAGACGGAACGAGGGTAGCAAGCTCGTTGGCCGCACGAAAGACGCCGACGAGCGCAACCGCCTCATCGCGGACATGAAGGGGATCGGCGACGACATCGCCACCCTCGATGAACGCGTCCGCACCACTGACGAGGCCCTGCGCGACCTGCTCCTCGGCATCCCGAACATCCCCGACGATGATGTGCCGGTCGGCAAGGACGAGACCGCGAACGTGGTCGAATGGGAGCGCGGCATAAAGCGCGAGTTCCCGTTCGCGCCGAAACCGCACTGGGAGATCGCCGAGCACCTCGGGATCATCGACTTCGAGCGCGGGATCAAGGTCGCCGGCGCGCGCGGCTACATGTTGCGTGGAGATGGCGCCCGCCTCCAGCGCGCGATCGTCGCCTGGATGCTCGACATCCACACACGGCGTCACGGTTACCACGAGGTCGCGCCACCCTACATGGTGCTCGGCGAGATGCTGGTCGGCACCGGCAGCCTGCCGAAGTTCGCCGACACGCTCTATCACGATCACCAGGACGACAAGTGGCTGATCCCGACCGCCGAGGTGCCGATCACGAACATGTACCGTGACGAGATCCTCGACGAGAAGGAGCTGCCGATCTACCACACCGCCGCCACGCCATGCTTCCGCCGCGAGCAGATTTCGGGCGGGCGCGACGTGCGCGGCATCAAGCGCGTGCTCCAGTTCGACAAGGTGGAGCTGGTGAAATTCGTCCACCCAGACAAGGGGGAGGAAGAACTGACACGGCTGATGGACGAGGCCTTCTACATCGTCGACCAACTGGAGCTGCCCTATCGCCTGCTCAACCTCTCGACCGGCGACATGACCTTCTCATCGGCTCATACCTACGACATCGAGACGTGGGCGCCAGGCTCGGGCGAGTGGCTGGAGATCTCGTCGTGCTCGCTCTTCCGCGACTACCAGGCCCGGCGGGCGAATCTCCGATTCCGCTCGGAGGAGACGGGCAAGACGCAGTTCCTTTACACGCTGAACGGCTCGGCATTGGCCTTGCCCCGCACGATGATCGCGATCCTGGAGAACTACCAGCGCGAAGATGGCCGCGTGGACATTCCAGCGGTGCTGCAACCGTATATGGGCGGGCAGCAGCTCATTGACGTGCAGCCCGCGCCCGGTCCGAGCAAGCACTTGGCGTAGCGGTTGTGGATGCTGGTGTGCTCACGCACTCCGGCTCGATCTCAATGAAGCCCGGTCGGGGGTTCCGTCCTGCCGATCGGGCTTCCCCGTTCCTGGCGTTGCGTCATCACGGTGGACAAACGGGGGATGCTCACCGTATTCTTGCCGCTCGGGATAGAAGGAATGGAATTGAGCATAACCCATGATCCGGAGCACGGTGCGCCTTCCGGCGAATTCGATCTCGCATGGCTGCGGGCGGTCGATCCCGACGCCTACGCCGTCCTCAGCAGTGCGTACGACACTGACCCTGAGGACCTACCGCATCGCCTGCCGAAGCTGAAACGCATTCGCCTGCGTAAGGCACTGCCCGAGCGATTCCCCTACACACCGCACGGCGATACCCTGCGCGGCATCGCCATCATCGACCTGGCGGCCTGGCGCTTCCTAAAAGTACATGGTTGGCTGGGAGCCTACCCGCGCCACGCCGACGATGAGTATTTCCGGCACGCATACGACTGGCTCCGCTGGCGGATGACGAAACGGTTGCCGGGATACACCGGGCGCTACCCCTTCTGGTTCTGGGCAATGCGCGAAAGCGAGGGGCTGGCACGGGATTATCAGGCTAGGGCCATCAACAAGAACCGACCGGCATTCGTCGTGCTTTGGGTCACGATCCCGCAAGAAGCAGCACTTCTGAGCGACTTTCAGTATTGGCACATGGTCCTGAATTGCGATCCACCGAGCCCGAACATCTGCCCCGATTGCAGAAAATTCCAGTGTCTCGACTGTCGCTGGGTAAAGCAGCTGAGCGACGATACGTTCTTCCCGAACCCAAAGGGCCGGAAGGACAACGCCGAATGGCAGGACCTGCCTCCAGAACGACTGATCGAGATCAGCGACGGCTGGGACGCGATCTTCGACAATTCCATCTGGGACCGGATCAACCAGATTCAGGCAGTCACGGAGTTCCTGCACGCCGAATGGGTGACCGACGCCTGGTTCTGTTTCCGTCAACAACTCCGGCGCAACTGACACGAGGACTGCATGGATTCATTCAGCGGGCGAACGAGCTGGAACCGCAGCCTCATCGCCAGCCCCATTCATTACACAATTACGGACAATCATATCCGCAGGAATGGACCAACGCACACGTAGGCATATACGTAATGCGGAAGAGAAGCCCTCACCCCTCGGTCGTCACGTGATTCGCGTCGCGGGCGAGACGCCAACGGCCATCCCCACCCTTCTGCAGCAAGGTCAGCGTGTAGCCAGATCGCTTCACCGGATCGCCATCAGAGGGCGTGGCAGTCATCGCGATCCGGTTGCGGATGAGCGCCCAGTCCCCAAGCACCTGCAATTCGACGATCTCGTTCGTGCCGTCGATCCGCATTTCCTCCAGCCCGCGCGATGCGGCAGCAAACGCCTCCTTGCCGAACGGCTCGCGGCCGGCAACGGTGAAGAGCACGTCATCGGTCATCAGGTCGAGCACGGTATCGAGGTCACCGGTCATGCAGGCGCCCAGGTCTCGACCATCGCGCGAATTGCCTGCCCGTCGTTCACCACGTTTCCCCCATCAAGACATGCCATGACGCATGAATACCTGCTAGCAGGGATCCCGCAATCGCACGATGTCGTATACGGTTATGGAGAGCTGGCGGCCACACTGAAGGAACATTGGAATAAGAGTGCCTAACACAACCGGGTGATGGCGTTGAAGCAGATGAGGCAGCAACCGAGCGTGGTGAAGGCCTGATGGATGTCGACGCGACGTTCGTACCGAATGGTCAGCCGCCGATACCGGTTCAAC
>JASGDN010000085.1:0-3616 GCA_049841275.1 Thermomicrobiales bacterium
CCGCCGAGCAGGCCGCGCACGCCGAGCATCTCGCGCGGCGTGCTGCAGAGGAGGAGCGGCGTGGGTCGAAGCTGCGTGGCCGCAAACCCAAGGCGCCCCAGGACAAGACCGGAGCCAAGCAGCGCAAGGTCAACACCACCGACCCCGAGTCCGGTGTGATGTCGACCAAGAACGGGTTCGTGCAGGGCTACAACGCTCAGGCGGTGGCCAACGCCGAGCAGATCATCGTGGCCGCCGAGGTCACCGATGAGCACAACGACCTCGGCCAACTCCACCCGATGATCGAGGCCACCGGCACATCGCTGGCCGAGGCCGGGATCGATGAGAGCCCGGAGAAACTGCTGGCCGATGCCGGCTACGCCTCGGAAGCGAACTTCGCCGCCCTCGACGAGGGTGACCCCGACTGCTATGTCGCGACCCGGAACATGAAGAAGAACCCCACCCGCAGGACCGGGCGGCGGGGGCCACTGAAGAAGGACGCAACGCTGGTCGACCGGATGGACCGCAAGGTGACCAACAAGAAGGGCAACGCCTTGTACCGGCGGCGTCAGGCGATCATCGAACCGGTCTTCGGGCAGATCAAGCAAGCCCGCGGGATACGGGGCTTCTCCCGGCGCGGCAAGAGCGCTGCGGATGCGGAGTGGAAACTGATCTGCGGCACCCACAACCTCCTCAAGCTCTACCGCCGCGCCCTCAACGAACCCACGGCCGTGTCCTTCAGCCCGATCACCGCCCCGATCACCGCCCCGGCCACCGCCTGAGACCCCCCGGAGAGGACCCCCCGCCGCTCTCACGCGGCCCTCAAGGACCCACACGCCACGCACGCCCCCGGATCGACCGCCATCGACGCCCGCCGCGGCCCCACTCCCACAGCGACCTGGAACGGCTCATCGCGGCCATGAAGCCGGCCCCAGCAACGTCCGCGCCTTCGCGCAACAGGCTCTATCGACTCCGAAATCGAAGAAGAGAACCGCCCACCCGCCGGATCGACAGGAGCCGGGTCGTGACCGGGCAAGAGAAGCCGCTGGAAGCCGCCCGGAGTGCGGCCGACGCGATCCGGTTCCTCAACCACACCATCCGCCCCGGCCTAGCCACCGAGGGTGTCATCGACGTGACGGACCTCTACGACCTCCTCGCCGAACTCGCACTCCTGACCAGCCGACTACCTCAGTTGCTCCGCCAGGTCGAGGACATCCTCGACGACCTGACCGACCACCACCAGGTCCACATCGTCGCCGGCGACCACGAAGGCGACCCCGTCGCTATCGCGGCGATCACCGGCCACTGGCTCGCCGCGTCCGCCGGCGCGGCCCACGAGTTGGCCTCCCGGGTCGACCAAGCCCAGCAGAACCTCACCTGGGCCGCCCCAGCCGACTGACCCGGCTGAGCTGACACACGTCTGGCAGATCAAGGACCACTCAGTCCCGGCGCCGTCGAAACCGTCGCCACGCCCGAGTGAGCGCGAGCGAGCGCGAGCGAGCGGCGCGAGCGAGCGGCACGCATGCTACCGGCGTCAGACACGCCGACACCGGTGCCCGGAAACGGTGTTCCGCGATCTGCCAGACGTGTGACCGCCCGCCGTTGAAGAAACGTAGGGGGAACTGGTGGGCCGTCGGTGTCGCTCCCTGCGGGGCCAGCAGCGGCTGGGAGAATGAGCCCATGACCACGGCCAGCCAGCAGCATCACGCACCGCGCTGGATGGTTCCTTTCCTAGCCGCCTTGATCGCCGCGCTTGCGGCGATCCTCGGCTTCGCAACCGCATCCGCGCCGGCGGCTGGTGCCGCTGAAACTCGCGTCGGGGCCATCAACGTTGGCGGTGAGGTTCTCGTCGAGCCCCCCGAGCGCGTTTCCGCTGGTCAGGGTCGGGATGCAACCCAGAATCAGCCCGGATTCGTGGTGGCTACCGGTGTTGCCGCAAAGACGGGTCCAGAGGTTCAAGGTGGGCTGAATCTCTTCAAGCACAAGTCGCCGCAGGCGCTTCGGGACTCGGGCTGGCGTGACGGTGACTACTTCCTACGAAACGAGTGGAAGGGGAACGTCAAGGACACATGGAAGGGTAATTCCAGCCTGCTGAGGCAGGAGATGCGGAACGGCAAGCCGATCTTCGACTCCTATGTCGATGAGGCCGGAGAGTTGATCCCGACCGGCGGGTTCCTCAGCATGGAACGCAACGTGCTGATCAACCGCGGTTGGACATTCGACTCTGAGCTTGGCGCGTGGGTGCCATGATCTCGATCGTCGACTTTGACCGGCTTGGCCGTCACCTGATGGATGCACTCGGTGCGGCCCCTCCGGAGGCCGCCGTGCCTTTTTTCGCAGCGGCCGCGCGAGATGACTTGGAGATCGGGCTCTGGTTCAGCCCTGAAACCTCTGAGTGGGACCTCGGTTTCACGCGATCCGGGGAACCCCGGCCTCCCCTGTCGGTGACGGATCTACTGCGCGTGTCGAACTGTCCTGAGTCGGTCTGGCAGCCATTCACGACCGTGATGGCTGACAATCCCGATGTCGCGGGACGGTTACTGGCCAGGATCGGAGCTGCCATGCGTCTCTACGTCTTGGAACCCGCAGAGAGCCTCCAGCAACGCTTCGAAGACGCCGTCACGGATCGCGCCGGTCGGGCTGGTGAGTACACGCTAAAGGTCCAGCAAGCACCGGCGATCGAGTCCTCGAACGAGGCCTGGGCAAGGAAGGACTACGACAGCGTCGTGCGGGCGCTGGACCCCTGGGAAGGGCGGCTTCCTTCGGTCCACGCTAGGCGGCTACGTTTCGCCCGCTCCTACCTGGGTGAAGGTAAGGAGTGACGAATATGGTGCATGCCTTGCTGCGCATGACGATCGCCGTCGTCTTGGCCTTGATCGGCTGGCTCCAAGCTGGTCCGGTGACTGCGGCACCCGCAGCACCGCAGGTCGCCTTTGCCCACGACGCCCCTGCCTACGATCCGCCCGGCAGCGACACCGCAACGGAGCGAGGCCCACCCGCGCTGGGTCGTACTGTCACCACCATTGACGCCGTCGGCAGTCGGGCGCACGGCGCTTCGACACGCTCAGAGGCCTCGGCATCTCCTTCGACCACCACCTACGCCTATCCTGCTGGCCCTGTGCGGGTCGCGCTTGCTACGCCTACGACGCGTCGTCACGCTGTGCTCGCTGACGGGGATCCTTCTCCGTCTTGGCGGTCCGTGGGCGCCACAAAGGCACTACCCGCCCTGCCTAAGGCACTATCCGGGGGCGCGGCTGACACGTACGTGTACTTCGGTACGCGCGGCGGCAAGAACGTCTACACGGGCATCACGAACAACCTGGCCCGGCGGGGTGCTCAACACGGTGAGCGGTTCGACCAGCTTGTTCGAGTGACCAACCAACCGGTGACTAGAGGTCAGGCCCGGTCCATCGAGCAAGCGCTGATCGCGAGGAACCCTGGCTTCGAAAACAAGATCAACAGCATCTCTCCAACGCACTCGTACTACGACGACGCGGTGAGTTGGGGCGAGGCGTGGCTGAGGCAGAAAGGATTCTGATGTCCTACCCACCGACGAACTTGCAGGTGATCGAGCCCTCGCGCAAGAAGCCCCAGGCGGGCGACGTGTTCGCAATGAGGCTGCCGGACCGCAGCCACA
>JASGDN010000086.1:0-244088 GCA_049841275.1 Thermomicrobiales bacterium
CTCGGCGGCGCCGTTGGCCTGGGCGGACGCACCGCCGCCCAGGGAACGCCCGCGGCTTCTCCGGCCGCCTCACCTGCAGCGAACACGACCGATCCTGTCACGGCATCCGTTCCGCACCTCTTCACAAACGACACCTTCCAGTTCCAATCGTTGATCGTGCTCGGTTCGGTCTACGAACGCGCAGCCGATATCGGCGAGGTCTTTGCGACCACGAGCCAGATCGAGGACGGCGACTACCAAGGGTGGCTGAATGCCTGGAAGGCCATCGGCGACCGTGTGGCTGCCATTGCGGACACAAGCGCGAAGGGTGGGCATGCGGCCAGCGCGCGGGAGGCGTATCTCCGCGCCTCGAACTACTATGCCCAGGCCTGCTTCGTCGCCGAGGGGACCAATGATCCAGCGCAGGGACCTGCCCTTTTCGAGCTGCATCGCAACGCGTGGGACAACTTCGTCTCCCGACTCGACGTCCCCGCCGAGCAGGTGACGATCCCCTACGAGGACACGACGCTCCCTGGCTATGCCTTCCGGGTTGACAATACCGGCGACAAGCGGCCCTGGGTGATCTTCAACAACGGGTCCGATGGTTCCATGACCGATATGTGGGCCGAAGGCATCGGCGCGGCGTTGCGACGCGGCTACAATGCGCTCGCCTTCGACGGTCCCGGCCAGAACGCCGCGCTCTTTCGCCAGCATCTCTATTTCCGGCCGGACTGGGAGAAGGTCATTACACCGGTAGTCAACTATCTGCTGACGCGGAGCGATGTCGATGCCGACCGGATCGCGATCTTCGGCGTCAGCCAGGGAGGCTACTGGGTGCCACGCGCCCTCGCCTTCGAGCACCGGATCGCCGCCGCCATCGTCGATCCCGGCGTGATGAGCGTGCTCGCGGCCTGGACGGAACAAATCCCGCCGGATGCCTTGAAGGAACTCTTTTCCGCGCAAGGCGAGGAGCTGGAGGAGGTCAAGCGGGATTTCGACCGGGGCGTCGCACAAGGTGAGGTCGAGGACCCGGACTTGAAGTTCACCATCCGCTTCCGGTTACTGCCCTTCGGCACCGACTCCTTCGCAGAAGGACTGCTGAAGGCCCGCGCCTACGTCCTGGACGATGCGACCGTCGCCCAGATCGCCTGCCCCGTCATCGTTTCCAATCCCGAGGGCGAAACCTTCTACCACGATCAGCAGCAAGCGTTCTACGACGCGCTGACCTCGGACAAGACGCTGGTGCATTTCACGGCAGCAGAGGGCGCCGACCTCCACTGCGAGCCGAAGGCAAACGGTCTGCGCGCCCAACGCTTCTTCGACTGGCTGGATGACACCTTCTCCTACAACGGCGGCTCCGGGCGTTGACGTTCGCACAGCAGTGTCGCGTCCGGGGCATCGCTGTACCGAGTAACCCCGGTTGCGGACGCGGCCATTCCCGGACAGGACCTTGGCGAGATTTCACGATTCGTTCAGGCAGGGCACCTTCCCGAACCCTGCTTCATCTGGTATAGTGAAAAGCGTCACGAGGGAATCCCCCTGACGTATTCCTCCTGGATGTCAATCGTCGACCGCTTTCGCCTCCCCGATTCACCACGTCGGGCGGCTCACGAAATGTCGGCCATCCCCAGTCCAAGCACAGACTTCCGGCGATGATCGCCACTCCAGCCGTTACGGCTGCATGAACCGGTGGGCCGTTCCACCGCGAGCAAGTCTGTCCACGTTACTGGACCGCAGGTGAGAATGGGTTGCGGCGAGCGGACCGCAAAGAGCTCGAGCGTGGTTGCGCGTCTGGTAGACCACCGAGGCTCTTGAATCGCACGGGATTCGTGTGACGAGCAGTGTGGCTGTCGAACGCGCGTTGTGCGCCAGCTTTCATGTCTTTCCCGGCTCGGTCGAGCACGGAATTCCGACACCACACAGCACAGGAAATGATCCACGCACCGGACCGTCCGTAGTCCGGGGATGCGGGATTGCTTGCGCGTGTCCATTCCGGCACGATCCGATTTCGGGAGACCGTTTCATATGCCTTCGTTCCTTCGTTCCCTTACCCAGCCTGGACGTTCCTTCGGACCGTTCCTCTCCTCGGACCTTCCGGGTGGCGGAGCGGCGCTTCTCGAGCGCCCAGGCACCGTCGAGGAGACCATGACCGACCCCACGTCCATCACTACCGCGACAATCGACCCAGCCGTCACACCGGAATCCACCGATGCCGATGAGTCCACCGGCATCACCTTCGCCGACCTCGGCCTCAACGGTGCCCTGCTGGAAAGCGTCGAGGCCGTCGGTTACACCAAGCCCTCGCCGATCCAGGAGCGCACCATCCCGGTCCTGCTCGCGGGTGGCGATGTCATCGCCCAGGCGCAGACCGGCTCCGGCAAGACGGCCGCCTTCGGCCTGCCCATCATCGAGACCATCGACCGCAAGGCGCGCGGCGTGCAGGCCCTCGTGCTCTGCCCGACGCGTGAACTCGCGATCCAGGTCTCCGAGGCGCTGGAAGGCTACGGCAAGCACAAGCGCGTCGAGACGCTCGCCATCTATGGTGGCCAGCCGTACGAGCGCCAGATCCGCGGCCTGCAGCGCGGCGTCCAGATCGTGGTCGGCACGCCGGGCCGCGTCATGGACCACATGCGCCGCGGCACGCTCAGCCTCGAGCACCTGAAGTTCTTCGTCCTCGACGAGGCCGATGAGATGCTCGACATGGGCTTCGTGGACGACATCGAGTGGGTACTCCAGCATGTGCCGGAAGAGCGGCAGACTGCCCTCTTCTCGGCCACGATGCCGCCGCGCATCGCCGAGTTGGCCAACAACTACATGCATGACGCCCAGCGCATCTCCGTCCGCGGCAAGCAGATGACCGTCGCCGAGATCCGCCAGACGTCCTACGAGATCCCGCGCGGCCGCAAGCTGGACGCGCTCGCCCGCATCCTCGAGGCGGAGACCCCGAGCTCGGCGATCATCTTCTGCCGCACCAAGCACGGCGTCGATGAGCTGGGCGAGGGCCTCATGCAGCGGGGCTTCGCGGTGGAGACCCTCCACGGCGATCTCTCACAATCCCAGCGCGACCGGGTGATGAAGCGGTTCCGCGCTGGCCAGGCCGACATCCTCATCGCAACGGATGTGGCCGCCCGCGGCCTCGACATCCCCGATGTCAGCCACGTCATCAACTACGACCTGCCGGAAAGTCCGGAGACCTACGTCCACCGGATCGGCCGCACCGGCCGCGCCGGCAAGTCGGGCGAGGCCATCAGCCTTGTCGGGCCGCGCGATTTCCGCTGGATTCGCCAGCTAGAGCGCATCACCAAGGCGACGGTCGAGCCGCGCCGCCTGCCAACGGCCGCCGATGTCAACAAGCGCCGTCGCGAGGTCCTCAAGAACCTCGTGAGCAAGGAAGTCGAGAACGAGTCGGACTATGAGGGCTACACCGATACGGTGACCCAGCTCTTCGAGCAGTTCGACCCGCAGAACGTGGCCGCTGCCCTCCTGAAGCTCTACGCCGAGGAGACAGGCCGCAGCACGACGGAGCTCTCTTCGAGCGACGACTTCGCCACCTACGAAACGCGCGAGCGGTCCACTGGCGAACGGCCGGATCGCCGCCCGGTCCAGGGCGCTGCCGAGGGCATGACCCGGCTCTTCATCAACATCGGCCGCACCCTCCGCGTCCGCCCGCAGGACATCGTCGGCGCCATTGCCAACGAAGTCGGCGTGCCGGGCCGTGCAATTGGCGCGATCGACATCCACGACACCTACACGTTCGTCGATGTCCCCGCCGATACCGCCGAGCGCGTGATCGAGGTCCTGAACTCGTCCTCGATCAAGGGCCGCCCGGTCAACGTCGAGATCGCCTCCGATCCCGGCAGCCGCGGTCCGCGCCCAGCTGGCAACTTCGACCGAGGTCCGCGCCGCGAAGGCGGGTACCGAAGCGGTGGCAGCGGCTATCGCGGCGGTGCGACGTCCGGCGGCTATCGTGGTGGTGGGTACGATCGTGGCCCGCGTCGCGATGACCGCGGCGGTGCGACGTCCGGCGGCTATCGTGGTGGTGGGTACGATCGTGGCCCGCGTCGCGATGACCGCGGCGGTGCCGGTGGATACCACAGTGGTGGGTATGATCGGGGTCCGCGCCGCGACTACAACTCGTAGCAGCATCGCGTCCGACGCGATATGCGACGCATCACGCATCTGACCCATGGAGCAACAGTGGCCGCAGTAGTGGGCCGACACGAGGTTGGCCCCTGCAAACGACCGGCTCCGGCAATTCCGTGGCTCGGATCGGATATAGCCGAATGAGACGCGTCACGCACCTGACGCTTGGAGCGGCGGTGGCCTTGCCCATCGTCGCTTCGGCGTCTCCGTCGATCGCCGTTGGAATCGGCTGCTGCTGGTTCGGCGTGGCCGGAGGCGGCTTCCCGGACTGGTTCGACCTCCGCAGCGACCTGCGACGGCCGCTACGCCTCCAGCATCGCGGCGCATCCCACGGACTGCCGGTCGCACTGGGCGTGACGGCGCTCCTCTACCTCGTCCTCCACCTCCTGGGATCGTCCATATTCGCAACGGAGTCGGTGACGCTCGTCCCGTCAGACACGACCGCGCGACTGTGGAGCATCTGCTTCCTAGCGGGGATCGTGAGCCATCTCGCAAGCGACGCCTGCACGAAGGGTGGCATCCGCCCCTTGCTGCCATTCTCGCAATGGAAGGTCTGGCTGCTGCCGAAGCCACTGCGCAGCCGCCACGACGGCTGGCTGGATCGCCTCATCTTCCTCGGTGCCCTCGCGGTCATCGGCCTGACGACCGTCGCCCTGCTCGCGAATCGCCTCGGGTGACGTCATGCGCAGGCACTGCCCGACTCAATACGCGAGCACCAATTCCGTAGGCGCCGCGCTCGCCGGACAGCTATTCCCCGGCGAGCGCGGCGCGAATCTCGCCCATCGACCGGCGCTGCGAACCATCCTCGGCGAAATTCTCCGGGGCGAGCCATGCCGTGAAGACGGCGCGGTTCGCCAGCCACTCGTCATCGAGCAAGGCGAACCACGCGGTGTCGCGGTTGCGCCCCTTCACGATCAAGTGCTTGCGAAAAATGCCCTCCGACGTGAACCCGAACCGCACCGCCGCCCGCTTCGAGCGGAGGTTCACGTTGTCGCACTTCCACTCCAACCGCCGGTACCCGAGCTCGTCGAAGGTCCGCTGCATGAGCAGGAAGATCGCCTCCGTGGCGATGATGGAGCGCTGGATGGCGGGAGCGAACCAGATGTGTCCCATCTCCATCACCCCGTTCGCCGCATCGACCCGCATGAACGAGCACATCCCCTCCGCACGTCCGGTCGCCAGGTCAACGATCGCGAAGAACATTGGATCCACAGACGCTTCCCGCTCGGCAAGCCAGGCAAGAAAGGCGTTCTTGTCGGCGAAAGGACCGTACGGCAACCACGTCCAGAGATTCGGGTCGTCACCAGCCGACGCCGCATCCCAGAGCGTATCGCCGTGGGTCTCCACGGCGACCGATTCCAGACGCACCCGCACGCCGGTCATCGGCGTACGCGGTGGAAACGGGCGTCCGCTCCAATCGTTCAGATCTTCGTGCATCATTCCCACAGGCTCCCAACCAGCAACGAGCAGGAGAAACACAGCGGGATGAAGGCCGCAGAAGCATGTTGCCCACCACACCCTCGTTTCTCTTTCCTCTCGTCTCTTTTCTCGACTACAGCTTCACGGTGTAACGAACGAATCCGTCCGCCGGACCGTACGAGTCGTAGAGGATGCGGGCAGTGGCGTTGTTCTCCTTCGTCACCCAGTAGACACGCGCCCAGCCCGATTCCCGGCCACGCGCGATGAGTGCATCGATCAAGGCGCGCCCAGCGCCCTTCCCCCGCGCCGCCGGCGAAACATAGAGATCGTTCAACAGGCAGAACGGCATTGTCCCCCAGGTGCTGGGATGGAGGATGTAATTCGCGATGCCGACGATTGCGCCATCCGTATCCTCCGCGACGAGACCGCCGAAGGCCGGATCGTCGCCCGCAACGCGCTCCCAGGTAAGATCGGTCGTCTCCTGGGAAAGCGTCGCCTCGTAGAAACTGAGATAGCCGGCCCACAGATGCCTCCACGCAGCTTCGTCCGCACGCATCAGGTCGCGGATCCTCACCGCACCCACCTCCGGACCACGCATCACGCCACCTTCCTGTCTGCCGGAACCACCGGCTGCTCCGTCCCCAATCGCTCGGCCTCCAGCTGGAAGATGCGTCGCATGATCGCGATCGTGGAGGCGTAGGTCGAGTCCATGCCGTAGAACGACATCCCCCGCGCTCCCAGCGTATGCGCCCGCGTATACGGCGTGTCCGAGGCGTAGTGGATGATGCCAAGGTCGAGATGCTGGGCAAGCGGCGCAAGGTTGATCGCCTGGTTCGAGGGATGCCGTTCGAGAAAGACATCCTCGTAGATCGCGCTGAGATACGGTCCGGCCTCCATCTCCACCACGGTGTAGTTCTCGCGGTAGTAGAAGTCGAGATAGCCCTGATTCTGGAGGAAGGTACCGCGCACCGTCACGGCCCGTTGGTTGTCCAGTGCCGCTCCGAATTCCAGGAACGGCGCCACATCCTCATACCCGAACGTATTGTCGAACCAGTAGGTATTCCCGGAATGCTCGTCGTAGACAACATTCGACATCATGATGTCGCCAATCCGCCCATTCAGTGTCGCGGCCTTGCCCAGGATGTAGATGCCCTTCAGCGTGTCCGTCGCAACGCCCACCTGCGACATGATGTGATACGCAGCCATGCCGAGCGGATAGTTGATGTTGATGACGATCGCATCGGATTCGGTCGGATCGAACCCCTGCAGGCGCGAATCGAACCACTCCGGCTTCAGCTTGCTCAGCTCGATGATCTGGATGCCGACATCCACCGCGCCACCCGGCTCGATATGGGAGATCCCAAGCGCCCGCTCCTCCTCCGCGCGTTCGGCGCGGATCGCGTCCTTGCCCGTTCCATGGAAATACGGCCGTGCGGCAAAATAGAGCAGGTTCTCCCACGATCCCCGCGCATGCTCGCGCTGCATCTTGCGCATTTCAGGCAACAGTTCCGGATGCTCCGTCTCCTCGATGAAGTCGATCAGTTCCCGTTGCCGCCGGTTCGCGACGCCGGACAGGGTATTCACGATGCTGTGCGTATTCGACGAGACGAAATACACCGGGCGATCGAGCAGGTTTCGCTCGGCCAGAACGGACGACGCATGCCGCCACCACGACCGCGTGGAACGCCCGAATCCGAGATACGTTCCACCGAGCATGCGGAGATCGAGCCGCTTGCGGTCCCGCGCGACAAGGGCAAGGTTCGTCCAGAACGCATCACCCCAGACCCCGGCCAGCCGTCCCCAATCGGCTTCGTCCAGCAGCAGTGCCTCGCGAATCTGCGTCACCTGCTCCGTCGTCGGGATCTCGCCATCCCCCGCCGCGAAGGTCCAGGCGCGCGCCTCGTCGTCGTGGTCGAACAGACGGCTCATCTTGTTCCACTCGAACTGATAGGCCACCAGCGAGGGGATAAGATCGTCCAGGTCGGATGTCGAAGCAAAGTAGGCGGCGAGGTTCTGTCCGCCGTCCCAGTACCAGCGACGGCGGCGGCCGGGAGCCGACTGCGGAGACCAGTCCGCAACATCGTCATAGCCGCCGAGCACGAACGCCCGGTGCGTCTGCCCGAGAATGATGTGCTTCACGAAGACGATGCAGGCGGGGATGCGCTGGGCAGAATAGAGGAAGGCGTTGAGATCCGATTCCGTCTCCTCGGCCCCCGCATGCAGCGACGAACCGGAGGTGAGGTGCGCCGGCTCCAGCGAAGAGACGGCAATCGCGCCAGAACTCTGGAGCAGTGTCATGTAGGTGCGAACGTAGAGTTCCACCTCCCGCTTGCCGGTCAGGGGTTCGCCGTCACGCCCCGGATTGGCGTCAAATCCGCCGCCACTTGCCCGTGCCGGTCCGGGCAGGCGGCCACCCGTATTGCCCATTTGCGTCATGCCTGCATCCTTTCAACCGGCGCCTCTCGCCGGGTGGTGTCTCCGTCATACGTTGCTCCCGTATGTACCACACCGCAGCCATCCCTGTGTTAGTCCACGGTCAACATGTGAAAGCCGATCCAGCCACGGCGATGAAGCACGAGCAATGCGGCCTATACTGGGCCATGAAACACGCACATCCTGCCGGCAGGGCGCGATGCCGGCATCGCTGGAATCGGATCATGGGACGGGCAGCCGCAACGGCGATCCGTGCAATCATGGTGATGGGCGTCATGGCCTTCGCTCTCGCACCGCTTGCCGATCCAGTTTCGGCAGCGACCGCGCCCCCGCCGGTGTTCGGCATCTTTCCCCAGAACGTTCCCGGCCAGAGGCTCTCGACAAACGACCGGATCGGTCTGGCGCAATCGCTGCACGTCGGCGCCATCCGCACGACAGTGTCGAACGCCGATTTCTCTCCCGCCACCGCACGGCAGTACATCGAAATCGGGCTGAACGTCGTCCTGACGATCGTCAACGATCCCGAACTTTCCGCGGGCAACCCATCCGTCCCGGTAACGGACCTCGCACCCTACAGGAGACAACTCCAACAAGTGTTCGATGCATTCCCAACGGGTGTACCGGTCGTCGCGATCGAAAACGAACCCGAAGCGCCGAAGTTCTTCAGCGGGACCGCCGATCAATACCTCGCCGAACTCCAGGCCGCAACCACCGTGGCCCACGCCAATGGAATCAAGGTGACGAATGGTGGGCTCACAGGCATCCCGGCCGCATTCCTGACATGGCTCGATCTGTGGAACAGCGGCGATCATGCGGCGGCCGATGCTTTCGTACAGGAAATGAACGGGGTTGGCCGGCCCGGCGGCAATCAGCTCCTTGCGCAACTGCCAACATCAGCCGATCCCACCCGGCCAATTCCGTCCAGTTCCCAGATCGACTTCGCGAAGCAGACCGTTGAAGCATACGCTACGATGGACATCGATTATGTGAATCTCCACTGGTACCAGGCCGGCACATCGACCGCGGGCCTCGAGAGGGTCATTGCCTATCTTGGGCGAGTCACGGGCAAACCCGTGATGAGTAACGAGTTCGGCCAGCTCGACGACGAACCATCCACCGTGACGGCAGAGCTGGCCGCCGTGAGCGACGCGGGATTCCCCTACGCGATCTGGTTCTCCGGGGACAAGGGAAAAGGCGCGATGGCCCTCCAGAACGCCGATAACACGCTCAAACCGAATGGCCTCGCCTTCCGGGAATTCATGGACAGCCACCACCAGGCAACTCCGGCGGCTGTCATCCGCAACAAATCGCGTGATTGGCTGGCGTGGGAGCCTGCGATCGGAAGACGAGCTGCCCTGAGGACGGCCACGCGCGCACATGTAACAAGCGTGGCGCGCTGAATCTGCATCCCGGCGCCGTCCAGAGACGATCCCTTTCCGCTACCGTTTCCGGAAGGCCGCAAGGTCGAGACCAAGCAGCGAGCACGGCTCGCCGCCGGGCAGATACTGGAAACCCTCCACCAGGGAAATCCAGCCACGTTTCCGGTACATCGCCTGGGCGGGCGTCTCGCCTTCAGCCGTGCTCAGGAGCGCGACCCGCTCGTCACGATCCCGCAGCAGCGTGTCGTGGAGCTGGCCGCCGTATCCCAGCCCGTGCCACGCCGGATCGACCGCCAGCTCCACGAACTCGAAGGCGTCGTCCAGCCATTCATCCGCGTCGTTCGCCGCCAGGGCAGGATGCACGAGTTCGTGCCACCAACCGCCCGGTTCGCTCCGGTAGCCGTAGGTGAACCCGACCACCGCTCCATCCGGGGTAACGGCGACCAGTCCGGCAAACTCCGCATACCGGAGATGTCTCGCGAAGGCCCGTTCGAGAAACCCCTCGGTCTGGTCGGGATCGGTCTTCCAGACGCGTTCGTAGACACGACCGATGCCTTCGCCGAACCGATCGGCATTTGCGACGGTCACATTGACGATGGAAACAGGGGAAGGGGCACGCCTATCGACCACGATTGACGACCTCGCACGCTGAACATCGATCCGGGGCGCCACATCTGGCGTCATGCATGCGTAGCATCTGCGCGACGGAAGCCAAGGATGCTGGTGTATGGGCGACCCGGCGCGTACTCGAAATCCTCGACCAACACCTGCCATCCCAGACGACGGTAGAATCGTTTGGCAGGGTGATCGTCATGATAGGTAACCAGGATCGCACGCCGGCCTCCGAGACGCTCCTGAATCGATGCGCTCAGCAACGTTCCCACGCCTCTCCCCTGAATTGAAGGATGGACCGCGACCTCGGCAAGCTCGAACGGGTCGTCCAGCCATGCGTGATGACCGGCTCGCTCCAGCGCTGTGCCAACGCGGTCGAACCACGGGCGATGCGACGCGGCGTCATGCCCGCATGCGAAACCAATCAGCTCCCCTTTCATCGTCGAGGCAATCGCCGCCATGAATCCGGAAAGGGCAGCCATCTCCGGCACGCTGGTGGCGGCATATCGCATCGCGCCATCCTCCCCAATGCCAAACGCCGCGGCATACACGCGTGCCACATCCTCGCAACGATCGAGTAGTGCGCCAGCGGACAAGCACGAGATGAGCACACCCGGCGCAGCGGGAACCCGCATCAGAGGTCGAACCCGATGGCGCGCAGGTATGCCTGGGCGATCACGGCGTGGCCCGGCAAGCCGGGGTGGATCTTGTCCGGCGCCCATGTTTCCCAGCTGGTCGAGGCGAGGATGGCATCGAATGCCTTCTGCGTGCGAATGCCGATCGCCCCGAACTCTCCGCCGAGACGCTTCGCCACCGCGCCGTACTCATCCATCATCGCCCGCATCGGATCGGAACAGTCCGGGTCGATATCGAACGGGTCGGCGACGATCAGCCGGGCGTTCGTCCTTTCCTTCACCTGCTGAAGCAGATTCCGGAGGTTCGCCTCGTAATCCGCGATCGAGACCGCACCCACGCCACCGCTGTCGAATGTCCGCCAGACATCGTTGATGCCGATCATGACGGAGAGCCAGTCCGGCTGCTCGGCGATCGCATCCTGCTCCCAACGCGCGAGGAGGTGCTCGGTGGTGTTGCCCCCGATTCCCCGGTTCTCCCAGGTCAACCCGAGTTCCGGATACCGCGCATCGACGAATGCCCGCACCAGGCTCATGTAGCCATTGCCATACGGCGCGTTCATATCACGCCGACCGCAATCGGTGATGCTGTCGCCGATGAAGAGGATCTTCTGACCACGTTCGAAAAGCATCGTCGCCCCTCCCGGAACGCCTATCTATGGGAGATCGCCGCATCGTCCGGCCCAATCCGTCCAGCCCGGTTACATGTCGTGCTGGGCGCCATCCTAGCAGTCCGATTCCGGCGTGAACACCGGCCAGACTTGTCGCCCCTCGCCGCAATACCCTATCCTGCCAGCCAACGAACGCGGTCGCATGCCCGGACAGAGCGATCTGCTGGCGATGGCTGGATCGCTGGCACACCGTGCGCCCCGTTCGCACTCGACCGGTTCCGGCGCGAACTGTCGGTGCCCCGCATCAATCGCGAGCAGCACGATATCGCCGCCAGCCGGGAGGCATGCCCTGTCACCCGCCGAATGTCACGGAGTTGGAATGAACTGTACGCGCTATCGACATTGCGCATGGTAACCGTGACGCTCAACGCCAGCACGGCCCTTCCCCCGCCTCGCGCCCGCGACCGCTGCTCGGGGAGCGGTCCGGCGCGGAGTCGAGGTCCACTGCCCGGCCACCGGTCGACCGGGAAGGCGCTGGCCCGTGTCTAGCTTCAATTCAGGCGGCTCCCGCTGGAGCAGTGAACGCCAGCGACAGGAACGCGAGCGGCAGCGTGAAGCCCAGAAGGAGCTGATGCGCAAGGCCCGGCTCGAACGGGAAGCCAAGGCGAAGGAGGAAGAAGAGGCCCGCCTCGCCGCCGAACGCGCCCGCACGACCACAACCACCACGACGCCTCCCCCGCCTCGTCCAACCACGGCAGTCGACCCGAGCATCGCGCCGACGCCATCCTCGGGCAGCACCGTTGGCCGCAAGTGGCGCTCGTCCGTCGAGCCGACCGAATCCAGCGGCCTCCCCGACATCCCGGAAATCGCCTCGAGCAGTCGCGGCGGCAATCGCGGAAGCGGCGGGATCAGTGGGCGCATCATCCTCTTTGCCGGGGCGCTCTTCATCCTGATGGCAGCGGTAGCCTTCTTGCCATTCGGCCCTTTCGGTGGGGGCGACTCCAACTCCACGCCGACCCCAACCAGCGAGGCGCCAATCCTCGTCGGCCCATCGACGCCATCGTCCACCAACCAGGCCCTGGTCGTGCCGACCGCGCCCAGCGACGGGTCGCGCGTCGTCTGCATCGATCCGGGTCACGGCGGCTGGGACTACGGGTATCAGCGCACCTGGGACCAGATGACCCAGACAGGACCAACCCTGAACGAATCGGAACTCAATCTCGGCATGGCCTACATGCTGAAGGCCGATCTGGAAGCGCAGGGTATCACCGTGGTCATGACCCGCACCGGCGGCAATGCGGTCAATGCCTACGGCACCGATGTGAATGGCGACGGCAAGACCATCTTCGATGGCAACGACGACAAGGAACGCCGGCAGAATGCCGACTACGACGAGCTGCAGGCCCGAATCAATATCTGCAACGCCGCCCACGCCGACATCCTCGTCTCGCTCCATATCAACGGGGCCGATGGTATCCCCGACGCGCGAGGCTACGAAGTCCTCTACACGGCGGCGCCAACCCGGCCATTCGGCGATCTCAGCCATCAACTCGCCGATGACGTCTATCGCCGTATGTCCCAGTCATTGACCAATGCCGGATATACCGGCAATGGCCGCAATGTGAAGGACGACAGCGAGCTCGACGCTGAAAAGTACCAAGGTTACGGGGCGGCAGATCACCTCCTGCTCCTTGGACCGGCAATCGACAACCCGAACCGCAAGCTGACCCCAAGCGAGATGCCGGGCATCGTGATCGAGCCGATGTTCCTCTCCAACGAGGAAGACGCGAATTTCATCGCCAACCCCGACAACCAGAAACTGCTCGTGGATGCATACGCGGAAGGCATTCTCGACTACTTCGCCAAGAATCCGGGATAGGCCGTCCCGCCAAGAAGTGGACCGGATGTCCGCGCGAGGCTATCTTTGGCATGCACCATCCGCGGACGCTCCCATCGGACGTGATGCATTGCTCCCGGCTGAATACAGCGCATCGCCGGCGCTTCCCACCGAGCGAGGCAAGGACATCCCTTCGTGACCGACCTTCCTTCCCTGCACGACGACCCTAACCGCGACCTGCCGGAACCACGAGACGCCCCAAGTGAGGCCACTCCGGTCCTGAGTCGCCGCGCGGTGGCCCTCAGTGCAGCCTCCCTCGGCACCACCGCCGTCGCGGCAGCCGTGGGCTTCGATGCCCTCACGACAACCGGCACGCAGGCCGCTCCGTCACCGCCCACCGCGACCCAGCCCACCATCCGCTTCCAGGAGGCTGCCACGCCTCCGCCTTCGCCGGTTGCCACCACGCCCTCGCAGGCCACGATGGCGCTTCCGGCCGGAATGGCGTTGGTGACCTCGCCGCGCCTGCCGTTGAAGGGCATCAGCTCGGCACAGGCAGCGTCGTTGCTCAATGGCGCGCAGAGTTGGCGCGACCTCGGCAGCCCGGTCACCACACCGGTGAAGCCATATGCGATCTCCGGGATGGAAGGCAACGGCCTCGCCTCGCCAACGCCGGTCAACGACTATGCCGCGCTGGTCGCCGAGCTCGCCAAGACGCCGGGCGGTGTCGCCGTGGTTCCGGTCGACCAGGTCGACTTCCAGGTGAACCGCCTCGACATCGATGGCATCGATCCCCTGGCGACAGTCTCCGGAGCAGTCCGGATCGGCGTCACCGGCGACATCATTCCGGGGCGGAACGTCGCCATCCACGCCCGCCAGTACGGCGACTGGACGCATCCCTTCCTCAAGATGAAGGACCTGCTCAGCAGCTTCGACGTCACGATGTCGAACTTCGAGTGCGTGATCTCAGACACCATCGCGCCGCCGGAGGAGTCCAACCCGAACACCTTCGACTTCATCGCCGATCCGGCGGTGATCGACGGCATGAAGCTGTGCGGCATCGACGTAATCAGCCTCGCGAACAATCACACGGCGTGGAATGATGAGGGGTGGGGAACCGCCCCATTTGTCGAGATGCTCACCCACCTGGAAAATGCAGGATTCCCCTACTTTGGTGGCGGCCGCGACCTCGATCAGGCCCAACGCGGATGGGAGACCACCGTTGGGGACACCTCGATCGTACTCATCGGTATCGATGGCGTCACCGCGAACAAGGAGTTCGCAGAAGGAACGGTCGACTCAGCGTACCAGGGAACCAGCTACGCCGGTGCGACCTCAAGCACCCCAGGCACCAATCCGATGGTCTCGAAAGACGTCTACGCGAAGATCGCATCGCTCGCCGGGCAATACGATATCGTGATCCCATACTTCCACATGGGCGTTGAATATGAGTGGATCGTGCCGGAATGGTGCCAGCAGGTCGCCCGGAGTTCGATCGACAGCGGGGCGACGATGGTGCTGACGAACCATCCGCACCTGATCCAGGGCATGGAGATCTACAAGAACGTGCCGATTATCTATTCGCTGGGCAATTTCGTCTTCGACCAGATGTTCAGCGTCGATACCCGCACCGGCTACGTGCTCGACCTGACGATCAAGGACAAGAAGGTCATCGGCCTGCGCACGCACGGCTTCGAGATCGAGGACTTCAACCAGCCGCGCCTGATGAACCAGGGCGAGCACGCCGCGCTAATGGATCGCTTTTGGCGCTCCACCGACATGCTCGCCAACCGGTCGGAGTGAGAAACGAGAAGTGAGGAGCGAGAGAATTCCTGTAAGCGCGTACTCCTCACTTCTCACTCCTGGTTTCTCACTTCTCGTCTCGCTATTCCGCGAGGGCGGAAACCGGCGACACTTTCAGTGCCGCCCGCGCCGGAAGCACCGAGGCAAGCACCCCCGCCAGCAGTCCGATGACCACGATGACCGCGACCCGGTCCCACGGAACCACCAGCGAGATGCCGAACTCGTCGCCAAAGAGCGTCAACGTCCCGATCGCCCCATAGGCGCCCCCCAGCACAATCCCCAGCGCCACCCCCACCGAGGCGATCAGCATCCCCTCCAGTGCCAGCATCCGCCGCATCTGCCATCTGGTCAGGCCAAGAGCGCGCAGCACCGCTGACTCGCGCGTCCGCTCGATCACCGAAAGGGAGAGCGTGTTGCCCACTCCCACCAGCGCGATGACCACCGCCACGCCCAGCAGCAATGTCACGATCAGCAGCATCGTGTCCAGGACGCGGGCGTTCTGGGCCTTGTCCCTTGCCCCGCCCTCGTACCAGAACTGCCCGTGACCCGCAAGCGCATCCTGGATGTGCCCGGTTGCGTCGCCGCCATTCACTCCGCCGCGGAACTGGAGCCACACCCGCTGCACGGGCGCGTCCGGTGCGACAGCCGCCAGATCGGACCGGGTCATCACCAGGTCCTCACCGGCGAGGTCGGTCACCTTTGCCTGAAGGGATATGTCGCCGCTCGGGCCGGTCAACACGATCGTCGCGCCATCCGCAATCCCCAGGTCCGCCGCAGTCCCCTTCGGCACGATCACGACACCGTCTCCGAGCCCATCCAGTGCGGATGATGCCGAGATCTGCCGTGCAAGGTCGGCATCGACCCCCAACACGGTCTCCGTCGCGCCGTTGATCGGTAAACTCGCCGCCGTCACCGGCATCGCCCGTTCGACATCGGGATGTTCGGACGCGATGCGAATCGCGTCGGCCGGGAGCGCCGCGTCCGACGTTTCTGCCCGGACAACCAGGTCGACCGGATCGTAGGCATCAATCACGTCGTTGAGCGTCGATTTCGAGCTCTCCGCCCCAACCGACATCATCGTCACCAGCGTGACCGCCACCAGCAGCGCCATCGCCGTCGCCGTGGTCCGCTTCGGATTTCGCACGCTGTTGGCGGCCGCAATCGCCGCCGGGGCACCCATCGGGGTGAAGAGCGCCCCCAACCACCCGACTCCACGCGGCACGATCAGCACGCCGCCGACCATGACCCCGACGAACGACACGATCCCGCCCATGACCCCGATCCCGATCGGCAGAAAGCCAGGCGAGGCAAAGGCCACCACCACCCCGCCGAGGAGCAGCGCGCCGCCTCCAGCCAGCAGGAGCCCGGCAATCGCGGTGCGCCACCGCGTCCCGGTGGCGCGGAAGTCGGTCATCGACTGCGGACGCAATGCAGCCAGTGGGGCAACCCGGGTCGCGCCGCGCGCCGGTCCCCAGGCAGCCACCATCGTTGCGCCAAACCCGAGCGCGAACGGCACGATCAGGTCGCTCGGGGATAGGTCGAGACCGGTCGAAAGGGTTATGTTGCCGGTCGCGCCGGCATAGAGCCGCAACACGAGTCCGAGTCCGCCGATGCCCAGCACGATCCCGGCGATGGACGCGACGATCCCGATTCCCAGCGCCTCGATCAGCACCGACCGGCGCACCTGCGCCCGCGTGGCACCCACGCATCGCAGGAGGGCCAGGTTCCGCGTCCGTTGCGTTACGAGCACCGTGAACGTGTTTCCGATCACGATCCCGGCAACGAACAACGCAATCACCGCGAAGGCCAGCAGCCCGATGCTCAGGAAATTCACATCGCCCGAAACGTCCTTCGCCATCCGGTCGGCCTGTTGGGAAAAGGTCCGGGCGGTCGTTCCATCGCCGAGCACCCCGTTCAGGCGATGAGTCAGGTCGGTATCGCTCGTTCCGGACGTGGCCACCACGAGGATCGAATCCACGCTGAGGCCGGTCTGCGCGATAGCCGCCTCATCCAGCACGCCGAAGACATCGGGGGATCTGCCAGCCAGGCTCGACGGGGCCGTGAGGATGCCCACAATCGTCTGCGAGACGGTCGCTCCGCCGCCGAAGGACTGGAACTGGACACTGTCGCCAACCTTCGCGTCCAGTTCATCGGCCACATTGCTGACGACAGCGACTTCGCCGCTGGTCTCGGGAAGCCGTCCCACCTCGAGCGTCAGGTCCGATCGCATCGCTGGCGCCTGCGGAACATTCGCCAGCAGCGGATAGACCTCCCGCGAGCCGGATTGGATTATGCCCACACCGAGGTACCGGTTCTCCGCCGATGCCACCCCATCAATGCCACGGATGCGGTCCACCAAGTGGGGGTCGATCCCGCCGGCATCATCCGTCGTGACGATGACGTCCGCGCCCTTGTACTGCCAACTCAGGGCATTCGCGAAGGTGCCCTCCAGCACGTTTCCGGTGGCCAGGGTGGCGGCAACGAAGGCGACGCCAAGCATGGTCGCGAGACAGACAGCCAGCAGGTTCCGGGCCGAATGGCGCATCTGGACGAGTGCGAGTTGAAATCCGTGGCTCATCTCACTCCCCCAGCGCGCGCAAGGCGTTCAACACATCGTCCTGCGACGGCTGCGACAGTTCGCCAGCGAGCCGCCCATCGGCAAGCAGCACGACCCGGTCGGCGAACGATGCCGCATGCGGATCGTGTGTCACCATCACGATGGTCTGGCCGAGCTCCCGCGCACTGCGTTGCAGGAAGCGGAGTACCTGCGTGCCCGAGGCGGAGTCGAGATTCCCCGTCGGCTCGTCCGCGAAGACGACATCTGGCCGCGTGAGGAGCGCCCGCGCAATGGCCACCCGCTGCTGCTGCCCGCCCGAAAGCTCGCTCGGACGGTGCTTCAACCGATCCCCGATCCCGAGGGTTTGCACGAGGACGCCGAACCAGTCGCGGTCGAGACCGCGTTTCCCGGCCAGCATCAGCGGCATCCGGATGTTCTGCTCGGCGGTGAAGGCTGGCAACAGGTTGAAGGACTGGAAGACGAAGCCGATGCGTTCCCGCCGCAGGACCGTCAGCGCCGTATCGTCGAGCGATGTGAGATCAGTATCGCCGAGAAAGACCTTGCCGCCGGACACGGTATCCAGCCCGGCCAGGCAGTGCATGAGCGTCGACTTGCCGGAGCCGGACGGCCCCATGATCGCGGTGAGCTGGCCGGAGCCGAACCCCACATCGATCCCGCGCAATGCCTCCACACGGGTATCACCCCGGCCATAGACCTTGCGGACTTCCTCAGCCCGCACGGCGGCGTCCCGCATGGTGGCGGTTCGCGCGCCCGGCTCGAAGCGAAAACGCTGTGGCGTGCCTGCCGGACCGGCCAGCGATCCTGTCGAAACGGAATCCATCGAATTCATCCTCCCTGCATGCGATGGCCGGGCAGCATGCGCCGCCCCCTGAGGCAAGGGTAGGAAGGAAAATCGGCGATTCCGCCGTGTCCGGGTTGAGGAGTCGCGACAAAGGTGTGGAGATTCCACGACGGCGAACCTTACGCCCGCACGATCACCTTGCCCCCGATCGCGACGATCAGGAACTCCCGCGAGCCGCGCCGGAACTGCACCTCCACGCCGGGCACGAGATCGACCGTCCGCACGTCCGTGAAGACGATGGCCGCCGACCCCGCGATCGCATCGACGCGGTTGATCTCCGACCACAGCGTCACCATCGCAACGGGACGTCCCTGGGTGCCGGGTACCGTGAGCTGCCAGACGGTCGAGCTGGGAAGGCGAAATGGCGCCGTCTCCACCACAATGCCCAACAATGCCGCGACGCGCGGGACTGCCGCCGCATCGAAGCGCAGCGTCTCGATGGCGGCACTTCGGGAACGTACGCGCTCCCCCACATCCGGATCTGTTGGTTGCCCGGAATCGGGCATGCACATCACCTCTCACGAAAGGGATCGACCCGACCGAAACGGAGCCACCGGCGGATATACTGGACCACCGCGCAGCAATGCTTCGCCGCAGTGGCCCGATTATCCACCGAAAGGCAGCCTCCATGACCAGCGACCCGGCAACGATGACGTGGGCGGACATTCCCCTCACCGCGATCCACGAAGCGAGGGAGCGGATCATGCCGCACCTGCACCGGACACCGCTGGTACCGAGCGCGACGCTCAGCCGGATGACGGGAGTCGATCTCGCCCTCAAGGCCGAGATCTTCCAGCGCACCGGGGCCTTCAAGGTTCGCGGCGCGCTGAACGCCCTGCTCCAGCTTTCGCCGGAGGAACGCGAGCGCGGCGTCATCACGATGTCGGCGGGCAATCATGGCCAGGGCGTCGCCTGGGCCGCATCGTTCACCGGCACGCGGGCAGTCGTCTTCGTTCCCGAGACCGCAGTCCCGACGAAGGTGGACGCCATTCGCGGGTACGGCGCGGAGTGCCGGTTCGCCCCGACATCGGACCAGCTCTTCCCGATGATGGACGCCTATCGCCGCGAACACGGGCTCACCTACGTTCCGCCGTTCGCCCATCCGGACATCCTCACCGGGCAGGGCACCGTCGGGCTGGAGATCTTGGAGGATATGCCAGATGTGGAGGCGATCGTGGTGCCGGTCGGCGGCGGCGGGCTGATCTCTGGCCTCGCCCTGGCCATCAAGAACCAGCTCCCCGATGTCCGCATCGTCGGGGTCGAACCGGAGGGCGCGTGCCTTGTGCGCCAGAGCCTGGAAGCGGGCGCCTGTCTCACGGGCAAGCCAACCAGCATCGCCGACGGGCTCTGCGCGCCATTCACGGCGCCGCTCACCCAGTCGATCATCGGGCATTATGTCGACGATATGATCCTGGTGAGCGACGACGAGATCGCCGAGGCCCTCGGGCTGATCCTCGAACGGTGCAAGATCCTCGTGGAACCCTCAGGTGCGGCTGCGGTGGCCGCGCTGCTGCACGGGAGGACAGACATCGCGCCGGGGACGAAGACGGTCGCGATCCTCAGCGGCGGCAATATCGACCGCAACCGCCTGAAGTCGCTGCTGTAGGCGGCCATACGGGGAGATGGGTGTCGACCATCTCCCCGTATGGCTATTCCTCGATGACGAGCTTCGCCACCATGCCGGGATGATGCGGGCCTGGGCGAGACGAAGGTTCCGCGCCTCACACCATCGGCCCCTCCGCTACGTCATACACCACACCGGCCCGCCCGGTTCCCGGAAACGGGATGGTTCCACCGGAATCGTCCTGCCTGCATTCGACCGGTGCGGGAATGCGTGGCAAAATGGCGGTCTACAAGTGAAGATCTGGATGCGATGACGAGGACCACCCGTCGATCCGTCGCGGTACAGCGAGCCGTGTTGCTGAGAGGCGGCCCCGGCCCGATGCGTGCATGACCTCCGAGCAGCGCCCCGAACCCCTTCCCGAGGGACGTAGGTCGCGCCGGTTGCCCCCGATATCGGGCCGGACTGGGATGCGCCCATTCGCGCATTCGCCCCAGTCGTGGAGGCGTACGCCGCGAGGCGTCCGCAAACCAGGGTGGTACCACGAGACCGTTCGCGCCCCTCGTCCCTCGGATGACGACGGGCGCGTTGTCGTTCTCATGGAGGTACCCCATGCCCACCACCGTCCCGGATTCGCATCGCAACCGCTACTACGTCATGACGTCCATCCCGTACGTCAACGGCACCCCGCATATCGGGTTCGCGCTGGAGGCCATCCAGTCGGACACCCTCGCGCGCTATCACCGCTCGCTCGGCGAGGAGACCTGGTTCCTCTCCGGCACCGACGAAAACGCCCTCACCGTCGTGCAGGCGGCGGATCTGCAGGGCGCCGAGCTGGTCCCCCTGGTCGAGCGCAATGCCAAGGCCTTCCGCGCCATCCAGGAGCCGCTAGAAGTCCGGTATTCGGACTTCATCCGCACGAGCACGGACCCACGCCATTTTCCCGGCGCCCAGAAGCTCTGGGAAGCCTGCGCGGCAGCGGGAGACATCTACAAGCGGCAATACCAGGGCAAGTATTGTATCCGCTGCGAACGCTTCTACAAGGAGGAGGAGCTGGTCGACGGCAAGTGTCCGATCCACGGCACCGTACCCGAGTTGGTGGACGAGGAGAACTACTTCTTCGCCCTGAAGAACTACCAGCAGCAGCTGGATGACCTCATTACCTCCGACACCCTCCGCGTGCAACCCGAGCATCGCAAGGAAGAGATCCTCTCCTTCATCCGCTCCGGCCTGGAGGACTTCTCCATCTCCCGTCAGGCGTTGCGTGGCCGTGGCTGGGGCGTGCCAGTACCGGGCGATCCAGACCAGGTGATGTATGTCTGGGTCGACGCACTCAGCAACTACATCACCGCACTCGACTATGCGACGGACGGCGAGGCCTTCCACCGCTGGTGGCTGGAAAGCGACCAGCGCGTCCACGTTATCGGCAAGGACATCCTGCGCTTCCATGCCGTCTACTGGCCGGCCCTGCTCCTCTCGGCGGGCATTCCGCTGCCAACGGTCGTCAACGTCCACGAGTTCCTGACCTCGAACGGCGAGAAGATGAGCAAGAGCCGTGGCAATGTGGTCGATCCGCTCCAGCTCGTCGCCGAATACGGAAACGATGCGGTCCGCTACTGGTTGCTGCGCGAGATGCCGCGCACGTCAGACGGAGATTTCACCTACGACCGCCTGATCGGGCGCTACAACCAGGACCTCGCGAATGACCTCGGCAACCTCATCAACCGCAGCGTGAGCATGCTCCATCGCTATCGTGGCGGTGTCGTACCGGCCGTCGGCGAGCGCGAGTCCGACCTGCGAGCGATCTCCGGCCCGATTGCCGCGCAGGTGGATGCCGCGCTCGACCGCTTCGATTTCCGCACCGCCATCGGCGCGATCTGGGAGCTGGTAACCGGGGCGAACAAGGCGATCGACGACCGGAAGCCGTGGGAACTGGCGAAGGCCGCCAAGAACGGCGACGACGCGTCCAATGCCGCGCTCGATGCCATACTCGCCGACCTGATCGAGACGATCCGGCTGCTGGCGGTCCACCTCGCGCCGTTCATCCCGGTCGGGGCAGGGCGTATTGCGGCGCAGGCGGGATTCACGCTTGACGAAAACGGCGACGCGACATCCTACGCCTGGAGCGACGCCCTCGCGGGACGGGAACTGCCGAAGGCGTCGCCCATCTTCCCGCGCATCGAAGCGCCAGTAACGAATGAGGAAGAGGCGGGCGTCACGGCGTGACGTACCCGGCCTGTGGGCTGCTCGCCCATCGACCGAAGGCCGATCTCGCGAGGCGCTCCGCCGAGCTATCCGGCTTCGCCGAATTCCCAACGACAGGGCGGCATACGGTGTGGACCGTATGCCGCCCTGTCATCCATGCACCTTGCAGGATATGTCGCCCAAAGCCGACGTCCAGGTACCGTGTGCTCCCGGGCGATGGACAGACACCTCCGCCGGAGCTTCCCCTCGAAGCCGGAATCCGTATCAGCTACGCGCCCGCCGGCACGCCCGTGCCAAACCCAAGATCCTTCAGGAAGATCGCCGCCTCTGCCGTCCAGAGCCCAACGGTCGCGTCCTCCGTCGCCAACCCGAGACCGTGCCGTCCAGCCGGATACACATGCAGGCCGAACGGCACCCCATGTTCGCGAAGCGCCGCTGCGAACCGCAGGCTGTGCCGCACATCGACCGCATCATCGTCCGCCGTGTGCCACAGGAACACCGGCGGCGTCTCCTCATTGACGTGCTCGTCGGCAGAGAGGGCGTGCATCGCCTCATCGGACGGGTCCACTCCCAGCAGGTTCTCCAGCGACCCGACGTGCGGCGTTGCCACCAGGGAGATCACCGCATAGCACAGCACCGCCACATCCGGACGGCTGCTCGCACGCGCCACCGGATCGTCGCTCTCGGCATCGCCGCGGTCCCACAGCGTCGCCGCCGACGCCGAGAGATGCCCGCCCGCCGAAAACCCGAGCACTCCGACCCGCGCAGGATCGACATTCCAGACACCGGCGTTCGCACGCACCAGCCGGATCGCGCGCTGGATGTCATGCAGCGGGGCCGGGTGCCGATGCGGAGCCACCCGGTAATCGACCACGAAGGCCGCGATACCCAGCGAATTCAACCACTCCGCGATCGGTCCGCCCTCGTGTTCCGCCTTGAAATAGTAGCCGCCGCCCGGCGCCACGACGATCGCAGGAAACGGTCCGTCACCATCGAGCGGGTAAGGGGTCAACGTCGGTGCCGGATCGTCGCCCAACGTGGCGAGTTCGGGCGAATCGTGTGTCCAGAGCGGGATCGCGTTCGTGCCGGGAACATAGGGACCGACCATGATGGAGACCTCCTTGCGTCGTACTGACAGGCATGCGGATTGCTGCGGTCAGCATACCGGGACACCACCGGCGCGCAAGAGCCGGTCGGCGTAGGCCCAGGGAGCGACGGAACGATCGTGACCAAGACATCAATTCGCGGGAAGGCTGCCTGACATGAACGCACACGATGACGCACCCAGCGCGAAGGCAGCCTTCGACGAGACGATGCGCGCGCTGATCGCCGAACGCTGGCGCGATGTCTGGAAGGCAATGCCCGACCGCCGCAACCTCGCCGATCCCGAGGCAATCCATAAGGTCCGCGTGGCCTCACGCCGGCTGCGCGCCGCGATGGACACAGCGACGGATGTCTTTCCGAAACGCTGGTATCGACGCCTGCATCGGGAAGCCAGGCATATCACCCACGAGTTCGGCACGCTCCGCGACGCCGATGTCATGCTGGAAACCCTGCGCACCGAGCGAAAAATCGCCCCGGAGGCCGAGCGGGCCGGCCTCGACGACCTCATCGCGAGGCAGGAGCACATCCGGGGAAAAGCCCTCATCGAGGTCCGCCGCTATTGCGCGCGTATCCGGAAGCGCCATCTCCGTCGCGAAACGCGGAAGTGCTTTCCACGTCAGCCGCAGTCGCGGCGAAAGGTGCTGCAAGCACCGCATGCCGGCACGGACGGAGGCGCGGCATGAACAAGCCTCGATCCATTGTCGATTCCGACCCGAAGGCGCCGGTCGCGGCGAATGCCCGCGCAATCCTTGCTGCACGCACAGCGGAACTCTTCAGCCACGATGCGGCGTTCACCGACCCCAACGCGGTCGCCGCACTCCACCAAGCCCGCATCGCCGCCAAGCGACTGCGCTATACACTGGAACTCTTCCCGGCCATCTTCGGCGATGATGGCACTGCTGCGCTGGCCGACGTAAGGGCGCTACAGGATGCGCTGGGCATCGTCCACGACCGCGATGTGATGATCGCGGCCATTCACACCCGCCTCGGAGAGCTCATCTCGGAACGCGGTCCGGAGACCGATGCCGTCCGCGCAAGTCTGGAATCCATCCTGACCCGCGTCCGGACGGACCGCGAGGCCCGTCACCGCGACGCCGCCGCACGATGGCGAGTCCTGTCGCATGGCAAATTTCGCGACCGCCTCACCCACCTGGCCGGCACATCGTTCCTCGCTGACGACGGATAGCACGATCGGGAACCTATCGATTACGAACGGACCTCCTGGTCCGCCCGGGACCGGTGAGGCTCCGCTGTCGCGAAATACCGCGCCGGAGAAGTCCCCAACGCCTGCCGGAACATGGCGATGAACGACGACACATCGCCATATCCCACCGCGTTCGCCACCTGAGCCACACTCTCCCCCTCGCCGAGCCGCTCGAACGCACGCAGCAAGCGGATCTGCTGCCGCCACCGGACGAAGGTGAGCTTCGTCTCCTTCCGGAAGAGCCGCGCGGCTGTCCGGCCGGTCATGCCCGCCTCGGCCGCCAGTTCGTCCAAGGTCCGCTGATCGGCAACATCGGCCTGCAACATGTCGCACAACCGTCGCAACCGCTCGTCAGTCGGCCGTGGGATCGAGAGCGGCTCGATCTCAATCCGGGCGAGCCTGTCCAGGATCACCTGCATCAGCCGCGCCTCCGGCCCGTCCGCCGGATACCGCTTGGGAAACTCGGCCGCCTCCATCAGGAGTTCACGCGTCAACGGGTCGATGAAAACCACGCAGCATTCCGGCGCGATGTCCACGACACTCGGCTCGGCGTACAGCGCCTGCATCCGGCACGGGCGACGCGCCGAGATCGCATGCAGCGCACCGCCGGGAATCCAGACCGCCCGGTGCGGCGGCACTACCCACACGCCCGTCGCGGTCTGCACGGTCATCACGCCATCGCTCGTGTAGGCAAGCTGCGACGTCCGGTGGCTGTGCCAGTGGATAGCCCGGCCAATGTGGATATTCTCGACCGCCACAGCCGGCCTGTCGTGGGATGTTTCCCCGCCATCATCCATGAATTCTGTCCGTTCTGCCCTATTCCCCGTCTCGATATGCCATGATACCCACGGATAGGCAACCTAGAATATACCGTAGGGAACAGGTCGGTATTCGCGAACGCATTCACACACGGATGGCATCGAGTCACGGAGACACAATCTTGGCGGCAATTTCCCCTGCAACCCCGGTCAGCGGCTCGAGCGGACAGCCCGGCTCGACGGCGCCAGCCGAATCGACACCCACCTATACCAACCGGGAACTGGTGAAGCGGTTCTTCACCTACTACAAACCGCACCGGCGCCTCTTCTGGATGGACTTCGCCAGCGCGGTCGTTTCCGGCATGCTGGAACTCGGCTTCCCGATCGCGGTCTCTGCGTTCATCGATCATCTCCTGCCCAGCCAGGACTGGTCGATGATCACGCTGGCCTCGGTGGCGTTGCTGATCGTCTATCTCGTCAACTCCGGCCTGATGGTGATCGTCACCTACTGGGGCCACATGCTCGGGATCAACATCGAGACCGAGATGCGCCGCAAGAGCTTCGATCACCTCCAGAAGCTCTCGTTCAGCTTCTTCGACAACCAGAAGACCGGCCACCTCGTCGGCCGGGTAACGAAGGACCTGGAAGAGATCGGCGAGGTCGCGCACCACGGACCAGAGGATCTCTTCATCGCGGTGATGACGTTCATCGGCGCGTTCCTCCTCATGTTCGCGATCGAACCGAAGCTCGCCCTCATCACCGCCGTCATCGTGCCGATGGTCGCCTTCGTGACCACGCGCTTCGGCGGCCGCATGACGAAGACCTGGCGCGAGATGTTCGGCCGCGTCGGCGAGTTCAACGCCCGCATCGAGAACAATGTCGGCGGCATCCGCGTCGTCCAGGCCTTCGCCAACGAGGACCACGAGCGGAAGCTCTTCGCCAGGGACAACGCGGCCTACCGGGAGACCAAGCTCGAAGCCTACAAGACGATGACCGCGAGCATGACGCTCAGCTACCTCACGATGCGCCTGACGCAACTGGTCGTGATGGTGGCCGGGACGTACTTCGTCATTCAGGGCGAGCTCACCAACGGCGGTTTCGTCAGCTTCCTGCTCCTGATCAACGTCTTCTTCCGGCCGGTCGAGAAGATCAACGCCGTGCTGGAGTCCTACCCGAAGGGGATCGCCGGCTTCAAACGCTACCAGGAGCTGCTCGACATCGAGCCGGACATCATCGACCGCCCGGACGCGGTGGATGTCCCGTCCCTGCGCGGGGAGATCCACTACGATAACGTCTCCTTCGGCTACACCTCGGACCGCCTGATCCTCGATGGCTTCGACCTCACGATCCGTCCGGGCGAGACGATCGCCTTCGTCGGCCCCTCCGGCGCGGGCAAGACGACGATCTCCTCGCTGCTGCCGCGCTTCTACGAGCCGCTGGCCGGCCGCATCACGATCGACGGGATCGACATCCGCGACATGACGCTCGCCTCGCTGCGGCGGGAAATCGGCATCGTCCAGCAGGATGTCTTCCTCTTCGGCGGCTCGATCCGCGACAACATCGAGTACGGCAAGCTGGGCGCCTCCGACGAGGAGATCTTCGAAGCGGCACGGCGCGCGAAGCTGGATGAGGTGATCGCCGGACTTCCCGCCGGCATCGACACCGTCATCGGCGAGCGCGGCGTGAAACTCTCCGGCGGCCAGAAGCAGCGACTCGCCATCGCCCGGATGTTCCTGAAGAACCCTCCCATTCTGATCCTCGACGAGGCAACGAGCGCGCTCGATACGGAGACGGAACGCGCCATCCAGGCCTCGCTGCAGGAACTCTCGGTTGGCCGCACGACCCTGGTGATCGCCCACCGGCTGGCGACGATCCAGAATGCGGACCGGATCGTGGTGGTGGACAAGACGGGCGTCGCCGAGCAGGGGCGTCACGAGGACCTCGTGCAGCTGAACGGTATCTACCGCCGCCTCCACGACGCGCAGTACGGCTCTGCTGTCGTCGCGTAGTCCTCGGGCAGGCATCCGCGAAACATGACGAGACCCGGGGCGTAAAAGCTCCGGGTCTCGTCCATTTTCGCCGTCCCGCTCCGCCCACCGATCGACGCTTTGGCCAGGGCCGAGACCTCCTCGACGATCTTCACGCCAGTGCGCCTCGCGATCGCCGTCCCATACGCAAGATTGGCAGGAAGGGCGAGCGTCTCGGTCTTTTCACGATCGAGACACCCGCGCTGCGATGGGATTGGCACTGGGGTTATCCCCATGTCCCCGCTACACCTCAACCGAATGACCTGAACGCCATGGGAACGGAAATATCGCCCCCGGCTACGGAATCGGCGTTGCCGGAATCTCCAAGCTCTCCGGGGATGCAACTGGCGAGGCGACCGGTGTCCCCTCTTGCTGGAACATCGCCTCGATCTCCGGCCAGAGGGCATCTTGTGCGGTGTCCAGCACCACGTCATCGCTGGTGCCCGCCTTGATGAGATTCTCCCGCGAGGCCGGAACCACCACCGTCGGCGCGACGCCGGTTCCCTCGATGAAGAGTTTCCCGCTCCGGTACGAACCGAGCACCGACGCCTGGAACATCGTGTCGTCCGGTAGCGCCCACTGGGCGACACCAGCCTCGATGCCCGCCGTTGGTGTATAGCCCACGATCGACACGCGCGAATTCAGCGACATCGCCCCCGCGAAGATCTCGCACGCGCTCGCGCAGGAGTCGTCCACCAGCACGGCCACCGGATACGGCCACTGCACCGGACTCGGATCGACCTGCAACATGCCTGCGTCAACCAGGTCGCCGTCCCCGTTCAGTTGCATGTCCTCGTTCACCACGTACGGGGTATCCGTGAAGCTGCCCGCGAAATACAGCGACCCGGTCGCGTATCCGCCGCCGTTGTCGCGCACGTCCACGATCAACCCCACCGCCCCCATCGACATCAGGTTGTTCAATGCATAGTCCCACGCGGTCGTCATCAGGATCGGATCGGCGAAGAACGTGTTGATCTTGATGTACCCGATGCCGGAAGGCAGCAGCTTCGCCACGATCGGCAGACTGGAGTAATCCTCGCCCTGCGCCGAGATCATCGTGTTCGCCGCCACATCGCGTCCGTCGATATCCTCGGAGAAGGTCAGCTTCGCCTGCTGATCGCTGCCATCCGGGTTGCGGAACGTGACCTCCACGCTATCGCCAAGCTGGCCGCGAGTCAGGAATTCGAACTGTTCGTCCCTGGCGGCGTGTTCGCTCGATTGCGAGAGGATCAGCGGCTCATCGGCCACAGCATCCGCGATCGGCTTGCCATCCCACGTATCGATCACCGCCCCCAGCTTGATCCCGGCCTTGTCGGCAGGCAGCCCCTCCGTTACCGAGATGACGATCACGTCGCCCTCGTCGGTCTCCGCCAGGCGCATACCCAGCCGGCCCTTGATCGTGTCGAGAATGGCCTGCGGCGGAGTCGAACTCACATGCCCGTCGTGGAACTCCAACGAGAAGGCATAGATCGCCTCCTGGAAGGCCTCGACATCCTTGTCCTGCTCGGCCTTCTCCACCATTGGCCGGTATTTCGCAGCCAGTGCGTCGAAGTCGAGTCCCTTGATGTCGGTGTAGACGTACTGCGCCTTCAGGTCCTTGATGAGCGCGTCGAAGGCCTTCGTGTACGACATGTCGCTGTAATTAGTGAAGCCGTCGTCTCCCTCGATGATCGGGATATTGACCGTCGGCTGCCGCTCAACCGTGAACGGATCGGCGCCGAGATCGACCACCGACCAGCCCGCCGCGATCGGCCCGACCGGATCGTCGGCGGTGAAGAGGATGCCGTCCCGCCCCATCCCGGTCGGGAAGACCTGCTTGTCATCCGGCGCCCACACCACCAGCCGCCCGCCGATGATGTTGTAGTCGCCCACGCTGAACTGCAGCGAGGAGTAGCCGAACGTACCGATCTCCGGCGAACTGATGAACGGATCGCCTTCCTGGTTCGCCATGAATTCGACGGAATAGACCTGCACGCCCTTCGCGTCCGCCTTGCCTGACGCGAACGAATAGCCCGTGCCTCTCGGGGAGATCGGCAGGTCGATTCGGAACGGCGCGCCCTTCGAGAGGTCACCATTGATCTGTCCCAGCACCTGTCCGGTCAGCGCGATACTCGGCGCCGGGGTGGGGCTGGCGTTCGGATCGGGCGTTGCCGCCGGGGCGGTCTCGTCCAGAGCCCCCGCACCCATCAACGACATGAGATCCATCAGCATCATGTAATGTTGGGAAAAGGTCGAGACGAAATCCGGGTTGTTGATCGTCACCGTCCCGGTGAGCGTGGCGACACCGCTCTCGTCCTGCGCACGAACGACCGCCGCCAGGCCCGGCGTCAGCGCCGTTCCCAGCATCGAGAAGAGCATCAGGCCAGTCAGTGCGAGCGAGAGACCTGCACTTCTCGTGAACGAACGCAGGCGATGGATGCGATTGCGCGACATCATGACGAAACTCCCTGCACGCCGGATGGACGACTCAACGGAAGACCTGCGCGACGACCAAACGCTCTGGACGACCTCAACTTCCCACAATAGGCACGCGACCCATGAAACGCAAGGGGAATCAATGGCCACCTACCGCGAACAGGCCCCCCACATCCCCAGATGTTCGCCCTGCGCCTCCCGCTCGGCCGTCGCCAGTTCATCGTCGAACTCGTCATCCGGCCGGTACTGGCGTGCATCGGCATATCCACCGCGCACCAGGATCTCGGAGACAAGGAACGCCTCGCCCGTATCGCCGTCCACGATCCAGACATGACGCAGTCGCCGGCCGTATTGATCCTCGTCGCTTACATCGCGGCTCACCCAGACGACCGAACCGGCCGGCAGCAGCTCCTTCAACCGCTCGCTTGCCTCCGGACCGTAGCACTCCACCGGCGAATTCGGCTTCACCGATTCCGGTGCGTTGATCCCGATGATGCGCGTTATGTAGTACCAATCATCGTCCGGATACGTGAGTTGCACCGTGTCGCCATCCACCACCTTGTGGACGACCATCTGCTCCGCGTCGGCAGGCAAGTCGTGCGGTTCGGCGCCATCGACCGTGAACGTGTCGCCACCCGCATCGGCCGCGGTCGGTGTTGGCGTTCGCCGCGCCGCATCGACCTCCACCGACCCAAGCGTCATCACGATTAGGGGGACCAGCAACGCCAGTAGTCCCAGCCCGAGCAACACCCGTCGCATGCTTGTCATCCTCGTTCCCACTCCCCGGATTCACCGAATCGCCATGTCCCGACGATACCATTCTCACATCATGCATGATGGGCCGTCGCTCAACACCCGTGCTACCATCCTTCCAACGCGCTGGGGGTGCTGGGCCGTCCGGAAGGGACGGCCAGCTGAGAGAGTCCCTTCGAACCTGACCCGGTTAGGACCGGCGGAGGAAAGTGCGACGAGCCAGATATCGTTCAGGGTTTCCTGATCCCGACTCGCCCGCACCCACCCCGTCGATCGCCCAGCGATCCGGGGTGTTGTCGTTCCCGGCGGCACAGTCTGTCGCCGGACACGCGCGGGACCAGCATGATCCAGTCTGGTACGATCCATCGCCATCATCTGCAGCTCATCGTCGACCCCGCCGTCATTCTCGATGATGCCGGGTACGGGCGCGTCCACGCGGCGATGCAGGTCGGTCTCGATTCGGTGCAGGTGCGCGGGCCGAAATCGTCCGCGCGCGAGATGCTGGCGGCCGCCCAGCGCCTCCTCCCCTGCGCTTCCGACCACGGTGTCGTCATCTCCGTCAACGATCGCGCCGATGTCGCGCTCGCACTGCTTCCCACTCAGCACGCGACACGGGACGGCCTTGTTCCGCCAGTCGGGGCTCACCTCGGCGCGCGATCGCTGCCCGTCGCCCTCGCACGGAGGCACCTGTCGCTTCCGTTCGTCGGGGTTTCCGTTCATTCCGTGGAAGAAGGCATCGCCGCCGCGAACGATGGTGCTGACTACGTCACCTTCGGCCATATCTTTCCCACCGCCTCCCATCCGGAAGAACCGCCCGTCGGACTCGAACGCCTGCGGGAACTGGCGGGCGCCGTGGAGATCCCTGTCCTCGCGATCGGCGGCATCGACGCGACGAACGTCCGGGAGGTCCTGCACGCAGGGGCGGCCGGAATCGCCGTCATCTCCGCCGTCCTGAATGCTCCCGATCCCACCGCTGCAACGGCCGAACTCCGCGCCATCCTGGACGGAGCCGCCGACACCACAGCCCGCCGTACCGGCCTACGCTGAATCCGCTTCGACCACCAGAAAGGACCCGCTATGCAGCTCACCGTCAACCAGCAGCCCATGACCGTCAATCGCCCGGAGGACACCCTCACCGTCGCCGAGTTCGTCCGCGAAAAGTCCCTCCCCGAGAAGGCGATCGTGGTCGCTATCAACGGCGATGTCATCGCCCGTTCCGCCTGGGAGACCACCACGATCGAGGATGGCGACGAGGTCGAGGTCGTCCGCGCCGTCTCCGGAGGCGACCACAACGCAGGCGAGGATCCGCATCCACTCACCATTGCCGGGGTCCGGTTCGCGTCCCGGCTCTTCCTCGGCACCGGCAAGTATGCCGACTCCGCCACCATGCAGGCCGCGCACGAGATCTCCGGCACCGAGATGGTCACCGTCGCCATCCGCTACATGAACCTCGACGCGCTTGCTGGCGACGCGCCGTCCCTGCTCGATCAGGTCGACCTTTCCCGCTACCGGCTGCTTCCGAATACCGCCGGGGCCTACACCGTCGCGGATGCCGTGAAGATGGCCCGCCTCGCCCGCGCCGCCACGAACACGAACTGGATCAAGCTGGAAGTCATCGGCGACCAGAAGACGCTCTGGCCGGATGTCGCCGCCACCATCGAAGCCACGAAGATCCTCGTTGCCGAAGGCTTCGTCGTGCTGCCCTACACCAGCCCGGATCTCGTCGCGGCCATGCGCCTGGAGGAAGCCGGCGCCGCGACGGTGATGCCGCTCGCCTCCCCCATCGGTTCTGGCCAGGGCATGCAGGATTGGAAGAGCATCGAGCGGATCGTCTCCGCCGTCTCCGTGCCAGTGGTCGTCGATGCCGGGATCGGGGTGCCGTCGGATGCCGCCCTCGCAATGGAACTCGGCGCCTCCGCCGTTCTCACGAACACTGCCGTCGCCCGCGCCCAGGACCCGGTGAAGATGGCACTCGCGATGCGCAAGGGTGTCGAGGCTGGCCGGCTCGCCTACCTCGCCGGCCGCATCGCACGCACCGAGCACGCGAACGCCTCCAGCCCGACCACCGGCGTGCCGCTTGCCGCCGCCTCGACTGCTCCCGTCATCGAATAGCGCACGTCCACTATCCTTTATCCTTAGTCGCGGGATGGGCAACGCGTGCCCTCCCGCGAGTGATCGGCGGACTACCGCGCGATTCCGAATCAGGAGCACTCACCCCGATGCCAAAGACCACCGTCGTCATCCCCCACACCCTTGGCAAGGACGAAGCCCTCTCCCGCCTGAAACACCTCCTCGAAGACATGAAGGAACGTCACGGTAGCCAGATCGGCGACCTCCAGGAGAACTGGACCGACAATGGCGGAACCTTCTCCTTCAAGGCGATGGGCTTCAAGGTCTCCGGCGCGATGGCCGTCTCCGACACCGACGTGAAGATCGACGGCGAATTCCCGTGGGCCGCCAAGCCCTTCCAGGGCCAGATCGAGGGCGCCATCCGCGACCGCGCCACCAAGCTCCTCGCCTGACGAGAAGCGAGGATCAAGGAGTGAGGAGTGAGCGATTCGGTATGCTCACCGTTCGTTGACACCCCTGCGCCCATCTCATGCGATCATGCCCCCGGCGCATCCATAGAAGGATGCGCCGGGGGCATCGCCGTATCGATCGCGGCCTTATGTCATTCCAAGCGAAGCGGCCCATGCATTACGAACTCCATCGTGATGCAGCGGAGTCGAGGAATCAGCCAGCATTCGCGATCTCCCGGCCGAGGCCATTTTCCTCGTCATTCTGAGCGGAGCGAAGAACCCCCGCGCGAAGCGCTATCGACCGAAGGTCGATCTTCCAGGAGCCATTCATGACCGTCACGATGCCCACCCCGGTCACCCGGACCCTCACCATCCCGACCGCGATCCCCGCGCCGGAGGCCATCGCTCGTCTCCGCGCCACCGACGCCGCCGTTCGCACAAATCCGCACTGGCTCGTCCCGACCACCCTCACCGTGGATTGGACCGAGACTGGCGGCACGATCAGCGGCATCGCCTATGGCTTCACCGTAAACGGCACCGTCGTCGCTGCTGATGACGCCGTGACCGTCACGCTCACCGTCCCCTGGACGGCGAAGGCCCTGCTCGCTACCTTCGGTCCCCGCCTCGAAGGCACGCTGCAATCCGTCCTCGCATAGACGATCCTCGGAGAAAGCCGTAGCAGGTCAGCTTGTCTGACCCATCGTCCGCAGGAGATTCTCGCCAACGAGGCGTGGTGAATGCTTACCCCGCAATTCTTGGGGCAAGATACGGCTCGCCCGTGCTTCCCGTCGTAGCGACCATCGAGCGCCGGAACGTCACGTCCTGGAAGGTCGGCACGCTGATCGCGTAGGAGTCGGCCCGCGCGACGTCCCCGATGAATCACATCTCGCAGGCCCCATCCTCGTTGACGAACCCCTCCTCAAGAACGAGATTGGTCGCGTCTCCCTTCGATGGCCGGACGGTCACCTGCTGGTCTCCTTGCAGGATTGCCCGTGATCCTGCACCGATGTAGCGCTCGTTGCCCGTGGCAGTCTTGTCTCCGGTTCGAACGAAATCGGCGTGAGACGTGATCACCGCCGCACCATGCATGCTGTGCCCAGAGGAACCGAATGGATCCCAGAGCCATCCTGTGGCAATGAAGATGGCAGCCAGAATGACGATGGTTGCCCCACCGATCCTGATCCACGATACCGAGCTGTGCTGCTTCTGTTCGCTCACGGCGTCGCCCCCGACCCCACGTGGTTCATATTGGAATTCTCGCTGTGGAAGAGGATGCTCTCACCTGAAAGAACGAGACGTAGCAGCACCGGGTTCCCCGTCTCGGTGGGGCGAAACCCCGGAATGGCAGTCTGACCTCGTCTGCGCCCTGCCGCGGCCGTGTCCTCACCTGCCCCGGTTCCCCGATCCCGATTCCTCGGCTAGACTGCCCTCGGACAATCGACTGCCCGTCCCAGATATCCCCGGGACCAACCACCACGAAGGAGCACCCTCGCAGTGACCGAAGCGACCGCAACCACCTCCACACCCGCCCCATCGACCGACGAGCAGATCCCCGATCCCGTCGTCCGCGAGCACAGCATCACGGTCGATGGCAAGCCCCTCGCCTACACCACCACTACCGGCCTCATGCCCATTCGCAACGACAAGGGCGAGCTCCAGGCCCGGCTCTTCTTCACCTATTACCAGGTTATCGATGCCAATGCCACCGAGCCCCGCCCGCTCACCATCGCCTTCAACGGCGGTCCCGGCTCGGCATCCGTCTGGCTGCACATGGGCGGTCTCGCCCCGCGCCGCGTCGAGATGCTGGCGGACGGTGGCATGCCCAAACCACCCTTCAAGCTCGTCGACAACGAGTACACCTGGCTCCCCGAGACCGACATCGTCTTCATCGATCCCGTCGATACCGGCTACTCCCGCGCCGTCTCCGACGAGGCCGGCAAGAAGATGAAGGGCCAGGATGGCGACATCGCCGCGGTCGGCGAGTTCATCCGCCTCTTCCTCTCCCGCTATGGCCGCTGGACCTCCCCGCTCTTCCTTGCGGGCGAAAGCTACGGCACCTTCCGCTCGGCAGGCCTCGCCGGATACCTGGTCGAGAAGGGCATCGCCTTCAACGGCCTCATCCTCGTCTCCAGCGTCCTCAACATGGCGACCATTCGTTTCACCTGGGCGAACGACCTGCCCCACGCCCTCTACCTGCCAACCTTCGCCGCCACCGCCTGGTTCCACGCGCGCCTGGAAGCCGAGCAGCAAGCCAAGCCCATCCGCATCTTCCTCGACGAAGTGGAAGCCTGGACCGAGACCGTCTATGTCCCCGCCCTTTCCCTCGGCGACCGCCTCCCGGACGAGGAGCGCGAGGTCGTCCTCGACGGCCTGGTCCGCTACACCGGCCTTTCCCGCGCCTACCTGAGCCAGGCCAACCTGCGACCCGAGATCATGAAGTTCTGCAAGGAGCTCACCCGCGACACTGGGCGCACGGTCGGCCGCCTCGACAGCCGCTTCACCGGCTTCGACCGCTCCGGCGTCTCCGACAAGCCGGATTACGATCCCTCGCTGAACGGCATCCGGCCGCCATTCACCAGCACGATCAACCAGTACATCCGCCAGGAACTCGGTTACGAGTCCGACGTCGAGTACCACATCCTGCGCGGGCTGGAATGGGAGTACCCGAACGGCACGCCGGGCGACACCTCTGCCGAGCTACGCGACGCCTTCGCGAAGAACCCCTACATGCAGGTCTTCGTCGCCTCCGGTTACTACGATCTTGCGACGCCGTACTATGCAACGATCTACACCATGAACCACATGGTGCTCGATCCGAACCTGCGCGGGAACATCCACTTCAAGGAGTACGAGACCGGCCACATGGTCTACATCGACCAGCAGGCCCTCAAGGACCTCCACGATCACGTCACCGCGTTCATCACCGAATCCCTCGCCTAGCCCACACCAAGCAGGGAGCAGACGAAGACCGGCGGTGGGGGACGTCTCCCACCGCCGGTCCTGTTGTGTGATAGCGCCAGCGATCATCCTGCATGCCTTGCCAGCCCCGGCAATGCACGCCAACTCGTGAGTACCGATCTTGCATAGGCAGTCGCATCGCATGTCGGGAGTAGATGCCCGGTGTGGAGGATGGTTCCATTCGAGGGAGCGAATCATGAATCAGCAGACGGCGCGAAGTTCCTTTGTGGCGATGGCAATTGCAATCGTCATCTGGGTCGTTCTCGGGCTCATCTTCATCGATTCGAGGCAGACCATCGCGCTCTGGGCAATCATCATCGCGATCGCCACCTTCGTGGTCACCTCCAGTATCTCCACCATCGTCCGGCGATCGAAGGGCTCATCCTCCTGACACCAGAAGCTTGTCCGGTATCCATATCGGACGGGCTGGCATCCAAGGGATCGCATCTCGCTATGAGTGAGCCGCTCCGCTTGGGATGACGGTGTTTGGCTGGATCAAGACGGCGGGCGTTCGACGTGGCGGGCCTACCCTGCCTGCTCCATCAGTTCGTGGATGAGGCCGTTGCGGAGTGCCTGCAACGCCGGGGTCATCTCCACCGGATAGCGATCCGGCTCATCGACGGCCAGTGCCTTCAACCGCTCCGGCAACGCTGCCAGCGATTCCCCTGCCCGTGTCTTGATTGCCTTCACGGCATCCGTCTCGTGCAGCAGCAGCCCATCCTGCACGATCGGCTGAAGCAGCGGACGCGCCCCGATGGGCGGATCCTCGTCCCCCAGCCCGATCACGTCGCGCTGGAAATCCCCCACCCGCCAGACCACCTTCTGGCCCGGCCAGGTGCTCTTGTCGCCCCCGCCCGCCAGCTTGATCCGCGCCGAAGCCGCCTCGTTCGCGTCCCCGCCATACCATGCCAGCTTGTAGACCGCGCCGATCACCCCGCCGACCGTCCCGCTGGCGATCGTCCCCAGCCCAACGCCGAGGCTTCCCCCAACGCCGAAGCCGTCTACCGGCGCCCCGGCCTCCACCAGGTCGCGGATCGCGTACTCGTCCATGTCGCCGCTGACGAGCACCTTCACGTCCTGCATCCCGGCGTCGTCGAGCAGCACTCGCACCATTCGGCTATCCGCATTCAGGTCGCCGCTGTCCAACCGCACGGAAGCAAGCGTGTGGCCGTAGGCCTCTCGCGCCTCCTGTCCTACCTGGATTGCATCGACGATCCCCTGCCGCACGTCGTAGGTGTCCAGCAGCAGCGAAAAGCTCGACAGCGTCGCCGCCACCGCCCGGAAGGCCGTCAGCTCATCCGGGTACGCTTGCACCAGTGCGTGCGGAATCGTCCCGGAAGCAGGGATGTCGTATTCCTTCGCCGCCGCCACGAACGAGGTCGCGTCGCAGCCGCCGATATATCCGGATCGCGCGGAAAGAAACGGCTCGTGAGCGCGGCGGAACGAGAAATCGCTCAGCCCGCGTCCTTTTGCGGAGATCGCCAGGCGTGCCGCCTTGGTCGCAATCAGCGTCGAGATACCGACCGCCCGCAGCAGGCCCGATTCGATCAACAGCGCCACCGGGAACGACGCCGTGATCCGCAGCAGTGGCTCGTTCGGGAACGAGATCTCCCCCTCCGGGATCGCCAGGATCTCGCCGTCGAACTGCAGGTCGCGCAGATAGTCGAGGAACTCCGGCTCGTAGCCCTTGATCCGCTCCAGGTATTCGCGGTCCTCCCACGTGTACTTGAACGCCCGCAGGTAATCGATCGCCGGGCCGAGCCCCGCCGTCAGCATGAATCCGCCGCCGAACGGGTTTCGCCGCGTGTAGAGGTCGAACGTCGCCTGGCCGGTCTGCCCGGTCTTCCACGCCACGTAGGCCGAATCGACGTGATAGAGGTCCGTGTAGAGCGAGGTCGGGATCGGCGTGATCGTCGGCTCGGCGATGTGCCGGCGTTCCCGCTGCTCGTTGATCAGGCCACTGCGCACCACCGCCATCGCGTCTCGTCTCCCGCGCGTCGAACGATCGATCGTTGCGCGGAATCATCCCGTACCATCCTCGCCCTGTCGACCCGGCCCGCCGTCGGCGCATCGGCCGCTTTCATCGAGTCTGCCGATATGCTCCTCCTCGCGTCATGCTGAGTGGATTGTCTCCATCGAGGTGTCCTGTTCGTGTAGGGGCGATCCTGGTGATCGCCCGGCGTGTTGCAGGACCCCTCGGGCGATCACCAGGATCGTCCCTACGATCAAACGCACGCTCAACCTGACAGTCGGCATAGACAGTCTACTGAGCGCAGCGTAGGCCTCCGCGCGAAGCGCCATCGACCGCAGGTCAATATCCCAACCGGAGGTGTTTCAAAGCCGCCAAGCCGGGTGCAGGCGAGGCATCCCCGTTTTGTTGCACCGGATTTCCGGCTATGCCGGGAGCGTTTCGCTCGGAGGAGCGACCGCGGACGCCGCGTCAGGAGAGCGACTTCACGATCCGGATGCCGTTGCTCGCCATATGGTAGAGGAAGACTTCGTGGAAGAAATCCCCTGGATGGGCGATGCCTGGCCCCTGCGATGCCGCCACCGGAATGTCGAAGGTTTCCACGGCATTCGCTGGCACGATCACGTCGAATGTCCGCAGATGCTTCGCATTCGCGCGCATCCGCAGGTACATCGCCAGCTGATAGACGCAGAGATCGGTGCAGTTCCCCACCACGATGGCGGTCGTCACCTCGGGATGCTTGTCCAGCCAGGCATCGAAGCGACTTTCGATCGCCGGGTTCAGCGAGGACTTCTCCACAATCGTCAGTTCGTCCGCGAAGGAGAGGTGTTCCAGCTCCGGGATCGTCCGCGCCTCGCTCGTGCCCTTCACCGCGTGCGGCGGGTAGGCGCGGAACTCCGGCGACTCCTCATCATGCGCGTCCTGCAGCAGCACGAAATGCCGGATGCCATGCCGGTGCGCCGCCGTGAAGAGATCCACGACGGGTCCGGTGAGTGTGTCCACCCGCTTCGAGGAGAGCGGCCCCTCTCGCAGGAAGGCGTTGATCATGTCTGCCGAGAAGACGGCGCCCGCCTTCGGGTCGGGCACGACGTCGTCCAGCGAGGCATCGGCCAGGGTCTTCAGCCAGTTCCGTACGAAGGTCGGGGTGATCGAACGAGGAGTCCGGGATGTTGTCGCCATGATGGGCCTTCCACGCGCGGGGAGATCGGCTCGGGAAGCAAACACGTTCCCACGCCGCACATTCCCCGCCAGTGTAGGCCGTCGTTCGCCGCAACGATGCTCCCACCCGCTCCAGGATCACGGATGCGAAGCCGGACCATTGCCGTCGGACGGTGGCGTGGCGCCCGGCTCGGACGTGGATGCCCGCTGTTGTCCGACGACGGTTCCCTCAGCCAGCACCTGTGGCTTGGCGCTGGCCGGCCCCTGCCCCTTCTGAAAGATCCCTGCCTCGCAGACCTCACCCGGACCGACCGTCACGCTGAGGCGTCCGCGTTCGTCGGCGTCGGGTTTGCCGATCACCTGGAAGAGGTGCGGACGCTCCCACGTCCTGCCAGGCCGTCTCAACCAGAACTCTTCGTCCGGGTACTTCTCATAGGCGATGGTCGCTGTTCCCAATCGTTCTCCCTGCTGGGTGTCGATGAGAACGATTGAGGGCTGGATGGTGAGCTTGGCCGCCATGACGCAGGGCTCCCGTCTCGTGGCGTGCTAGTCAGGCGTCCGGTGAAGCGATAGGATGGTGAACCATCGCTTCGCCGGACGGCTAGTCGAAGAGGATCAGGCTTGTTCGTAATCGACCCACCACGATCCTTCGATGTAGTACGAGAGCGACCCGGCGGTTGGGGACGCATTGGTGTGCCACCAATGCCCGTCCACCTGCTCGTCCGACCCGACCGGAAACTCGATCATGCGGGGAGACGAAGACGCCTGATCGTCACCATCCGGCCAATCGTCGTCCTCAGATCCCCAGGTGAAGACGTAGAAGCCCGTCTCCTGCTCTCCCGCGACATGGAGCGGACCCAGATGCGTGTGCCCGAGGGGATAGTCCTGGCCGCTATCGATGGTGAACTCCGGGAGATGGAAGGTCTCGGCGATGTGGTCGCCGTCGGCATCGGACGGATACTGGACGCGAATCCAGAATTGCCCCTCGCCGGAGGAAAGATCGTCTCCGTCATCGTTGACATGCAGGTTGTCGATCTTCACGGTCAGCTTGCGTTGCTGCAGGGTGAACGAGAGGTATTGCTGGTCCCAACGCCCCTTCTCGTCGTCCCAGACGATCACGCCCACGTAGTATTCCCGGCCCGGAAGCAGCCCCGTGATCTCAAACGTATGAGCCTTCAGAACCGGTTCCTCCAGGGAGAGCGGATGGTAGCCAAGGTTGACCCGACCGAATGTTCCCTCGGTATCGGTCATGGCCAGGACGTGGGAATCGTCCTCCGTCGGTTCCTCCTGAGAGGCCGCGGCCAGCAACAGGTGCGTTGGCACCTTGGTCTCCAGCCACACATTCACATAGGTGCCGCCGTGTTCCTGGGTCATCGATGTGATGATCGATTCGGGAACCGGCTCCTTTTCCATCCCGGCCACGGTCACGAATGCAAGGGCATTGGGCTCCGAGCTTGTCGGTCCCCATGGCGGCAGGAAAATTCCTGCCTGGAAGAGTTGGCCCGGCTTGATGTGTTTGACATCGAAGCTGCCGCGTTCGTCCGCGTCGGCCGTGCCAATCATTCCGAACAGGTTCGGACGAGTCCACCCCTCACCGGGACGCTTGAGCCAGAGCTCCTCGCTGGCATCCTTCCGATAGGTGATAGTCGATTTTCCTTCTGCTGTTGGGTGATGTTGGGTATCGATGAGAACCTTGTCAGGATTGGCCGTCAGTCTGGTTGCCATGCTGCTGATCTCCTTCGTTCTTTCGTGGATGTCATCTCCGGACCCATACGGCGACGCGGTGCCATGCCACGATCGTAGAGAGTCGCATCGCGTCGGCATATGGGGAGATGTACGCATTTCAGCGCAATAGACAAGCCCTGCAGGGAAGGGGCCTGCCAGTTCGGACGGTCCGTGCGGCGGTGTAACCGGGGTCGGAGTGGTACGCTCAACCGTGAGATCGGTCGATCCGGCTCATCCATCGCACGCATCCAGAGACGAGGTCGCTTCTCCCTGTGGTCTTCCCTCTCATCGGCGCCAAGGACTATATCGAGCAGCGTGGCTTCTATATCCACGACTGCCCAGCCTGCAAGGCTCCATCCCTCTTCGCCGTCTACGAGACGAAGCGCAAGATGACGCTCTATTTCGTGCCGACCGTCCCCGTGCGCGGGCAGATGGTGATGGAGTGCATGACCTGTCACGGCAAGTGGGGCGTGCCGAAGGACCAGGTAGAGAGCCTGCTCGCCAGCCTGATGACGAAGGACGAGATTGCCGAACGCACGCGAGAGGCGGCGATGCACGCCCGCATGCTCGCAGAAGGCACGGCAGGATTCGCGCCGAATGGGCAGGGGCCACGTCCGCAAACGCAGCCGACGCTCTACGAGGTCCTGCAGGTCCACTACAACGCCGAGCATGAGGTGATCGAGGCGGCGTTCAAGCGCCTTGCCTTGAAGTACCATCCCGACCGCTCGAAGGAGCCGGATGCCGCTGCCCGCATGCGCGAACTGATCGCCGCCCGCGATGTACTCGCCGATGCGGAGAAGCGTGCTATCTACGATCGCTCGCTCGGGATCGTCCGGGTGAAGCGCATTCCCCGCGTGGAAGCCCTCCGCCCCGACGAGGTGTAAGCGGGAACCCCGGTCGCGATTCCCGCGTTCCTCTCTCGTCACCTGGTTCGCCGGATACGAGGAGGGACCCATGAGACTCGATCGCCGCCAGTTCGTCACCTTCTGCGCCGGGGTTGTTCCTACCGCCGCCTTGGGGCAGCTCAGCCGTGATACGGCGACGCCGGGCGCCAGCGCCACACCCGTCCCGACGGTTCGTGGCGGGCTTGGACTCACCTATGAGGAGTGGGTCGCCCTTCGTGGCAAGCCTGACAGCTGGACCGGTGGCGACGACAATCGCCCGATCTATCTCGCATCCATGCTGCGTATCAACCTGCCGACCTTCGCTCCAGGCAAGCGCATCGAGCAGATCAACATGGACCTCATCTCCGGCGTCCACGACGCATCCGACGCACGCCCGATCTGCGAACCCCTGATGCCCCCGGACACGGTCTTCGAACGGGAGGTCGCGCGGGGAGCAGAAGGCATCCGCACGTTCGAGTACTCCAGCGCGTGGCTGAAGGATCGTTACGCGGCGTTGCCTGCGGATGAGCGAGAGGGGCGCTTCCCGCCCGGCGGCGAGGGCACCTTCATCCTCTCCCTCGTGCAGAACGGACAATTCATCAAACGGTTCGATTTCGCCACCATCTCGATCACCGACAACCGGCAATGAGGTCCACGCGGTCTACGGTAGAATCTCGAACCTGAAACCGGACCGACACGCGGTCGGTCCCTACAAACGACCATCGAATGCCCCCGAGATCTTCGATGGCGCTGGCATTCGCCCTACGCCAGCAGGATGAACTCCGGAATCCCGAACACCGGATCGCGCATCTGCTCCACGTCCGGTCCGTACTCCGCGACGCTCTGCGCCACCGCCCGCCGCACATCCTGCTCCGCACGGTCCACCGAGCGCCGCCACTCGTCCGTCAGCCGTGCCGTCTCGATCTCAGCCTCATACTCGTCCCGGTCGAGCTCGGTCAGGGTGCCATCGAGGTCCAGCCAGAGATCCAGCTCCAGATCGACATCGCTGTAGTAGTTCTCGCGCACCCGCTCCAGCGGCCGAGAGAAGTTCACGTAGTAGCCGATCGACGACCCGTCCGTCGTCGTGAACCGCAGCAACGAGAACCAGCGGTCGGGGAAGAACCATTGCTCCGCCCCCACCCGCAACACCGTCTCCACGCCCTGCGGCGTGCGGCGTGTCGCCTCGCGCGGGCGGAAGAACGTGAAGCGATGGTGGAGGATGTCACGCACGTCGTCGCCGAACGGCACCTTCAACCAGCCGCCCGCAATCTCATACTCCCAGCAGGCGCCCTGCAACTTCTGCTTGCGGTAGAAGATGCGCGGGGGGCGCTGGCGCGGCTCCATCACCGGGGCAGCCGCCGATGGCCGGTCGATGCGCGCGCTGCCAGTCGCCTCCCTCGCACCCAGAAGGTCGCGCGCGGATGCAATGGATGGCTCGCGTGGCTGGTCGCTTTCTGCGCTCATGGGCGATTGTCCCCGAGCCGCCGGACCTATCGTCGTGACGACCGTGCTGGCTTCTCTGCTAGTCCCAACGGCGCGTGCGCCGGCAATCCGGTGCGCCGGGGATACGTCTTCGGCGTCGGGGCAACCTTCTCGATCACCACCAGGCGCGTCTCCACCGATGACCCCGCATCCGGCAAGATCGATGCCTCAACCACCCGTCCACCGACCAGCGCTCCAGCGCGCTCGGCCACCTGAAGCTCCTCGTTCAGGTCGATCCCCTTGGGCAGGACAAGATACCCGCCCAGCGACACAAACGGCAAGCCCAGTTCGATCAGCGTCGGCAACGACGAGACCGCCCGCGCCACCGCAACGCGGAACTGTCCCCGGAATCCACCGTTCCGGGCGATCTCCTCGGCCCGCCCGTGGAGCGGGCGAACGTTCTCCAGCCCCATCGCCGCAACGGCGTCTGCCAGGAACTGCACCTTCTTGCCCGTCGCATCCATCAGCGTGAATGCCAGATCGGGCCGCGCGATCGCCAGCACCATTCCCGGCAATCCACCGCCCGTGCCGATGTCCAGCACACGATCGCCGGGGCGCACCCGGGTGTCGAGCGCCGGCAACAGGCGCAGGCTTTCGAGGATCAGTCGCCGCTCGATGCCCGGAAAATCGCGCACCGCGGTCAGGTTCACCCGCTGATTCCGCTCGTGAAGCAAATCGCGATACCGCCCCAGCAGCGCCACCTGCTCGTCCGTCAGATCCGGCGCGCACGATCGCCAGAACGCCGCGAGCTCCTCCAGCGGCGTTGGCTCGGCGGGAAGGGCTTCCGCTTCCGGCGCGCCCGGCTGGCCGAGATCGTAGATCCCGCCACCCTCACGTCCTGCCGTCAGGTCGTCGCCGGACTGATGGTGGGTGGATGCGGCAGCCCGAGAATCAGCGGTCGTCGTGGGTTCTGTCGTATCAGGAGAGGGCAAGCGGCGAATCCTTTCGGGCGGCGAGACCTCCGGAACGCTTCGCGGCCAGGACCTGCTGCGACGCCGCAACCACATCCTTCACGCCCAGTCCCGCCAGCTCGCGCAACCGATTCTGCGACGCCTGCTCGAAGATCCGATCCGGCACGCCAAGCACCTTCACCGGGATGGCGAGGCCCTCGCGCGCCAGCAGTTCGAGCACGCCGGAGCCGAAGCCACCCATCGCGGCATTCTCCTCCACCGTCACGATCGCGCCGTGCGACGCCGCGAGGGCGAGGATCAACTCCTCGTCCAGCGGCTTCACGAACCGGGCGTTCACCACCGTGGCTTCGATCCCATCCGCCGCCAGATCCTCGGCGGCGCGCTCCGCCGTCTGGACCATCGAACCGATCGCCAGGATCGCGACATCACGCCCCTGCCGCAGCGTCTCCGCCTTGCCGATCGGCAGCGTGTGCAGCGGATCGCTCATGCTCGCGCCGACACCCGCCCCACGCGGATAGCGCACGGCAATCGGGCCGCCCGTGTAGGCGACGGCAGTCGCAAGCATGTGGCGGAGCTCGTCCTCATCCTTCGGCGCCATCACGGTCATGTTCGGCAGCGCACGCAGGTAGCTGAGGTCGAAGACGCCATGATGCGTCCGTCCATCATCCCCGGCGAACCCGGCGCGGTCCATCGCAAAGACCACCGGCAGCCGCTGGACGCAGACATCATGGACGATCTGGTCGTACGCGCGTTGGAGGAATGTCGAATAGATCCCGCAGACCGGCCGCAATCCTTCCGTCGCCAACCCGGCCGCAAAGGTCACCGCGTGCTGCTCCGCGATGCCGACATCGAAGAAGCGGTCCGGGAACGCCGTCGCAAACTTGCCAAGGCTCGTGCCGCCTGGCATCGCGGCCGTGATCGCGTAGACGCAATCGTCGGTCTTCGCCAGCTCGATCATGGTCTCGGCGAAGACATCCTGGTACTTGGGAGCCACCGGCGGCGCCCCCGCCGGCTGCGGCTTGGACGGTGCGCTCACCGCGTGGCTGCGTTCGCGGTCGGTCAGCGCGGGCTCATAGCCCTTGCCCTTCTTCGTCAGGATATGGACAAATGTCGGACCCTGGATATCCCCGGCCCGGCGCAATGCTTCGGCAAGCGCTTTCACATCGTGTCCATCCACCGGCCCGATATAGGTGAACCCCAATTCCTCCCAGATCATCGAGTGATAGAGGAACTCCTTCACCGTGTCTTTCGTGCGCTTGCCGAGTTCCACCAGCAAATCGCCCTTCGGCAACCGCCGCTCGATCATCTCGGCCAGTTCGTCCTTCGCCCGGTTGTATCGGGTATCCGTCCGCACACGATCGAGGTATTTGCTGAGCGCACCCACGTTTGGCGCGATCGACATCTCGTTGTCGTTCAGCACCACGATGAAGGGGATATCGAGGTGCCCGGCGTTGTTCAACCCCTCGAAGGCCATGCCACCCGTCAGCGCCCCATCGCCGATGACGGCGACCACCTTGCCACGCTCGTTCGCGGGCCGCCGCTGCTCCGCGACAGCCATCCCGAGGCCCGCGCTGATCGACGTGGACGCGTGCCCGGCGCCGAAGGTGTCGTGCTCGCTCTCGTCGCGGGAGAGGAACCCGGAGAGCCCGCCCTCCTGCCGGATCGTCGGGAAGCGGTCACGGCGGCCCGTCAGCAGCTTGTGAACGTAGGCCTGGTGCCCGACATCCCATACCAGCTTGTCTTTCGGCGACTCGAAGATGGCATGCAACGCGATCGCCAGCTCCACCGTGCCGAGGCTTGCCCCGAGATGCCCTCCCGTCTGCGTCACGATCTCGATCAGCTCACCCCGAATCTCCGCCGCCAGCGCCGTCAGATCGCGGGACGACATCGCCTTCAGGTCCACCGGACTGTGAACCGTATCGAGCAGCGGCGTCACGCGTGCATGCGTGCTGACGGCCTCGCCGGTCTGCTCGGTGACGGCGGACTTGCGATCGATCTTGCCGCTCTGGCCATGCTGGCTCCGCGTGGGACGCGGCGTGGAGTCGGAGGTACCGGGCATGATGGGCATCCTTGGTTTGGAACGCGAGCCGCCTGTCCGGGCTGGGGCTGACGAAGGAGGCATGTCCGTCAGACGGCATCGGGGGCGTGGGCGGAATGGACGGATACGGGCTGCGACAGATCGCGCTGGAGCTTCGACGACGATGGGAAGGCAACGAATCGCAGCTGCGAGCGAATCTCGATACGACGCTGGATCGTGACGCCAAGGTAGCAATCCGCGTTCCCAGCGTCAAACGGCGAACAACGGGACCGGACCCGCACGCCACAGCAACACGCAAGTATAGAACCCGCTCCCTGATCCCGTCCGACGCATGCGGATCGCGCACAGAAAATCGCATGATGGCCACGATATATGTGAGCGCCAGACCCCACCTGCCTGCATGCCACGGTATGTCAGAAACTGGCCAGCAGGAAGACAATGATGACGATCATGACGACGAGGAAGGACATCAGCCGAACTCCTCGTTCTGGCGTCCACTCATCCTCCAGATTCCCCAGCCACTGCTCCACGGCGGCGCGTTGAACCGCCTCCCACATCTTCGGTCCCACCATCGAAAGCGACATCCGTTCCGGCGTGCCGCTCGGTCGCTGGATCACGATCGCGTCGATCGGACTCGTCGGCGGCATAGCTGCCGGACGCGGAGCATCCTGGTCTGGCGTGGCGGGTGCCGGAACGGCCGGGGGAAGGGGCGCCCATGACGACCGCGGATCGTCGGGAGGAACCGCCGCTTCCCGCTCAGGTGTATCAAGGGCCTGGCTACGACCATCCAACTGCATGACCGGAAGCGTAGCCGCCTGCGGCAAGTCCGGGACGTTCTGCAGGAGTTCTCGCAGGCTATCCAGTGAGGTCAGACCGGACTCCGGCAGCGGCATGGAGTCCTGTATCGGCGCAGGAGGCGTTGTCTGCGGCGACGTATCCGGCGCTGGGGAGACCGAAACCTCAGCGGGCGCGGAAGCCGGCGCAGTTGGTCGCGACATGCCGGCAAGGGCCTCCGCATGGTCGCCCCGCTCCGCCTTCGCCCGCCGCAATGCCTCCTCCGTCCGCTGGCGTTCCCGGCGTTCGGACTCCTCACGTCGCGCCCGCTCCCGTTCCTCCCGCGCGAGCGCAGCCTCCGCATCCCGCTGCCGGCGGCGTTCCTGTTCCCGCTCGGCGACAGACAACGGCTTGCCAGGCAAGGACGACGAGGTCGGTTCGCTGGCTTGCAATCGCTCCGGATCGTTCATGGTCCCCTCCGTTCACGTCACGATGCGCGGCCATCCGGGGACGCATCGGAACAATGCGTTCCCCTTCCTCTTGTCAAGACGCTTCGTCGCGGTAGCATGTTCCTCAACATGCACAATGAATGTCCTCTGCCGCCCAACGCGTGGGCGCACGCACGGTCACGAACAAAGGAGTTCGACGATGGCGCTGGAAACGGTCTTCTCGACGGATGCATCCTCGGTCGTCTTCGGTCCCGGCGCCACCCGTGAGGTCGGTCCTCGCATGAAGGCGCTCGGCTGCGCGCGCGTCCTGCTCGTCACCGATCCCGTCCTCGCAACCCTCGAACCGGTTGCCATCGCGCTCGAATCCCTGCGCAAGGCCGGCCTCGACGTGGAGGTCTTCTCCAACGCCCGCGTCGAGCCGAACGACGCCTCCTGGGCCGAGGCGATCGCCGTCGCGCAGGCCGGGAACTTCGATGGCTACGTCTCGGTCGGCGGCGGCTCCGCGATGGACACCGCCAAGATCGCGGACCTGTACGCGACCTGGCCCGCCGACTTCCTCGATTACGTCTATCTGCCGCTGGGACGCGGCGTCCCCGTGCCCGGCCCGTTGAAGCCGCACATTGCGATCCCCACCACCGCCGGCACCGGCGCCGAGACCACCGGCAACGCCGTCTTCGACCTCACGTCCCACCATGTGAAGACGACGGTCTCCCATCGCTTCCTGCGCCCGGCCCTCGGCATCGTCGATCCGGACAACACCCGCACCATGCCGCCGCTGGTCGCCGCTGCCAGCGGCCTCGATGTGATGAGCCACGCGCTGGAGTCCTTCACCGCCAAGCCCTACAACACGCGCGAAGCCCCTGAAGACCCAATGAAGCGCACCGTCTACCAGGGAGCCAACCCCCTCAGCGACATCTGGTCCGCCCGCGCCATCGAACTCTGCGCGCAATACCTCGTCCGCGCCGTCATGGACCCCGAGGACGACGAGGCGCGCACGAACATGATGCTTGCCTCCACCACAGCCGGCATTGGCTTCGGCAATGCCGGTGTCCATCTCCCGCACGCCATGTCCTACCCTGTCTCCGCCCTCGCCCGCGACTACTTCCCGGAAGGCTACCCGGACGATCACCCGATGGTGCCGCACGGCATCTCGGTCATCCTCACCGCTCCGGCGGTCTTCCGCTGGACGGCGGAGGCCAATCCGGACCGCCACCTGGAGGCCGCCCGCCTCATGGGCGTCGATACGCGCGGCGCGGCACCCGAGGACGGCGGCCTGATCCTTTCGGGTTTCCTCGTGGACCTGATGAAACGCGTCGAGATGCCGAATGGCCTCAACGGCGTCGGCATCACCGAGGACGACCTTCCGACGTTGGTGAAAGGAACCATCCCCCAGCAACGCATCACGCAACTCTCGCCGCGTCCCGCCACCGACGACGACTATGCGGCGATGTTCACCGAGGCCATGCGTTACTGGTAGCGAGCAGACTTCCAATTATTGGCCGCTTCGGCCCTCAATCAGCATGTGATCGTTCATGATCCGCACAAGGAGTGGCCGGAGTTCGGGGTGATCGAGACGAACCGTCTCCTCGTCGTCACACGAAAGCGCCGTTTCGGCCCGTTCATAGAGCATCAGCGCGTTGCCATCATTGTGAACATTGAGATAAAGCAACCCATCCAGCCCACCGTAGGTGGAAGAGGCGTCGTAGAAATACCGGGACCACGGCTGCGACAGGCGATGATCGCATTTGGCGATGGCGGCCACAGTGCCGGATCGCATCGCGCCGCTCTGCCGCAGGTCAAGCGGGACCAGATCGCGAGTCACCAACGGAATAGCTGCACAATAGTCTCCAGGAACCACAACACCACGATCACCGAACACCTCGACAAAACAACTCGCGACCGCATCGCTCATCGGCGTTGACCACGCCGCGTAGTAGACCCCACGCTCCGAATCCTCGGCCGGCAAACCGTCGGACCCTGCGTGATGATGATCGAAACGCGCCAGCGGCCCATACCGGCGAAACGTAAGCGAGGTCATCTGATGTCTCGTCGGATCGTAGATCCGGACAAGACGCTCACCAGCCGCAATGACGACGCGGACGGGATCGACAGGCCGGATCGGCGGCGGAAGCGGAATTGCAACCACGGTCAGTTCACACCCACGGACCGCGCAAGGGCCAGTACGGTATCGCGGCCTCCATTTCTCAGGACATCAATAGGGCGTTCGCCATCGAGGACCAATTGCTCCCGACTCAGCCACCCCGCCTTCTCCCATGGCGTGAGTTGGAGTGCCCGAAGAACGGTAGGCAGGCCGTCCACCACGCCTCCCGGCCCTTCTGGATCGAACTGCCAAATTGGATAGCGCAGTGCACCGTTGTAGTCCTTCACGGCCAGCAAGGTACCGTTCGCAACCCGGTCATGCGGCGTCTGTCGAGATATGCCAAGCAGGTCGGCCACCTCGGTATTGGACAGAGATGCGTCAAGAAGCCGTCGTCGGTAGGAAAACGACCGCTTGATCAGCACAATTTCCTGACTCATCTGCTCGTCAAGCGGCGGGGCTTTATCGCCAAGCAATAGCGCAATTGCTGGTTGGGTGCGGGCAACATCCAGGTCCGGACGACCATTATCGTCAGTGGACAACCCGGCGATCAGCCGAGCGCCAGCTTCCACCAGTTCCGCGCGCCTGCCCTCCGGAGTCGCGTTGATCGCCTGCTCCAGGCGATGCAATGCATCGCTGAACGATGACGTGGCCTGCTCGCTATCTGGCCGAACGGAGATCTGTACGGTTGCGACCATTGAAGCCTCCCTTGTGCCTCAATCAGCGGCCCCCTTGCTTCGTCTTGAGAGACCACATCCCAATTCTAGGCGGCCTGTACGTCTTGTCAATATTGTCCATATCTATGTTCATTAATTATGCAAATTAAAGACGTATCGGGTATGGCGTCTGCAGCGAGAGTAATACGCCCAGTGCTCCTCGCTATCCCTTCAGCCGATGCAGCCCCGCCAGCGTCTTCTCCGCCCCCCGGATGTTCCGCTTCGGCTCCCCGATCAGCTTCAGGATTGCCATCCCTTTCGCCCCACGGAAATCCACCAGCTCCGTCACCTCGGTCCGCCCATCCGCCAGAGGCCGCAACTCCCACTGCCATACATACCCCGCCGGATGCCGCCACGACACCAGCCTGTTTTCTTCCACCGCCACTGTCGTACTCGTTATCCGGTACGGCAGCCCATACATCTTCATCTTCACCGTGAACGTATCACCAGCATGCAGGCGGTGGGACCCATCCACCGCCGCCTGCACCGTCCCGGAACCATCGAGTTCGTGGTGCCGGTGCGGGTCTACCAACCGCGCGAAGAGGTCCGCCGCCGGGATATCCACCACCGTCGCCCGCGCCAGCACGTCAGGACCGCGATCCACCGTCGCAATCGCTGGCGAATCCGGAATGGTCGTCGCCGAAGAAGAGGAATCGGGCATGGTCATGACAAGCTCCTGATCACGAAGTCGCGAAGAGCGGAACCGCGGTCCGCACATTGCCATCGATCATCGCACGAATCCACCCCGCCCGACCGCCCGCGGCCAGCCGGAACCTCCCGGTGACCTCACCGAGGTCCTTCCCGTTGGCCTCCATACACATCCCGGCGCGCGGAACGTACACTTCGCGGGGCGTAGCGGCAACGAGCAACATTGGCTCGGCAAACCGTCTACGGTCCCGCCGACGAACGGCCATAGAATCGACGCATTCGACCGGACGGCGTTCGGCATACTGACAAGGGGACCGATCACGGCTGGCCGCATGAAACGGTCCCCTTGGGCTATAGGAGTCCGGCGAGCCAGCCGCTACCATCAGCATGAAGCCGGTTGTGGGGACCGTGCTTCCGGGTCGCGAACGTTCGCGACACCGCACATCAGGATGCCGCAGCGCCCGGTTCGGGGTGACGCCTGTCGCATCCACTGTTCCGGGGAGTGACTCGTGTCGATCCTGAAGCCAGCCGCACGGCGAGAGAAATCCGAATCCACACACATCGACGCCGCCGTGCTGCCCGATGGCGCCCGCCCTCAGGAGTACATCCTTCCGCGGAAGATGGTCCTGAAGGCGCTCTGGGCATTCATCCGGCGCCGACGCCGCAATACCTGGGACGACGCCGCAACGCTGGTCGGCGGACTCGAAAAGCAGCCCGTCATCCACGGCATCGAGAACCTGCCCTCCAGCGGGCCCATCGCCTTCCTGCCCAACCACTACGAGCGGAAGGATGCCGTCTGGGTCGGCTGGGGCGCCGCCGCCCTCACCAATGCCATTGCCAAGGATCGCAACCTGACCAACTTCGGCCGCATGCGCTGGGTCATGACCGACACCTGGGCCGACTGCTACGTCGGACCGTTCCACGTCGATCCCCGCTACCTCGGCTGGGTCCTGAAGGGATTCGGCGACATCTACGGCATCATCCGCATGCCCGCCCACGACCTTCCGAATCACGACCAGCAACGTGGACGCTCCGCGACCGCCCTCATCGAGATCTTCGACGCACTGAAGCAGGGTGATTGCGTCGCGCTGCATCCCGAAGCCGGCGGTTTCGAGACACTCATCCAGCCGCCGCGCGGCGCGGGGCGCGTCGTTGCCTGCCTCGATCGGCGGAAGGTGCCGGTCATTCCCGTCGGCGTCTACGAGGAGGACGATCATCTCGTCGTCAACATCGGCAAGCCGTTCGCCCGTGGGGCATTCGACGGCCTCAACGACCGCCAGAGCGCCGACAAGGCCATGCTCACCATCGCGGCCCTCGTTCCGGAACGCACGCGTGGCGTCTATACCGAACGCTTCGCCGCCCTCGAGGAGGAAGCGACGACGGCACCGGAGCCGATCATCCTCGCCGCTAGCTAGCCCCGATCGAACACCATCAAGACCGCACCCGCTGCCTCTTGCGACGGCAGCGGGTGCGATCTTGTCTCGCCGGCATCGAACCACGTACGATACGCATTCACAATCGATACTCATTTTCGTGATCGTGACGATCGCAGACGATGCCGGTTTCGGACATCGTCATCGCCGAGGACGAGTCGCCGATGACCGGGCCCCGCAAACGGCCAACGCAGTTCGATGTCGCCCGTGTCGCCGGCGTCTCGCAGGCCGTCGTCTCCTATGTCTTCAACGACGTGAAGACCGTCACCATCCTGCCCGAAACCCGCGAGCGGGTGAAGGCCGCCATCGTCGAGCTCGGCTACGTCCCGAACACCGCCGCCCGTAGCCTCCGCTCCCGCAAGACCTTCACGATCGCTGCCGTCATCCCGGATATCACGAACCCCTGGTACCCGGAGTTCGTGCGGGGCATCCAGGATGTCGCGCGCGCCCGCTCCTACGATGTCCTCGTCGCGAATACCGACGGCGATCCGCGCATCGAGCGCACCGCCCTCGACGCCGTCCGCCGCAATCGCGCCGATGGACTCATCATCACCCCTTTCTTCCTCGACCTGGAGGACGTGCTGCCGTTGCTGGAGGAGGGAACGCCGGTCACGTTCCTTCACGAACTCGGCCCTGTGGACGAGGCCTATACGTCCCTGCCGATCGATTCCGTATCGGTCAAGGGCGAGGACGCCGCACGCGAGGTCGTCACCTATCTCATCGAGCGCGGCCACACCCGCATCGGCATGATCGCCGGCCGCGAAGCGACACCGCCACGCGAGAGCCGGGTACGCGGCTATCAGCGCGCCCTGGCCGAGCATCGCCTCATGCCGGAGGAGGTCCTGATCCGGGGAGGCGATTTCACCGAGATCGGCGGCTACGAGGCGATGCAGGAGCTTCTGCGCCTCACCCCGCGGCCGACCGCCGTCTTCGCCGCAAACGACCTGATGGCGATGGGCGCCCTGGTGGCCTGCCACGACGCCAACGTGCGCGTGCCGGACGACATCGCGCTCGCGGGCTTCGACAACATCCCCGCTGCCCGCCTGGTGCACCCGCCCCTCACCACCCTGGACCAACATGCGCGGGAGGCCGGCCAGCACACCGCCGAGGTCCTCCTGTCGCGGCTGGACGGCAGCTATACCGGCCCGATCCGCCGCGAGACGGTTGGATTCCACCTCGTACGCCGCGCCTCGGCCTGATCTCGTCCCCGCGCCGGCCGGCAACGATTGCCTTCATCTTTTGCCAATGCGTTTGCCAATGCGGGAACCGGATGCGCCGCACGACGTTCTCTCCCTGGGTGCCGTGCGCCACGAGACCGGCAAACACGTTGCAGGCGCGGAGTATACTGGCGATACCAGTCCTCAAGCGCATGCCCGTTCCGATCTCGTTCCTGCCGTCATCCGTCACCATCGATCGGGACTATGGTCGTCAAACGCCTTGAGGAAGGGGAACGCCATGCCGATCCTGCCTGAAGCCGTTCTCTCCTCCAGACACAGCCGGTGTCTGCATCCCAGGTTCGCCGGGCGACAGCCAGCGCACGGGATCATCCTGCTGCTGGCGACACTGCTCGCCCTGCTGCCGGCCGTCACCGCCGCGCAGGATCCGGCTGCCACGACGGGTATGCCGGAGGGCATGACATCCGCCCCCATCGGGGCGGTGACCATCAACGTGGAAGGGACAGGCTCCTTCACAGCGGATTCGTTCGTTGCGACCTACGGCGCGACAATCGCGACCGCGAGCGACCAGGCCGCCAGCATCTTCGCCGTACCGTCCAGCCAGGCATTCCTCATCACGTTCAAGCCCACAGTCGATTCCGAAACCATGAACGCGTTGCGGCCCGTTCATGGCGTGGCGTGGGCCGATCCTGCGGGCCACTTCGCGATCGTCGACCAGACCGCCTTCCAGGCACTGACGCCCGCCGAAGCGACGAACGTCCTCCGCAATCTTGCCAGCCGCCCAGCCATCCAGGCTGCTGCGAGAGGCAACCTGCCACCGGGCCTGACGGACGGCATCGCACGCTATATCGAGGTTCCGGTGCTGGCCGAACAGGCACGTCTCGGCTCACTCGTGCAAGCGGCGGAAAGAAACGGCGCACTGCCAGAGATCCCGGCGATCGTCACCGGAACCGTCCCCCAAGGCTCTGCACTCGATGCCGAAACGATGACCGCCAGCGCATATGCGTTCACGGCCTTCGTGATCGGTCGTTCGGGTGTCGGCGGTCTGCGCGATCTCGTGCGGGCGTTCGCCAAGTCCGGCACGACAGTCGAGACGGTCCTTCCCGCCGCGCTTGCCCAACCGCTGCCGGACGTGCAGAAGGCATGGCAGGCGTTCCTGCCCCGCTGGTTCACCAGCGGCTGGCAATCGAACGCTGTCGCCGCGTTCGATCTGACACCCGCCCAGCAACTCTTCGATCGTGGCGCGTATGCGGCGGCGGCCGACCGCGCCCGGCTCTCCCAGCAGCTCTACTCAGACCTCGGTGACGAAACGCAACTCTCCCGCGTGGAGACACTGCTTGCCCTCTGCGCCGTCGCACTCCAGGCGGAGACGCTGATGACGGATGCCCAGACCGCCCTTACAAACCACGACTATCCTCGCGCGCAAGCGCTCCTGGCGCAGGCCGACACGCAATACGCCCTGCTGCCCGAGGAACATCGCCCGACCGCCACGCTCCAGCAATACCATCAGATCGCCGATGACGGCGCTGCGGCGACCGAGCAGTTGGCCAATGCCCACACCGAGACGGATTCCTGGCTCAGCCTGCGGTCCGGCCGGGCCGAGGCCCTCGAAGCCGGCAAGACCTTTGCCCGCCTTGGCGACGATCCCCGAGCCGCCGATGCACGCGCGCTCCTGGCATCCGTCGATGGACGCGTCCGGCAATTGGCGTTGATTCTCGCGACCCTGGCCGTGCTCCTCACGACCTGGTTCGGACTCTGGATGCGCTCCCGCGCTCCCCAGCGTTTCTCCTGGAGCCGCTGATATGGTCTCCTCCCTTACCGACGTCGGAGCGCCACGCTCCCCGAAACACCCCAGAGTGCGCATTCCCCGAAAACTCCCCGAGTCCTCGCTGGAGGAGATCGTTGCCGCTGCGTCTAGCCGAGGACGCCATCTGGCCAACCGGATCGCGCGACGATGGCGCGATGATCCAATCCTCGTGATGTGGCAAATCGCAACCGCACCACTCTGGGTCGGCTCCGGTGTCCCGATCCCGGACCGCCCGCTCATCCCGACCCTGCACCGCGATGGCGATGCGTCCCTGGAGGACGTCGCCCAGAGCGAGTGGTTGTACGGGCAGATGCGCGCGTTGACGGACCGGTTCTGGCTCGCCTGGATCGCGTCCGCGACGCTCCGCGGCATCGCCCTCGGCGCCGTGGCCTGCATGCTGTGGACGCTCGGCGCAATCCAGGCCTGGTTGCCACAACCCCGGATGCTTCCATTCGTCGCCGTCGTGATCCTTGGCGCTCTGGTTGGACTCGCCTTCGGACTGGTCAATCGGCCCTCGGTCCCCCGAGTCGCGACCATGCTCGACCGCACGTTCGCCTTGCACGAGCGGATGATCACGGCATTCACGCCATCACCGGGCGACCTTTCACCACGCATCCGGGGCATTCAGCTGGCCGACGCCGCCAATGCCTTCGAGGAGATCCGGGCCGACGTGCGCGGCGCGGCGGTGTTGCCGTTGCGGGAAATGGTGATCGCCGGACTGGCCGGTATCGCCCTGATCACGACATTGCTCTTCAACATCGCCAGCACGGGCATCCCGCAGGCCGATCCCGTCCAGATCCCGGCGTTCGTTCCCTCGTCCGAACGCTTCGCGCGGGAGGCGCAGGAGCAGAAGGCGCAACAACTCGCCGATGCCGCCAAGCAACCACCCGCTGCGGCCGCTCCGGAGACGACACCCGGTAGCAGCGAATCGGCCGGCGAACTCGGCGGCCTCCGCGCGGTCGGTAATGCACTCGGCACCAATCCAGTGACCGAGCCATCGGCTTCCAGCATCGCGCAGGGGGACTTCCCCGGTGCAAAGAACCAGCTCGAACAGAACGCGCAAGCGGCAGCCAGTCTTCCCCAGGCGGAACGCGACGCGCTCGCGGACGAGCTCGACCGTGCGGCCGACGGGATGGAGGATGGCGACCTGAAGGACGCGACCCGGAAAGCCGCCGACGGCCTCCGGGAAGGTGGAGATGCCGCCGTGACCGGCCTCAACGACCTTGCAGACCAGATCGGCAAGTCCGGCGAGCAGGCAACCACGCAAGGCCAGGCATCCGAGAGCGGGCTGGACCAGCAATCCTCCGCGCAGACCTCGTCCTCACAGAGCGGGCAGAACGGGCAGGGCGGCGACTCCGGCCAGGGAGCACAGTCCGGCAATTCCGGAAACGCGCAATCGAGCGACGCATCGGCCGGAGCGCCACAGGGCGATCCAGGAAGCGGTGTCGCAGCAGCGCCCGGCATCGGATCCGATCCCTCCGGAGACGGCCAGGGCCAGCAATCCGATGGCAGCGGCAGCCAAAGTGGTTCGTCGCAGGACCAGGCCGGGCAGGCGGGACAGGCAGGCCAATCCGGCCAGCAAGGCCAGGCAGGCCAGTCGTCCGGCGCATCGTCGCAGGGGGACGGGTCGCAACCCGGCGGGACGACATCCGGCCAACCGGGATCGTCCGGCCAATCGAGTGACAGTGGGTCGAACCCGTCCGGCTCGGACGCGAGCGGCTCGCAGGGTTCCGGGACGTCCAGTGGGACATCGTCCGGCAACCCATCCGACGCGAAACAGGGCGGCGGCGATGGCGGGAGCGAGCAGAAACCATCCGATACCGCGCAGGACGGCAAGGCATCCTCCAATCCGCCCCCCGGCGACTCGCAGCAATCAAGCAGTTCCGGCGATGCCCAACCGACGACCGGCGGCAATGAGACGCTCGTGCTGCAAGGCACGTCGGACGATAGCGGCGTTGCGACCGGCAATGACACCGGCTCCTCCAGCAGCGGCTCGGGCAGCGGCGCTGGTGCAGCCTCCGGCAGCGCGAAACAGGGTGCAGTCGGTCCGGCCGGTCCGGACAGCAATCGCGTGCCGGAACGGTATCGCGACCTGGTGAAGGCCTACTTCGATGGCGATGGCTTGCCACCCGACGAGGATCAACCGTGACGCCCGCCTCCCCCAGCCGCACCGTCGCGACGCATTCGCCCACCTCGCTCTACGACGAGGCGACATTCGCGCGGCTCCGGAACCTTGTCCTGCAATCCCGCCGGCTGGCGACGATCGGCCTCGCCGGTGAGCATGCATCGCGACGGCGCGGCCTTTCACCCGAGTTCAGCGACTTCAAGCCCTATTCGCCCGGTGACGACTTCCGGCGCATCGACTGGACGACCTACGCCCGCTTCGACGAACTTTTCGTCCGCGAGAGCGACACGACGATCGAATACGACATCCACCTGATCCTCGACACCAGCGCCTCGATGGACTGGACGAGCGACGACGACCTCCCAACCAAGCTCCTGCACGCCAAACGGATCGCCGGGGCCATCGCCTGGATCGCCCTCTGGCATTTCGACCGCATCACCCTCACCTCGCTGGCGGATGTCGCCGCCGGGCGGCACGCTCGCGGTCCGCTGCAAGGGCGTAGCCACGTCATCCCCGTGTTCCGTTATATCGAAGGATTGGGAACGGTTCCCGTTCCTGTCCGGGAACCAGGAAGTTCGCTGTCGGACGGCATCTTCCGTTATGTCCACTCACGATCGCGTCCCGGCCTGTTGATCGTGCTCTCCGACGCCCTCGACGACGAGCCGGACGATCTCGCGACCGCCTTCCACCGTCTCGCCGCGCGTGGCTGGGAGACCTACCTTCTCCGGCTGGAAGACCCAGCCGAGGCCGACCCTATCCTCCTGTTCGCCGAGCGTGATGCGGCAAGCCAGAACCTCGAACTGATCGAGGGCGAGCGCAACAGCCGCATGCAGGTGACCGGGCAACCACGCACCATCGAGCAGTACCTCGCGCAACGGCAGGCATGGGAAACGGGCATCGAGGCGCTGGACTCGGTATCGCGGGCGCGTGTCCTCACCATCCGCACCCACGACGCGATCGACACGACGGTCTTCACACGCCTGCGCGGGATGGGTCTGGTGCGCTGATGGACGCCGGCCTCCTCGCCCCGCTCGGATTGCTCGCCGGCGTCTCGCTTGCCGTCATCGTGCTCCTGCACATGCGGAGGCAGGTCCCGGCGAGCCGCCGCGTCTCCTCGCTTCGATTCTGGACGCCCGCGAATCGGGATGACCTCGAACGCTCGCGTCTCCGGAAACCGCCGTTCAGCTGGATGCTCCTGCTGCAACTGCTTGCCGCCGCCGCACTCACCGTTGCGCTGGCGCGGCCATTCACCGATGGCGTGCTGGGCGCGTTCGCGGGACGCACCGATCCCCGCCATGAGATCGTGATTCTGGACGGCTCCACCAGCATGCAGGCGGTGATTGACCTGAACGCCAACCGGACGCGTTTTGACGAGGCCCGCGCCAAGGTCGCAACGACCCTGGGTGACTGGCAATCGGGAGACATCACAACCCTTCTCGTGGTCGGCACCTCCACGCAGACATTTACCGCCGCCAACCAGCAACAGGCCGACGACCTGCGGTCGCGCGTCCAGAAGATGGCAGTTCCCGGTGGCCGCGCGGATATCAATGCCACACTCCGGTTGGCCGGAAACCTCGTGCTGCCAGACCGTGACAATCGCATCACACTCGTCACCGATGGCGCGGTAGCAGTCGATCCCGCCATTGTCGGAGCGATCCATGCGCCGGTCACGCTCGATCGGGTGGTCGGTAGCAACGATCCGGTAAACGACGCAATTACGGCCATATCGTCACGGACGGACACCTCTGGCTCCGGAAACGTGCTCGTTGCGTTCACCCTCTCCCATTTCGCCGATCAGGCCGCAAGCATCCCATACAGCGTCAGCGCCGATGGCAAGGACGTTGCCTCCGATGTCGTGACCCTCGGGCCGAACGAGAGCCGCCAGATTGCGGTATCGGTTCCCACCGATGCGCCGGCGGTCACGGTTTCCATCCCGCAGCGCGACGTGCTCCAGGCCGACAACACCGCAACGTTGCACCTCGAACGGGATGCCCTCAGCCAGCTCGCAATCATGCTGGTGACCGACAATCCGGGATCGCTGCAACGCGCGCTGGAGGTGATTCCCGGCGTTCGCGTCGATGTCTATCCCAGAAGCACACCAGGACTTGCGGCGCTGTCGAGGAGTTACGATCTGGCCGTCTTCGAAGGCGTCTCCCCCGCCGCGAGCGACCTGCCGGCCATTCCGATGCTCTTCTTCCAACCGCAGCCCATCGACGGCGTGTTCGGCATCCAGGGAGCGATGAGCGCCCCAGCCATCGACACGATCGACGCCGGATCGCCGGTACTGGCCGATGCCGACTTCGCCGGTGTCACCTTCGCAAGCGTTCCGGTCTACACATTCCCGAACGACGCGAACCGGCCGCAAGTGCTGATCAGCGGGATGGGAAGCGCCGGAATCACCGGAACGAACGCAACCCCGGTTGCATCCGGCGGCAGCGAAAGCGGTCCGCTGATGTGGCAGGGACGCTTGAACGACCAGCCGTATCTCGCAGCGGCGTTCACCCCGGACGGCTCGAACATCGCCCAACGCGTCACCTTTCCGATCCTCGTTGCGAACGCCGTTGCGTCGCTCACGGTCGATCAGATCCCGGCGGCGCTCGCCCTTGGCGATCCGCTGACGTATCGCCCCTCAGCAGGAGCGGCCTCCATCGCAATCGATCGCCCGAACGGCACTATGGCGACGCTGGCGGCGCCAGCCACCGCAGACAGTGCAGCAAACGACTCGGCGGCGCGTCAGATCACTTTCCTCGATACGAGCCAGACAGGAACCTATCGCATTCGCGAACTCGGAAGCGATGGCAGCACGCTGCGTGAAGGCGCATTCGTCGTCAACGCCGGCCAGCTTCAGGAGTCCAACCTCCGGCCGAACCCGGATCTTGCCAGTGCCCTGGCGGCTGGGTCGTCCCAGGCCGCAATCGGGACCACGTCACAGGGTCGGGCCGAGATCTGGACCCTGCTCGCGGCGGTCGCCCTCATCATCATCCTCCTCGAATGGATCGTCGCCGTTCGCCGCGCCGCCCGGCGGTCCCGTCCGCTTCCGAACGCAGCGACGCCACCGCCATCCCAACCAGCGAGGGCCGCCCCATGAATCCGATCGCGCTCGCTGCCCTCTTCGGCTTCGATTCCGGGATGCTCTTCGCCCGACCGCTCCTGCTGCTCGCGATTCCCCTTACGCCATTACTGGTCTGGGGATTGACCCGCCTGCTGAAGCGGCGGGGAACAACCATTCCCCGCACGGCGCTCGTGCTGCGCTCGACCGTGCTCGCCCTGCTGCTGCTCAGCCTCGCCGGCCCGATGCTGGCGCAGGAGAGCACGAGGGTGACGACGATCTTCGTACTCGACCGCTCCGACAGCGTCCGCGGTTCCGCCCAGGACAACGCAAACCAGTGGGTGGTGAACGCCATCTCCCACGCCGACACCGACCAGAGTGTCGCCATCGTCGGCTTCGGCGGCGATCCCACCTTGCTCGCCGCTCCAGGCGCCGCCACCGACCTCGGCTCCGGCTGGACCACCTCGAACGACATCGACACGAGCACAACCGACCTTTCCTCCGCGCTCGCGCTCGCACGTTCCCTTCCGGTTGGCGAATCGCGGCGGATCGTCCTTGCCTCGGACGGAGCCGAGAATGCAGGCAATGCACTGGAACAGGCAGATCAGGCGTCGTCCGATGGCATCGCCATCGATGTCCTGCCGTTGCAGGGGATCGATCCCGCGGACCTGCGGCTGGACAGGTTGACCGGTCCGACTGCGATCTGGACCGGCGATTCACTGGCCCTCCAGGCAACAATCTCCGTCGGGGCGGGCGGCACCGCGAATGTCGCGATCTCGGTCGATGGGCAGGTGACATCCACCCAGCAAGTGGCGCTCGGACCAGGCACCACAACGTGGACCTTCACGCAGGACAACCTGAGTCCGGGCTTCCATGCAATCCAGGTCCAGGTTACGGGATCGTCGGAGATCGACCGGATAGCAGAAAACGACACGCAGGCCTTCGGCGTCGTGGTCCGCGAACGCCCGCGCGTGCTGCTCGTCGCGCCGGAAGGATCCGACGTGTCCCGCATCCAGACGGCACTTCAGAGCGAAGGCGCCGACGTGCAATCCGTCATCCCTGGAGATGTCCCGTCGACGCCGGCGGAGCTGTCAGTCTATCAGGCGATCGTGCTGGACAACGTCCCTGCATGGACGCTCGGACAGGATCAGCAGCAGGCGCTGGTGACGAACACGCGAAACGGCGGCGGCCTGATCGCGATCGGCGGCACGGCCAGTTTCGGTCCGGGCTCGTACGCTGGCACGACCCTGGAGCAGGCGTTGCCCGTCACGGTAAAGGTGCTCGACGGACGCCAGCGCCCGAAGGTCGCGCTCATGATCGTGATGGACACTTCCGGCTCGATGAACTACGACCCAAGTGCCAGCGGCACGTCCAAGATCGACCTCGCGAAGCAAGGCGTCCTCACCGCCGCCAGCGCGCTGGCACCAGGCGACCAGATCGGGGTGATCGCCTTCAACGACGAGCCGTCCTGGGCCTTGCCGATGACCACGCTCACCGGCAATGGTGACCAGCAGCATATCGCCGCTGCGATCGATCCGCTGAACGCCAGCGGCGGCACCGAGATCTACCCTGCCCTGCGGCTTGCCTACGACTCGATGCGCAACGTCGATGCCGATGTCCGCCATATCATCCTGCTCTCGGATGGGCGCTCCCAGACCGGCACGACCGATTCATACGAGCGCCTCGTCAAGGACACCGGCGACGACCGCATCACGCTCTCCGCGGTTGCGGTAGGTTCCGATGCTGACCTCGACCTCCTGCAGACCCTCGCGAAAACCGGCGGCGGACGCTATCACTACGCCAGCAAACCCGAGGAGATCCCGAACATCACCTTCCAGGAAGCGCAAAGCGTCGGCAGCCAGTCCGTGATCCGGGGAGCGTTCACGCCGATCCAGCAGCAACCGAGCACGATTCTCGACGGCATCTCGCCCTCATCCATTCCGACCGTGGACGGGTATGATTTCGCCTCCGGCCGGCCGGAGGCCCAGGTGGTCCTCACCAGCGATCGGGGCGATCCGCTCCTCACGAAATGGCAGCTTGGGCTCGGGAGGGTCGTGGCATTCACCGGGGACGACGGAAGCGACCTTGCCTCCGCCTGGGCTGGCTGGAACGACTATGCCTCATTCTGGGGCAATACCCTGCGCTGGACGCTTCCCGATCCGGACAACCAGCGCCCGAACGTGTCCATCACCCGGGATGGCAACGACGGAGTCATCGCCCTCGACACCACAGGCATGGGTGCCAGCGCCGCCCCGGACTACACCAATGCCACCATCTCCGTCCTGATGCCGGACCGCACGACCGTCGACGCGACCCTGATCCCAGCTGGGGTCGGCCAGTATGAAGGTCGGGTCGCCAACGCACAACCCGGCGCCTATGCAATCGTTCTTCCCGGCGGAGATACGACCCTCGCCACCGCGCTGGGACCGTCCCCCGAGTGGCAGGTGTCCGGCTCGGGAGACGACCTGCTGCGGACGATCGCCACCCGGACTGGCGGCAATGTCCTCTCTCTGGATACCGATCCGGGGGCGGGGATCTTCGCCGCACCGAAGGGCGCCGCGGGAGTCCCCGGTTCCATTCGTCCGTTGTGGCAATGGCCGCTGGTGGCAGCACTGGCCATCTACCTCATCGACATTGCCTGGCGATTGGGTTTCGCCCTCCCCTTCCGCCGTCTGCTGCCAGGCACCTCCACATCCGATCCGTCCGCCTCCGGGCAATGACCACGATGCCGCCGCGGCTCGTGCATAATCGCCACGGCGTCGCGTAAGCTTGCGGCTCCCCGCCTTCAAGGTTATGTCTCCTCAACACATTCGGCACAAGAACGCTTCGGCAGTGGAGGCACCTCAATCGTGGCAACAGTCGAACTCTGCATCGACGGCTCAGGCACCGCACGGCATGATGCCTCTCGCGAGGAACTTCGCGAGATCCTGCGCGATCCGAAGTCGCTCGTCTGGATCACGATCGATCGTTCCCGCGAGGAGCTGGACCGGCTCGGCGAAATATTGGGCTTTCACGATCTCGCCATAGAGGACGCGACTGAAGACGACGAACGTCCCAAGGCCAGCGTCTATACCGATCACATCTTCATGCTGCTCTACAGTCTCGAACGCAGGGAGGGAAAGCTCGCTTCAACCCCGGTCAGCTTCTTCATTGGCCGCAATTACCTTGTAACCGTAACGGATGAACGTCCGGCGTCCCTGAAGGATGTCGCTCATCGCTGGCGATCGCAGCACGAGAGAATCGCAGAACGGGACCCGGGCACGCTCGCCTACGCCCTAATCGACTCGATCGTGGACGACTACTTCCCGCTCATCGATACGATCGGCGAAGAGTTGGAGGACCTGGAAACGTCAGTGATGGAGCACAAGGCTGCTCATCCACAAGCGCGCATCCACGACCTGCGAGTGGAGCTGCTGCGCTTGCGGCGCGTGATCGGACCGGAACGCGAGGCAATCAATGTCCTGCTCCGGCGAGATGCACCCCTCTTTGGACGACAGACGACGGACTATCTTGAGGACGTCTACGATCACCTGCTGCGGGTGCTTGACTGGCTCGACCTCTATCGAGATGTACTGTCCAATCTCTCGGACCTTCAGATCTCGGTCGCATCGCACCGGCTGGATCGAACGATGCGCACGATGACGGCCTGGTCGATCATCTTCATGGCCACCACCCTCATCGCCGGGATCTACGGTATGAACTTCCACCACATGCCGGAGTTGGGCTGGCGCTGGGGGTATCCGGCCAGCCTGATTGCGATGGCCGGGCTGGGTATCGGGATGTTCATCTTCTTCCGGAAGCGGAAATGGTTGTAGCGGTTCCCACAACCTTCCGAACGAAGAATTCAGGCGATCTCATCATGCCGGCATCCTCATGAATGAGGGCGACCCCTGTGATCGCCCTCATTCATCGTTGCGAGATGTCAGGAGCGCGGCGGCTGCGAGAGCGACGACGCCTCCCCAACCGGACGATACCAGTCCGGATCGTCGTCCAGAATCTCGTCGGCATCGAGCAGCCGGGCACCTTCGTCGAGGTCGTCCTCCCAGGCAGCCTGCTCGACGTTTGGGGATGCCAGGAGCGCCTCGCGCGCCACGGCGGCGACGGTTCGCGAGGCCTCGGCCCGATTCACCGCTGGGGCGGCAAGCTCATTCTGAGCATCGAACACCGCCGTCGTCCATCGCGCGACATCCGCCGTCCACGTTCCGATATGATCGTATACACAATGACCGGCACTCCCGAACCAATCGAGTGTCGCCAGTGCGCCGAGTGACTGCGCGAGCCGCTGCGATTCACCCGGAGGAACGATGACATCCCGTCCTGCGCCAATCACCAGGACCGGGCAGGCAACCTTCGGGAGGACTGCCGCCAGATCGAGATCCCTGGCCAATGACATCAGGGACGAGGCATCCTGCCCCGTCATCGCCATAAGTTGCTCGCCGAGAAGCGGGCTGATACGGCCAGCCCAGCGCTCCGGTTCGACGGGCGCGGTCACGGCCACGACGCCGGCAATCCGGCGATCGTAGGCGGCGCATCGGATCGCCTGGTTGCCTCCAAGGCTGATGCCCACCACCACCGTCCGCGAGAGATCCATACGCGGATCGGCAGCGAGCAGGTCGAAGACGCCGTCGAGGATATCGTCCTGATCCGGCGCGAACGCCGTCCGAGCCGCTTCTCCGGTGCCGGGGCTGTCGAGCGCGAGCACGGCCAGACCCGCCCGCATGAACGGCCCCGCCCACGTAAGGGCTTCCTCCTTGGACGAACTTGCCCCGTTCAGGATCACGACAAGACCGTAGCGGCCACCAGGCTCACCCTCGACTGGGATGTGCAGGTAGCCGGGGAGCGATTTCGCCCGCCATGGGAACTCGACGCGTGTCACGGTTGGGTGGACATAAGGAAGAGCGCGTGTGTAGAGCGAAGCGGCGGCGGCCCGGCACATGGTAGCGGTCCGCCGATCGCGCGGATCGGTCACGATCTGGGCCACGTGATAGCAGAGCGCCGCCATCGCCTGGTTCCGCGCCCCATCGACCTGATTCCCCGCCGAGACCTGGCGCCGGAAATCCCCAAGGTAGCGCTGGGCCGTTTCGATCCATGCGTCGGCCCACGCATCGAGGCTGCGAATGCTGCCCAGCGTCTCATCAACCACATCGTCCGGCAGTCCCATTGAGGAAAAGCGGGCCTGGAGCGACGCCGGGATCGCTCTGGCCGAACGCACGCGCAAGACCAGATCGGCCTGTCGCCGCGTCAGCCGTTGATTCAGCCGCCACGCATCGGCGCCGTAGCGCCATGCGAACAGCGATCCTCCCGCACGCGGAGTCATCCGGGGGGATGCGGGGCGTTCCTGGAGCGGCGCCGCTTCCCGCTCGGCAGCCTCACCGGACTCGGTGGACTCCCAGTCGCGCGGGTGCTCGAACTGCACCGCATCGTCGCGCGGGGGTGACGCCGGCAACGTGGTATCCAGGTCGAGATCGGGGAGCACGACCGGATCGCTCCGGCGTTGCCGGGGAGTCGGGAAGCGGGGCGACGGGTGCGAGTGTTCCTGTTCGGTCATGGGGCGATCGTCCAAAGGAGATTGCGGTACACACGGAGGAACTCGCGCGCCGGCAAGCCGGCCGTCAACGTCCCAAGCCAGCCCATTCGCTGTGTACCTCGCGAAGGAGGGAACGCACAGCGCGTGCCTCCCGGTTGTCACGGCAGACGAAGACGATACGTTCGATACGCGAGCTGAAGCGGCGCTGGTAGGCAACCGCCTCATCGATCATGAGCGTGAACGCGCGCGTTCCATCGAGGCCAATGGAGCCCATGCTGCCGCCAAGGGACGGCATGGCCAGCGAGCGAATGCGCAAGGTTTCGGCGACCTGCAGCGCAACGCCGGTTGCGTCCCGGATGACATCCGGGCGTTCCACAGGGGTCCCGAGCGCATCGGTAATGACCGCGTGAATGATCGCGCGGATGCCTCGGTCCGCCAGGGAGCCAGAGCCCGTGGCAATAGCCATTCCTGGCGCGAGCGGTGCGTGTGCCATTGCCTCGCGTTCGATGTCGAAACCGCCAGCTGCCCGGACCGCACCAGCGATTCCGACGCCCATTGCTCCGGTACGGTTGGCTGGTACGACGAGACCGGTGACATGCTGTTCGAGGATCGGCCGCGAAGACACAGCGAAGAGCATACGCCCGAAGCGCAGCACATCCTCTTCCTGAATGGTCGTCGTTGTCTCGCCTTCGATCACGGTTACGTCTTGCTTTCGGATGCCACGCGGCACGTCTGGCGGCCGCGAATGCGCCGATCCGGCGACCAACGATCGCTGGATATGGCGGGCAGTTTACCAGTTTTCCGTCGCGCCGATGCGAGACGGCGCCGATGACACGAGGAGAACGGAGGTGTCCACCCGGGTGGACACCTCCGTTCTCCTCGTGTCAGGAATTGCCCGGCCCGAAGTCGCTGGGAGCGATGGAGCGAACCACACCCATGGTCGTATCGACATAGAGAAGACTGTCGCCGGACCACGCCACGCTACCCACGCCATCTCCCGATGTGGGGGTGAAGGTGGAGATGCGGTCTCCGTAACGCTGCCAGATTTCGATGGATGTCCCCGTGCTGACCGCGACATAGGTACCGTCGGCCGAGAGGTCGAAATCACTTCCCGTCGAGCGGATCCGGGAATCGGTCGTGCCGTTGTACACATTCTCGAAGACGACCGTTCCATCGACAATCGCCCCGATCAGGTTGAGGTCCGGATAGAACCGCAACGCCTGACTGTCCAGAAGTTGTTGCTCGCTCACGACGTTGTACCCATCCGTCGCACCCGCCCGGAACCAGCCATTTGCCGTCGCGATCAGCAGGCTGTCCCCGTAGACGTACGCCGGCCCGGAACTCGAGTCGCCGTCGCCAAGCGGGACCGCATCGCCTGGGTGGCCATCGGCCCCCACCTCGACGGCGTAGTAGGACGAGCTTCCATCCCTGGATTGCTGCTCCACGATCAGGGTCGAACCGATCCAGCCAATCGGCGTTCCGTCGCTACGCTCATCTCCCTGGAGCGCAAGACTCTCGCACGTTCCACTCGCACCGCAGACCTGGATGCCTCCCTGGGCATCGTTGGTAGCCGTCGCGCCATCGTTCGAGGCCTGGGGAGCGGTCGCGACATCCAGGGTCGCCCACGAGCCTCCAGACGCCACGATGCGTGCCGAGGGATCGACCGGTCCCAGAACCGTTCCCGGATCGTCGGAGCGAGCAGGAGATTCCGGCGTCGAACCGCTTTCGATCTGGGGCTGCTCAGAGGTTGGGCCACCCGTTCCGTCGGTTGTTGTCTCTTCGGCGCCCGGTGTTGCCGCGACCGGACCGATCGTCGGCGCGCTCCCGCCATCGGTTTGGGTGGACGCCGGCTCGATCGGAGGGCCGCTCTCCTGGGTTGGCGGCAGAACGGTCTCGACCGGCGCGACCGTTTCCTCAGCCGGACCGACAGGAACCGTCTCGGTGACATCCTCGGCCGGCATCGTATCAGACTCGGAGGGCATATACGTTCCGGATGCCGGCTCGATCGGAGGGGACTGCGGCGTTGGCGTAAGCACCGGCACCTCGGTTGGCGCGATGGTCTCCGGAGGGGCCGGCGTCTCGGTCGGCACATCGGTCGGAACGAACGTCTCGGTGGGGACGGGTGTTTCGGTTGGCACGTCGGTCGGGACTGGCGTCTCGGTCGGTTGCTCAGGCGGAACCGGCGTTTCGGTCGCCGCAGCAGTCGGCACGTCCGTCGGAGGCGTCTCCAGCGTTGCCTCGGGAGACGACGCGCTGCCGGCTGCGATCCGGATCGCATTGGAGCCGCTATCGCCGACATTCGCCTTTGCCGTTTCCTCAGTCGGAGCCGGAACGGCCGTAGGCACATCGGTCGGTTGCTCGACCGGCACGGCAGTCTCCGTCGGAGCGGCCTGCGTCGGCATTGGCTCCGTCGGAGGGGCGACAACATCGGTGGGCGGCACATCCGTCGGAGCAGATGTCGGTGGCGCCACCTCCTCGGTCGTGGCCGTCGGCTGCGGTTCCGTGGGCGGAAGGGTCGGAGCGCTGATTTGGCCATCCGGAGCCGTGGCGGTCGGATTCGACTGGGCGACATCGGTCTCGCGTGTCGTCTCGATGGATGGGGCCAGCAACGTCGGCTGGTTGTCGTCCCCGCCATTGTGACCGAGCAAGCGAGTGAGCACGAAGATACTGAGCAGCCCCACCACCAGGACCGCCGCCACGGTCGACCACGCCGACCCCGGCCCAGGTGCGAAGAGCCCCTGGAAGCGTGTCCACGGCGTCTGCGGCGTCTCGATCGCATCCAGGACTTCGCGGCGGACACGGGGGCTGGCCGGCAGATGCGGGAGATCGTGCAGCACCTGGGACATCGCGGCGGTCTGGCTGGCGAAGGCCCGGCACTGCGGGCACGTCGCGAGGTGCGCGTCGAGTTCGCGCGCGACGATCGGGTCGAGCGGTTCGTCCATGCGGGCGGAGATCAGCGATTGGGCTTCGGCATGGTTGATCATGCGCGTCGCTCCTCGTCTGGGGTGCCGTCCGCCGGGCCGACATAGACCTGGGCAAATGCCTTCCGGGCACGAAAGAGCCGCAATTTGGCGGCATTCTCGGTGATGTCCAACGCCTGCGCCGTTTCTGCGAGTGAGAGTCCCTGATAGTGCCGGAGAAGCAAGGCCGCCGCGTAGTGCTTCGGGAGTTTGCCCAATGCCTCGTTGACGTCGGCCGACCGGGTCACGCTGCGCTCGATCGATTCTTCGCCGGTTTCGCGGTCGGTGAGGAACGGGAGCCAGCGAATGACCTTGCCGCGCCGCATGTGGCTGATCGCGGTGTTCGTCGCGATGCGATAGAGCCACGCCTTGAACGCGAGGTCATTCGATGTCCGTGGCAGGGCCTTGTAGGCCTTGATGAACGTGTCCTGAGTGAGATCCTCTGCCAGAGCGCGATCGGAAACCATCCGGTGCAGATAATTCAGGATCGGTGCATGGTAGTGCTCGAACAGACGGGCAAAGGCATCGGCATCCCCAGCCCGAGCACGCTCGACGAGAGTGGTATCGTCGACCGACACGCATCTTCTCCCTGGGATGGTTCCAGGCCCGAAAGCAGGCCAACGCAACGTGATGTCCATCTCGGGAACCATCCTCCTTCCCCCTGGCTTTTCAACGAGCAGGGTGGGGAGAACGTTTCGCGGGTCGGGAATCATCACAGACGGCGGCGTGTCGTCCCACAACATATGCACGTCACGCCCGAAGCAGGATAGCACGGCCTCCCGGCTGCGGGCATGCCGTAATCCAGGGATCGCCAGGTTGTCACAATGTTTATGGAATGGCTTGCCGACGTGGGGAGGGTTTCACGTGAAACTACCCGATAGCCCGCGTCCACCCGGGTGGACGCGGGCTATCCTTCGATGCCTGCACGTCACTGCAGGACTACGGCGCCGAGGCAGCATCCAGCATCAACGGGCCGGGATCGCCCGCAGTGCGGGTCGACCAGATCGCGAGATTGATCGCGCCACCGAGCAGGACCACGAGCGACAGGACGTAGACCCAGAGCACGAACGCGATGGCGGAGCTGAAGGTTCCATAGATCTCGTCCAGCGTGCTGAACCGTGCGAAGAAAACCTGCAAGGCGTAGAGCGAACCGGCGATCGCGAGCACCGTGAAGATGGCGCCGGGCACGTAGGCGATCAGTGGCGCTTTCACAGCCGGGGCGAACCGGTGCAGAATCGTGACGGCTGCGACGAGGACGAGTCCCAGCAACGGGAGCCGCGTCGCCGTCGAGAGGCGATACCACGACTCGGCCAGCCCAAGATCGGCAGCGATGCGCTCGCCGACAGATGTCCCAAGTACGAACAGTGCCGATCCAAGTCCGATCAACACCCCCAGGGCAACGGTCAGCCCGAGCGCGGTCAGCTGCACTACGACCGGATTCCGGTTCTCCTGGATACGATAGGACGCGTTCAATCCCAGCATCAATGACCGCATCGCCCCGCGCGACGCCCAGAGCGCGAGGAGGCCGCCGATCGAGAGCAACGAGGTCGGATCGATCGCCAGGGCGCTCTCGATCGGCAGGTGATCGGTCAGCCAGCGCAAGATCGGCTCGGCCGGTCGCTCCTCGTACCCGGCAAACTCCCGCGTGATCAGGCCAACGAGCGCCGTCATCGTGATCAGCAACGGCGCGATCCCGAAAAGCACGTTGTAGGCAGCTTGCTGTGCCATGCCATTCAGGTTCCCGATCCGGAATGTCGTGATGATATGCCCGGCGGCAGCAATCGCCCTGCGAACCATGCTCCTCACACGCGTGTGTCCTCTCCCCGGCGCCCTCGCCGCACGATCGCCAGTGCAGGCTTACCCCAGGGGTATTGTGCCATCCTCACCATCTGGGGGAATCGTCCACACGATCCATCTGCGACACTGATCCGATAGTCATCCGACCGGACCGCTGGTCCGTTCAGCGAGATTCCTTCCATGAGTCCAACCGCCGACCCCACCGCAACCACTCTCACCAGGTTCGAGGTTTCCGCTCCAACCGAGGCAGCCCTCGTCCAGACCGCGCTCGACCGGGTCATCGCCAGGATTGCCGGCCCCACGGAGATGCCGGAATCCTTCCAGGTGATCGGGTTTCGCGGTGTCGCACCGACCCTGCCCGCCCTGCTGGCAACCTCGATCGAAGCGGCATTTGAGGAAGCGGACGTTCAGGGATTCCACGTCGTTTCCGCTGATGTGTCCGGTGTGATGGCGACCGACGAAGGTCTGCGCTGCTGGGGTTTTGTCGGAGTCGTCCCCGCAACAGACCCGTCCTGCCCGCCCGAGATCGCCGGAACACCAACGGTGGAGCGGCGGCATGGCACGCTCGTGGCGACATTCACGATCCGGCTGGACGGAGTCGGGGCATGAGTGGAGCCATGCCGACCCTCGCCGCGACCACGATCAGAATCGACTTCCGGGCCAACACGCTGACGGTGTCCGTGCCGCTCCCTGCCGAGGAGAATGCAATACCGCTCCAGACGACCGGCACAGTCAATGCCGCAACGCTCGACATCGGTACGCGCGGACGCCTGCTCGGCCTCGAACTGGACAGCGGAGACGAACCGGCAATCGCGATCGCAATCGCCGATCCCACCCCTGCCGACGCCGCCGTGATGCGTTCGGCCAGGATTCCGGTCACCGTCACGATTCATGGAAACACCGAATCGGGCGTCTTCCCGACGCTCAGCATCGTGTTCTCCCGGCATGGCGAGGACTACGACATCTCCTGGCCGAGTGGCAACCAGTGCTGGCGACAGGCAATGGCCGGCGCCGATGGCGTTCCAACCGTGACGTGCGCCGTCGTCATGCCCACCTAGCGCGTCCGCACGACCGGACGCACGCGCGGCGCATTCGCACGCCGGGCAGCCGGTCGCGTGACTGCGCCACCGCCCTGAAGGAGGGCGCGCACCAAACTCTTGGCGCGGTCGAAGTCGCGTTCGTGGACGAAGATCTCGTGGGAAAATGTCGCCGACGATGCCCAAGCCCCGGCGCCAGGACCGCCCGGCTTCAGCATCGCGGCGATCCCCGCATCCCGCAGCGTGGCGGCCCACATCAGGGCCTCCGGCTCGTTCGGAGCCGTTGTCAGCCAGACGACCGCATCCTCACGCAGAGAATCGCGCGCATCGCTCATGAAATGGTCCCCTCTCCGGTTCGTCGCTGTCGTGGTTCGAGGCGCACAGGCCAACCGTACCTGTCTCGAACGAATCCTCACCTGGCCGCCTGCCTGCACATACCCTGCCGTGGCCCAGGTTCGACCGGCGGCATCCTGTATCAAGTGCATGATACGTAGGGCAGGGAAGCCGAATCGCGTTCCTGCGTTCACACCCCCTTGCGCGGAGTATTAGTCTTGACTAAAATCCCGCGAGGGCATCCAGCCGGGGCGCCCAGGGCATTTCGTGGACCGAGTTCCGCATGCAACAAGACACACCGACGCCGCATTCCGAGATGGCGGCCTACAACGAGTCCTTCCACACTCACGCGACCGAGATGCTCGACGGAGCGCAAAAGACCTCCTGGCTCCGCAGGATCCTCCCATTCCTCGGTCCCGCGTTCATCGCCAGTGTCGCCTATGTCGATCCCGGCAACTTCGCGACGAACATCCAGGCCGGCGCCCAGTTCGGCTACATGCTCGTCTGGGTGATCGTCGCGTCGAACCTGATGGCGGTCCTGATCCAGACCCTCTCGGCCAAGCTCGGCATCGCCACCGGCAAGAACCTCGCCGAGATCTGCCGCGAGCGGTTTCCCCGCCCGGTGGTCCTCGGGATGTGGGTCATCGCCGAACTCGTCGCCATCGCCACCGACCTTGCAGAGTTCATCGGTGCAGCCCTCGGCTTCAACCTCCTCTTCGGCATCCCGCTTTTCCCGGCGGCGATCCTCACCGCGATCACGACCTTCCTCATCCTCGGCCTGCAACGCTACGGTGCTCGCCCGCTGGAGGCCGTCATCACGGCCATGCTGGCCGTGATCGCCATCTGCTATCTGATCGAGACCGTCCTGGAGCGACCGAACTGGCTGAAGGTAGGCGGTGCCATCGTCCAGCCGCGCTTCGATGGCACCGAGAGCGTGCTGCTGGCCGTTGGCATCCTCGGTGCGACGGTGATGCCGCACGTCATCTTCCTGCACTCGGCGCTGACGCAGGACCGTGTGCGGGTGACGGAGCCGCGCCTGCAACGCAAGCTCTTCCACTTCGAGCTGATCGATGTCATCGTGGCGATGAGCATCGCCGGGGCCGTGAATGCCGCGATGCTGATCATGGCGGCGACCACCTTCTACTATGCCGGGCTGTCGGAAGTCGCGTCGATCGAGGATGCCTATCGCACGCTGGAACCGCTGCTCGGCTCGGCGGCAAGCGTCGTCTTCGGCGTCTCGCTCCTGGCGGCGGGTCTTTCCTCCTCGACTGTCGGCACGATGGCGGGGCAGGTCATCATGCAGGGATTCCTCCACTGGAGTATCCCGCTCTGGCTACGCCGGTCGATCACCATCCTGCCGTCGCTGATCGTGATCGGCATCGGCCTCGATCCGACGCGAACCCTCGTGGTCAGCCAGGTGATCCTCTCATTCGGCATTCCGTTCGCCCTGGTGCCGCTCGTGATGTTCACGCACCGCCGTGACATCATGGGCGAAACACTGGTAAACCGCCGCATCACGACCATCGCTGCCGCCGCAGTCGCCGCACTGATCATCGGCCTCAATTTCTTCCTGCTCTGGGGTACCTTCTTCGGATGACCCAGGTACGCTCGTCCGTCGATGCTTGCCGGAGGAACCGCTCATGACCGCCCTGCACCCCGCCTCCACGACCCGGCCCCTGCTCCTCGTCCCGCTGGATGGCTCCCGTCTCGCCGAGGCCGTCCTGCCCTACGTTGCCCGCCTCGCCACTGCCCTCGACGCAGAGGTCCTTCTGCTCCACGTCCTGGAAGCCGATGCCCCGCGTGAGGTTCACGGCGAGAGCCACTTGGTTGAAGCCGATCCCGCCAGCACGTACCTGGCGAAGGCCACGGACCGTCTGCGCCAGGCCGGCGTGACGGATGTCCGGGCGCACGTTCACGACAACCGGGAGCGCGATGTCGCGAAGGCGGTCGTCGATCACGCCCAGGAATACGGCGCCCGCCTGATCGTCCTGGCGAATCACGGATCGGGCGGCTGGCACGAGTTCTTCTTCGGCAGTATTGCCCAGCAAGTGATCCGGCACGGCTCGCAATCGGTGGTGATGATCCCGGTACGCGAACGACTGGATGTCGGGGAACCGCTTGCCGCCGCCCGCCCGGTCAGCTCGATTGCGCTGGCCTCCGAAGCTGCTGAGGGCCGGGAACCCGCCCTTGCCGACGTGACCTGGCTGGCTCGTGCCCTCGGGACCGGCGTCCACCTCATCGCCGTGGTGGAGACGCTTGGATCGATGAGCGCCCGCGACCGCGCGATCGCCTCGCTGGTGCCCAGCGCCTCGCGCGAGGTCCTGGCGATCCAGGAAGAAGCCGTTCGCGAACGGCTTTCCGCGACAATCGCTGCCTTCGCCCGGGAAGGCGTCGCGGCGGACGGCGTCGTGTTGCGTGGCGACCCGGCGGAAGCCATCGTCGCCGAGGCCACGCGTATGGGAGCCGGCCTCCTGGCGCTCGCCACGCACGGGCATAGCGAACTAACGGGATTGTGGACGACCAGTGTGGGATCGCGCGTGCTCGCGACCTACGGACGACCGCTGCTGCTGGTGCCCGATCCGGCGCCTGCCTGATCGGCCGGGCATCGGGTGGACGAATCCGGGTCGATCGCGCACGCTTGGAATGCATCTCGGTGCGGATGCCCATCGTTGGCATCGCGCCATCACCCCCTGAGCCCGGATTCCCATGATCGACCACGCCTTCATCGCGCCCGCGCTGCCGTCCGATCCGATCGGCATCTACATTCATGTTCCCTTCTGCGCGCATATCTGCCCGTATTGCGACTTCACGACCTACGCTGGCAAGGAATCGCTGATCCCTCGCTACACCGAGGCCGTGCGACGAGAGATCGCACGAACTGGAGCGACCCACGATGGCCGCCGGATCGCGACGATCTTCGTTGGCGGCGGCACCCCAAGTCTGCTCAACGCCAGCCAGATGACGTCCCTCATCGCCGCATGCCGCGATGCCTTTCCGGTCGATCCGGATGCCGAGATCTCCATCGAAGCGAACCCGAATGGCCTCACGACGGACCTGCTCGCCGGATATCGCGATGCTGGGGTCAACCGCCTCAGCATCGGCGCGCAGACCTTCGATCATCGAGGACTGCGCACACTCGGGCGGCACCACGAAGGGGCCGACGTCCTGTCGGCGCTGAAGGCCGCGCGGGAGGCCGGTCTTCGCAACACGAGCATCGACCTCATCTTCGGTTGGCCTCGGCAGACGCTGGAGATGTTCGCCCGCGACCTGGACGAACTGATCGCCACCGGCAGGGAAGGGGAGGATGGCTTGATCGATCATGTCTCGATGTACAGCCTGATCGTCGAACCGGGGACGCCCTTCGCCGATGCGGCCGCACGCGGCATCCTTCGCATGCCGGACGATGATGCAACGGCAGACATGTATGAGCTAGCGATGACGCGCCTCGCCGATGCTGGATGGCTGCACTACGAGGTTTCGAACTGGGCGCGAGGACCGGAATTCCGATCTCGACATAACGCTATGTACTGGCGTCATGCCGACTACCACGGCTTCGGTGCCGGCGCGCACGGAACGGTGCACGGCACGCGCACGATGAACCAGCCATTGCCGGAGCGCTATTGCACGCTGGTAGAGGCAGGGGAATCGCCGGCATCGAATGCGGAGCCGGTCGAAGGCGACCTCGCCCAGGGCGAGACGATGATGCTCGGCCTGCGCCTGATCGGGCACGGCGTCGACGCCCACGCTTTCGCCGCGCGATACGGGCAATCGCTGGACGAGGCCTTCGGAGAAGAGATCGCCGACCTTGTCGCAATCGGGATGCTGGAGCGCGACGACCGTGGTGTCCGGCTGACTGCACGCGGACTGATGCTTGCGAACGACGTGGCAGAGCGCTTCCTTCGCTGAACGAGCCGACCCGTTCCAACGAGGTCCAGAACGAGAACCGCACCATGAATACTCGGGAAGGGACGGACTTCGATCCTTTCCCAAGCGTGCTATGCTGGCCGTCGGCCTTTTCGCCCCGACTCCCCTGAGATCATCATGGCAGCGCCCCCTTCGAGCGTCCGCACCACACCGCGCGACATCTGGCGCCTGCTCGCCAGCTACCTCCGACCGCAACGCGGCCGGGTGGCAATCCTTGCTGCCCTGTTGATCGCCAGCACCGGGATTCAATTGGCCTCGCCACTGGTGATCCGAGCCTTCATCGACCGGGCACAGGCGGGAGCGGCGCTGAATACGCTATTGCTGGTCGCCGCCGCGTACATCCTGACAGCATTTGCGACGCAAGGTATCGCCCTCGCCGAGACCTGGGTCGCCGAAACCGTTGGCTGGACGGCGACGAACGCCCTCCGGGTCGATCTGGCGCAACACGTCCTGCGCCTCGACATGGGGTTTCACAACCGCACGACACCGGGCAACCTGATCGAGCGGGTCGATGGCGATGTCTTCACGCTTGGGAATTTCTTCTCCCGCTTCGTGATCAACCTGATCGGCAATCTGCTCCTCGCCATCGGCGTGATCGTGCTGCTCCTCCGCATCGACTGGCGGATTGGCCTGACAGTCGGGGCGTTCTCGGTTGTCACGTTCATCGTGCTGGTTGCGCTCGGAAACGCGAACGCACCACGGTTCGCCGCCTCCCGCCAGGCGATGGCGGAGCTGATGGGATTTCTCGAGGAGCGAATTGGCGGCACCGAGGATCTACGCTCGGCCGGAGCGACCGAGTACGTGATGCGCCGGAACTACGAGCATGCCCGCGCATATCATCGAAAGCAAAAGCCCGCCATGATCTTTGGCGGCATGCCGTTCGCCTTCTCCCAGTTGCTCTCGGGAGTCGGTATGGCGGTGGGTCTTGGCGTTGCCGGCACGCTCTACCAGCGGGGCCAGGTGACGCTGGGAACGGTCTTCGCCGTCTTCCAGTTCACCACGGTCCTCGTAGCACCCCTCGAGGAAATCTCCCGCCAGATGCGGGACTTCCAGCAGGCATCGGCAAGCATCGGCCGGGTCCGGGCGCTGCTTGCCATCGCGCCGGCGCTCGACGACGGGCAAGGGAGGCCAATTCCTTCCGGCGCGCTCTCCGTGGTGTTCGACGATGTGACCTTCGGCTACGTCGCCGAGGAACCGACCGTGCGCAATATCTCGTTCACGATCGAACCGGGCCGCCATCTTGGAGTCGTTGGGCGGACCGGCAGCGGCAAGACAACACTCACCCGCCTGCTCGTGCGGTTCTACGATCCCGACCAGGGAGCCGTTCGTATCGGCGGTGTCAACCTGCGGGACGCTGCCACAACGGATCTCCGCCGTCGCATCGCCCTCGTCACCCAGGACATCCAGCTTTTCCGGACCACCATCCGCGACAATCTGACCCTCTTCGACCCCTCCATACCCGATCGGCGGATCGTGGAGGCGCTCGACCGGCTCGGACTCGGCGACTGGTTCGCCGGAATGACGGATGGCCTCGACACCATGATGGCGGCGTCCGGCGGAGGATTGTCGGCCGGCGAGGCGCAGCTTCTCGCATTCACCCGCGTCTTCCTGCACGATCCCGACGTGGTGATCCTCGACGAGGCATCGTCCCGCCTGGACCCGGCCACCGAGACCCGGCTCGAACGCGCGATCGATACGTTGCTCGATGGACGCACGGCGATCGTCATTGCCCATCGTCTCGCCACGCTTGAACGCGCGGACGATATCCTCGTGATGGCCGACGGCCTGGTGGTGGAGCACGGTGACCGGGCGACGCTCGCCGCCAATCCGGAGAGTCGCTTTGCGGGCTTGCTCCGTGCAAACCTGCACGCAGCCCATGCAGGAGACAGGTCATGAAGCCCTGGCAGGTCATCCGGACGTTGGCTGGCGTCGAACCAAAGCTGTTTCTCCTGGCCGGATTCGGCGTCTTCACCAGCATGTATGTCCTCACGCTGGTGCCCGGGCTGATTCTCCAGCGCTTCTTCGACGACCTTTCGGACCACGCTGCGGCCGGGGCGAACATGTGGACGCTGCTCGGGCTGATCGTCGCCGTGGCCGTGGTGCGGGGATGCACGCTGCTTGTCGCGGCGGCGGAGCCGATCCTGCATATCCATGTGGAGGCGCTGATGCGGAAGAACGTACTGCGGCGCATCCTCACGCATCCCGGCGCGCGCTCGGTCCCGGTCTCGTCCGGGGAGGCCGTCAGCCGTCTGCGCGACGACATGAAGGCCATCAGCCTGTTCCTCAGCTGGACGTTCGATCCGGTCGGCCAGGTGCTCATGCTCGCCATCTCGATCGTGATCCTGGCACGGATCGATCCCCTGCTGACACTTGGCGTGTTCGTGCCACTGCTCCTGACCATTGTCCTGGTCGTGAGAATGGAAACGCGCATCGTGCGCTTCCGGAAGGCGAACCAGGAGGCGATTGGCAGCGTCACCGGCCTGCTCGGTGAGGTGTTCGGAGCGGTTCAGGCCGTGAAGGCCGCAGGCGCCGAGGACCGGGTCATCGCCCACTTTCGGACCATCAACGATCTCCGGCGGAAAGCATCGATCCGCGACACCGTCTTCAGCACCTTGCTCACCACCATCTCGCGAAACCTCGCGAATATCGGGACCGGCATCCTGCTCCTGCTCGCGGCGAGCAAGCTGCGCACCGACGAATTCACCGTCGGAGACTTCACGCTGTTCGTCTCGTATCTCGGTGGGCTGTCCGTGGCAGCCGGATTCATCGGGCAATACCTCACCCAATGGCGCCAGGTCCCGGTTTCCGTCGACCGCCTTGCCGAATTGCTGCAAGGCGCTCCGCCCGAAGACCTGATGACCCACGGGCCGACGTACCTGAAGGGACCGCTTCCGGACCTCCCCCCTGTTCCCATCTCCAACGAGCCGCTCCGGACGCTGGAGGTCCGGAATCTCACCTATCGCTATCCGGAAAGTGGGCGCGGCGTAGAGGACATCTCGTTCGCGCTCGAACGCGGTTCGTTGACCGTCATCACTGGGCGGATCGGAGCGGGCAAGACGACACTCGTGCGCACCTTGCTCGGCCTGCTCATCCCGGAAGCGGGCGAGATCCGCTGGAATGGCGCGCCCATCGCGCATCCGGACACGTTCTTCGTACCGCCGCACAGCGCCTACCTGCCGCAATGGCCACGGCTCTTCAGTGAATCGCTTCGGAACAACATCCTGCTCGGACTTCCGGAGGACGATGTCGACCTGAACGCCGCCCTTTACGCCGCGGTGATGGAGCGCGATGTCGCCTCGCTGGAGGATGGGCTGGACACGATGGTCGGCATCCGCGGGACGAAGCTCTCCGGCGGACAGATCCAACGCGCGGCGACGGCGCGGATGTTCGTCCGCCCGGCCGATCTCGTCGTCCTCGACGATCTCTCCAGCGCCCTCGACGTGGACACGGAACAACTGCTCTGGCAGCGCCTGGCCTCCCACCCGGAGATCACGGCACTCGTGGTCTCCCATCGGAGGCCGGCCCTGCAACAGGCCGATCGCATCCTCGTGCTGGACGACGGACGGCTGGTGGCGCAGGGGACGCTGGACGAACTGCTGGCAACATCGCCGGTGATGCGCATGCTCTGGCACGGGCAGGACGAGGACCGCGAAGACGATCTGCTCGCCTGATCGCGGCCCGCACGCAAGGCAATCGGCTATGCGGTGGGGGAGGACTCGCGAGTCGTGGGTGAGACCGGGCGAGATGCAACCTCGATCGCGCCCGCTTCGTCAACACCATTCGAATCGGCGTCCTTGGCAGCCTTGCCCTGCTGCTTCAAGACCTGTTCGGCCTCGAGGCCGGTCATCTGGCTCACCGTGCGCATGATGTAGAGAATGGTGATGGTCATCGAGATCATCACCGGGATCGTGATCACGGGGAAGCTGAGCGCCGTCATCCGTCCGATCTCGCTGTTGTAGGCGGCGGTGGACGGATCGCTCGTTACCACGACCTTCGCCAGCGTGAAGTTCAGCGTCGCCGACAGCAGGAACGTGAACGCCAGCAGATACGTCGCGATCGCCGTCCGTTTTTCGTATTCGTCGGCGTTGCCACGTTCCGCCAGGGCCGCCTCGATCTTCTCGCGATCGAGCACCTGGTTCAGGAACATCCGCGCCAGTGGACGCCCGATCCACGCCGAGACGAGCACGGCCAGCGCCAGCGTGAAGGGAACGGATGCCTCCTTGAACGCAACCCATTCTGGCGGCAGCTCCAGGATCTTGAAGCCGCCGGTGAGCAGGACGCTGAAGATGCCGAGTCCCGCTTGCCAGCTGATCTTGCGCTTGCGATAGATCTCGTAGACGCCGAAGCCGATCGGAAACGCCAGCGCGATGAGGAACGCCTGCAACGATCCGAAGCGGGTCATGATGATGACCGGGATCACGAGCGTGAAAAGCAGATTCAGCATGATGGGCGATCCTGTCGAGACGTCGCAGGGGCAAGTCGTCTGCGCCCGGAAGAACGTTGCCGGATGATTGGCCGGGCGCATGCGCCAATTCTACGCCCTATCCTCGCGGCCGGCCGGCCCAAGGCACCCGATCTGCCTCGGTGGCGCGTATCATGCCCACTATCGTCGCTGTTGATCGGGACAGCGATAGCGATGTGTCTCCGACGCATACGTCATGGATCAGTGGTGAAGCAGAAGATGGTGGCAGGGGTGGACAGCCATAATCCGGCGGCGGGCCAAGCGGACGATGCGGATGCGTTGCTCCAGCGCTTCCGGGAGGCCTCGGCGGCGCTCGATGCCCTGATCGACCGTACGCCCACGCCAACCGACAAGTCGCGGGAGGCTGTGCAGGCTCGGGCCGAAATCCGCATGGGCCGGCTCCGGCGTTTCCTCACCGCGATCGGCTCGCCGCAGGATCGCTATCCCATCATCCACGTCACCGGCACCTCCGGTAAGGGATCCACGAGCACCGCGATCGCATCCATCCTCACCGCCGCTGGATATCGTACCGGGCTGCATACCTCACCCTATCTCCAGGTGCCGACGGAAAAGCTCCAGCTCGACGGCAGTCTCCTCGCACCCGACACCTATGCCGACCGGGTCGACGAGCTGATGGAGGCCCACGTTCGCTGGCTTGCGTCCGGTGAGGAAGCGCTGACCTACGGCGAGATGTGGGTGGCGCTGGCGCTCCACGCCTTCGCCGTGGCGAAGGCCGATGTCGCCGTGATCGAAGTCGGCGCCGGCGGTCGGTTCGACCTCACGAATGTCATCCAGCCGGTCGCCAGCGTCGTCACGTCGGTAGGGATCGATCATACGAACACGCTCGGCGACACGCTGGCCGATATCGCCTGGCACAAGGCCGGCATCATCAAGGCCGGGGCGCCGGCTGTCTCCGCGGTAATGGACCCGGAAGCCGCCGGAATCGTCGCAGCGGAGGCCGAGACCGTCGGCGTGCCGCTGACCCAGATTCCCGCGAATCTCGATATCCTGCAGACGGGGCCGGGAGGAACGTCGTGGATCGATCCGCACACTGGCCGTCACTGGACCATTGCCCTCGGTGGCCGCTTCCAGGCCAGGAACGGTGCGGCAGCGGTCGCGGCGATCCGGGCTGCCGCTCCCGCCCTGCTGCACCGTACCGGTCTGCCGATCGGGGATGACGCCATCGAGACCGGCCTTCGGACCGCCCGGATTCCGGGACGCGTGGAACTGCTCCACGACCGCGTTCCGGTCCTGCTGGATGGCGCACATAACGCGGAGAAGGTTGCGGCGCTAGCGGCAGACGTCCCGGCCTTCCTGCCCACACCCGAGGGACGCCGGATCACGGTCCTCGGTGCGCTGGAGACCAAACAGGCAGACGAGATGATCGCTAGCCTGGTGCCAGTCGTGGACGAGATCGTCGCGACCTCACCCCAGGTACTGGCGAAGGAGGCGCGCGAGGCGGAATCGATCGCCGAAATCGCTCGTCGAGTCGGATTTCACGGCCCGCTCACGGTCGAACCGGATTCTCATCGGGCAATCGAGCGCGCACTCGCGGCCGCGGGCACGAAAGATGCCATACTCGTCACTGGATCGCTCTACCTGATCGGCAACGTCCGGGGCCGCTGGTTTGGCGAGGCAGCGATCGCGCTTCAGCAGACGCCGTGGCCATCATCCCCGGTCATCGATCGTATCGACGAGCCGTAAGGGCTATGCCCCGGAATCCTGCCGTGACTGCAACATCCGGCGCCGATGGCGTCCATGCACCGCAGACCGTTTCCCACCAGCCGTCCGGCACCTCGCCGCACGACGGACGGCCTCCTGTCATGGCGGCCAGCGTGGCGCTGGCGCGGGTAGTCTTCGAGCTCACCCAGCGTTTGAACGCGTTTCCGACCGCCGAAGCCCTGCTCGACACGGTCGCCGATGAGATGGCGCGGCTGGTCCCGAGCGACCGGCTCGCCATCGTGCTCTCCCGCAATCGGGGGCGCGACGTGAATCTGCGGTTTGCACGGGGCGATACACTCGAATTCCAGTCCGGGAAACCGGCGGATATCCCGAACGGGCTGCACCTGTCTGCGCTCGACGAGCCGCTATTGTATGCCATCGAACCGGACGGCCCATTCGTCGGCGACGCCGACCGCTGGGCATCGGGATTCCGCCAGGCGGCCGTGGCTCCCCTGAAGGTGGACGATGAGTCGATCGGGCTCTTCACGATCATGAGCAAGCAGGCCGATGCCTTCGAAGAGGCCGATCTGTGGATCCTGTCGTCGTTGGCCGGGGCGCTCGCCACGATGCTGGCCGCAACGAACTTGCGCATCCAGGCGGAACAAGGCAAACAGGAAGCCGAGTTTCTGGCGGAGCTGGGCGCCGGCGCCGCGGCAATCCGCAGCGAGCAGGCACTCTTTGCCTTCGTCGCGGCGAAACTCCGGACTGCCTTCGCATGCACGGTTGGCATCTATCGTCGGCGTGGCGACGGTGTGCAGTTGGAAACCATCGAGTGCGCGCCGGGGATCGACCCGCGGGCAGCGCGCGTGCTGGCCATGACGTTGATCGACCTCACCGAGAGCCCCGTGAATGCCGCATTGTCCGCGGAGCCAACCGATACGCCACGGGTCATCCGCCTGGATGAGGACGCGGCTCCGGATATCAGCCCGCTCCTGGTGGCGGAGATGCGCCGACGCGGCGTTCATGCGCTGCTCGGTGTGCCCATCGTGTGGGACGGTCAGCCCTTGGGGGTGATCGGCGTCTCCCAGAATCACCGTGTGCAAGCGGTTCCGTCGATCCCGTGGGAACGCCACGCCAACGTGTTGCAGCGCGTCGCGACGGCGATCGCCCCGATCCTGGAGAACATTGCCCTTCAAGAGCGCCTGACGCGCGTGCTCAACGAGAGCGAGGTCCTGCGCAGTATTCTCAGCGACACCACGCGGCGCAACGATCCGGGCGAAGGACTCGACATCCTGGCGCGAGCGGCGCACCTTCTCTACAGCGCCGACTACATTGCCATCGGGCGGGCGGAAGGCACGCAGTTCGAGTGGCGCGTCCAGATCGGCTCGCGATTTCCGGAGATATCGCGCATCACCTCGATCTCGCCACGCCTGCAGATGGCGCTGGACGGACTGATGCCCGTGCTGGTCCGTGACTTCCCGGACGACCCAGCGATCGAGCAGCCCGAGCGGTATCCCATCCACCAATCGGAGGGGTTGCTGGCCTCGCTCACCATTCCGTTCGAGATCGAGGATGGCGGCACAGGCGTCCTCCTGGTGGGTCATCGCCGGCCCCACCAGTTCGATGCCGCCGACATTCGCTTCGCCCGCTCCCTGGGGACTGCGATTGCGGCGCGATTGCTCGCCCGATCGTAGGCACGCGAAAACGCAGCGATCCGCCGGGCGGTCGCCACGTTTCCTGCCACTATGCCGATCCCCTGCGATCCGGAGCCGAATTCGAAGGGGTTGCCAACCCAGATGACCCCTACACTGGATGGTTCCGCCTCTGGACTACCAAACCAGATTTCGGCCCTAGTCCGTCGTCGTCTGGCGGTACATCACGATACCCACAATCGATACGATCACCCCGGCGATCGTCAGCGCCAGCGACAGATTGGACTGGGTCGCATCCGTCTCCCACTGCGATTCCACAACCCCGTAGAAAGTGAAACCGACGGCGGCAGCGACAAGGCCCGCTCCGGTGAGGATTCGCGAAAGTTGCAGCATGATCTGGATTCTCCCCTGCTCCGATGGCCAGCCACCCCAACCATGAACACACGATGCAAGCGTACCGAATCCGGACAGGGTTCGCCAGAGCTGGCGCATCGTTGCCCGATCTGCCAGGGCATCGCGGAAGAAAAGAGGCGGGATGGAGTGCTCCATCCCGCCTCTTCGTTCGCCTGGAGAATGGATCAGGCAACCGTGATGGAGGTCGCCGCACCAGCCGCAGACTGAAGACCACCGCCCGCTGCCGGGAGGCTGCTGAAGGCGGCGTAATTTCCGGCTTCAAGCGTGCCGCCGATATAGGCGGAGACATTCGGCGAGAGCGCCCCGGAACCGGCGACAACGAGGCCGTTCACGGTGTCGCCAGAGGCTACCGCCGCCGCGATGGCAGCCGGATCGATGGCGGTGTCGACTTCCTTCACCAGCACGACCTCCATCACTTCGGTGGAGGTGTTCGTGACCTTCCAGATCGCCTGCGACGTGGTCGGGTCGGACTCGAAGGTGATGCTGCCCGCCGCCAGCGTGATGGTGTTATCACTGGGGCGGGACACAACCACCGGGGACGCCTCGGCAACCGGCGTCGCCTCCGGGGTTCCCGTATCCTCGGCCGGTTCCGGCGCGGAGACGCTGATCACCTGCGCGGACTGGTTGCTGCCCGGATTCGAGCTGAACGCCACCCACTTGCCAGCCGACAGCGTGACGATCGTCTGCGCGCTGTGACCCGGCGCGGCGAACACCCCACCGGCAAAGACCGCCTTGTCGGTGGCGAACCAGTCCGGCAACGTGCCGCCCTCACCCTTGAACGCCGTGCTGAGGAGCGACGTGAAATCACCGACACTGACGTCTTCCGGCAGCATCACGAAGTTGACGTTGGCGATATTGTTGGCGGTGGCATTCACCAGCTCGATGACCACGTCACCTTCCATGAGGCCGCCAGATGGCGTGGAGATCGAATAGACACCGTCGTTTGCGGTCACGGTGATGGTCGGCAGGTCGGGCGCAACGCTGACGGGGGCTTCCGGAGTGGCTGCCGGCGTAGCGGACTGGGCGGCGACCAGGCGACCAAAGGAAACCGTGGAGGTGGCAGCCATTGCCACGCTGCCCGCAACCGCTGCGCGCAGCATGAACTGACGTCGATCGGAGACTCGATTCATGCGTTCACTCCTCGGGGAAAGCCCCTTACGCGCCCTCTCTGTCCGGGAAGGCCGTTCCATCCCGGGCGCGCAGAAGCATCGCCCGGATAGCAACGCCTATGGTATCGCATCTGGGCTGCCAACGACGATCCGCCTCGTTCGCGCGACCGGCCAAGAGGCGAGAGCAGCGTTCACGGAAGCACGGTCACCGCGCCGGAGCAGTCACCCCCGGCGAATCGGCTGACACGGCTTCCAGCCCGGCGGCCTCCTCGGCCTCGGCTTGCACGACGCCGAAACGCGCCCGCATCCACCAGATCCCGATGGCGGAAACCGCACCCACCACGAAGAAGATCGCCCACGGCGCCATTGCCAACCCCGGCCTGGTCCCCAGGTCGTAGAGCGTCCCGCCGAGCAGATTCCCGAGCCCACCTCCGATAGCCAGCGAGAGGGAGGCCACGCCGAAGTACGCGCCGCGCGCCGCCGGTTTGGCCAGGTTCGCCGTCACGGTCTCCTGCCCCGGACGGGCGAGCACCGACCCGATCGAGAAGACCGCCGACGCCAGCAGCAATCCCACCGTATTCACCGAGAATCCGACCAGCAGGAGCCCGCCCGCAAGGACCATCAGTCCGGCGACGAGCAGGCCGACCGGAGAGAACCAGCGTTCGAGGACGCGGGGAAGGATGTATCCCAGGCCGATCGTGATGACCGTGTTCACCGCATAGAGCCAGGAAACCGAGGCATCGGTTCCGGTGATGTCCGCCGCCACGAGAACGATGGTCAGGCCGAACTGCGACGACGCGAACCAGTAGCCGGTGAGCAGGAGCAGAAAGAGCATGAAATCGCGGTCGCGGAAGACGGCGCGCAACCCGGTTGTCGCCCCCGATGCCTCGGCTTCCTCGACGGTCTGCATCCGGTTCGAGACCGCAACGTTCGGCATCAGGACGATTTCCACGATGCTGATGAGGACATACGCGACGGCTGCCGCGATCGAGACGACTCGAAAGTCGGAGCGGATGAGGAAGGCCCCGAGCTGGGTGCCGACCGTCGTGCCCACGCCGGAGATGACGCCGAGGGTCGAGAACAGGCGCTGGCGCATTTCCGGCCGGGAGAGGGTGGCGACGGCCGCCGCCTTCGGGGCCTCGAACATCGAGCCGCCGAATCCGGCCAGAATCGCGGCGAACAGGACGGGCCAGAAGGCACTCGCGTAGGCCATGGCCAGGAATCCCGCAGCCCGGATCAGCATACCGGTGACAACGATCGGCTTGGGGCCGATGCGGTCGGCGAGCACACCGAAGAAGGCGGTCATGCCCTGCTGCGTGAGTTGCCGGGCCGCGAGCACGAGGCCCACCGTTCCGGCGGCCCAGCCCAGATGGTCGACATAATGAACCGCGACCAGCGGGATGACCATGAAGAACCCGCCCCATGAGAGGAAGGTGCTGATCATCACGGCGGTCAGCCCGTTGCGGCGCTGGCGATCGCTGAGACGCTCGACGGGAATGGCGGCGGGCAGGAGCAATGACCGTCGGAAGTTCATACCGGGAATGAGCCTCGAGGATGGGTGGAACATCCACGCAAACACAACGGCGACGGGATCGGATACGGTACGAATTGTCGCTGCGCCCGCGAGTTCTGGCAATCGCGCAACCCCACGAATCATCACCGGAACGAGCCGGGGGAGGGGGCGACTACACTTCGGCTGGCATGCCGCACCGTTGCGCCCATGTCGCCGCCGTATCCGGATGCAGAGGAGCATCGTCCAGGGCCATGAACTACGATCCGCAGTCCATCTTCTCCGCCGTCGACCTCTTCGGGGTGTTCGTGGGTGGCGTCACTGGAGCATTGGTCGGACGGCGCCTCCGTTACGACATCACCGGCCTCTGGGGCCTGGCCCTCGTGAGCGGTCTCGGCGGCGGCCTGATTCGCGATACCTTCCTGCAGGACGGTCCGCCGCTGGCGCTGGTAGAGCCGGCCTACCTGCCGACCGTGCTCGTAGCGGCCTTGGCGGTCGCCTTCTTCGGTCCCAGGCTCGGACTGCTGCGCAAGTCGATCCTCGCGGCGGATGCGCTGGCGCTGGCGAGTTTCACCGTTGCAGGATGCCTGCGCACGTTCGACGCCGGACTCGGCATCTGGCCAGCGATCCTGCTGGGCGTCATCACAGCGGTCGGCGGCGGTATGATCCGCGACATCCTGACAGGCGACACGCCAATGGTCTTCCGGAGTGGAGAACTCTACGCGCTGGCGGCGTTGGGCGGCTGTATCGTCGTGGTGATCGCCCGCGAGCTCGACGCGCCACGCACCATCGCAAGCCTCATGGGCATGGCGATGGTGCTGATCCTGCGCTTCGGCTCGCTGCGCTGGGGCTGGACCTCGTGGGTGCCGCGTTGAACCGGGCACTCCGTTTTATGGACAGAGCGCCCAGTCGTACGCACATGGCGGAGACGGCGCTCCGTCACAGCTGCTTCAGGCCAGCCTCGACATCCTGCAGGAGGGCTTTGGAGAGCCCGTAGCTGGAGGGGAAGAAGTAGTTACTGGTGAAGAGACGGTCCGTGGTGACCGCAGGCAAGCTCGCGAAAGTGGCCTGGGGATCGAGCGCGGCCTTGTCCCCCGTGCGGACCAGGATTGCACCGGTGTCCTTCAGGAGGTCGAAGCGCTCGGGCGAGTATTCGGCGTAGCCATCGGTTTGGGTAGCGGTAGCGCCGAAGCGGATACCGGCTGCGGCAAGGACCTGTCCGTGGGAGGAGGATGGGCCATAGAGATACCAGACGTCAGGGCCACCGGTGATCAGATCCCAGGTGAAGGCGGCGATCTGGTCGGCGCAGGTGGTTTTGATACTCCGGGCCAGGTCGGTATACGCGGTGCGCAAGGTATCCAGTTCGGCGGTCTTGCCGATGGCGTCGGCGCAGCCCGCCGCTTCGGCAGGCCAGTTGCCGGCCGCCTGCGTTCACTCGAAGAGGGCCGTGGGCGCGATGCGGGAGAGCACCTCGTAGAAGACCTGTTGCTGGGAAGGATCCTTCCAGTCGCTGCCGACAATCAGGTCCGGCTTGAGGCTCGCGATCAGTTCGAGGTTCAACTCGCCGGATTCCGAGTCGATCACCGGGATGCCCTCTGGGGAGGCAATGCCGGGAGCGAGTTCCGGAAGGTAAGAGGTGATGCCGACCGGGGTGACACCCAGTTCCAGCAGGGTGACGGCCGACGGAAAGTTGACGGGGAGGATGCGCGTGGGATGCGCGGGAATCGTCACCGATCCGTGAATGGTTTCGATCACCCGGGTATCGTTTGATGCTGGCGTCGCATCGGCGGCCGGGGTAGAGGACTGTGCAAGCACCCGGACACTGGTGAGTCCTGTGAACCCAAGCGCGGTGGCCACGACGGTCGCACGTACGTCGGCGGTCGCCTGGAGCCGAGCCGAAGGATGTCACCCGGTCTCTAGACCTGCACGCTCATGCCGTGACAATCAAACCGCCATCCACAGAACCACTCGCGTGGAGCGCCCTACACGAAGTCGGGCGTTACACACACGTTCAAGCGTCCTCCGGCTTGGCTGGACGAATCAGGAGTTCGATGTCCTCATCGTGGATCTCGAAGACCCATCCCGCCACGGTCGCGATAGCGGGTGTGGAAATCTCCCCGTACCGGATTTCCACGCGATGTCCTTCCACCTCGATGTACCGCATCGCATGCTTGCTGAACGCCATCCGCGGATTCCGATAGATCCGGCGGGGACCGCCAACCTCATCTACCGCCGCGTTCGCGATCCGGGTCGCATCCGCCTCACTCAGCCGGGCAGGTGTCGTCATCATTCGTCCTTCCGCAACGCATCGCCTCACCGCTGCGTGCATGGTACTCCGGCCGGGAATGCCCGAATCGGGAGGGCATCCTGCACAATTCACGAAAACCACAACCTCTGGTACGGTGCCCTGCATCGGGCGAAGGTCTTCGCCGCGAGCAGTTCGTCCATCGTCAGACGTCGCAGGAGCCTCCAGAATCCCATGACCGCCGCCGTACCGCTCCTTCGCGACGATATCGACGAGATCCTTCCCGGTGTCATCGCCGACCGCCGTCATCTGCACGAACACCCCGAGCTTGGTTTCCAGGAGATCGAGACAGCTCGCTTCGTCGCCGGCCGTCTGCGTGCGCTCGGCGTGGAAGACATCCGGACAAACATCAACGTCACCGGCGTGACCGGCCTCATTCACGGCAGCCGTCCGAGGTCCTCGGATGGACCGGCGCGCACCATCCTCCTGCGTGCGGACATGGACGCCCTGCCGATCGTCGAGGAAACCGGGGCAGACTATGCCTCACAGGTGGAAGGGGTGATGCACGCCTGCGGCCATGATGCCCACACCGCGATCCTGCTCGGTGTCGCTCGCGTGCTGACCGCGCGAAAGGATGCGTTCAGCGGCACGGTCAAGCTCCTCTTCCAGCCCGCCGAGGAGATCGGCGATGGCGGGGCAAAGGGCATGATCGAGGAAGGTGTGCTCGAAGATCCGCATGTGAATGCGGTTTTCGGCCTGCACATGAATCCGCAAATCCCGGCCGATATCGTGATGGTCGGGAGCGGTCCGCTCTTCGCGGCAGTCGACAGTTTTTCCATCATCGTGCAGGGCAAGGGTGGACACGGCGCGTATCCGCATACCGCGATCGATCCGATCACGGCGGGGATGCACGTGGTTTTCGGGCTCCAGCAGCTCGTGTCGCGCGAGCTCGACCCGATGACGCCTGCCGTGGTGAACGTCTGTACCTTCCACAGCGGCACCGCTACGAACGTCGTACCACCGACCGCGACGCTCTCCGGAACGGTCCGTTCCTTCGACCCGGATCTGCGAAACCATATCGAGGATCGTATCCGCGCGATCGCAGAGGGGACTGCAACGGCGCTCGGAACGCATGTGGAGATCGACTACCATCGCGGTTATCCGGCAGGTATCACCGACACAGCATTCTCGGACTTCGCACGGGATGTCCTCATCGAGCAACTTGGGCCGAAGCGCGTACAGGTGTTCCCGCAGGAGATGGGCGCCGAGGACTTCGCCTACTTCCTGCAGCACCGGCCGGGCACATTCATCTACGTTGGCTCCGGCAATGCCGGGCGCGGCATCGTCTTCGACTGCCATCATCCGAGGTTCGACATCGACGAGGATGCGCTGGCCACCGGCATCGAAGCGACGGTCGCGGTCGCCACCCGGTTCCTCGCGGGAGACGGTCCCGCCTGATCGCCCGTTCGTCCCTTCGCCCCTCATCCAGGGAACCCGATATGCCCGATGCGCACGCCCCCCTTCGCCACGATATCGACGAGATCCTGCCTGGCGTCATCGCCGACCGCCGCCACGTCCACGAGCATCCCGAGGTCGCCTTTCACGAGCATGCCACAGCCGCCTTCGTCGCGGATCGCCTGCGAGCACTCGGCGTCGACGAGGTGCGCACCGGCATCAATGGCACCGGCGTCACCGGGACGATTGTCGGGACGCACCCGGCGGATGGGCCGACGCGCACCATCCTCTTTCGCTCGGAGTTGGACGGCCTGCCCGTCCAGGAAGAGACCGGCGTGCCCTACGCGTCGCAGGTGGACGGCGTATCCCACGCTTGCGGACACGACGGGAATATCGCCGCGCTGCTCGCCGTCGCTCGCATCTTGGTGCAGCGCCGGGAGACGTTCGCGGGAGCAGTGAAAGTCCTCTTCCAGCCTGCGGAGGAACTGCCGCCCGGCGGCGCGAAAGGCATGGTGGAGGCAGGCTCGCTCGATGATGTCGATGCCCTTGTCGTCGCGGGAATCAGCCTCTTCAATGACCTCGGCACCGTGATCACCTCGCCGGGACCGATCCTGGCGGCGGCTGATGTCTTCACGGTCACCATCGCCGGCACGGGCGGGCACGCGGCGTTGCCCCACCAGGCAATCGATCCGGTCGTCATCGCCTTCCAGGTCGGATCGGCCCTGCAGACACTCGTCTCGCGGGAGGTCGATCCGATGGATCGCGCGGTGGTGAGCATCTGTTCGCTACACGGCGGCGACGCCCACAACGTGATCCCGGAAACGGTGACGCTGGCGGGGACGGTCCGCACCTTCGATCCGGACGTTCGCGCGCATATCGCGCGGCGAATCGGGGAGATCGCCTCCGGGATCGCCGCCGCCAGCGGCGCCAGTGCGACACTCGACCACACGTGGGGCTACCCGGTCACCGTCAACGATCCCGGCATCACCCAGCTCGTGCAGGAGGTCGCGGCGGAAATCGTCGGCCCGGAACATGTCGGGCCGCTGACACCGCTGCTCGGCGGTGAGGACGCCGCCTACTACTTGCAGGCGAAGCCCGGCTGCTACGCCTTCGTCGGCGCTCGCAATCCGGCAAAGGGATTCACATTCATGCATCATCACCCGAAATTCGATTTCGACGAAGATGTACTCGCCATCGATATCGAACTGATGGTCGCGGTCGCCCTCCGATTCCTCGAACGCGGCGCAGATTCGGCGACATAACAATCCATCCAGTACGATTCACGCCGGAAGGATCGTCCATTCCGGCCATGCACGACAGGAGACACCCTTGGTTGCGACAACCCCCTTGCTTCAGGAAATCGACGAGATCCTGCCCGGCGTGATCGCCGATCGCCGCTGGCTGCACGAGCATCCGGAACTTGGTTTCGAGGAAGTCGAGACCGCCGCGTTCATCCAGCAGCGGCTGGAATCGCTCGGTGTGGAGGACATCCGCACCGGTATCGCGAAGACCGGTATCACGGCGCTGATCCGGGGAACCGCCGACGGTCCAGGCAAGGACAAGGTCCTGCTGCTCCGTGCCGACATCGACGCACTGCCGATCCTGGAGGAGAACGAGACCGAGTACGTCTCGAAGACCCCTGGCACCATGCACGCGTGCGGTCACGACGCGCACACGGCCATCCTCCTGGGCGTCACCCGCCTGCTGCTGGAGCGCCGCGACCAGTTCGCCGGGACGGTGAAGATCCTCTTCCAGCCCGCCGAGGAGCGATTTCCCGGCGGCGCGAAGCTGATGGTCGAGGCCGGTGTGCTGGAGGACCCGCACGTGGACGCGGTCCTTGGCCTGCACATGGCGAACGACGTGGAAGTTGGCTCGATCAAGGTCGCGGGCGGCCCGGTGATGGCCGCGCCGGACAGCTTCGAGATCGTGATCCAGGGCAAGGGCGGCCACGCCGCGCGGCCGCAGGCGGCAGTCGATCCGGTGGTGATTGGCGCGCAGATCGTCGCGGCTCTGCAAACACTTGTCTCCCGCGAGACGGACCCGATGGACAACGCCGTGGTCAGCACGACGATCTTCCAGGCGGGCGAGGCGTTCAACGTGATCCCGGACACCGCCCGGCTTGGTGGAACGGTGCGCACGTTCAAGCCGGAGACGCGCGAGCGGATGGCAAAGCGCATCCCCGAGCTGGCGCAGGGCATCGGGGCGGCGATGGGCGCAACCGTCGACGCAACCTTCACCTACGGCTACCCGGCAACCGTCAACGATCCGGCCGAAGCGGAACGCATTCGGCGCGTGGCGATTGGGGTGCTGGGAGAGGACAAGGTGCTGGTGATGACGCCGGTGATGGGAGGCGAGGATTTCTCCTACTTCCTCAACGAGCGTCCTGGCGCTTACTTCTTCGTCGGCTCGAAGAACGAGGAGAAGGGTCTCATCTGGGGCCACCATCACCCGAAGTTCGACATCGACGAAGAGTCGATGGCTGTCGGAATGGCCGTGACAGTCGAAACCGTCCTCGATTGGTTCGGCGATCAAGCGAAGTGAGGAATCAGAAGTGAGGAACGAGGAAGGCAAAGGATGCAGAATGCTCGCCTCAATTGGGCGACGAGCCTCGACCTCACTCCTCACTTCTCGTGTCTCTTTTCTCAGAAAGGACCTTTCTGATGGCTTCCGCCACTGCTTCCCTTGTCGCCGATGTCGATGAGATCCTGCCCGGCGTCATCGCCGACCGCCGTCACTTCCACGAGCATCCCGAACTCGGCTTCCAGGAGGTCGAGACCGCGAGAGTCGTCGCCGAACGGCTGAAGGCCCTCGGCGTCGAGGACATCCGTACGGGCATCAACGGGACCGGCGTGACCGGGCTCATTCATGGCACCGGCTCCGGCCCGAACGCGGGGAAGACGATCCTCCTTCGCGCCGACATGGACGCCCTCCCGATCGTCGAGGAGACGGACGTCGAATACGCCTCGAAGCATGAGGGCGTGATGCATGCCTGTGGGCACGATGCGCACACGGCCATCCTGCTCGGTGTGGCGCGTATCCTCAACGAGCGGAAGCAGGAGTTTGCCGGGACGGTGAAACTGCTCTTCCAGCCGGCCGAGGAGATGCCGCCTGGTGGCGCGCTTGGCATGATCGAGGAAGGCGTGCTGGAGAACCCGCACGTCGATGCCGTCTTCGGCCTCCACATGGCGAATGCGATCCCGGTCGGCAAGGTTGCCGTCGGCAGCGGCCCGGTGATGGCGGGCGGTGACCTGTTCCAGATCACGATCCAGGGCAAGGGCGGCCACGCCGCCCGTCCTCAGGCAGCCATCGACCCGGTCGTGATCGGGTCGCAGATCGTGACCGCGCTGCAAACGGTCGTCTCCCGCAACGTCGATCCAATGGAGAGCGCCGTGCTCAGCGTCACGTTCTTCAAGGCGGGTGAGGCGTTCAACGTCATCCCGGATGTGGCGACCATCGGCGGCACGGTGCGCTGGTTCTCGATGGATGTGGCGGCCCTGGTGGAGAAGCGGTTGATCGCAATCGCCGAGGGAATCGGCGCCGCCGGGCGAGCCGAGGTGACCGTCGAGATTCGCAAGGGGTATCCGCCAACGATCAACGACGACGGACAGGCGGCAATCGTGCGGGAGGCGCTGGCTGCCGTGGTGGGCGAGGAGAATGTCATCACATCGACGCCGGTGATGGGCGGCGAGGACTTCTCGCGCTTCCTGCTGAACCGGCCAGGAGCGTTCTTCAACATCGGCTCGATGAACGAGGCGAAGGGACTCACCTACGGCCACCATCACCCGAAGTTCGATATCGACGAGGAATCGCTCGGGATCGGCGTCGCATCGATGGTCCAGACCGTCCTCACATGGTTCGGCACAGAGCGCTAGACGATTCTACGGGAACCGGAGGAGCATCATGTCGTCCGCATCCACACTCGTCGCCGAGATCGACGAGATCCTGCCCGGCGTCGTCGCGGACCGTCGCTGGCTGCACGAACATCCCGAATTGGGTTTTCACGAGACGGAAACGGCGGCCTTCGTTCTCCAGAGGCTCGAATCGCTGGGAGTGGAGGACATTCGCACCGGTGTCGGCGGCACTGGTGTCACCGCACTGATCCGAGGCACGAAGCCCACCCACTCCGACAGCCCCGGCAAGGTCCTGATGCTGCGCGCGGATATGGACGCGCTGCCGATCCTGGAGGCGAACGAAACCGAGTACGCCTCGAAGAATGCAGGCGTGATGCATGCTTGCGGACATGACGCCCACACTGCGATGCTGCTCGCCACCACCCGGCTCCTGATGGAGCGGCGCGACGAGTTCTTCGGCACGGTCAAGGTGCTCTTCCAGCCGGCGGAAGAAGCGCATCCGGGTGGTGCCATCGGCATGATCCGCGACGGGGCACTGGAAGATCCGCACGTCGACGCGTCGTTCGGCCTCCACGTCATGTCGGATACCCCCAGCGGCCTGATCGGCGTGCAGGAGACCTTCGGCACGAGCAACTCCGACCGCTTCACGCTCTGGGTGCAGGGCAAGGGCGGGCACGCCTCCGCACCGCACGAGACGGTCGATCCGGTGATCCTCGGGTCGCACATCATTGTGGCCTGGCAGACGCTGATCTCCCGCGAAACCGATCCGTTGGAGCCCGCGGTGCTCTCGGTAACGGCCAACCTTGCTGGAGAGGCGTTCAACGTGATTCCGGACAGCGCCGAGATCCGGGGCACGGTGCGCACCTACAACCCGGAGGTGCAGGACCACATCGAGCGGCGCATGGCCGAAGTGGCCGCGGGCGTCGCGAAGGCGCTGGGCGGTTCCGCGCGGCTGGACTACCGGAGAGGGTATCCGTGCCTCCCGAACGACGCCGGGATGGCCGCAATCGTCCGTGCCGCCGCAACCGAGGTGGTCGGTGAGGATCGTGTCTTCACGCCCCCGATGGGGATGGGCGGGGAGGATTACGCCCATTTCGCGCGAGCCGTACCGAGCTGCTTCTTCTGGGTGGGCGTGCGCAACGACGAGAAGGGGTTCAACTGGCCGCATCATCACCCGCGCTTCGACATCGACGAGGACGGCATGGCCGCCGGCATCGCGACGATGGTCACCGCGTCAATCCGCTACCTGAACGGCGAATCATGAGGCGTCCTTGATGTGCGAGACATGTGGCCGTCATGTCTCGCATGAAGGACTCTCCACGTTCTGGCGTCGCGTTTGTAGAGACCGGTCTCGTGTCGGTCCGGCAGATGCCACGCCCTGAGATGACGCGCATCTGGACAAGCGGACCGGTTGGCGCGATAACGCGACGATAGCGATGTGTGGTGCGTGATGTCGCCATGCTTCTGGGACCGACTGGGACCCGCTTCCCAGCCACGACTTGATATGAAGGACGAATCCTATGGTTGCCTCTCCTCCGTCGTCAAAACTCCACGCGGATGTCGATGAGATCCTTCCTGGCGTCATCGCCGACCGGCGCTGGCTTCACGAGCACCCCGAGCTTTCATTCCATGAGGTCGAGACCGCGAAGTTCGTCGCCGACCGCCTCGCCCAACTCGGCATCGAAGACATCAAGACCGGTGTCGGCGGCACCGGCGTCACCGGGCTCATCCACGGCACGAAGCCATCCGACAAGCCGGGCAAGGTGCTGATGGTTCGCGCCGACATGGACGCGCTGGCCATCCTGGAGGAGACGAACACCGAGTACACCTCACAGAATCCGGGGGTCATGCACGCCTGCGGGCACGACGCGCACACGGCGAACCTGCTCGGTGTCGCACGATTGCTGCTCGACCGGCGCGACCAGTTCAGCGGCACAGTCAAGCTCCTCTTCCAGCCCGCCGAGGAAGTCCACCCGGGTGGCGCGAAGGGAATGATTGCGGACGGCGCGCTCGAAGACCCGCATGTCGATGCCGCGCTGGGCCTGCACGTCCAGTCGAACACGCAGGCTGGGCTGATCGGCATCCGACCCGACCTCGGTTCGGCCAACTCCGACCGGTTCAAGATCACGATCCAGGGCAAGGGTGGCCACGCCTCCTCGCCGCACAATGCAGTCGACCCGGTCGTGATCGGTTCGCATATCGTCGTTGCCTTCCAGAATCTCATCTCGCGGGAGACCGATCCGCTGCAACCGGCCGTCCTCACGACGACGGTGTTGCAGGCAGGCGACGCCTTCAACGTGATCCCGGATACGGCGGAGATGCGCGGGACGGTCCGCACGTTCGACCAGGAGACGCGCGAGCACATCGCGGCCCGGCTGCCGGAGGTAGCGGCGGGCATCGCGAAGGCCCTCGGCGGATCGGCGGATGCAACCTTCATGCGCGGCTACCCAAGCATCCAGAACGACCCGGCAATGGTTGCGATCGTCCGCGCGGCCGCCATCGAGGCGGTCGGCGAGGAGCATGTCTTCGAGCCGCCCGTCGGCATGGGCGGCGAGGATTTCGCCTACTTCTCGCTGGAAGTGCCCAGTTGCTTCTTCTACGTAGGCGTCCGCAACGAGGATCGCGGGATCGTCTGGGGCCATCATCATCCCAAGTTCGATATCGAGGAAGAAGGGCTTGCCGCCGGTCTCGCGACAATGACCGGGGCGATCATCAAGTACCTGAACGCGTAAGTACGGAATTACGCAGGATTTCACTCCAGGAGCAGGAACGGTATGGTTGCAGGGATTGTCGAAAAGATCCGGAGCGAAGTCGACGAGATCATGCCTGGGGTGGTCGCCGACCGGCGCTGGCTCCACGAGCACCCAGAACTCGCCTTCGAGGAGGTCGAGACCGCGAAGTTCGTGACCGAGCGGTTACAGCAACTCGGTGTAGCGGACATCCGGACCGGGATCGGCGATGGCCACGGCGTCACTGGCCTCATCGTCGGGACGAAGCCGGCGGACGGAGCGACGAAGACGGTCGCCCTGCGTGCCGACATGGACGCGTTGCCGATCCGCGAGGAGAACCAGGTCGACTACGTCTCGCAGAAGCCAGGTTCGATGCACGCCTGCGGGCATGACGCCCACACAGCCATGCTGATGGGGGTCGCGCGTGTCTTGATGGACCGGCGTGACGAATTCAGCGGCACGGTGAAGCTGCTCTTCCAGCCAGCGGAAGAACTGCCGCCGGGTGGGGCGGTCGGGATGGTGAGGGCCGGCGTGCTCGACGGCGTCGATGCCGTCTTCGGGGCGCACGTCTCGTCGTCGCTGGAGGCCGGGAAGATCGGCCTGCGTCCGGCGGGGCCGGGGAGCGCGGCGTCGGACCAGTTCCGGATCACGATCCAGGGCAAGGGCGGACATGCGGCGCGTCCGCAGGCGGCGGTCGATCCGGTCGTGATCGGCTCCCAGATCGTGCTGGCGCTGCAGACGCTCGTCTCCCGTGAGACCGATCCGATGGATGCGGCGGTGGTCAGCACCACCGCTTTCCTCGCCGGGGAAGCCTTCAACGTGATCCCGGACACGGCGGAGTTGCGCGGGACAGTGCGCACGCTGCGAGAGGAGGTGCGCCAGAATCTCGCGAAGCGGTTGCAGGAGATCGCGACGGGCATCGGCGAGACAGACCGCGCCGAGGTTTCGGTGGAGTATTTCTGGGGCTACCCAAGCCTCGTCAACGCTGGCGAGATGGTGGCGATTGCCCAGGCCGCGGCCGAGGAGGTCGTTGGCGCGGAGAATGTGGTGCAGTCGCCGTTGGGCATGGGCGGCGAGGATTTCGCCTACTTCTCGCTGGAACGCCCGAGCTGCTTCTACAATGTCGGCACGCGCAACGAGGAACGCGGCATCGTCTGGGGCCACCATCACCCGCGCTTCGATATCGAGGAAGAAGGGATGAGCGCCGGCATCGCGACGATGGCAAACGTCGCGTTGCGCTACCTCGCGTCGTAATCCTTCACCGAACGCGGCAGCCGTGCGCCGTTCGGGACGGGATCGCCCTTGATCCCGTCCCGATTTCATGTGACCTTGGGAGCAACACTGGCGTGACCGTTTCGGCGTCAGAGCCGACACTCCCGGTCCACGCGACGAGCCCCAAGGAGTCCGCATCCCATGTCCGAACGTCCGACTACGAGTCCTCATGGCACTGCCGTCGATGCTCCTGCAGCTGTGCCAAAGTCCGCCTTCACGTCATTCTGGCTCTACAAGCGCAAGCCCGGCTGGAGCGCCATCAATGGCGACGAGCACTGGCCGGCTGCCGCCGCCCAACTGCAATCGCTGTTGAACGAGCTTCCGGATGGCATCGACCTGCGCGGCACCTATTCCGCGCTCGGCCTGACGCCCGATGTCGAGTTCATCGTCTGGGCCGTCGCGCCGACGCTGGACCTGCTGCAGGGCCTCGCGATTGCGATCGACCGCACGACGATCGGCCAGCACCTCGAACTGAGGCGCGTCTATCACGGTTCGGCGGGCGTCTCCCAATACGACCCGAACCACGGCCCGGCCTTCCTGCTCGGCAAGCCTGCCAAGCGGTACCTCAGCGTCTACCCGTTCACGAAGACGCCGGACTGGTTCCTGCTGCCGTACCAGGAGCGCCGCCGCCTGATGATCGAGCACGGCGAACTGGGCCGCGAGTATCCCTCCATCAACACGAACACGGTCAACTCGTTCGGCATCGCCGACCAGGAATTCATCGTCGCCCTGGAGGACGACAACCCGAAGATGCTGATCGACATGGTGCAGAAGCTGCGCGGCGCCGAGGTCCGCAAATGGACCGCCGTGGACACCCCCATCTATCTGGGCGACCGCAAGCCGATCGGCGACGTGTTGAGCGACCTACGCGGCCGGTAGATTCTCGTCCGTGAGCGGCGTGTGAAGAATGGGCGAGTCTCAATACGGGGCTCGCCCATTCCTGTATTCCGTACTTACGTAATTATATGTCGGGGCCTCTTGGGCAGGTGTAGGGCGCTCCTGCGGAACGTACCGCCCCATGTCATCCTGAGCGAAGCGAAGGGCCCCCGTGCGAAGCACTTCCGGCGAAGCCGGAAAACTGGTTCACCATCCGAGAAGCCTTGCGGGATGGATCGCTCCTGTCGGACGCCGCTTGCGGAACAGAGACCTATCGACCTTCGGTCGATTGCGCTTCGCGCGGAGGTGTTTCGCTGCGCTCAACCTGACATGGGTGGTTGGGCTTTGGCGGATATTCCGTCTGGCCCGTAGACATCGGGGCGCTATTCGGCGCCGGCCACCGGATGGCTGAAGGCGCCCGGTTCGTTTTCCTTGCCGACTGCCTCCATCAGCCCGCGCAGGTAGCCGATCGCATACAGGCGTCCCATCACCTCGTAGCCTGGATTGTCGTTTCGCTCTCCCGCGAGTGTCGGGACGTGATCGACGCGCATCACGCCGTCGAACCCGACATCGCTGTAGGCGCGAATCGTCTCGTGCATGTCCGTCTGGCCCTCGTCGTGAAAGGTCTCCACGAAATGGTCGCGGTCGCCACGCACGTCCCGGAAATGGACGAAGTGGATCTTGCCCTGGCACCCGAAATGGCGGATCGTCTCCGGCACGTCGCACCCCATCGCCGAGAAATTGCCCTGGCAGAAGGTGAGGCCGTTATTCGGGCTGGGCGCCATGTCGATCACGCGCTGGAAGTTCTCCGGACTGGTCAGGATGCGCCCGATGCCACGCACCGGCGAACGCGGCGGATCGTCCGGATGCACGGCAAGCTTGACACCCGCCTTCTCGGCGACCGGCACAACCTTCTTCAGGAAGTAGTCCATCCGCTCCCAGAGTTGTTCCTCGGTCACCTCGCCCCACTCGGTGAACGGCGCATGCTCGATTGCCGCCTGGTCGTATCCCGTGACGAGCGCGCCACCACGGCCGGGGATGTCCATCGTCGTGCGCAGCCAGCCGATGCCGGCCATCCAGTTGTGGCAGATCACCGGGATGTCCAGTTTGCCCATGTTCTCGATCAGCTGGCAGAAGTGGCCGATATGCTCGTCGCGGTCGCCAAGCCCGAGCTTGATCGGCTCCTGGATCGCCGCCGGTCCGGACTCGATCACCTGCACGTTCAACCCCTCGGCCAGGAATTTCTCCTTCACGGTACGCAGGTGGTCAAAATCCCAGGGCGGCGGCAGGTCTGGGCCTTCCGGCACACCGGTGACGACATCCTGCACGTCGAGCTGCTTGCAGAGATCCCACATCAGCGACTTCTCGGGCCGCAAAACCTCCGCGATGCGAAACGGAACGTTGGGTGTGGTATTGGCCATCGGGAAGGATTCCTCCATCGGGCGCGGAACAGCGCAAGGTCATGCGTCATGCGGCAGCGCGAGGCACGGTCGGCCGCCGGGACAGATACGATGACAATCTGCGCAGATTGTCCGGCGGGTTCGCGGAGTTGGCAACACGTTCCGGGATCGGGTAGGGTTCGCTCCGTCGACTTCGCCGCTTTCGTGAGGATGCTCCCGAATGTCCACCCACCAGAATTCCCCACGCCGACTCCCCTCCCTTGCCGGCCGCCACGCCGTCGGGGAGCGCTGAGTCTGGCCGGAACCCTCCAGCCCGCTTCGCTGACGGCGTGGCACCGCGATTATCTCCCGTCCACGCGCACGTCCTGATTCGTTCCCGGCGATCCCGCGATCGGCCCGGCACGAGGCGTCGATGGACGCCCTCCGCTGCTCCCCGAAATCCTAGCTGACCTGCCGTCATTGCACGATGACGGCTCGATGTGATGCGCCGCGTGTATGAACCGACATGCGTTCGTGCAACACTGCGGCTGGGGAGCCTGCTTCCATGCGATCGATCCTGACGAATCGGTCATTCATCCTGTTGTGGTGGGCGGGGCTGTTTGCCCAGCTCACCTGGTGGATGCTGCACACCGCCATGCTCGTGCTCGTGTTCGAGCGGACCGGGTCCGCCTTCGGCACCGGGCTCATTCCTGTGTTCTCGGCGATTCCTACCATCGTGTTCGGCGCGGTGGCCGGGCGCATCGTGGACACCTTCGACCGCCGTCGCGTGATGCGGTGGGGTGCCGACGCGTTGATCGCCCTCTTGTTGATCGCGCTTCCGTTCGGTGGATCGCACGCCACACCCGTGATTGGGCTCTACCTCTTCATCGCGGTGCAATCGGCGATCATGACGGTGATGGCTCCGGCTGAGAACGCCCTCCTGCCGACGCTCGTCGAATCGGAGCATCTCAAGACAGCGAACGCGCTCAATGTGCTCAACGACGGAGTCGGGCGGATTGTGGGACCAGCGATCGGCGCGCCGCTTCTCGTAGCGTTCGGACCGACGGCCCTGGTCACGGTCTCGCTCGGCCTGACAGGCGTGGCGTGGGGACTGCTGACGGCAATGCCAGCGTCCGGTGTCCCGATGCGCTACAACGACCTTCGGCATGATGACTGGTCGTGGCGGCAGCCGGGGATTGTCGCGTCGCTGCGCGAACAGGGAGCACTTGTGCAACGGATCATCGTCGCGGGAGGACCGCTTGCCGTCATCGTGGCTGCCTTCACCCTCTACATGGTTGCGGACGTACCGTTTTCCGCCATTTTCCCGGCGTTCTTCACCGATTCGCTTCATGCGAGCACCGAGGAGTTCGGGTTCATGCTCTCGTTGCGCGGGGTGGCAGGAATCCTTGGCGGACTGCTGATCGTGGCGGTCGCGCGACGGATCCCGGCGCCGACCCTGCTGGCTGGCGGGCTGCTCGCCTACGGGTTCGCGATCGGAATCCAGGGAATCATCGACGATTTCTGGATCGGACTCTGGTTCCTGATTCTCGTCGGTCCAGCCGCCGCCGCGATCCAGACGGGAATGAACACACTCCTTCAGGAGTCTTCGCCGGATCGGGAGCGAGGGCGGATCTTCGCGCTGACCGGCACCCTGGGAGCGGTCGTCGCGATCGTGATGAGTCCCGCTGCAGGTGCGATCGCGGCTGGGATCGGGACGCGCCCCATCGTCGTGGCATCCGGTCTCCTGCAGATCCTGCCGGCGATCCTGGTCGTGCGACGATTTTCCTGCAAGAAGGCGGTACCGAAGCTGGCGTGAATGGTGCAAAACGGGATCGGAAGAGATCGTTGCCATGCACGATCCCTCCCGATCTCACCAGGTTCTGATCGGTTATGCGTTCGGGTGAATGGCGATCTCGCCCGCCTCCAACGCCCCCGCTTCCACCACGAGACCGGCCGCGCCGCCACGCAGCGGCCGGTCGTCATCCGTGGCCTCCAACGCAACGCCCGCCACCGTGCCGCGCAGGCGATTGCCCTCGACTGTCAGCATGAAATCGTACGGAACATCGACCTCCCACGGCACATCGGCCTCGGCGAGCACGGTCCGCTCGTTGACGCACTTGACGAGCTGGGCCTTCCCGCCCTTCGCCAGCACGAGCGCGTAGTAGCGCCGCATGCCGCCGATCCGCGCCGCGACGCCCGCCGATGTCGCCAACGGAATGCTTGCGGTGGTGCTGATCGTGTAGTCGGTCCAGTCCTCGGAACCCTGCGCGATCAGGCCGGTGCCCCGGTTCTGCACGATGTGGAACTCCGGCTTAAACCAGTCGTCCCAGGCATCGACGCCGTCAATCCAGGCTTCCTTCCACTGGATGCCGGTCGCGTCCTTCCACCGGTTTCCGGCGCCGCTCCCCTTGCGGAAGGTCGTGTTCGGCGCGCCATGCCAGGTCAGCCAGTCGAGGGTGACGGTGTCGCCGATCGCCCCGGCAATCTGGAGCCCGACCTGCTGGATCGGCTGGTTCGGCAGCGCTGGAACGGTCCACGAGAGGGTGTCCTCGTCACCGGGAACCAAGGTGATGGCCGGCGCGACAATTTCCTGCAACACATCGTGCTCGTCGTAGGCGCGGATGAGCAGTCCAACCGTAAGCGTCTCGCTGTTCGTGGCCGGTGCGGCGATGCGCGCACCAATTTCCTGCCCCGGATGCAGGGTCGGCGAGGCGAAGAGGCGATAGCCGCGCGCGCGGAACGGTTTCGTCTCCTCCGGCGCGAAGGTCGGGGTCGTCACTGTCGCCTGGGCCGCACCAAGGGTGACCGCAAGGCGACCATCCGTATTGGCGACGACCGTGTCCGGGTCGGCGGATGTGAACCCCTGGACCGAACTGGGCAGCGAGAAGTGGAAGCGCGCACCGTCCTTCGGCACGATCGCCTCCTGGCCGGCGAGCGCGCGAGCGGCGTTCACGAGGCGGTAGGTCTCGCGAACAGCGTCGGAGATGCCGCGTCCCCCTTCGGCGGTGGAGAGGTAGAGCTTGTCCGCGACCGGATCGCGCAGGTCCGGCACCTCGGTGAAGGCGGCAAGCCCATCGCGGATACCGAGGATGGCCCCGACATTGCCCGCATTGCAGTCGGTATCCCAGCCGCCCGTGTTCACGATCATCTGGGAGCGGCGAAAATCGCCGTTGCCGTGCAGCAACGCCATGATGATGAGCGCGTGGTTCGGCACCATGTGGCAGTTGCCGGGGAAGAGTTCGTAGTTGTAGTGCTCCCCGATCTTCGCACGGGTGGCGTACCAGTCGTTGTCGGCTGCGTGCCATTCCCGCACATCGTGGATGAGGCGGGCGATGGTCGAATCGGCGGGGATGACACCCAACGCGGTGTCGAGCAACGCGTTCATGTCGCGCTCGACGAACGCCTGCGCCTCCAGCGCCGCGATGACCTGGGCGCCGTAGATGGCTTCGCCGTCGTGGGAGACGCTGCCGGCCCGGCGAGCCCAGTCGGCGGCCTTCTCCGGATCGCCGGGAAAGAGCATTGCCCAACCGTCGATGAAGATCTGGGAGCCGATCTGTTCGGCGACCGTCGTGCCGTTCAGCGCGATGGACCCGGATTCTGGGGCGCGGATGCCGTCCTGCAGGCGGAGGAAGGCGGTGTGCTCGGTGGAGACGCCCATGCCGCCCCACCAGAGGATGGTTCGGCGGTCGATCAGGTAGTTCAGCCAGCCGTCACCGATCTGCGCGGGAGTCAGGTTCGGGTCGAATCCGTTGTCCTCCAGGGCGCGCGGGAAGGTGAATGTGCCGGCGATGTCGTCGTCTGTGACGACGAGTGGCATGTTGAACCGTTCATGGACGTAGCGATGCACCTCGCCGAGTTCGGCAAGGATCTTCTCGTGCGTCCAGCCCTCGAACGGCCGCCCGAGGTAGACGCCGATGATCTTGCCGAGTACACCGGCGTAGACGCGTTCCAGGTAGTCGGGTGAGGAAAGATCGTACGTGCTCAAGGATTCCTCCGTTGTTGATACGTATGGATTGGACATTGCTCCGAAGGAAGGCCACATTGGGCCTTCCGTACGAACGAAACGCTGTGAATCCGGTCGTTCGTACGGCGGACCCAATGTGGTCCGCCCCGGCCCTGGATCTATCCCTTCAGGCCGCCCTGGGTCATCCCCTCCACGAACCGGCGTTGGAGGGCCAGGAAGATGACGATGATCGGCACGATCATCATCATGGCCGCCGCACTGGTGAGTCCCCAATCGCGACTGAAGCGGGACGTGAAGTTGTAGTAGCTGGTGACGACGGTGAACTTGTCCTGATCGGTGAGGAAGACGGTGGCGAGCAGGAACTCGTTCCAGACGCCCAGCGCCACGACGAGCCCGACCGTGAGGAATCCCGGCCAGGAAAGCGGCACGATGATCTGCGTGAAGATGCGCCACTCGTTCGCGCCGTCCACGCGGGCGGCATCCTCGAAGTCAGCCGGCAACTGCACCATGTAGGAACGCAGCAGGAAGATGGCGAGCGGCGCGTTCGTCGCGGTGTAGATGATCGCCAGGCCGGGGAGGCTGTTCACCAGTCCCAGCTTCTGCCACAGGAAGAAGAGCGGCACCAGGAAGAGCTGGATCGGCAGCGAGGACCCGATCAGCAGGTAGAGCGTGACGAGGTTCGCGCCCGGCAAGTTCAACTTCGCGAGGCTGTAGGCAGCCATCCCGCCAAGCACGAGCACGGCAACAACGGTAAGTCCCACGAGGATGCCGCTGTTCTGCACGGTCGTCGAAAAGTTGCCAACCTTCCAGGCATCAGGATAGCTCCGCCACAGGAACTCGGTCGGGAAGCCGAGCGGATTCTTGCCAATCTGGGCCTTGCCCTTCACCGAATTGAAGGCCAGGATCACGAGCGGCCCAAGGGCAAAGACGGCAAGTAACGAGAGCACCACGTAGTTCGGGATCAGCGCGAACCACGAGCGGCGCTTGCGTCCCGAAGGCTGCGCGCCGGAGGGCACGGGCGTCCGGGAGGTTGGGAGCGTGGCCATGTCAAATCTCCCAGCCGCGCTTGCGCAGCACGATGAAGATCGCAATGACGATCCCCACGAAAAAACTCATGCTCAGGCCGATCGCGCTGGCGTAGCCCGCCGAGAGGTTCATGAAGGCGTTCTTGAACACCAGCACCGCCAGCACCTCCGACGATCCAGCCGGACCTCCCTGGGTGAGCACCCAGATGTAATCGAAGGTCAGGAATGACCAGATGCTCGTCATCAAGATCATGAAGACCAGCGTCGGCCGGATGCCGGGGATGGTGATGTCCCGGAACTCCTGCCAGCGGGATGCACCGTCGAGCCGCGCCGCCTCGTACAACTCCGGTCCGATGTTCTGCATCGAGGCGAGGAAGAGCACCATCAGGAAGCCCCAGAAGTGCCAGTTGTCGACAAAGGCAATCGTCGGCAGCACCGTGCTCTTGTCACCCAGCAAGGCGCGGTCGAATCCCGGCACACCCCAGTCGGTGAGCTTCGCCGGAATGCCGCGATCGGGGTTCAGCAGGGACCGCCAGATCGCCGCGACCACCACGCTGGGCAGTACGTAGGGGAGGAAGAGTGTCATCCGGTAGAAAATAGACCCACGCCTGATCTGCGAAAGGAGACTGGCGGCGACCAGTGCGAGCGCGATCGGTACCGTGAGGAACATCGCCAGCCAGATCAGGTTGTTCCGGAAGGCGTGGCTGAACGATGGATCGTTCACGAGTTGCCGGTAGTTGTCGAACCCGATGAACGTCGCGGACCCGATGCCGGTCCACTCGGTCATCGAGTAGTAGATCGCCGAGAGCGCCGGCCCGAGCACGACGCCGATGTTGATGAGCAGGATGGGCAGCACGAAGAGCCACGGCACGATCTTGCGCCGCCAGGTAGCCCGCTCCCAGAAGCGCAGCGTGGGTTCCGTGTAGGCCGCTGCACTCGCCGGGAGGGACGAAGATGGAGGATGCGTTTGAACCACGATGGAGAAACCTTCGCGAACAGATCCGGGCGTACGTGTTTCCTGAGTTGGCATTCAAGAGGTACACGAATAGCGAAATCCCGCATGTCATCCTGAGCGGAGCGAAGGACCCCCGTGCGAAGCACTTCCGGCGAAGCCGGAACCTGATGATGGCGTTCGCATTGCCCCTTCGATCGGCTCCTATCGGTCGGGAATCACTTACGCGATGCTCTTTCGGATATCGGCCTGCGGCCGATTGTGCTTCGCACGGGGGTGTTTCGCTGCGCTCAACATGACATGGAATGTTGAGCGGGTTGGAGGGGCGATCGCATAAATCGCCCCTCCACACAATGGTCCCTTACTCCGGGCGGGCCGGGATGGGCGGCACGTCACCCGCCGACATCTCCTGCGCGAAGATGTCATTCAGCTTCGCGAGGTAATCCGCTACCGTCATGTCGCCGGCCCAGACCTTCTCGATCTCCTCGATGATGAAGGTCTCGCTCTTGGGCGGGAAGAACGTCCAGGTGGTGTAGCCATACCCACCGGCGTCCGACGCCTTGTTGAGCTCCTGGATCATGCGTGCTTGCCGCTCGTCGATACCGCTCAGCAGATCGGCCGGAATATCGACCGGAGCCGGAGCCAGCCCGACCCCGGCGATCATCTTCGCCTGGGCCTCCGCCGAGAAGAAGTAGTCGAGGAAATCCGCCGCGGCATCGGGATTCTGGCTCTTGGCGTTGATGCTGTAGGTCGAGCCGATGCCGAGGTCGAAGATCGCGTCACCGCTGGTGGACGGCATGGGCACCCAGTCCCATTCCTGCCCGGATTCCGCAAAGAACGTGTTGGCGTCGTTGATGAGCCAGCTGCCCTCGATCTTCATCGCGGCATCGCCGTATGCCCATGCAGAGGTCGCATCGGCGACCGGCGTGGTGTAGTAGCGGTCGAGGCCGCCCATGAACCAGCCGTTCTTCTGCGTCGTGTCGAGCGGCGTCAGGGCGTCCACGAAGACCTGATCGGTCCATGGGAGCTTGCCGGTCAGCGCCTCGTAGACCTTGTCCGGACCGGCGCCATGATTGAGGAACTCACCAACGAACCATTCGTTGGTCCCCTTCCACTCCGCGTTGGTGGCAGCGAAGGGGATGACGCCAGCGTCGGAGATCGTCTGCGCCAGCGTCATCAGTTCGTCGATGGTCGTGGGTGGCGTCCAGCCCTTGTCCGTGAACAACGTCTTGTTGTAGTAGAGGACGAGGGTCTCCACCTCATCAGGCAAGGCAACGAGCTTGCCGTTCACCTTCCCGAGGTCGATCGCCCACGCGGTGAAGCGGTCGGCCCACCCCTTGCTGGTGGCGTAGTCGTCCATCGCCAGCACCTGGCCGGCCTTGCCTAGTTCCAGCGAGAGGGATGGCCCCGGCGTGACGACCACATCCGGGCCAGCTCCGCCGGCCAGTGCGGTCTGGGTCGCCGTCCAGCCATTGGCCTGCATGGTGGCCTCGACCTGGACACCGCCCTGGTCGTTGAACTCCTTGATGGTGTTGTCGATCAGCCATTGCGCGGTGTCCGACCCGCCGGTGATGTCGAGCCAGAGCGTGATCTTGCCAGAGTCCTGCGCTACCGCCTGCGAACCTCCAGCGACGCTGATGCCAACCACCGCGGCCCCTGCGGCGGCGAGCTGGGCGAAGAGACGGCGAGTGATGGGAGATGCCTGGAAATCGTCAACGACCATGAATCGACGCTCCTGTGCCTGGGTAATACGTATCAATTCCACAGATGATAGGACCCTGCCGGTGACTGTTGGCTCTGCTCGTCCTCTCCTTTTCGACGATGCCCATCGGTCCGTACGAAAGGCCCTCGGCCTCGGACGGACCGATTCGGCTGAACGCAGACGTGAAACCCTGCACGTCGTGATTCGTAAAAGCGTGGAGGTATGGTAGGGGTTGGGATCGAGAAGCGCAAACCGCCTCGGCCCGCCCAGCGCACCGTTCAAGCGACGGAACGCGACGAGGCCGGGGAGCAACGGATGCTCCCCGGCCTCGTCTGGAATGCACTAGAAGTTGAAGTCCGGGCTGAACTGGCCCGTGTTGCTCCACGGCACCACGTACTCGGAGTAGATCACCAAGTTCAACACCAGCAACCCCACGAAGATCGCCACTTGCACCCACGGCAGCCACTTCGGAGGGAACCACGACCGAATGCCAAGCATCATCAGGATCGCCCCCGCCGTGATCGAGGGGAAGAAGTAGCGCGCCTGCGTCAGCGAGAACGTGAGTCCGAATTGCAGGATCGCATAGTAGGCCAGTACGCAGGACAGCCCCAACGTCACCAGCGCCACCACCTGCCAGCGTTCGATGCCCAGCGTGCTGTCCGCCTTCGCCGCGAGCACCTCGGCCTCTTCGTCCGTCTCGGCGGCGAGGATCGGTTGTTGCGCCCGCCAGAAACGGATCGCGTAGACGGCAAGCCCGACCACGCCGAACAGCGCGATCCAGAGGATAACTCGCAGCAGCGTAGGGTCGAGCGGAATCTTTCGCCAGCCGAACTCGCCCCACGTCTCATTCCACCGGCCCCAGAAGAACCACTTGTCCGAGAGCTGGCTCCAGATCGTCGGATGCTCGCCGCCGTCGTAGTTCCACCATTGGAGCTTGCGGATCTGCGGCAGTGCGGTGAAATTGCCATAAGTCGTCCACATGAAGAGATACCATGGCCAGACGAGCAGGCCGGCTACGACCGCGGAAAGCACACCCTTCGGAATCCACTGCTTCCAGTTCTTCCAGCCCAGCCCGGCGATCATGGCGAAGGCGACGATGGCTCCGGCGGTCGCCGACGTATTCTTGGAGAGCATGGCCAGGCCATAAAGGAAGCCGATCAGCACGACATTCCAGATCGGGAACTTCTTCTTCAACCCGAGGATCACCAGCCAGATCACCCCGCTGGTGAACGCGATGGCGAGAATGTCGTTGTTCAGCATCGCGGATTCGTAGGAGATCTGCGGCTGGAACGCGACGAATGCCGGCACCATGAACGCCAGGAAGCGGTCCCTTGGGAAGAGCGTGCGCACGGCAAGGTATGAAAAGAGGACCGTCAGCATCCCGAACGGAATCGCCGCCAACCGCAGGAGATAGAGCTGGTTCGTGAGCGACCACCCGTCGGAGAGCCAGTAGAGCGGCGTCATCGTGAGGTAATAGAGCGGCGGATGGTTTGCCGTGTAGATCCAGCCGTTCGGCCCGATCTTGAAATCTGGCGGAATGTTCTGGAGATAGCACGAATCGGTACATCTGGGATCGCCGCAGAAGTTCCAATCCTTCGTCACGAACTGGCAGTATTTCCAGAGCTTTTCCGGCATGCGGTCGGCGGTGTCGGTGCCATTCGCCTTGTACGCAGCGTTCCACTCGTCGAGGTCGGGGATGATCGGCATCCGGTGCTCGGTCGCCACGATTTCGAGGTAGGAATAGTGAGCGATTTCATCATGTCCGGAGAAGGGGACGTGGATGAAGGAAATCGCCACACCCTTCGCCAGGAAGATCAGCAGGAGGATGGCGATGAACTTCTTCTCGACGCTCGCGGCCAGCACAGCAGTCCACACCCGCGCGAAGGCATTCGGCCGCGACGACGACGCAACTGCCACACCCGGCATGGATGCGCCCGCGACGGCGGCGCGGAGCAGTGCGGAAGAACTCGGAGACGGTTTCACATCCGGTCTGGACGTTGATACCGGAGCCGCATGAACCCCGGTCGACGGGTGGAGGCTGCTGTGTCCCTGCATGCGCCGATTTCGCTCCCGTGCTCTCCATGATCCACATCGCCCGACGCGATGGAACCGCTGAAGTCCATGCCCGGCGGACTCCCAAATCGTGAGGACGATACCGCACCAACCGGCGATCCGGCCACCCCGGCAAGCGCCGGATGCATCGAAACCCGGTGTCTGTCAGGCTTCCGAATCGGCCATCGCTGCAAATGCGCGAACCAGCCAGGCACGGATCTCGTCGGTCAGGTCCATCCCCGCCAGCGCATCCCGCGCGACCCATCGAGCCCCGTGATCCAGCGGCGGCAATGCCTCCGAAGCACCATCCGGCTCCGCGAAGTAGACGAGGTCGACGTGCTGATGATCCGGGCCGATGTCCTCCAGCTGAATGCCCTCCGGCCGGATCAACTGGCGGGGCTGGCCAGGATAATCGATCGGCAATCCACGTTCGCCGACCAGGCGGATACGCAGTCCGGTTTCCTCCCACACCTCGCGAACGGCAGCCTCGTCGGGCAACTCGTTTGGCTCGATGTGTCCTCCGGGCGGCAACCACCGCCCCAACCTGCGATGCCAGTGCAGCACGACATGCCCACGCCACACCACGAAAACGGCAACAGTGAAGTCACGAGTTGGCGATGGCGATCCGGTCATGAAGGCGGCTTCGTGGATGCGCTGTCGGCAGGAGGCACTTCCTCCTCGGAAGGCGCAAGCCATGCGGCTTTCGTGACTTCCCGCCAGGAGACCCGTTCCTCACCGGCAGCAGGTGCATCGGGTGAGGACGTTTCCGAAGGTGCGGTCGACTTCGCTGTCGACCGCGATGCGGAGGGTGTCGTGGTAGTGGCCCGCCTGCCGGATCGGCCAGGAGATGTCCATCCATCCCAGACACTGGTTCCGGACGGCGGTGCCGGCTGGGCGAGCGAAACGGGAGCGACGGGAAGCGGGGTCGCAGGACGCCAGGACGCCTCTGTCGCGTCGACCGGAACGCCCCAGCCCGTCGCGTCAGGTTCGCGGGCCGGAACGCGGAAGTCCGCATCCTGAGGCTCCTCGGACCGCGACGTGATCCAAGTCGAGCGTGGCTGGGCCGTGGATTCGCGGGGAGCCGCCTGCTGCGTGTCCTCCCGCAACAGACCGATCGACCGGGCGATCCCCACAATGGCGGCGTGAATCACCAGCAGCGCGAACCAGGCAAGACCCGCCCGGTCGATCCAGATGTGTTCGGGCGACTGCACGAGATTCACGAGAAACAGGATGGGCACGCCCGCCAGGAAGAGCGAGGCATGGAACCGCAGGAACCCAAGGCCGCCCCACCACAACGTACTCGTCGGCAGCCAGCGCACTGCACCACGCGCGGTACGGGCAGGATCAGGAGTCCCTGCCGCCGGCTGTCCCTGATTCGGGGATGTGCGCGTGCTCGCATCCATGAACGCTCGACCCCTGCCTCGCTTGGGGATGACCGTCCATCCCTACGCTGTCAGGAGGGATAATATCTGGTCCACGGCACCCTTGTCCTGCGCGATGAGGGATTGGACTGCCTGCTCCAGCGATGTGCCATCGCTTCCGGGAGCCTGCCAGGCCTCGGCGGGCAGAGCCTTCAAGGTCGAGAGGGTCGTGCCACGCGCGGTACCGAACTGCGAGATCAGCATGGCGGTGGAATCCTCGTCCGTCTCCAGACCCGTGATCGGACGGCCATCCGCTCCTTCTTCGGGCGAATACGCCGTCGTCCGCTCCTTCAAGGCCTGGGCGAACGCGAGCTCACGGTCGCGCATGGCCTGCACGATTCGATGGACGGACGTACCGCCACGAGCGGCAGAGAGCGTGGATTCCGGAAGCGGCCGCACCCGAAGGTTGAGCTCGCGATAGGTCCCGATGAGCTGATCGAGATAGGCGGCATATGATGGCCGGGCGGTGGATGATTCAGCCATGCAATCGTCCTTTCTCCTGACACTGGCGTCGCGCATTGGCACGTCCGACAGCACCCGATGCGGGCGCCGTGAATGGCCTCCGTCGCAGAAATGACGCCACCCATGCGGCAGGCGGCGACCAGGACGACGCATGCAATCGGGTGTCGTACCCGCAACGGGAGGTTCCGGGCACGAAGGTTGCATAGGCGAAGGGCATGCCTCCAAGGGAGCCGTTCCCTGCTGCGGTGCCGCTTGTGAAAAGTGGTACAATCTCAGCAAACAGAGGCAGGGTGTTCGTCACCGTCCCGCGTATCGAACGCCAGCGTCCGGGGTCATTCAGGCAGACCTGCAACACCTCCATCCGGTTTACGCCCGGCGCACGAATCCTTCTCCCTCTTTCCCGCTCGCTCCGTGGTTGTGCTGGACTGGCATTTGGCATCCTGCTCGTCCGGCGTTTCAGGAATCCCCCCTGGTCGAGGTACCGTCATGTCCCAGCCCGCCCAAGTCCTCAACACCCGCGACAGAATCCGTGGCGTCACGCCGATGCACTGCCCCATCTGCGGCAAGGCACTCACAAACGTCATCATTCGCGACCTCGGCGGAGTCACCGCATCGATCATCTGGCAGCTGCACGCTGGCGAATGCGCGGAGCACGGCTGGTTCCAGACCGAGTTCGTCTCCCGTCCGCCCCGCGAGATCTTCGCGGTTACGCGCCCGTTCGGCGCCGCCCGGCGGGTCGTGCTCAACGGACGCGAGTATTACTCCTTCTCCACTGCCTGGAACGACCTGACGGCCGAGGAGAAGCGCAAGCCGGTCAACCCGCTCGACGCCCGCTATTGGGCCACGCGCCCGGTCACCCCGGAACAGGCCACCGCCTGATCCAGCCAGCCAATTCACTCCAGCGAACACCGCCTGCCGGAATGGCAGGCGGTGTTGCCATCTGACTGAGCGTGCGTTCGCCTCATTCGGGTACAGTTAGTCTCGGCTCATCGGTGGGATCGTGTCGTGCGATGCGACAGTCAGATGGCGCCGCCCAGGCATGTGGATTCCGGTGGGCGGTCACAAGGTGACGGAGGAGCAAACGCGATCATGAGTTCGGCAGCGGCGACTGGGACGCCACGACCGCCCGGAACAGGCGACGGCGGCGGCCCGTCCAACGGTCAGTGGCGCGGGATCACGCCACTGTCGCTCTTTCTCATCCTCATTCTCGTCTGGGTGATGATCCAGATCCAGATCGTGCTGGTGCTCGGGCTGCTCGCGCTGCTCCTGGGGACGATCCTGGAAGGGCCGGTGTCGATGCTGCAACGGCGGCACATGCCGCGTCCGGCTGCCATCGCCGCCGTTTACGTTGCGCTGATCGGCGGGCTGACCCTGTTCACCTTCGCCATCGTTCCCCTCGTCGGCAACCAGGCCTCCACCTTCCGCGAACAGGTCCCGGAGAAATTGCGGGATCTGGAGGCAGACTGGGCACAGAGTTCGAATCCCATCCTCAATGGTGTCGGCGACCGCCTGCTCGTCGATGCGATCGACCTGCTCGAATCGCCGCCGGGCGAGGTGAATGTCTCCCCGGACGCCGCGCAACAGATCCTGCCGGTGGTGACCTCCATCGGCTCGGTGCTCGTTTCGCTGGTCAGCCTGCTCGTCATCACGTTCTACTACCTGCTCGAGAAGGCATTCCTGAAGCGGGTGATTCTCGACCAGATCAACAACCCGGCCCGCCGGGAACGCGTGTCGCGAGTCTGGAACGATGTCGAACGCAAGGTCGGCGGCTGGATGCGAGGCCAGCTGGTGCTCTGTCTCATCATCGGCACCATCGCCACCGTCAGCTACGGCATCATCGGGTTGCCATTCTGGCCGCTCCTCGGCCTATGGGCCGGACTCACCGAGTTCTTCCCCATCGTCGGTCCGTGGATCGGCGGCGTTCCGGCCGTCATCCTCGCCCTCACGGTGGGTTGGAAGCAGGCGCTCTTCACCGCCGGCATCATCTTCATGATGCAGACGCTGGAGAACTGGTTCCTCGTGCCCCGTGTGATGAAGGGGGCGGTCGGACTCACGCCGCTCACCGTCTTCGTCGCCATCCTCGCCGGACAGCAATTCCTCGGTGTGGTCGGCGCCATTCTCGCGATTCCGGTTTCGGCCACGATCCAAGTCATCCTGAGCGACTATCTGGCCGGACGGCGCGCGGAGGGTTTCGACGAGGAGCCGGTCCCCACCGGCTGGCGCTGGATGCTCAGCCGCGGCACGTACCGCGACGATCCAGGTCCCACGGCCGATTCCGGCGATGAGCCGACGCAGGTCGTGAGCGAAATCTCCTCGCCGCCGACCGCGCCCGCCGACAGCGACCAGCCGCCCGTATCGTCCACCAGCGAGCGGACCGCGTCCCGGAAGACCGGCGAGGCGGCATTCAGCTGGCACCGGCCGGAGGATCGTCCTCCACGGGCACCCGGAACCGACGGTGGAACGACCGCCAGAGCGACACCCTCCAGCACCGAGCCATCGTCGGAGTCACGGAGGTAGCCTTCGGGAATCCGGCCACTCCTGACACCTGTGTGGCCGCCTGCCTGAACGATCAGGCAGGCGGCAGATGGCTCGCCAGCATCCGGCACGGCACAATGGGAAAGGGAGCCTCCAACCGCGCTCCCGGACGATACGCAGACAGAAGAGGCCTTCGTGACCGATACCCATCCCGGCTCCACCCATCCGATCAAGGTAAGCGTCCAGGTTCAGCCGCAGCACGCAACGTACGCCCAGCAACGCGCCGCCTGGACTGCTGCCGATGAGCTCGGTGTGGACGTGATCTTCAACTGGGATCATTTCTACCCGCTCAGCGGTGAACCCGAAGGCAAGCACTTCGAGGCCTACACGATGCTCGCCGCGATGGCCGAGGTCACGGAACACGCGCAGATTGGCTCGCTCGTGACGTGCAATTCCTATCGCAATCCGAATCTCCTGGCCGACATGGCGCGCACGATCGACCACATCTCGGGTGGCCGGTTCATCCTTGGGATCGGTTCCGGCTGGTTCGAGAAGGACTACGACGAGTACGGCTATCCCTTTGGCACGGCGGCCAGCCGCCTGCAGGACCTGAAGCGCGACCTGCCGATCATCGAAGAGCGGTTCACGAAGCTGAATCCGGGGCCGGTGAACGGGCACATCCCCATCCTGATCGGCGGGGGCGGGGAGAAAGTCACCCTCCGGCTCGTGGCGAAGCATGCCGACATCTGGCACGCGTTCGGGACGCTGGAGACGGCCACCCGAAAGTCGCAGATCCTCGACGACTGGTGCGCGAAGGAAGGCCGGGACCCGAACGCCATCGAACGGTCAGTGGGCATCTCCGCAGCGACCCAGAAGGACCTGGAGGGGTTCATTGCAGCCGGTGTCACGCATTTCACCGTCAGCGCATCCGGGCCGAATTACGACTTCGGACTCCTCCGCGAACTGATCCAGTGGCGGGACAGTCGCCAGCGCACCGCATAGGGCGGATCACCGCATCCCGGTCGTCGCAACGCGAAGGCGGCATCCGTCAGGCAGACACATCATGGGGCGAGCCGCATACGGCTCGCCCCATGTGTTTGCCTGGCACGACAGGCGCGATCACGCACGCGTCTTGTTGCGCCGAATGATGGTCGAGATGATATACGAGACCACGAACGCGAAAACCGCGAAGAAGATGGCGCCATACACCACCTGCTGCGTCGAACCGCCAAAGATCAGACTCGCCACCACCCAGATGACCACAGCGATCACGGCCGCGATGACAGAACTGCGAACGGTTTCCTGCTGCATGGTTGCCCCCTGCTTCGAATACGACCTCCGGCGTCCGGATTGAGACGCACCGTCCGCCGCCGATCCGCGTCATCCGTCGACTCCCTCTCGCACAGGGGCTCGTGCGGGCCAGTATCCCACGACGCCAGTAACGGGAAACGTCCTGCATCCCAGGATGCGTCCATCATCCAGCAATGGCAAGTTTTCTGCCATCCATTCGGATAGAAGACGGCAGCATTTTGGCCAACCTTTCATCTCGCGACGCCGGTCGGCCAGGCCGCTACTCCGTCGCAATGGCAAACACCCTGCCAAATGCCATCAGTCCCTCCACCGTGAACGGGAGGAGCGCCGCGGGAGGCTTACCTGACAGCCGGATCGTGCGCGTGTCCGCATCCGGGTCCAACCCAAGCAGTGCCCGCACCGCGAGCAACCCCGATCCCGCCGACCACGCTTGTGGGATGCAGCTCACCGGATAGTTCACCGGCGCACGACCCGGCTCTTGGGGGAAGCCACAGTAGAGCTCCGCGAGTCGTCCGCCTGGAGCATACCGGCTGAGATCGACCAACCCCTGCGCGAGCGCCGCCGCTCGACCGTGGAAGCCGTAGTCAGCCAGTCCAGCCATCGCGAGGCTGCTGTCGTGCGGCCATATGCTGCCGTTGTGGTAACTCAGCGGATTGTAGGTCGCCATCGATGTGCTCAGGGTGCGCACGCCCCAACCGCAGTTGAGCTCTGGAGAGGCGAGCACCGACGCAACCCGCGCCGCGCGCTCCGGTGACGGCAGTCCACAGAAGAGCAGATGTCCCGGATTCGAGCTGATCGCATCCACCTGCCGCTTCCCTCCGTCGAGCGCCTGCGCGTAAAACCCGGCATCCTCCATCCAGTAGCGGTCCTCGACCATCTGGCGGACCCGCTCGGCCTTCGCGGCAAGCTCGTCCGCCCAGGCAGCATCGCCCCGGCGGCGGGCAGCGGCGGCCAATCCGGCATACGCGGCGTAGAGATAGCCCTGCACCTCCACTAGCGCGATTGGGCCCTCAACCTCGCGGCCATCGGCGAAATGGAGCGAATCGAAACTGTCCTTCCAGCCCTGCTGCGTGATGTGAACGGCATCGTTCGCCTTGGCGCCGAACTCCAGCAGGCCATCTCCATCGAGATCGCCGCGCGTCTCGATCCATTCCAATGCCCGCCTGATATTCGGGAGAAGCTCGTCGTAGAGCGCGTCGTCGGCATGCCAGCGGTCATATTCGGCGAAGGTCATCACGAACAGCGGCGTCGAATCGACGGAGCCGTAGTAGGGGGAATGCGGTGCCTGTCCGCTGCGCGCCATATCGCCGTAGCGCATCTCGTGCAGGATCTTGCCCGGTTCTTCCTCCCGCCACGGATCGACTTTCGTCCCCTGCAACGCCGCCAGTAGGCGCAGAGTGGACGCAGCCCGGTCCGGATAGACGTGCATCGTCTGCAGCGCCACGATCAGGCTGTCGCGGCCGAACGGCGCGATGAACCAGGGAATGCCCGCCGCCGGGATCTCGCCTTCCGGGAACGAGGTGTAGAGCAGGGCGAGGTCGGCGTCGCACTGGCGGACGAAGGCATCCAGCGCGGGATCGGCCGAGGTGAAGCCCAGACGCGGGCGGAAGGCCGCATTCGATCCGTCCGCCGGCGCAACGACCAGCGGTTTCCCTGCCGGCTTCGGAGCGATCGTCAGTTCGACCGTCGCCGATTCGCCATGCGCGAGCGCCAACGGCCAAGCAAGCGACACAGTTCCGCCGGTCTCCGGGTCGAAGGCGATGTTGGCCGTTTCTGGCGCGGGACCGAGCGAAATCTCCGTCGCGATCGGGATGCCATCGGTGCCGGTCGCGGCAAAGGTGAGCCGTCCATCCGCCAGGACCGGTTCGGCGAGCGCCGGGCGTGTCGTCGGCGTCATGCCACGGACATCGAACATGTCGCGGAAGTCCACGCCGAGGTCGATTTCCAGCGGCACCGAGACCGACAGCCCGGCGAAGTTCGTAATCCGCGTCCGGATGTGGAGGGCATCGGTGAGCCAGATGCGCTGCTCCACGAAAAGCGACTGCCCCTGCAAGCGCCGCGTTTCTCCCTCCATACCGGGAAGGACGATTTCGGGTGCGGATGCGGTGAGTTCGAACGTCGCCGCGTCCACCTGGCGACGGCCGAGGGTCTCCAGGTCCTTGCCGCGGATGTGCGTCTCGAAGCGGGAGAGGAAGCGGGTATCGCGGACAAAGAGCCCGGATTCATCCATCCCGGATCGTTGCTGCGGGCGTCCGAAGACGCAGAGTTCGTTGTTCTTGAGCATCAGATCGAGGTGGAGCATGCGGGTGTAGCGCGCCTTTCGTGGAAGAGATCGGGCCGTTCGGATGACCGTTCACGGGTAGGGACTGACATGATCGATCCCTACCCGGCATGCAGCGTGCCATGCGTGCGGCACTCGTGATGGTGCGCGCGCATCAGATGTCCTGTCAGCCCTTCACGCCGGAGGAAACGTTGCTGGCGATGAAGTAGCGCTGGAACACCATGAAGAAGAGCGCGATCGGTACCGTGGTGATAACCGCGATCGCCATCAATACCGGCCAGTTTGTCTGATACTGCGACTTGAAGTTCGCCAGCCCCACCGGCAGCGTGTAGAGATCGGTGTTGCCGCCGGAGATGAAGATCAACGGTTCCAGGAAGTTGTTCCAGCTCCCCTGGAAGCTGAAGATCGCCAGCGCAGAGACCGCGGGAATCGCGTTCGGCAGGATGATCGTGCGGAAGATCTGGAACCGCGACGCACCGTCGGTTCGCGCGGCGTCCTCCAGGTCAATCGGGATCGACTCGAAGAACTGCTTCATGAGGAAGATGCCGAACGCATCCGCCAGGAACGGGATCGTCAGCGCCCCATAGGTGTTCAGGATGCCGAGGTCCTTCAACAGGATGAAACGCGGGATGATCATCACGATTCCGGGCACCATCATTGTGCCGAGGATGAGCAGGAACATGAAGTCCCGCCCCGGAAACTGCATCCGCGCAAAGGCGTATCCCGCCAGCGTGTCGATTGCGGCGCGCCCGACCACCCAGATCGCGGCTACGATCACGCTGTTCATGAACCAGCGCTGGATATTGGAGTCGAGCGCCGTGCGATAGGCGGCGAGCGACCATTCACGCGGCCAGAACATCGAGCCCAGCGTGAGGCTGGCGGCGTCCGGCGCGGTCTTGAACGAGGTCGCCAGCGAGAAGAGGAAGGGCTCGAACATCAGGAGCGCCACGAACACGAGGATCGTGAACGCGACCGCCGTGATGATCCGTTGCCCGAGCGTGCGGTTGCCGCGCACCTGTCCCTCGCGTCGATTTCCATGCGACGGCCCCGTGGTGGCGACGGCCGGAGCGGCGGACGTTGTGGATGGCGTCATCGTCATTCCCCCTTACAGTTGTTCGGAGCGGCCGATGAACCGGCGCTGCACGAAGTAGATCGCGAGGATGATCGCAAAGAGCACGATGGCGATCGCGGACGCATACCCCATCGCGAAGTTCTGGAAGCCCTGCTGGTAGACGAGATACCCGAGGGTGAGCGTCGTCTTCGCCGGTGCGCCGCCAGGCGCCATGATATAGATCGAGTCGAAGACCTGGAACGTGCCGATGAAGCCAAGGGTGACGACGAAGAAGATGACCGGGCGCAGCAGCGGGATCGTGATGCCGAAGAACTGCTGGCGAGCGTTCGCACCATCCAGCGAAGCCGCCTCGTAGACATCGGCGGGGATATCCTGCAACCCGGCGAGGAAGATCACCATGTAGCTGCCCATCGAGGTCCAGATCGCCATCATCATGATCGAGAGCAGGGCGACGCTGGGACCGGCGAACCAGGGGTTGACGTGCTCGATCCCGAACGACTGCAACGCCATCTGGAGAATGCCCTTCGGGTTCGCAAGCCAGGGCGGTTGCGGCGGCGCGAAGCCGATCTTGCGGAGCACGAAGTTGATCAGCCCGTTCTGCTGGTAGAGCCAGAGGAAGATGACGGCGATCACGACGGTCGAGCTGATCGAGGGGAAGTAGAAGGCCGTGCGGAAGAAACCGCGCCCCCGAATCTTCTGGTTCGCCAGCACGGCGAGGAAGATGCCGAGGAAGGTCTGAACCGGCACGACCCCGATCGAGTACCAGAGCGTATTGCGCAGTGCGATCTTGAAATCGGGGTTGTGGAAGAAATCGCGGTAGTTCTGCAAGCCCACCCAGGGTTTCTCCGGCGTGATGACACTCCACTCGTGGAAGCTGAGCCAGAAGATCTGGGCGATGGGCCAGAACACGAAGACCGAGACGAGGATGATGGCCGGCGCAATGAAGATCCATCCCGCGATAGCATCCTCGGTCGCGTTGGGATTGCGCGGACGGCGGCGCCGGCGCGACATGGCAAGCTGCATCGTCTGCCCCCAGCATGACGTAGCGCAAACAGGGGAGGCCCGTCGTGCGCGACGGGCCTCCCGGAACGAGCTCTCCGCCGTGTCTATTGTCCGGTGAGCGTGATGTCGGAGACTGCCGTGTCGTAGACCTGCTGCAACGCCGCGTCCGGTTCGATCTGGCCGGCCCAGAGCGATTGCAGGATGGCGTCGGCGTCCTGCTGGAACTTCTGGCCGCCCGGTCCATACTGCACGGAGATGGCGTAGGTTCCGGCCACGACGTACGGCTTACGCTCCGGGAAGAGTTGCAGCCAGCCCGCTTCGAGATCAGGACGGCCCGGGATCGCGAGCCCGAGTTCGCTGGCGATCCGCGCCCCTTCCGGCCCGGTCAGGAAATTGACCACCACCCAGGCAGCATCCGGGTTCTTGGAGCCCGAGAAGATGGAATAGGATGTCGTGAAGGCCGGGGTGCCCTTGCCGGCCGGACCCGCCGGAAGCTCGGCGATGGCGTATTTGCGGTCCGGATGATCGGAGGCGAGCGAGGGGAAGAGCCAGTTCCCCTCGAAGGCGACCGAGGTGAGGCCCTGGCCGTAGGCATCGCCCGGCCACTGCGCGCCGATGTCCGCCGATGGCGTGCTGAGGCCATCCTTGTAGAGCCCGTACATCTCGTTCAGCGCCGTCTTCGCGGCGTCCGAATTGAGCTCGATCTCGGTGACTTCCGGGTTCGTCAGGCTGCCGCCCGCCTGGAAGAGCCAGATGACGTAGCGTGCCATCTGCGGGTCCAGCGCGAACTGGACGGTCCCCTTGTTGTCCTTCAGTTTGGTGAGGGTATCGCGCAGTTCCTCCCACGTTGTGGGAACGGAGGCTCCGGCGGCATCGAAGGCGTCCGGATCGTAGACCATCGCGATCGGCGACCAGTCCTTCGGCAGGCCATAGAGCTTGTCCTGCCAGGTGTAGGCGTCGACCAGTGGCGTGTAAAACTCGTCCTTGGCAATGCCGTCTTCGGTCATGTAGTCGTCGATCGAGAGCAGCACGCTGCGGGACATGAAGTCTTGCGCGTATTCGTTCTGCACCATAAAGACGTCGGCGACGTTACCTGCGGCGATGTCGGCCTGAATCTTGATGAGATAATCAGATGAGATCGGCTCTGCATTCACCTTGATATTCGGGTACTTCTCGGAGAAGGCAGCCCAGACCTTCTCGAGCTGCTCCAGTTCCGCTTCGCCCCAAAAGCCAGTGACACGCACGTCACCTGATGCACGCTCCGCGACCTTGGAGACGGCGGCGACTGGCGACGCCACCGGAGACGAAGCCGGCGATGCCCCAGGCGTGGCCTGCGCGCCAGCAAGCGTCCCGCTTCCCGCAAGCGCTGCGCCGGCGACAAGCCCGGCTCCGGATGTAATGAGCCCACGTCGGGTGAACGGTGTAGTGGATGTGGACGCGAATGACGGACGACGATTCATGGTGACCCCCGTTTCGCCGCACCTGTTCCGGTACGGTGCGATGCTATCTGGAGACCCGACATTCCCGTGATGCAGGTTGGTACGACGGGAAAGCGCAGAATCCGTACCGCAATAGAGGGGGAGCCGCCGAAAGGTGTCAGATTTCGCTCAGATTGCCTGCGATTCTCCGCCTGGGAGCGGTGGCAGGCCGATCTGCTCGCGGCTGGTGAAGATGTGCATCCGCTCGGCCTCGATCCGGGCGTAGGGCGCGGGTTGGCCCCACTCCTTCCGCCAATCATCCATCTGTTTCGGCCACCAGTCTCCGTAGATGCTCGCCGTGTTCGCGAAGAACGCACGAAAGAGGTCAGTGTCGTGATCGACGATCTCGGCCCGGCCGTGAACGGTGATTCCCAGGGATTCGCCTTCGAGATAGGTAGCGCTGACATCCGGACGCTCGCGGATGTGGCGCATCCGGAGCGAGTGCGGGGCCGAACCGAACCACCAAGCGCCGCGGAAGAAGAAGCCGTCTACTGGTGCGTTGCGCGGCCGGCCGTCGCGGGTGACCGTGGCGAGGCTGAGCAGGCGCATGCCGGTGAGATGGTCCGCAAGTTCCTTGGCGGAGATCCGGCGGTCAGGCGTGATGATCGAGCGCATATGCTCACCCATGCTGGCGAAGCTGCGGTCGAGCAATGCCTGAAGCTGACGCAGGTCTTCCGGTGTCTCGTGCATGAATCGCTCCCTTCGATGATGGATGAGCGCCTATTCTGGAACAAATGATCGCTTATGGCAATCGATACGACGATTCGCGGGATACAAGGAAGGGCCGGCCCGTATGGGGCCAGCCCTTCTTCGCGTTCAGGATGTGCCGGATGACGGTCAGGAGGCGACACCCGCAACATCGAGGAGCTTCTGCGTGGCCTCGGCGGTCTGCTTCGCCGCGGCGAGCGGGTCCTTCGCGCCGAGTTCGCTCAGCTCCACCAGGAACGGCTCGGTCGCGACCGGGCCGGTGTAACCGATCTTCGCGAGGCGGCGCAGCATCTCCGGCGCATCGATGACACCGGTTTCCAGCGGCATTGCGCGGCGGGAATCGACCTGCTCGTCGATCTCCAGGCCCTTCGGCGCATCGTTGACGTGGACGTAGAGCACGTCGGACGCCTTCAGGTCGTCCAGTTCCTCGATCGTGCCATGCGCCGTGTAGTGATGCCAGACATCGAAGAGCACGCCGACATTGCCCGTGCCGGTGTCCTTCGCGAAACCAAGCATCTGCTGCATCGAGTAGATGGACTCGTATGTGAAGAGGTTGCGCAGCGTCTTCGGCGAGATGAACTCGATGCCGATCTGGAGGCCAGCGGCCTTGGCAGACTCGGCGGTCGGGCGGAAGCGCTCCAGCAGCCAGGCGTACTGCTCGTCGTAGGGGCGCTCGTTGTTGCCTGGCATGATGCCGGTGAGGCTGTTGCTCGCCCCCAGCGCCAGCGCGACCTCGGCCAGCGCCGGCAGTTCGGCGAGCTGGGCATCGCGAGTCTCATCGTTCTGCCAGTTCACCGGCAGGCCGAACCCGGCAGCCTTGATCCCGGCATCGTCGAAGAGCGCCTTCACATAGGCGATGCCATGCTCGTCGGCCAGCGCCTTCGCTTCGCGGACCTCGAAATTGACGCCCTGGAAACCGGCGTCTTTCGCCAGGGTGATCGTCTCGGCCAGGGTCAGGCCCTTGATGCCGATAGCCCCCGGCAGGAGTGCGTTGTACATGGACGTGCTCCGTTTGGATGAAGGCAAGTGCGGTGGACCGGTTGCCTGCGATCAGGGCCGACATGAAGTCGGCCCCCACAAACGCGACGTGTTGCGAAAACCCGATCGTTTGTAGGGGCCGACCCCGTGTCGGTCCGTCGCACGATCAACCAGGATCGCCAAGCCATTACCTAGTGGACGACTTCTTCCGGCACCTCGACCGAGTAGGCCGTGGAAGCTGCCGCCGAGCGAACGACCGGCGCGCCGGTCGGGTCCTCCGGCAGGGTGACCCACTGGCCTTCCTTCGCGGAGAGGTAGGCGCCCTTGATCACCTGCAGCGTGCGGATGGTATCGGCCATCGGCGCCGCATTCGCCGCGCCGCTCTGCACCATGTCGATGAAATGCCCGATCTCCTGCGTGAAGGAGTGGATCGGATCGAACGTGCGACGTGTGGGCTCCGGCCAGCGGTAGAGCTGATGATCGAGGTAGTTCGGGCCGCCGGCGAGGGAGCCGAGTTCGGCGCTGACCTCGAAGTGACGGGCACCAACGACGTCGAAGGCCCATGACGTGATGATCTCACCCACCACGCCGGACTCGAAGCGGACGAGCACCTGGCCGGTGTCCTCCGTCGGCAGGTGCTGCAGGAGGAAGCGGCTGAGCATGCCGAACACCTCCACCGGACGGTCGCCGTTCGCGAGCGAGAGCAGGCGGTAGGTGCTGTGATAGCCGGTATCGAGCAGTTCACCACCGCCAGCCTGCTTCAGGTCGGCGCGCCAGCCACGCTGGTCCCCGCCCTTGTCGGCACTGCCCGGAGTCCACGGGTCGAAGCGGCGCGACTGGAAGGTCTCGATGGCGCGGAGGAAGAAGGGCTTGCCGAGGATGCCGCCGTCGAGCAGGCGGCGCGCTTCCAGCAGCGACGGGTAGAAGAGGTTGTTGTGGGCGCCCATGAAGGTGACGCCGGACTCGGCGACCGCGTTCTGGATGGTGATCGCGTCATCGAGGGAGGTGGTCAGCGGCTTCTCGCAGAGGATGGCCTTGCCGGCCTTGGCCCCCGCGAGGATGGCCGGGGTGTGGAGATGATGCGGGAGGCAGATGTCGAAGACATCGATATCGGGATCGGCGGCCAGATCGTCGATGGAGCCGTAGACCTTGGCCTTGCCGCCGGTGTACTTGTCGCTCTGGCCCTGGGCGCGATCGGTCGCGACATCGCAATACGCCGCGATGACTGCCTTGTCGGGATAACTGTTCCAGCCGACGGAGTGGACGTTGGAGATGCCGCCTGCGCCGACGATGCCGACGCGGAGAAGGTCTGCCACGGGTGAGATCCTCACTTCTGCTCGTCGCGGTGTGGTGCCGCGTTGCTGCCCTCACCGGATTGCCGGTGATGTTGCGTAGGCCGCCACGGCGCATTGTACCGAGGCCTTCGGAGAGTACAAGAGGCTGGCGGGCCGGATTGCCCCCCGGCACTCCTTCCCCTCCATTCGATGCGAACGCGTTCGCGACGGGGTCGAGGCGGAGAACCGCCAGTGTATATTCAACTGTTGAATATTCAGTATATTTCCAGAATGACGGACGAATAGTCGGGTAACCCTTACGAGAATCATTCTTACCAAATACCAAGACTCGTGATAACCTGCGATCCGTCAGGATAGATGTCTCTGATGCGCGCTGGCAGAAACCGGCACGACGGCATTGATCTATAGGACAAGGAATCGCTATGGCAACAACGCTGAATATCAATGGTCGCGACATCGAAGTGCCCGTCGATGCATCCGATGAGACGATCCGCTTGCTGTGGGTCCTTCGCAACGACCTCGGCATGACGGGCACGAAGTTCGGATGCGGCGTCGCGCAATGCGGGGCTTGCGCCATCCTCATCGATGGCAAGGAAGCACGCGCCTGCATCACGCCGCTCTCGGCCGCGGTCGGAAAAAAGATCACCACGATCGAGGGCCTGGCCGATCCGAACGGCACCTTGCACGCGCTCCAGCAAGCATGGATCGATTTTGGCGTTCCCCAATGCGGCTACTGCCAGTCAGGTCAGCTCATGGCTGCCGCGTCACTCCTGAACGAAAATCCGCATCCGACCGATGACGAAATCCGTGAAGGGATGTCGGGTCACCTTTGCCGGTGCGGAACGTATACCCGCATCTTCAAGGCTATCCAGAGCGTGGCCCAACAGAACTAGGGGAGCACCATGATCAGGGAAACACCAAGAACCGAATCGTCGCTTGCGCAGAAGGCGCTCCATCACTCGCTGACCCGCCGTTCGTTCTTCAAGACGGCCGGCGCCGCCAGCGGCCTGGCGATCGTCTGGAGAACAGGCGCGCTCGCGCAGGATGCAACGCCGTCCGCTTCGCCGGCAGCGCTGCCGTCCGCGAGCAATCTCGTTGACAATTACAATCCCGCTCCGGGGATCGCATTTCTCCAGAGTCCAACCGATGTCGACGCCTACCTCGCCATCGATCTCGACGGCAATGTCACGTTGAAGACCAGCCTGGTCGACTTCGGCCAGGGTATCGAAACCGGCTTCATGCAGATCGTCGCCGAGGAGCTGGGGACCGCGTTCGAGAAGGTTTCCCTGATCATGGGGCAAACCGACGAGGTGCCCTTCAACATTGGGACCTTCGGCAGCCTGAGTACCCAGACCTCTGGTCCGGTCTTTCGCTCGGCCGCCGCGACGATGCGCGAGTGGCTGCTCGATCTTGGCGCTGAGGCGCTTGGCGTCGACCGCAGCGATGTCGTTGCCGAAGGTGGCAACGTCGTTTCCAAGAGCGATCCGAACAAACGGGTCGGTTTCGGCGACCTTGCCGGCGGCAAGGCATCGTCCAAGCAGATCGATGCCAAGGTCACGTTCAAGGATCCATCGACCTACACGATCGTCGGCCAGCCGATCCCCCGCGTACATGCGCTGGAGAAGGCCACCGGCCGGGCCAAATACGGCATCGATGCTGCGCTTCCCGGGATGATCCACGCAAAGCTGATTCGCCCGCCGCAGCTCGGCGCGCAACTCCAGGACATCGACTTCAGCGAAGCGGAGAAAGTCCCCGGTTACGTCGGCAGCTTCCGGGATGGCAACTTCGCCGCGGTTGTCGCGGATCGCTACGAGCATGCCGTCGCTGCCGTCCAGGCGGTCAAGGCGACGTGGAGCGAAGTCAAGACCGGCAACACCTCGGAGAACATCCACGAGGTGTTGCGCTCGACCGCCGATGCCGGCCAGCCGCTTGGCGCGGCAGCCGTCGGCGAGGGAACACCGACCCCGGTTCCGGCCACGCTGCTGCCCGCCGAGCAGACCCTCAAGCTGACGTTCCAGGACCAGTACGTCAATCATGCGCCGATCGAGCCCAAGGCAGCGCTGGTCAATGTCACCGCCGACCACGTCGATGTCTGGGCGTCGTCGCAGACGCCCCACGGCGTTCAGGCGGCGGTCGCGGCCCAGCTCGGGATCGACACGAGCAAGGTCTCGGTGCATACCCTTCTCTCCGGCGGTGCATTCGGCAGCAAGATCCTGGCGAATGCGGAAATGCCGGCGGCCGTCCTTTCGGCCCACTTCGGGAAGCCGGTCAAGCTGATCTGGGACAGGAGCGAGGAATTCCAGTACGCACAGTTCCGTCCGGCGATGGTCGTCGATGTCACCACCGGCCTGACCAGCGATGGCCGGATCGCCTCCTGGACGTACGACGCCTATACCGCGGCGTACTATCCGGAAGGGGCGGAGACAGCGACGGGCTCCGCGTCAGATTGGGGCGCGGACGTGACCGAGATCTATTCGGTCGACGTGGCCCAGTCGACACTGTACGGCGGCCACGCACCGCTTCCGCCCTATTTCTGGCGAGTGAACGGTGCCTCGACGAACGCATTCGCGCGTGAGACGACGATCACCCAGTTGGCCGAACTTGCCGGCAAGGACCCGCTCAGCTTCCGGCTCGAGTTGCTGGACAAGAATCCGCGCATGGCCGCCGTGTTGCAGGCGGTTGTCGACCAGGCCGGGTGGACGCCGGGCGTCGGTTCGACCGGCCAGGGATTCGGCCTTGCGTGCGCGTTCGACGCCAATTCCTACGTGGCGCAGGTCGCGCAAGTGAAGGTCGACGAGTCGACCGGAGTGATCTCCGTCGAACGCGTCGACTGTGTGATCGACTGCGGCCTCATCGTCAATCCCGAGGGCGTGCGCCACCAGGTGGAAGGCGCGATCGTGCTCTCGTTGAGCCCAACGCTCAAGGAGGCCATCACCTTCGACAACGGCAAGGTCACGAATCCCAGCTGGGAGCAGTACAACCCGTTGCACATGAACGAGGTGCCTCGCCAGATCGAGGTCGGCTTCGTCGAAGACAAGAGCAACCCGATCAGCGGCGTTGGCGAACCGGCGGTGGCGCCGGTACCGGCGGCGGTTGCCGCTGCCGTCTACGATGCGATCGGGGTGTGGCTGTACGAGATGCCGTTCACGAAGGAGCGCGTGCTGGCGGCGCTGAAGGACGCGGGCAAGGCGACTCCAGCAGCGACGCCTGCATCCTGATCCATACAACAGACAAGGGGCGCCGGCACATGCCGGTTCCCCTTGTGGCGTCTCAGGAAGTCCGTTCGTCAGCTCGGGAAGGCGGGGGACGGCTCGCCGTCGATCAGGTAGCGTTGCAGGTCGTCCTGCACGTACCGGGCGGCCATATACCCGCGCAGGGTGATCCAGTATTCCTGCGGCACGAAGTAGATCGTCTCGTTCTGGACCGATTGCAAACCCTGCACCAGATCGGACTTGAAGAACTCCGCCACCGACGCATCGGCATCGGCATTGCCGTCGGACACGATCCAGAGCGTCGGGAAGTCGACATCCCGGATGTTCTCGATCGACAGGTCCGTCGCGATGCCATTGGAGTCCGGGTCGACATCCGGCACCATCAAGGTGTGGTCGGCGAGGATGCTGGAGATGCAGGCGTTCCGCTTCTGGAGGCGGATCGCTTCCTTCGTGAAACGCAGGACCGCCGTCTCCGTGTCCTTGAACGGCGCAGGCAGGGCGTCCACGATCTCCTGCACCCGCGCGTCGTAGGCATCGGAGACAGTCTGCAAGGCGTCGAGCCGGTTCATCGCGTCGGCGGCGATCTTCGAGTCATCGCGCCAGCCGTCCCGGAACTCCCCGGCGAGCACCGTCGGCGCGATCGACTTGACGAGATCGTAGGTCGTCGGATCGCCGTAGTAGGTCATCACGATCAGGTCCGGATCGAGCCCGACGACCGTCTCGACATCGAGTGTCTCGTTCTTGCCGAGCGCGATGATCCCATCGGTGTCTTCCCCGAGGATCTTCGGGAAGGTGTCCGCCGTGCCATAGCGCGATGCGGCGACCGGCTTGATGCCAAGCGCGAGGGCGAGACCGAGCAGGTTGACGTCCAGCACGACGACGCGTTGCGGATCGGCCGGGACCTCGACGGTGTTGCCGAGAATGTCGGTGACGGTGCGGGTTCCACCAGCCGGTGATGCGACCGGCGAGGCTTCCGGCGTCGCCTCCTGTCCCGATACCGCCGTTGGCGGGCCGATCATGGCTGCTGCCCCCACGGCGCCTGCGAATGTCCGGCGCGAAATTCGATGTCGATCGATCATTCTGGAATCCCTCTGCACGACGAGCACGGTTCCGAACCATGCGGAACGAGTCAATATCGTACTATTTTAATCGGATTTATTGCCAGAAGATCGAGAGACGATCAGGCCGTCGTTCCGCGTTCGGTTGTGCGGTCCGTGAGGATGCCGCCGATGCACGTCATCACCCAGCAGACGGCGACAAAGCCGAGCAGAATCGCCACGCATGCGGCTGTAACGCCTGGCCATCCGCCAGATTGCGCTGGGTCGAGGAATGGATAGGGATACCAATCGACGATCTGCGCGCGGACCAGGGTATACCCGAGCCAGAGCAGGGGATAGATCATCCAGACCAGCGATTGCCGGAACGTGATGCGGCGGGAGAGGGGCACGAGCAGGAAGTCGGCGATCAGCACCAGCGGCACGATCCGATGCACCACGTCGTTGACCCAGGGAATCGTCGTCTGGAGTTCCTCCGTGATGGTGGAGAGCAGCAATGCGAAGACGATGAAGGTCAGCGTCAGGTAGATCGCCGCCGCTCCCCGCACCAGGTCCCATTGCCGGGTCGGACGGGCGACGAAGGGCAGTCCAGAAGCCCCAATCAGCAGCACGACCGCAGCGATGATGTTGCTCTGGATCGTGAAGAAGCTGAAGAAGTTCGCCTGCTTGAACGGGTCGCCGTGGCTACCATGGAAGAACTGCCAGCCCATCGCCACGATATCGAGCACCCCGAAGACAAGGCGGTACCCGCGAACCCAAAGCGGTAGCGGACCCGCAGGAATCACAGCCTCACCTCCCACGGCGTATCGGCTATCCCGATGCGAAGGCCATGTGTTGCCAATACCTGGACCTTCGCCGCGACGGCGATCATCACCGTTCCCAGCAGCACGCTTCCCACCACATCGCTGGTCCAGTGCGCACCGCTCCAGATCCGCGCGAACCCCGTCGTCCCGACCCCAAGTATCCAGATCGAACCTGCAGGATACCGCGCGTGCGGCCATGACATATGCCGAACCATCAACACGGCGATGGTCCCGAACAGCGCCATCGCGGTCAGGGTGTGCCCGCTCGGGAATCCAAATCCATCCGCGTGTTCCACCAGGTGAGCCTGCGCCGATGCCGGCCGCGGACTCTGGACAATGCTCTTGATGGGGAAGGCCGCTGCACGCAGGAGCAGGACGGCCCCCAGGAGGACCACATCATTCCACCACCGCATCGCGGCCGTGGCGACAAGTCCGGCCAGGGCGATCCAGACGACCCAGCCGCTCGTCCCGAAGGCGTCACCCAGGTGCCAGAGCGTCCGCCACGGTTGTCCATGCAACCGTTGCAGATGAGTGGTCACCCAAAGATCGCCGGGGAGAGTTCCGATCGTGCCGGCGAACGCCGCCAGCACCACGAAGAGCGCGGCCAGCACGCCGATGGCCGGCCACGAAAGAGGGAAGCGTTCGCCATCGTCCCGGAATGCAGCCGGGAGCGGCGCGGAGGTGGTTAGATCGGTCATGCGCCGGTGCGAGCCATCTCGGTCATGACGCCAGCTTCGTCGATGGTCAGCGCAAGGTCGGCCATGCCGATGAAGAGGCCGTGCTCCACAACCCCGACGATCCGCTTCAGTGCGTCGGCGAGACCGGCCGGATCGGGAAATCCGCCTTCCGGGGCGTCGCAATCGAGAATCCAGTGCCCACCATCGGTGACGAAGGGGGAGCCATCCGGATTCGCGCGCAGGACTGGAGTGAGGTCGAGTGCAGCGACTTCGCGCAAGGTGGCCTTCCAGCCGACCGGCACGACTTCGACAGGCAACGGAAGCCGCGTCCCGAGGCGGGAGACGAGCTTCTCGTTGGAGGAGATGATGATATAGCGATGGGCCTGTCGCGCGACCAGCTTCTCGAAGAGCAGGGCGCCGCCCCTGCCCTTCACGACATCGACGTTCGGATCGATCTCGTCGGCGCCGTCAATGCAGAGGTCGATCCGATCGACATCGTCCAGCGCGACGAGCGGGATGTTCAGGCTCCGGGCAAGGATGCTCGAGCGGTTGGATGTGGAGACGCCGGTGACCTTCAGGCCCTCGGCGACCCGGGCGCCGAGGGCGCGGATCATCGCCTCGGCCGTGGACGCGGTCCCCAGTCCGACGATGCTGCCGTCAGCGATTTCGGCGGCGGCGCGCTCACCGATGATGGCGAGTCGTGCGTCAGTGTCCATCGGTCGCCGTCCGTTCGAGCTGGGCCGCAGCGGCTTCGTCGACGAGCCAGATCAGCTCACCATCAGTGGGCCGGATCACCTGGCACGGCGTCTCGTCGATCTGGATCGGTCCATCGAGGACCTGGTGCAGGCGCTCGGCCTTCCCCGCGCCAGCGAGCAGGAAGACGGCCATTGCCGCCGCGTTCGCCAGCGTCGGCGTGAACGTGAGGCGCGTGGTATTCAGCTTCGGCACGTCGTTCTCGATCGCCAGGCGAACATGCTCGTGGACGGCGGCCGTGTGCGGAAAGAGCGAGAGCGTGTGACCGTCGTCGCCCATGCCGAGAAAGATGAGGTCGAAGCGGGGAGCACCGTCCGCAACACCGGTTGTCGCGCTGCTGATCTCGCGGATCAGGCGCTCGTACCGCTCGGCAGCGGCGGCAGGGTCGCTGCCGGGATCCGTCTCCCAGGGGTGGGCGTTCTCGGCCGGAATGGGAACATGCTCGAGAAAGCCACGCAGGGCCTCGCCGGCGTTGCTCTCCGGGTCCTCGATGGAGACCCAGCGCTCGTCGCCCCAGAAGGCTTGCAATCGACCCCAATGGATGCGATCGGCATACTCCGGCGTGCGAAGGAGTGCCCCCATCTTCTTGGGCGTCGAACCGCCGGAGAGCGCGACAAGGGCGTCGCGGTCCTCGGCGACGGCAGCGGCGACCGTGGAGATGAGCGTTTCGGCGGCGGTGGCGGCGAGTTCGTCGCCGTCCTGTACGACCACCACGGTGCCGCGCTCGCCGTAGTCGATCGTCTTCTTTCCGGGGAATACCATATCGTCCTCCGTTCACTCCTGGTGCAGGATGATGCTAGTGGGATTGTACCGCCACCCAAGCGGCCCCAATCGCTGCGGACGGCAGACAAGCATCTGCATTCGTTTCCCGGCGTGGATACACGACGAGGGCATCCCATTCCGGGATGCCCTCGTCGTCTCGACAGGTCGTGTGTGGGCAATCGCGGCTTACGGCAGCAGGTGCGTCGCGAACCGAAGCGCTTCCTCGAAAACACGATCCGGCACCAGGCGCTGCAATTCCTCGGCCAGCATCGATTCGTTATCCGGGCGCTTCGAATACACCATGCGGCTCACCAGCGGCATCGTCGGCAGCTCGCTGGAGGTGATCATGTCGTCTTCGTCGGTGCGTTCGACCTTGAAGACACCGGGATGCTCGCCCGTTGCCACCAACTCCACGCTGCGCAACGAGAACTTCGCCATCGCACTCTTGTCGGGAATCAGGCGCACCTGCAACGTCCGCTGCCGGTCTCCGTTCCGAGCCAGCAATGGCACCCACGACGCACCGGCGCGCTGGTCCAACGGGTCGATCGCCTCCCAGCCGAGCCGGCTTCCGAGCCAGCCGACGATCAGCAGCGCCGACGCCAGACCGGAGGAACCATCCGTGCGCGTGTCGGCGTATGCGACCGTCACACTATCGATCGTCTGCAGGCAGTCCTGCGAATCATCGCCATCGAAGAACTGCGCGATCAACTGCCGCCAGGTGCCGAGCCGCAGCCAGGTGAAGTCTCCGATGATCGCGTGGTGGAAGTCGGCATCCACAAGATCGCGCAACGCCGCCACGCCGCGCACATCGCGGCCAAGCTGGGCGCTATCCACGATCAGGCGGTCGACAATCGCCAGCAAGTCGTGGAAGAGCGGACTCCGCGCGAAGTCACCGCTCGGCCACCACAGGTAATTCGGCAGCTCGGACATCAGCAGCGGGGAGACCACGCTGGCCAGCCGTCCAGCCTCGCGCGCGTCGGCGCTGATCGTGATCGTCTCGAATTTCAGGCTGGCGTCCTTCTTTTCGTCGCCCTGTGCCTGGTCGCGCAGTTCCACACGCACCGTGTAGGGGATCGTCTCTTCCGCGCCATCATCGGAGGTTCGCAGGATCAGGATCACGGTGCGGGATGGCAGGAAGTCGCGCAGGTGCCCGACGCTGCTGGCGATGAGTCCGGCATCCTTCTCGGATGGCGCCACGGCCACCAGGTTCAGCGTCGTGGCCCGCATCAGGCCGCCGCCGTACCCCGCAACATCCGGGTCGATCTCGTCGAAACCCCGCGGACGGTCCTGCATGCCGCCGACCTGTTCCCAGAGCTTCGCGACTTCGTCGTAGATAGCCCCGGTGTCGATGGAATCCGTCGTCCATTCCGCCATGTAGACGGGGCGGTGCGACGATTCAGGGGCCATAGGGGTCGATGTAGACATGGTTCTGCTCCTCGCCATTCCCGGACGCAAACACGGCGGCTGCCACCGGAGTGCAGGATCGCCGTGTCCCGCCTACGGTCGACGCCACTCCCGGCCTTCGCGGCGCAGCATGGAGTCGGATTTCGCCGGCCCCCATGTGCCCGATTCGTACGGATAGGTTGGGATCGCGTCGTGCTCCCAGGCGTCGAGAATCGGCTGCATCAGCGTCCAGGCCGTCTCCACCTCGTCTCGGCGAGCGAAGAGGGTCGGGTCGCCGAGCATCGCATCGAGCAGCAGGCGCTCGTAGGCATCCGGTCCGGCCTCACCGAACGACTGGCCGTAGAGGAAGTCCATGCGCACCGGACGCAGTTGCATCGACGGTCCCGGCACCTTTGCCGCGAACTTGAGGGCGATGCCTTCATCCGGCTGGATGCGCATCGTGATGACATTTGGCGTGAGATCGAGGTCGCCGCCGGTCTGGAACATCAGGTGCGGCACCTGCTTAAACTCGACGGCGATTTCGGTCACACGGCGCGGCAGGCGCTTGCCGGTGCGGAGGTAGAATGGCACGCCGGCCCAGCGCCAGTTCTCGATACCCAGCTCCATTGCCACGAAGGTCTCCGTGCGGGAACCGGGACGCACGCCGCGCTCGTCGCGGTAGGCGCCGACCGGACGCCCGTTCTGGAATCCCGCCTCGTACTGGGCCCGCACGACTTTCTCAGCCACGGCATCTTCGGATGGTGTGACCACGGCGCGGAGGACCTTCACCTTCTCATCGCGAAGCGCATTGCCGTTGAAGAGGGCAGGCGGTTCCATCGCGATCACGGCGAGCAGTTGGAGGATGTGGCTCTGCACCATGTCGCGCAGGGCGCCGGAATCCTCGTAGTAGCCGCCGCGCCCTTCCACGCCGATCGACTCCGCCACCGTGATCTGGACGTGATCGACGTACTGCCGGTTCCAGACCGGCTCGAAGAGGGTGTTCGCGAAGCGGAAGGCAAGGACGTTCTGAACCGTCTCCTTCCCCAGATAGTGGTCGATGCGGTAGATCTGGCGCTCGGAGAAGACCGCGCCGATCTCGGCGTTCAGCGCGCGGGCGGAATCGACATCGCGGCCGAATGGCTTCTCGATGACGATGCGGTTCCAGCTGCCGGTACGGCTGTAGTAGATATCCTGCCGCTTGGCAAGCCCGGACTTGCCAAGATGCTGGATGATCGGCCCGTAGAAGGTCGGCGAGGTGGCGAGATAGTAGAGCCGGTTGCCCGCCGCCCGGCGCTCCTCGTCGATCACGTCCAGCCGTTGCTTGAGTTCGGTGTAGACATCCTCCGAGTCGAAGGACCCCTTCACATAGAAGAGTCCCTTCGCGAAGAGATTCCACGACTCCTCGGTAACCGGGGCGCGGGCGCCCTTCTTCACCGCCTCGTACATCTCGCTGCGGAACGTCTCATCGTCCCAGTCGCGATGCGAGACGCCGACGATGGAGAACCCTTCCGGCAGCGGGTGCCCGACCGCGAGATCGTAGAGCGACGGCATCAGCTTGCGGGCGGTGAGATCTCCGGTGACGCCGAAGATGACCATCACGCACGGGGCGGGCACGCGCTCCAGCTGCAGCCCCGTGCGCAAGGGGTTCGTGTTGCGCTGGTGCAGTTCCTCGCCGAAGTCGAACTGATGCCCGACGTGATCGGCCTCTCCCTCCTGGAATTCTGGCGGAGTGTACTGGGTCGGGATGTCCTGGACATCGAGCTCTGTCTTCGGCATGAGGCAATCCTCTGTACGGGAAACAGGAAGGCCGGATTCGATGGAGGAGTTGTGGCGAATGGAGTGCTGCCGGGACGACGGCTCCATTGCCGGAGATGGTGGAAAGCCGGTGGACGGACCTGGCCATCGGAATGCTTGCCCCGGACGTGTCGCCGGGGCAAGCGCGTAGCGTACCGCGAACGCCTAGTGCGTTTCGAGAGTGCCCCACTCAGTGTGGAACACGCCGTCCTTGTCCAGACGGCGATACGTGTGGGCGCCGAAGAAGTCGCGCTGCCCCTGGATCATGTTGGCGGAGGTGAACTCCGAGCGATAGGAATCGATGTACCCGAGCGCCGTACTCAACGCCAGCGCCGGGACGCCGCGCTGCGCCGCGATCGTCACCGCCGTGCGCAGGCCGCCGGTGTTCGCATTGACCTCGTTCGCGAAATACGGATCGACCAGCAGGTTGTCGATCTGCTTGCCACCCGCGAAGGCCTCCATGATCGGATTCAGCAACTTCGCGCGGATGATGCAGCCGGCCTTCCAGATGCGGGCGATCTCCGAGAGGTTGAGGTTCCAGCTGTAGGTATCGGATGCCGCCTGCAGCAGGGCCATGCCCTGTGCGTAGGAGGAGATCTTCGCCACGTAGAGGGCGTTCTCCAGCGCGGCGATCGTCGCCTCCTTGTCGAGCGCCGGCAACGCGGAGACATCCGGGCCGTGCAGGATCGTGCTGGCGCGCACGCGCTTCTCCTTCATGGAGGAGAGGATGCGGGCGTTCACGGCGGCATTGATGACCGGCGTGGCCGTCCCGAGCTCGTAGGAGCTCTGGCTGGTCCAGCGGCCCGTGCCCTTCTGCTCCGCCGTGTCGAGGATGTGGTCGATCAGCGGCGTATCCGTCTCCGGGTCGATGTAGCGGAGGACGCGCTCCGTGACCTCGATCAGGAAGGAATCGAGCTTGCCTTCGTTCCACTTGGCGAAGACATCGGCGATCTCCCCGGCGGACATCCCAAGCGCCTTACGCATGATGTCGTACGTCTCGGCGATCAGTTCCATGTCACCGTATTCGATCCCGTTGTGGACCGTCTTGACGTAATGACCAGAACCGCCAGGACCGATGTGGGTAACGCAGGGACCGGAATCGGAGACGGCGGCGATCGCCGTCAGCATCGGCTCTAGTTCCTTGTAGGCATCCGCCGGGCCACCCGGCATCAGGCTCGGTCCCCAGAGCGCGCCTTCCTCACCGCCGGAGACACCCATGCCCACGAAGTTGAAGCCGAGCGTATCGACTTCGTGCGAGCGGCGCTCGGTATCCTGGAAGAAGGAGTTGCCGCCATCGATCAGGATGTCGCCCGGCTCGAGATACTCGGCCAGTTCCTGGATCACGGCGTCGACCGGGGCGCCAGCCTTCACCATCAGGAGGATGCGACGCGGACGCTCCAGCGCGGCGACGAACTCCGGGATCGTGGTCGTGCCGAGGATCGAGGTTCCCTGCGCCTTCTCGGTCAGGAATGCCTCGGTCACCGCCGTGGTGCGGTTGTAGACGGCGGGGGCGAACCCGTTGCGCTCCAGGTTGAGCGCGAGGTTCTCGCCCATGACAGCCAGTCCGACGACGCCGACGTGACGCCGCTCCTGCGATGCGTTGCTCATGTGATGGGTACTTCCTTCGTATGGGCGCTCTACGCGCTGATGACGTTGGACGTCCGGTTCCGTGAATTGGCGTTCGATTCTACCCTGCCGATGACCGGAAACCCCTCTGGTACTGACGAGCATCTGGTGATCGGCCGGGTGTTTTGAAAAACTCGAGGCCCCATGTCATCCTGGGCGACGGTCAGTACCCCATCTCTTGTCATTCTTCGCTTTGCTCAGAATGACAAGAGATGATGACTCGTGCGGCAGTTCGCTCGTGCACGGGTGTGGGAGGAGCATTCGGTATCGAATGCTCCTCCCAACGGTGATTACTCGGCGGAGGCACCAGCAAGGGCCGTCCGCTTCGCCTCGACATCGGCCAGCAGGCCGTCGTAGGAGGTGATGAAGGTCGTAATGCCTTCGTCCTCCAGCTGGGCCGTGATCTGGTCGATGGAGAGGCCGACCTTCGCAAGATCCTCCAGCACCGCGTGGGCGCCGGCGAGGTCCGCGTCGACGGTGCGGGCCACCACGCCATGATCGAGGAAGGCCTCGATCGTCGCGATCGGCGCGGTATTCACCGTCTCCGGACCGATCAGCGTCTCGACGTAGAGCACGTCGCTGTAGGCCTTGTTCTTCGTGCCGGTGCTGGCCCACAGCGGGCGCTGCACCTGGGCGCCAGCAGCCGCCAGCGGCGCGAAGCGGTCGCCCTTGAAGAGATCGAGGAACTTCTCGTAAGCCAGCTGCGCGTTTGCAACCGCGACCTTGCCCTTCAGCGAGGCCGCAAGGTCGGCGTGCTCGCCACCCTCGGCGATCACGCCATCGAGCTGCTTGTCGGCCAGCGTATCGACGCGGCTGACAAAGAAGGACGCCACGGAAGCAATGCCGGAAACGGCCTCACCCTTCGCCTGGCGTTCCTCCAGGGCCTCGATGAAGGCCAGCGCCACCCGCTCGTAGTTGGCAAGCGAGAAGAGCAGCGTGACGTTGATGTTGATGCCCTCGGAAAGCAGCGTGCGGATGGCGGGAACGCCTTCCTCCGTGCCGGGGACCTTGATCATCACGTTCGAACGATTGACCGCATTCCAGAGGGTGCGGGCGTTCTCCAGGGTGCCCTCGGTGTCGCGCGCCAGCGACGGCAGGACCTCGATGGAGACGAACCCATCGGTGCCATTGCTCTCGTCGTAGACCGGGCGGAAGAGATCGCAGGTGTCCTGGATATCCTTCACGGCGACGGTCTGGAAGATCTCGGCAGCGGACTTGCCCTCGCCCAGCTGGGCCTGGATGTCCTCGTCGTAGGCATCGGAACCGGCGATCGCCTTCTGGAAGATGCTCGGGTTCGAGGTGACGCCGCGAATGCCGGTGTCGATCGCTTGCTTGAGCGCACCGTTCGCCAGCAGCGCGCGAGAGATGTCGTCCTGCCAGACGGATTGGTCCTGCTCGGTGTGGAGCTTCTGAATCGGGTTCATGTCCCTGTCCTCTCAGTCGTGTCCGAAGGATGCTTCGTTGTCATCCCCGGAGTCGCGATGAATGCCGATCAGGAATGACCGTCGCCGCCGGTCGCCTGCTTGCCCGCCGTCTCACCGGTCAGGTAGGCCACATCGACCTCATCGGCCAGCGCTCCCTTGCCCAGCAGGCGGAGAGCCGTGGCGGCGACGTGTTCCTTCGTGAAGCCGAAGTACTTGAGCACCTCCGCGCCCGGCGCCGATTCGCCGTAACGGTCGATCCCGACCTGGGCGCCGTTGTCGCCGGTGTACTTGAACCACGGGGCGGTCACACCGGCCTCGACGGAGACACGGGCGCTGCCCTTCGGCCCGAGCACCGATTCGCGGTAATCTGCCGGCTGGGCGTCGAAGAGCTCCGTGCTGGGCATGGAGACGACGCGCGCCTGCACGCCATGCTCGGCCAGCAGGTCCTTCGCCTTCAGCGAAAGTTCGACCTCGGAGCCGGTGGCGATGAAGGTGACATCCGGCGTACCGTCGGCGTGGGCGAGGATGTAACCACCCTTGGCGACGTTGCCCTTCACCTTCTCGGGATCGAGCACAGCCAGATCCTGCCGCGAGAAGACCAGCACGCAGGCCTCGCCCCGCTCGACGGCGAGCTTCCACGCCTCGGCAGTCTCGTTCGCATCCGCCGGGCGGTAGACGGTCAGCTTCGGGATCAGCCGGAGCGAAGCCGTCTGCTCGACCGCCTCGTGCGTCGGGCCATCCTCACCAACCGCGATGCTGTCGTGCGTGAAGACGTAGATCGAGTGCAGGTGGCTCAGCGCACCGAGGCGGATGCTGGGCCGCATGTAGTCGGAGAAGGGCAGGAAAGTGGCGGAGAACGGAATGATGCCGCCGTGCGCGGCCAGGCCGTTCACGATGCTGCCCATGCCGTGCTCGCGGATACCGAAATGGATGTTGCGGCCGCTGTAGTCGGCCGGCCCGCCGACCTCACCCTGCGCATCGTCGGGGACGCTGCCCGGCGCCTGGAAGTCGCCGCCCTTCTTCAGCGCGGTGTTGGTGGAGGGGTTGAGGTCTGCCGAGCCGCCGATGAAGGTCGGGAGCTTCGCGAAGAAGCCGTTGAGGACCTCGCCAGACGCCTTGCGGGTAGCCATCGCCTTGGTGCCAGCCGGCCAGACCGGGATCTCGCTGTCCCAGCCCTCCGGCAGTTCACCCGCCATCGCGGCGAGGAAGCTGGCGGCCTCCGCCGGATACTCCGCCTGGTAGGCGGCGAAGCGGGTATCCCAGTCGGATTCTGCCTCCTTGCCCTTGGTCAGCGCCTCGCGGAAGTGCGCGGCGACCTCGTCCGGCACGAAGAAGGCCGGCTCGGTCGGGATGCCGAGGTATTCCTTGGTGAGGGTCACCTCGTCCGGACCGAGCGGCGAGCCGTGGACACCGAAGGTTCCGGCCTTGTTCGGGGAGCCGTAGCCGATGATCGTCTGCGCGCAGATGATGCTCGGGCGCTCCGTCTCGGCCCTGGCAGCCTCGATCGCGGCCTTCACCGCTGCCGGGTCCATCCCGTCGATCGATTGGACGTGCCAGCCGAGGGCTTCGAAGCGGGCGGGGACATCCTCCGACATGGAGATGTTGGCGGTACCGGCGAGCGTGATGTGATTCTGGTCGTAGAGATAGATGAGCTTGCCGAGCTTCAGGTTGCCGGCGATGCTTGCCGCCTCGAAGGCGACGCCCTCCACGATGTCGCCGTCAGAGACAACCCCGTAGGTGTAGTGATCGACGATCTCGTGTCCCGGCTTGTTGTAGGTCGCGGCGAGGAAACGCTCTGCGATGGCGAGACCGACGCCGTTGGCGAAGCCCTGGCCGAGCGGCCCAGTGGTAACCTCGACGCCCGGTGTCACGCCGCGCTCCGGATGGCCCGGGGTCTTCGAACCGAGCTGGCGGAAGTTCTTCACTTCCTCGATCGGCAGGTCGTATCCGGTGAGGTGAAGCAACGAGTAGATGAGGGCGGAGCCATGCCCGGCGGAGAGCACGAAGCGGTCGCGGTCGGCCCACTGCGGGTGCTGCGGGTTGTGCTTCAGGAAGTCCTGCCAGAGCACGTAGGCCATCGGCGCCGCGCCGAGCGGCAGGCCAGGATGACCGGAGTTTGCCGCCTGGACGGCATCCATCGAAAGCGTGCGGATCGCATTGATCGCCGCGGTCTGGAGATCGGTCGTGCTTGCGGTGGCTGTTGCCACGATATCCTCCTTGATACCAACCGTAGAAGTGCCATCGTCAGACCGGGTGATGCCTTGACCCGTCCCTATATGAAGCGGAAACCTTCGGTTGTCGCCCGGAGTCCGGGGACGGTGGGAATGGGCGTGGGAGGCAGGCGGCAGGATGCGCCCACACTCCTACTTGTATGGTCCATTATGGCACGCCCGGCAAGGCAAAACCGGGGTTCGTGTACCGATCGGTACGCGGCCCCCGATGAAACGATTTCACCGCCGACGGGGAGCCTTCGCAGCACGAAATTCCCAGGCATTCCCGGTCGTCCCACGCTGCAGTGATGATGCCTGGCCGGCGCTGGAATCCCCCTCCGGCGACCGTCCGCGCACGCTGGAACGACCACGGACGAAGCCAGGAACAACCCGGCTCCGCCCGCGGTCACCCTTGGATGAAATCCCCCTGCCCCACCTATTGCACTGGCAGCAGGGCGTTCACGATGCTCTCCCGGTCGAACCGCATCAACTCCAGATAGGAATCGACTCGTCCAGCGAACGAATCGGTAAGCAACTCGCCGATCGCGACGCCCTGTTCGGCCTGGATCGTGGAGAGCACATCGGTGTTGAACTGCGGCTCGGCGAAGACGATGGTGATGTCGTACTTCTCGATCGTCTCGATCAGGTCCGCCATCTCCCGCGCCGAGACCTCGCCTTCCTCCGCATTCGGCATCACGACCCCGACGATCTCGAAGTCGTACCGCACCGCGAAATAGGTGAAGGCATCGTGAAAGACGACCAGCACGCGCCGGTCGTCCGGGATGGCGGCGAAGGCGGTCGCCAGTTCCTCGTGCAGGACCTCGACCTCGCGCGCATAGGCAGCTGCCTGCTCGGTGTAGGCCGGCTCGCCCTCCGGGTCCAGTCCGATCAGGTGGTCACGAATCGCCGGAATCGCCTCCACGACCTTCAGCGGATCGAGCCAGAAATGGGGATCGCCTTCCCGCAGGTCGTGAACGTGATCGCCGTGATCGATCACACGGTCGATCTCGATCAGGTCGAGATGATCGGCCACGTCCAGCTCGGGGATACCAGCATCCTTCACGGCGCGACGCCAGCCGCCCGCCTCGACGAACGGTTCGAGGTGGTGCCCAATCGAGATGAACGTATCGGCCTCCGTCACGCGCACCATGTCCTGCGGCGCAGCCTCCCAGGTGTGGGGATCGGCGGTATCGGGCATGATCGAGAAGACCTCGGCCCGGTCGCCGGCGATATTCGCGACGATGTCGGCCAGCAAGGGCATGCTCGCCGCGACGACGAGCCGGGATGCGGCCGGTGTTGCCTGAGCGGCGGTCCCGGAGGATTGCCCCGGCAACGAGACGGCACCGAACGCGCCGGCCATACCGATGGCGGCACGCACGGCGTTCCGTCGCGAGAGGAGAAAAGCAGGGGTCGAGGGGTGGGAGAGCGGCATCGGCGCGGTTCCTTCCAGATCGAGTGCGGCCGGTCGGCTGGCACGGCGTGCATAGTCGCCTTGCCAATCTTGTTGATACTTTGTATCGTATTTCTCGTCGCCGTGCACGTCGCTTCACGATGCGCCGGCGACCTCGCCCCGGCGTGGCACGCCCGGCTTCAGCCCTCGGACCGTGCCACGCCAGGCCCGTCTCGCCGGAATCCCGGCATAGTCATCTCCTGGGGAGGAACCCATCGATGTCGCACGACCGTTTCATCATCCGCTCCATCACGCAGCACGTCCCGGCCAGGAGCCGGCGTTCCTTCGTCTCCACTGCCGCCGCACTCGGCGCGGCGGCTCTCGGTGGGCGGGTCGCCGCGCAGACGCCGGAAGCCTCCCCGGTGACATCCCCGATGGCCTCGCCAGTCGTGGCGGACGGCGGACGCTATCTGTTCGTAGCCGATCGCACCCAGCCAGCCGTCGAGGTCTATTCCGTACCAGACGGCACACTCGCCGGGCGGATCGAGGGCATCACCTGTGCAACGCATGCCGGATCGCTCCTGCTGCCGGATGGACGCCTCCTCTTCGGCGACCAGCAGAACGAGGAGATCGTCACCGTTGCGGTGGGACCGGCCGGAATCCCGGCGATCGTCGATCGCGTTCCGGCCACCTTCGGCGAGGGAGCGGCCTGGATCGCCGCCAGCCCGGCCTTCGACTACGTGGCGATTGGTTCGTTGCAGGAGGGCGAGCACAGCCAGGTGCTCAATATCGTGGAGATCGCGACATTCACGAACACGACCGTCGAGTTCGCGATGAACGAGGACGAGGAACTGACAGCCTGGCTGCTGAACGACCCGCTCAACCTCTATGTCGCGGTCGGCGGCCAGATCAAGTCCTACGTCCTCGCCGATCTGCTGGCGGGCAACGATACGCCGCTGAACACCATCGAGGTCGAACTCGGCTCGCACGGCGGCGCCAGCGACCCGGCGAACGACCGGATCTTCTACACCACCGCGCCGGGCACCGGCTTCGAAGTATTGGATGCCTCGAAGGGGGCGGCCGAATATCTCGCGCAGATTCCGTGGGATGTCGATGGTCTTAGCGGCGGCCGCAACGCCCGCCCACGGGTGACGGGGGATGGCGCGCACATCATCGGCCTGATGACGCCCGGCCTCGACGACCCCGGCCAGTGGGCGGAGACCGAGGTCAGTCTCCATATCGCTGACATGAAGGCGCTGACCGCAACCCGCCTGCCGATTGCCAAGGGAAACTTCGGCTACCGCTGGGGCGTCAACGACCGGATTGCCTTATGGGCGGGCTACGCCGAGGCGGACACCGGTACCGCGCACCTGATCGATGTGGACAGCACCTCAGCGACATTCGGAAGCGTGACCGCGACGATCGACATTCCGAAGCCGGCCAACGCCGCCGTTCCCGGCAAGGACTTCGAGGGGACCGATACCTACACGACGGCAGTCCTCGCCGCCAATGACTTCGGGTTCATCTCGATCAACGGCGACCAGGTGGTGAAGGTGGTCGACCTCGCGGGCCGGGCGATGAGCGGCGAATTCGCCATCGGCCAGCCGATGAAGAACTACGACGGCTACCTGGCCGTGATCGAGGCCGGGGTGACGCCGGTCGATATCTGGGGGCGCTGATTCTGCCCCAGCGGCATCGCGAGGGGAGTTGCGCCAGCTGGCGCAACTCCCCTCGTGGCGTATGCTTGGCCCACGATCGTCCGCTGTACGCAGGGGGTATGCACATCGTGGTCGCGCTGACGATCGGGATGCCAACCTACAACGACTTCGACGGCGTCTTCTTCACCGTGCAGGCGCTTCGCCTCTACCAGGACCTCACCGATACCGAGATCCTGGTGATCGACAACTACGGGTGCAACCACACCCGCGCCTTCATCGAGAACTGCGCCGATCCTTCCATCCGCTACCTCCTGTGTACCGAGATCACCGGCACCGCGCCGGCGAAGGATCGCGTCTTCCGGGAGGCGCATGGCGACGCCGTGCTCTGCTGCGATTCCCACATCCTTTTTCAGCCAGACGCCATTGCCCGGCTGAAGGCATGGTGGCAGGCACATCCAGGATCGCTCGATCTCGTGCAAGGGCCGCTCCTGCACGACGACCTGACGAGTATCTCTACCCACTTCGAGCCGGTGTGGAGTGACGAGATGTGGGGCACCTGGGCAACCGATCCGCGCGGAATCGATCCGGACGGCGAGCCGTTCGACATTCCCATGCAGGGGCTCGGTGTCTTCAGTTGCCTGCGTGAGGCATGGCCGGGATTCAACCCGCTCTTCCGGGGTTTCGGCGGCGAGGAGGGCTACCTGCAGGAAAAAGTACGCCAGCGCGGCGGCCGCACGCTCTGCCTGCCGTTCCTGCGCTGGTCGCACCGGTTCGGACGGCCGAACGGTGTGCCCTATCCCCTCTTCACGGAGCACAAGTTCCGGAACTACATCCTTGGGCATCACGAGCTTGGCCTCGATCCGTTGCCGGTCGTGGAACACTTCGGCCAGCGGCTGCCGCCGGATGCCCTGGCCGAGCAGATCGCGCTGGTCTTCGCCGACCTCGGCGAACCAGTGCCGGATCGGCTCGCGGCGTACAGCGGACCGGGAATCGGGCGCACGCAGCCAGTTCTCACGCAAGCGCCGGCGAACGAGCTTGCGCCCCTGCCCGACGATCTGCCGTTGATCTCTTGTGTACTGCCAACCTACAACCGCATACCGGAGCATCAGTGGTTGTTGGAGGAGGCGATCGAATCATTCCTGTGCCAGGACTATCCGAACAAGGAGCTGATCGTCCTCAACGACTGCGGCGAACAGAAGCTCGTCTGCGATGCGCCAGGAGTGCGCGTCTTCAACGCTCCCGAGCGCTTCGAGACGATGGCCGAGAAATGGAACCTTGCCGTCCACCTCGCGGACGGTGAATGGATCGCACCGTGGAACGATGCAGTCGTCAGCCTGCCCCACCGTCTCTCGACCAGCCTCCGGCTCCTGCATGCGAACGAAGCGCTTGCCCTGTTCCCGAACGAGAGCTGGGTCCTCGACGAGGTAGGTCTGCGGCACGACCAGCCCATCTCCGCTGGCGCATCGCACAGTCTCAGCCTCTATTCCAAGGATCTGTGGGAGGAGGTGAGCGGCTATCGTGATGTTCCATACGGTGAGGATGTCACGCTGGGCGAGGCGATCCGGGATTTCATGGGAGGGGACACCGGAGGGCTGGTGGGGCCTATCCCACTGAGCCAGTGGTTCGCGATCGTGCGGGAGGACCTGTCTAGCCTGGCCTTCCCGGCCTCGCCGAACGCCGCAACCTATGCGAGGATCGGACGGGAGCCGATCCAGCCGGGTATCTTCGGGCTGGAACCACGCTGGCATACCGATTACCTCGGCCTGATCGCCGCGCAACTGGCGAGCGCCAGAGGTTAGGAACGAGAAACGAGGAGTGAGGAACGAGACGTGAAAGTCCGGGATGTGGGATCGTGCCGGCACGGCGAGCAAGGCAAGATGCTCATCACCTGTACGCCAGGCGTCCTCTTCACACCAACGGATTTGTCGTCGTAGCTCTTTTCTCATTCCTCATTTCTCGTTCCTCACGCCTCTGAAGGGACTCTTTCACCGTGAATGTGCTCTACATCCATTCCCACGATACCGGGCGATACGTGCAGCCCTACGGTCACGCCGTGCCGATGCCCACCTATCAGCGGCTCGCGGAGGAAGGCGTCCTCTTCCGCAATGCCTTCTCCGCCGCACCGACCTGCTCGCCCAGCCGGACGGCGCTGCTGACCGGCCAGAGTCCGCATTCCGTCGGGATGATGGGCCTCGCGCACCGAGGCTTCGGCCTCCACGATCCGGGCCAGCATCTCGCAAGTGTCCTGCAGATGAACGGCTTCCGCACGGCGCTGTTCGGCATGCAGCATGTCACGCACGACGATCCCGCCACCCTCGGGTACGAAACCGTCGTCGCGCAGGACGACCGCTCGGCGGCGAACGTCGCACCACGAGCCGCCGCCTTCATCGCCGAACTCGGACGGGCAGGCGATGGGCGTCCGTTCTTCCTCGATGTCGGATTCGAGGAATGTCACCGGCCGTTCCTCGCCGCGGAACCGGGTGCAGATCGCTTCGTACGGCTACCCGCTGTCATTCCGGATCTGCCGGAGACCCGCACCGATATGGCGAACTTCGAGGCGAGCGCGCGTGAACTGGACCGCGGCGTCGGGATCGTACTCGACGCGCTGGCCGCCGCCGGCCTGGCCGAGGACACGCTGGTGATCTGCACCACGGATCACGGGCTCGCCTTCCCGGAGATGAAAAGCACACTCACCGATCACGGAACCGGCGTGTTGCTGATCCTGCGCGGCCCAGATGTCTTTGGCGGTGGCCGCGTCGTGGACGCCCTCGTCGCACAGATCGACCTCTTCCCGACGCTCTGCGATGTGCTGGGGATCGACGCACCGGCGTGGTTGCAGGGAACGTCGCTGTTACCGCTCCTGCGTGGCGAGACGGAGTCCGTACGCGACGAGACGTTCTCCGAGGTGACCTACCATGCCGCCTACGAACCACAGCGATCGGTGCGGACGGCGCGATGGCGGTACATCCGCCGCTTCGATGGGCGGGCGAAACCGGTTCTGCCGAATTGCGACGACAGCCCGACGAAAGCAGTGCTGATGGCCGCCGGGTGGGGCGAACGCACGGTCGAACCGGAGGTACTCTACGATTGCCTGCTCGATCCGGTGCAGCGCGTGAACGTGGTCAACCGGCCCGACCTGGCGGGAGTCGCCAACGACATGCGGGCACGGCTCGACCGCTGGATGCGCGCGACCAACGATCCGCTGCTGGCCGGTCCGGTGCCACTGCCGCCGGGCGGCGTCGCGAACGATCCGGACGGCCTCTCCCCGGAGGAGACGCCAACGGTTCATGCGTAGCCGCACTCAGTCGTCGACGATCAATCCAATCGCATACCGATCGAGCAGGCTGGCAAGCACGTCCGGTTCGCGCAACCGGTTCATACGATCACATCCGCTCTGGAACACGTCGCCCGTCCGGTCGAAGACCGCGGCGGCCATCTGCTCGAGGTCGTTGCAGGCGCGGTAGCGGATGCCATGCACACAGGCCGGATGGGACCACAGGGCACGCGCCCAGGCACGCGTCGCATCCCGGTCCTTGCTGGTGCTGATGCGGCCATCGGCGCTCAGGCGACTAGTGCCGTGCCCTGTTGCAAGATCAACCAGCCGCAAGGGATCGCTCCCAGGTTTCATCCGGACCTCGCAGAGGCACCGTTGCGACAGGGTACTGCTCGTGACAGCGCGCAGGTCGGGCGCGGCACCCACCAGGACAGAGCCGAAGGTCTCGATGAAGGCGGCCTCCGGCCCGAACCCCAGATAGAGCACCCCGTAGGCGCCATCGCTCGCGTTGAAACGATCGGCAACCGGGGCGGCATTGTACGACGTTGGCCTATACGGGCCGGGATGGCGGTGACAGCGGAAGAAGCGGGCGTCCTCCGGCGCAATCTCCACGATCGGCAGCGCCCACGCATCGAGGTCCGGCGGAGGAAGCGGTAAGGAATCCACGATCACGCGGCGGCCTGCTCGCCATACAGAGCCGCAGCACGGCAGGCATCCTCGACTCGGCCCGCACGCAGGACATCGAGCGGACGCTCGCCATCGAGCCAGGCGTTCCCGTTCAGTATGAAGGCGAGCAACGCCCACACCCCCGACCCGGCGAATACCTCCAGCACCCGATCGAGACCAGGCAACACGCTGCCAGCGCGAAACTGCCATGCCGGATACGCGTATCCCCGACGACCCAGTTCGACCGCGACCAGCTTTCCACGCTTGCGACGGTTGTCGACCGCCTGCCGCGTGACCCCGAGCATCGCCCCAACCTCCTGCGCCGTCAGCGTACCGCCCTCGCTCATCAGCAGGACCTCACGGCTGCGCAGCCCGCGCAGCCGGGCTGGCGCAAGTGGATCGCGCGCACGGAGCGCGGCGAGCACCTCCGGCTGATCGAGCAAGGCGAGCAGCACAGCGTAGTCGGACCCCTCACTAGCTGCCTGCGCCATAGCCGCCGCGTCCGAGTGCTCCGCGAGTTCGGCAACCGCACGCAGGATGCGCGTGACCGATGCCTGCCTGGGCCGTGCGCTGCGCCGGCTCCCGCCAGTCTGCTCCAGCAGGGATGTCGTCGCATCGATGGCGGCGACGGGCGCACCCGAAGCCGCCTCAGCGAGCCGGTCGAGTGATGATTGAGCGGGTGGACGGGGAGCGGTGATGGCCATGAAGAACCCTCCGGTGATTGACGTATCTACATCATAGGCACAGGGGTGCAAATTCGCAACCAGCAGGGATCAGGATGCATTCGCCTCGACAGGGGGGTCGGGACAGGGTTCGATGTGCCAGATCACTTCCGCACCGCCGTTCCAGGCAATCTCCGCGAGGAAGTCGGCGAGGTCGCTGGCGGCAACGTAGTAGTCGTTCTCGTGCGGGATCGCGATCTTTTCGGATTCCAGCCGCGTCACGACACGGTAGAACGGCGGACGCAAGCGTTCCGCCTCCGCCAGTGGTTCCGAATGACGGTAGTGGTAGCGACTCCCCTGCGCGGCGCTCGTCCAGTCGACATCGGCCCAGCCGCTGCCATCCGGGTTGTCCGGAATCCAGAGGCTCTGGTACTTCGCTTCGACCGCTGCCGCGTCGTCCGGATCGAGGGAAGGGGGAGGAGCATCGCTCATCACTGCACCTCCAGTCCACGATAGCGTCCTTCGTAATACAGCAAGGGGTCGTCGGTGTCCTCGCCAAGCGCGCCAGTCAGGACCTCTCCGAGGACCAGTACATGGTCGCCCGTCACCGTCCTCGCCGTGACGCGGCAGCCCGCCCATACAAGCACCGCGCTTCCGGAAAGAACGGGAACCGTGCCGCCCGCGACCGGCCTCCGATCGTGCGGAATGCCGCTGAAGCGCGCATCCGGCACCGGCGCCCGGCCCGCAAAACGATCGGCCAGGAACTCCCCGGTCCGGTCCAGCACGGCGATAGCGAAGACCTTCCCTTCTGTCAGCATCTGATGGAACGACGACTCGATCGCAAGCCCCAGCGCAAGCGTGGGCGGTTCCAGCGACAGCATCATCAGCGAACCGGCCGTCGCCCCGCGAAACGCTCCATCCTGGGCCATCGTCGTGATGATGGCGACACCGGTCGGCCAACGCCGGCGGATAGCACGGGCAAACGCGGGATCAGTCACGGCCGGAACCGTCATTGCGCCCGAGATCGTCCAGCACAGTGCGCGCGTACTCCACGATCAGGTCGAATGCATGATCGTAGGCAATCGAACGCGAACTGCCGGTGCGCTCGCGAACCATGATGGTGAGGTCCGAATGCAGCGTAAAATGGCGCCACGTCTCGGCCTGGGGAGCCATCTGCACCCGGAGCATCACGGCGATGTCCTCCGGCGTCAACTGGCTGATCCGCTCCTTGATCTCGGCCAGCGGCAGCCGCTCGTCCTTCAGCTGCTGGATCATGCGCAGGCGCAGGAGGTGATCGGCATCGTAGGTGGCGGACGGGCCGCGTCCATAGGCCGGTTGCAGCAGCCCTTCCGAGATGTAGTACCGAATCGTGCGCGCGGTGACTCCCGTCTCCCGCTCCAGATCGGCTATGGTGTAGCGAACAGGTCGCGGTCGTTCGTACCGGGGGACACTGCTCGGCGGCAAGCGTTGCGACACGGTTGCTCCTCCGTCTGGCGACCGTCGAACGACGGTCCGATGAACCCGACGCGGGGCTGTCCGCGTCATGACGAAATTCGCACGGTATCCCTGAACTCACCGCATAGCATAGGGTATCGCGACGTCGTTCGCGATGACGAATGGTGACGAAACATCGGTCGCGGAGGGTAGATGGACGGTCAGGCGTTGCTCTGGTTCGGAATCGCGGGAGGCGCACTGATCTTCGCGGCCTCACTCCTGTATCAACGGTATATCAAGCGCACGCCGACGGCGGTGCAATCGCGCGGTTCCTTCGCAATGTTCGCCGGGCTCATGGTCTTCTTCGCGGCCTGCGCCTTCGTCGCCGGGATGATCGCCGCAAACTGATCCCAGACCGTGCGGTCGCTCCCGCCTCCCCGGATACGCCCGAAGACTGAGGCTCCTGTGTGACGATGCCCCCACCGCTTCCCATCCCCAGTCCGGGCCCAACCACCGAAGGTGCGCTCCAGCAATCCCGCTGGATCCGGCTTCGCGCCCAGGCGCGGCCCGTAATCGTGTTTCTCCGGCGCTACGGCGTCATGCTCTGGCTCGCGCTGATCGTGGTGGCCGGCATCTACATCGTCACCCAGCAACGCGACGAACTGGCGGAGACCTGGGACCTGATCTGCACCGCAAATCCGCGCTGGATTGCCGGCATCCTTGGCCTGGAAGTCTTCAGTTTCGTGGCCATGGCGGCGGTCTACGGCCTTGCCCTGGCCCAACTCGGCCATCGCGTCGGGTTGCCACTCCTGATCGTCCTCCACCTCCAGCGTTCAGTGGTAAGCGGACTGACCCCGATGGGTGGCCCGACCTCCGTGGTCGTCTTCGTCGTCCGGTTGCGGCAGCGAGGGATTCCGCCGCAGGATTCCTTGCTGGCGACATTCGTCAAGAGCGCACTCGGGCACCTGGCGTTCCTGTGCATTCTCATCCCGGCACTCTTCGTCAGGCGGCCGACCGCCATCCTGGTGCTTGGCATGACAGGGCTCCTTGCGCTGGTCATCGCGATGTTCACGGTCATTGCGTGGGTGATCCGCGGTCACCGGCTCCCGAAGTGGATGTTCCGCTTCACACCACGGAGGTTGCTCCGCGTCCTCGTGTCCTTGCGTCAGCACAGCCTTTCGCCGATGCGCCTGATCTGGCCGCTCGCGATCCTCATCCTCTTTCGCCTCAGCGGCGTCCTGACGCTCTGGGCGTCGCTGCGAGCCGTAGGGTGGAATGGCGGCCTGGTGGAACCGATCGCCGCCTACGCCGTCGGGGCGATCCTCTATGGCGCCGCGCCGATCCTGCAGGGTTTCGGAATCGTCGAGATCGGCACGGCAATCGCGCTGCAACGTGTCGGTGTCCCGACGACGATGGCAGTCAGCGCAACGCTCATCTCCCGCATCCTTGGGCAATGGCTGCCGCTGACGATCGGGATCGTCGAGCAGTTCATCGAGGCACTCTGGCGGCGCTGGCGGACGAATCCCGAAAGCCCTACATCCAGCCGCGCCTGAACCATCTGGAGACAGCCATGACGATCTATCGACTCAATCCGTCCCGAACGACGCTTCACGGATCGTTTTCGCCCGACTTGCCGCCCGCGTTGACGATTGCATCGGGGGATACCGTGGTCGTGCGCACGCTCGATGCCGGTTGGACAGTGCGCGGCTTCGAGGATCTCGACCTTCCCGGCGACCCCGAGCGAGACGTCTACACGGAGCGCGACCCGGAACGGGATCGCGGGCACGCGCTGTGTGGGCCGATCCGAATCGCCGGCGCGGAACCCGGCATGGTGCTGGAAGTGAGGATCGGCGCGATCGTTCCCGGCGACTATGGCTGGAACTTCGGCAGCACGCGTCCGAACGGCATCAACGAGCGCCTGGGCGTTGAGGGCGATCCCCTGCGGGTGACATGGAACATCGACGCTGCGCGTGGAACTGCGACCAGCGAATTCGGCCACCGCGTCCGGATCGCCCCGTTCTTCGGCGTCATGGGCATGCCGCCAGCGGAACCCGGCTCGCACCCCACGTCGCCGCCGCGCCCGACCGGCGGCAACATCGACTGCAAGGAGCTGGTGGCGGGCACGACGCTCTTCCTGCCGGTCGCGGTGCCAGGCGGCCTCTTTTCCGTGGGTGACGGGCATGCGCGGCAGGGAGACGGCGAGGTTTCCACGACGGCGATCGAATGCCCGATCCAGTCCGGGACGCTGACGTTCTTCCTGCGCGACGATCTTCCGATCGCGACGCCCCTGGCCTGGACGCCGGAGGCATGGATCACCTTCGGCTTCGACCCCGACCTCGACGAGGCGGCGCTGATCGCCCTGAACGCGATGCTCGACCTGATGCAGCGGGAGCTGGGGATCGAACGGAAGGTCGCGCTATCGCTCGCCAGTGCGGTGGTCGACCTGCGCGTAACCCAGATCGTGAACGGCGTGCGCGGCATCCACGCCATGCTCCGTCACGATGCCATCGAGGCCTCAACGACATCACGCGACTGATCGAAGCCGCGCATCGTGCAGATCGTCCCCATCTCTGGCAGTGCGCATCTTGATGCGGCGGCCATGACAGCAGGATCATCGTCCGGGGAGTTGGCTGGCCCACCCATCATGGCGCGAATGCCGCGCGATTCAACACAAAGCAACGGTCAATGCCCACCACCGGCGTTCAGCGCCACCACTCCGGCGACGATCATCGCGATACCACCGACCTTCAGTAGGCTGACCGGCTCGCCAAGGAAGACCATCCCGATCGCGGCGACCACCGCCGTCCCCGCTCCGGACCAGACCGCATAGGCGACGCTCACCGGGATCGTCCTCAAGACCTGGCTCATCAGGAAGAACGAAACGGCGTATCCCACGACCACGACAACCGACCACCACGGCTTGCTGAATCCCTCCGACTGCTTCAGCGATGTTGTCGCGACGATCTCCGAGGCGATCGCAATCGCCAGCAACACCCACGCCATGCGGCTCTCACCCCCATACCCCTGTCATAAACCCGGACCGGACTCCCGGCCAACGCCAGTGTCGCCGATTGCATGGCCTACGGGCGGGCTGAGATCGGGGCATCCCTCTTCCCCTTCCCGTATATGGCAGTGTGCCGGGTTGGGCTGGACGATAGCTTGAACCGTATCCCACCGAAGTGGAGGCGAGATGCTGCCGCACGCACGCGAATCACCCGCTTGCGCTCCTGGCTCCTGCGGCGGTCGTCCTTGTCCGCCGACCTGGCGGTAGTGGAGTCCGATGGTTTCGAGGATGACATGATCGAGATCCGCGGCCTTTTGACGGTACATCAGCCGGCGCGCCACCGGGCTACTTCGGGCGATCACCGGCCGCAGCAACCACCGCGAGGGTCGCCCCACGAGACCAGATCCTGTTCGAAGTGGTCGTTGTCTCGAAAATCGCGCCACGCGAGTCGATGTCAGCGTTGTGGCCTGTCCCATTCGCGATATCCGGCAAAGAGCAAGGTTGCAGTCTTCCCGCCAGCCGGTACAGTTGCAGACGGCACGCCTTCCACGTCGGGAGCGCGAAAGACGGGTTCGCTCATGCGACATGAGATGCAAAGGACAGACTGCTCGTGATCAATGTCGGTGTCATCGGTTGCGGGGATGTGGCGATTCGCGCCTATCTCCCCGGCATGCTGGAGCTTGCGGATCGGGTCAAGGTCGTCGCCCTCTTCGACGTGGTCGCAAGCCGCGTGGAGGCGGCCGCCGCGCTCTTCCCCAGCCAGAACGTGTCCACCTACACCTCGTACGACGATTTCCTCGCCCACGACGGCGAGCCGATCGACCTCGTCTTCAACCTCACGCCAGCGCCGCTCCACCGCGACATCACGGCGCGCGCGCTGGAAGCTGGCTACGCGGTCTTCTCCGAAAAGCCGATCGCCGCCACCGTGCAGCAGGCGGAAGAACTGATCGCCATCGCGAAGCAACACGACAGGCACTTCTTCTGCGCACCAGCCACGCTGGTGACCGGCAAGTTCCGCACGATCCGGCAATTCATCGACGAGGGCAAGCTCGGCGACATCGTCTTCGCGCGCGTCGAATTCTCCGGCCTCGGCCCGGCGGCGTGGCGCAGCTACCTCGGCGATCCGAAGGTCTTCTACACCCCCGGCGTCGGACCGATGATCGACATGGGTGTCTACGGGCTGACCGTGCTGACCGGCCTCTTCGGCCCGGCAAAGCGCGTTTCCGCCGTCGGCGGCATCCTCGTGCCCGAACGCACGAACCTCGTCGACCGCTTCTACGGCGAGACGTTCCAGGTCACCGGCCCGGATCTCTACTCCATCAACCTCGACTTCGGCGACAATCGCTACGCACATCTGCTCGCCAGCTTCGCATCCCCGGCCACGAAGGATCAGATCTTCGAACTGCAGGGCACGAAGGGCGCGATCAGTATCAATGCGAACCAGTGGTTCGTCGGGAACGCCGGGTTCGACTTCTATCAGCGCGACGAATCGCGCGAGGGTACGAACGAGGGTTGGCAGAATGACATCGCCCCGATCGACCCGCCCGTGACGGATGGCGTCCTGGAGTCCGGCATCCTCCATGCGGTCAACGTCATGGAGCACGGCGAGCCGCAGGTGATGACCGCCGACCACGCAACGCATGTGCTCGAGATCATGGTCGCGGCCAATACCTCGCTGAAGGAACACACCTTCGTCGAGATCGAGAGCACCTTCTAGTGGTGTGCACCGGCCATCTGCCAGCCATTGACGGCAACCCACAAGAGGTTGCCCTACGCACACGACGAAGGGAGGAACGCGGTCGTTCGTAGGGCGAACCCGTGTGGTTCGCCGCAGAACCAACAGACGAACGGCGATTCACGCGTAACACACCACCAGGGCGTTCAGCAGCATGACGGGCGAAGCGTTTCCACAAGGGTGCGGACGGCTCGCTCGCGGAAAGGATCGAGGACGATGCGCAAGGACCAGATCGGCATCCAGCTCTATACGCTCCGCGCACTAGCGGCGCAGGACTTCGACGCCACCCTGGCCGAGGTCGCGAAGGCTGGCTATCCCGGCGTCGAGTTCGCCGGCTTCCAGGGACTTTCCGCCGCCGAGGTGCGCGGGCTGCTCGACAAGCACGGCCTGAAGGCATTCAGCGCCCACATTCCCATCGACCAGTTCCGCAACGACATCGACGGTGTCATCGCCGATCTCCAGACAATCGGCGCCACATGGGGCATCGTGCCCTGGATCGCGCCGGAGAACCGCACGCCAGAGGCGTTCGCGAAGCTGGGCGAGGAGTTCAACACCTACGGCAAGGCGCTGCTGGCAGCCGGACTCAAGTTCGGCTACCACAATCACAATTTCGAGTTCGAGCAGAAGGCCGAGGATGGCCGCACGATCTGGGAGGCGATGATCGCGGGCACGGAGCCGGGCGCCGTCTACTTCGAGCTCGACGCCTTCTGGGCCGAGGTCGGCGGGTATGACGCGGCAGAAGTCATTCGCGCCACGCCGGACCGCATCCGCCTCGTCCACCTGAAGGACGCCTCGAAAGAGGATTCGCGCAAGGATGTCCCGTTCGGCAAGGGGGTGCTCGATTGGGGCGCCATCCTCTCCGCCGCACGCGACGCGGGTGTGGAGTACTACATCACCGAGCAGGACAACCCGAGCGAAACCGACCCGGTCGGCGACGTGACGACAGCCTACCGGAACGCGGAAAAGGCGGCGGAGTAGGCCATGGCACGGCCCTTCCCGCCCGGGTTCCTGTGGGGCGCCGCGACGGCGGCGTACCAGATCGAAGGTGCGGTGCGCGAAGGCGGCCGCGGCGAGTCGATCTGGGACCGCTTCAGCCATACGCCGGGCAAGGTGGTGAACGGGGACACGGGCGACATCGCCTGCGATGCCTACCACCGTTGGGGCGCCGATCTGAAGGTCATGCGCGACCTGGGACTGCAGGCCTATCGCTTCTCGATCGGCTGGCCGCGCATCATGCCCACCGGGCACGGCCGGCCGAACATCGATGGCCTGGATTTCTACGATGAGCTGGTGGACGGCCTGCTCGCGGCCGGGATCGAGCCGTGGGTGACGCTCTACCATTGGGACATGCCGCAGGCGCTGGAGGACAACGGCGGTTGGCCGAATCGCTCTACCGCCGACTTCTTCGCCGAGTACGCCGATGCCGTCACGAGGCGGCTCGGCGACCGCGTGAAGCACTGGATCACCATCAACGAGCCGTGGTGCGTGGCCTTCCTCGGCTACCTGTTCGGCATCCATGCGCCGGGCAGGCGGGACCTGAACCAGGCGATCGCCGCCGCACACACGGCCCTGTTGGCCCACGGCTATGCGATGGAGGTGATCCGGTCGAACGCGAAGGGCGCCCGCGCGGGGATCACCCTCAACCTCTCGCATGTCTATCCAACCGGCGATTTCGAGCAGGACGAGCGCGCGGCGGTCCTGGCCGACGGCTTCCTGAATCGCTGGTTCCTCGATCCCGTCTTCGGGCGCGGCTATCCGGAGGATGTCGTCGAGGTCCTCGGGGACGCCGCGCCGGAGGTACGGTCGGGCGATCTGGACATCATTGCGCGACCTACTGACTTCCTCGGGATCAACACCTATCAGCCGGCCTACGTGAGACACGATCCGCACGGCATGCTGGGCACGATCGGCATGGCGCGCGTCGCGGGCGAGCGCACGGCGATGGACTGGCTCGTGAAGCCGGAGGGATTGTTCGACCTCCTGAAACGCGTCCATGACGACTACACCCCGGCGCACATCGTCATTACGGAGAACGGCTCTGCCTGGGACGACCCCGCGCCAACGGCGGGCCGGGTCGCCGATCCGCGCCGGACGGATTATCTGCATGGGCATCTGCTCGCCGCACGCGATGCGATCGAGGCGAGCGTGCCGCTGGATGGGTACTTCGCATGGTCGCTGCTCGACAATTTCGAGTGGGCGGAAGGCTACACGAAGCGCTTCGGCATCACCTACGTCGACTTCGCAACGCAGGAACGGACCATCAAGGACTCGGGCCGCTTCTACGCAGAGACGATTGGCGCGAACGGCGAGAACCTCTGACCTGCGAGCCGTCGGCTACCATACGGGAAACGTCATCAATGATTGAGGAAGGGAGTCGGCAATGGAACTGAGCGCGCGAAACCAGCTCAAGGGCACGATCACGAAGGTGGAGATCGGTGTCGTCACCGCCGAAATCACGGTCGATATCGGGAACGGCAACGAGATCGTCTCCGTCATCACGAAGGGATCGACGGAACGGCTCGGCCTGGCGGTCGGAGACACAGTCGTCGCGGTCCTGAAGGCGACGGATGTGATGATCGGCAAGCTCGATTCCTGAGCCGAACATCGAACGACACCGGGATACACGAGAACGGGAGGGCGCTTGCCCTCCCGTTCTCCGCCTCGACGCCTGTCGTCACGCCCTCGATTCCGGCCGCACGACGAGACACAGGGAGCCCTCGTAGAACGGCTGCGTCCGCAGGTGCCCGTACTTCCCATCCCAGGCGCCGCTTTCCAGATCCCGGCGCAAATCGGCCTCGAACCGAACGATCCGCTCCGGCGCCACCTTCGTCCACGACGACATCGCCCCACGCACACCGGGTTCGAGAAAGCGTTCCGGGCGCCCGTAGTACGCTTCCGTGAAACCATCGCGACAGTGCAATGGAATCGGCACCGGATGGACCTCGGCGGCTGGCCCCAGCAACGCTGCCAACCGATCGATGGCGGGGAAACGCATCATCTCGATATCGAACGGCTCGATCATGTAATCGGCAAGCCAGAACTCATGGAGCCGGACCGGATCGGCGGCCAGGATCACGATCGCCCCATTCGGCCTTGTCACCCGTTGCATCTCGGCGATCCCGCGTTCGAGGTCGCTCCATTGGTGAACCGTGTAGGTCGCCATCGCCGCATCGAATGTCCCATCTGCGAATGGAAGATCTTCCGCAACCGCATCGATGGCCGGAGCGAGGTGGGCGCGACGTTGCGCCCGCATCGTCGCGGAGGGTTCGACCGCCGTAACCTCGCGATCGACCGGCTCGTACGATCCGGCTCCCGCGCCGACATTCAGGACGTGGCGGCTGTCTCCCAGTGCCTCCAGCACCCGCGCGGCAACGAATGGCTCCGGCTGCCGGTACACTGCGTAGTCGACGCCCGCTGTGCCGTAGTCGATATCGCCCGCGCTGCCATCGCGGAATCGTTTCGCGGTCATGAACGAAATGTCTTTCTCTTCGAACGGATGCAATCCTTCAACCCTCGGCGACACGGCGCCCCGGCACTCGACAGTCTGGATGTATGCGCGCTATACAGGAAGTGGATGGAATTGATACGTTTGATAAGGGCAGTTTCTGGATGACCGGCGCCGATCTCAACCTGACCAGCCTGCGGATCTTCGCGGATGTCGTCGCGACGGGCAGCTTCACCGCTGCGGCGGAACTGCACGGGATGTCACAGCCGGCGGTGAGCTTCCACATACGCCAGCTTGAAGCGCGCTTCGATGTGCTCCTGCTCGAACGCGCCGGGCGGCGCGCGCTCCCGACACCGGCCGGGGCCGAGTTGCTGCGTCACGCGCACCGCGTCGTCGCAGCGGCCGACGATGCGGTGGTGGCGATGGCGTCGTTCCGGCCCGATCGCATCGGACGCGTGCGCCTCGGCGCGGTGGCGACAGCCTGCGTCGTGGTGGTCCCCCGCGTTCTGCGTCACGCGCGGGAGGCGCTTCCATCGCTGGAGCTCGTCGTGACCACGGGCCTCTCACCGGAAATCGTGACAGCAGTGAATGAGGACCGGCTCGATATCGGGATCGTCACGCTTCCGGCACGGGGCGAGATGGTGCAGGCCACACCAGGCTGCGAGGACGAGATCGTCCTGCTCTCGCACGCCGGTTCCGGCAAGCCGGAACCGGTACCCGCCCAGGCCCTGCGCGACCGGCCGCCGATGATCCTGCAATCCACCGGGGCGACGCGAGCGCTGATCGATGCCTGGTTCGCGACGGCCGGAGTGCCATTTCATCCACCACTGGCGCTGGGCAGCATCGAGGCAATCGTCGATCTCGTGGAGATGGGAATCGGTGACGCCATGCTCTCCCGAATGGCGTTCGCGAACCGGCCGCTGCCGGAAGGAATCGCGATTCGCCGCCTCTCGCCGCCGATCCGGCGGACGATAGGCCGCGTCCTGCGGCGGGACCGCGCCAGCGACCCGAACCTCGCCCTGCTCGCAATGCTGGTAGATCGTGAACTGGCCGGCCTGGCAAGCGACAGAGAGTGAACGCACCCGGATGGCACCTCATGTGCCGTATCATCACGAACATCGTAGCAGCCAGCCATCGTATCCGAGAGTACCGCATGACCCAGCATCCCGAAGCAACGTCCCCTGAATCGCTCGCGGCAATCACCATTCTCGACGGCGGCATGAGCCGCGAGCTGGTGCGGATCGGCGCGCCATTCCGGCAACCGGAGTGGTCCGCCTACGCCCTGATCGAGGCGCCGCAGATGGTGAAGCAGGTCCACGCCGAGTTCGCCGCCGCCGGCGCAGATGTCATCACCACGAATACCTACGCCATCGTCCCGTTCCACATCGGACAGGATCGCTTCTGGACGCAAGGGCGCGACCTGGCGAACCTGGCAGGACAGCTGGCGCGAGAAGCCGTCGCGGAGGCAATGGCCGAAACCGGACACGCACGGAAGGTAGCGGGGTCGATCCCGCCGGTCTTCGGGTCCTACCGGCCAGATCTCTTCCGCCCGGAGGACGCGCCGGACATCCTCACGGTCCTGATCGAGGGCCTTTCGCCGCACGTCGACATCTGGTTGGCGGAGACCCAATCCTCCCTGGCCGAGATTCGGGCGATCCGCACCGCACTCGGCAATGACCCGCGCCCATTCTGGATCTCGTTCACCCTCGACGACGATGACGAGCACACAGCAAACGCGATCGCCGGAACCGAGGAGCCACGCCCACGTTCCGGCGAATCGCTCGCCGAGATCGTTGCCTGGGCGCAGGAGGCGGGAGTTGCGGCGCTGCTCTTCAACTGCAGCGAGGCGGAGATCATGGAGACCGCGATCCGGCGTGTGAAAGACCTCGCGCCGAATCTGGAGGTTGGCGTCTACGCGAACGCCTTCGTGCCAGAAACGAAGAAGATGGCCGCCAACACCGGCCTTTGCGACATCCGCGACGACCTCACACCGAAGGCATACCTCGCATTCGCGCGGCGATGGGTGGACGCGGGAGCAACGATTGTCGGCGGATGCTGCGGGATCGGCACGGCGCACATCGCCAGACTGCGCGAGGTGAGAGAAGTGAGGAGTGAGCGGATCGGCCCGCTACCGTTGATCATGCGCCGCCCGCATTTGGCGGCGCATAGACGTTAGCATTCTGCTGATCTCGTCGAGGAGACCCCGCGCTGCGACGGTGTCCTCCTCGGGAAACCAGCCGATCTCCTCGCATAGCGTGAGCAGCGTTTCGGTTTCCGACGCCGATCCATGCGCGATCGAAAGATGATGCGCCCGTTCCTTCGGAGATTCGCGCGTCCAACCCTCGGCGATGTTCGCCGGAATGGACACGACCGCCCGTGTGAGTTGCGATCGCATGCCGAACGTCTCCTCCTTGGGAAGCAGTAGCACAAGACGATAGATCGCCTTCGCAGCGTCCATCGACTTCTGCCACACAATCAGCTCTCGATAGTGCATGGCTCACTTCTCTCGCCTCTCACCTCGATGACGGCAGGTCGAGGCCGTGCTCGCGCGCGCAGGCGATCGCTTCCGGATAGCCCGCATCCGCGTGACGCATCACGCCCGTTGCCGGGTCGTTCCACAGCACCCGCTCGATCCGCCGCGCGGCATCGTCCGTGCCGTCGCAGACGATGACCATTCCGGCGTGCTGCGAGAAGCCCATGCCGACCCCTCCGCCATGATGCAGGGAGACCCACGTCGCACCGGACGCCGTGTTCAGCAGCGCGTTCAGAAGCGGCCAGTCGGAGACAGCATCCGATCCATCGCGCATCGCCTCCGTCTCCCGGTTCGGGCTGGCGACAGACCCGGAGTCGAGATGGTCGCGCCCGATCACGACCGGCGCCTTCAGCTCTCCCGAGCGGACCATCTCGTTGAACGCCAGCCCCAGGCGATGACGGTCGCCAAGGCCGACCCAACAGATTCGTGCCGGCAGCCCCTGAAAGTGAATGCGCTCGCGCGCCATGTCAAGCCAGCGATGCAGGTGCGTGTTGTCCGGCAACAACTCCTTCACCTTCGCGTCGGTTTTGTAGATGTCTTCCGGATCGCCGGAGAGCGCGACCCAGCGGAACGGCCCAACCCCTCGGCAGAAGAGCGGCCGGATGTAGGCCGGCACGAAACCTGGGAACGCGAACGCATCCGTCACGCCTTCGTCAAACGCGACTTGCCGGATGTTATTGCCATAATCGACCGTCGGGATGCCCTGCTCGTGGAAGTCGATCATCGCCCGGACGTGGACGGCCATCGAGGCGCGCGCTTCGCGCTCGACCCGTGCGGGATCGGTCTTGCGCAGTTCCTCCCACTGCTCGACGCTCCAGCCGATCGGCAGATAGCCGTTCACCGGATCGTGCGCGGAGGTCTGGTCGGTGACGGCGTCCGGACGCACGCCGCGCCGGACCAGTTCCGGCAGGATCTCGGCGGCGTTTCCGAGCAGCGCCACGGAAAGCGCCTCCCGGTTCGCAGTCGCCGCTTCGACGCGGGCGAGCGCGTCGTCCAGATCGACGGCCTGGACATCGACGTAGCCGGTGCGCAGGCGCATGTCGATCCGTGATTGCTGGCATTCGATCGCGAGGCACGATGCGCCGGCCATCGTCGCGGCAAGCGGTTGGGCGCCGCCCATGCCGCCGAGCCCCGCCGTCAGGATCCATCGCCCGGAGAGGTCGCCCCCGTAGTGCTGGCGGCCGAGTTCGACAAAGGTCTCGTAGGTGCCCTGTACGATACCCTGGCTGCCAATGTAGATCCACGATCCGGCCGTCATCTGGCCGTACATCATCAGTCCGGCGCGGTCGAGTTCGTTGAAATGCTCCCAGGTCGCCCAATGCGGCACGAGATTCGAATTCGCGATCAGCACGCGTGGCGCATCGGCGTGCGTGCGGAAGACGCCGACCGGCTTCCCGGACTGGATGAGCAGGGTCTCGTCTGCCTCAAGCCGGCGCAGGGTCTCCACGATGCGGTGGAAGCTCGGCCAGTCGCGCGCCGCCTTGCCGATCCCGCCGTAGACGACGAGGTCTGCCGGGCGTTCCGCGACCTCGGGATCGAGATTGTTCATCAGCATCCGGAGCGGCGCCTCGGTAAGCCACGATTTTGCACTGCGTTCCGTGCCGCGCGGGGCGCGGACGACGGGCGCTGTCGTATCGGCTGGAGCAGCGAGTTCGACCATCGGAAGACCTCTTTCGGGAACGGATCAGGCGACAAGGACGGGAGCGGCGCAGAGCCCCGGAAGAGGGGTGTCGACGCCAACGAGGAGATCGCCGCTACGAACGAGGGCAATGGCGGCATCCAGCTGGGGCGCCATGTGACGATCGTCGTCCAGGTGCGGGACGACACTCCGGACGAGCGCGCGAACGGCCTCCAACGGAGGGCTGGATCGCAATGGCGCGTGGAAGTCGCAACCCTGGGCGGCGGCCAACAGTTCGATCGCGATCACGGCTTCCGCGTTGGCGATCATCCGGTGCAGGCGGCGCGCACCGTGAGCGGCCATCGAGACGTGGTCCTCCTGGTTTGCAGAGGTCGGGATCGAATCGACACTGGCCGGAAACGCCTGCTGCCTGTTCTCGGAAACGAGCGCGGCGGCGGTCACCTGCGGGATCATGAAGCCGGAGTTCAGGCCCGGGTTCGGCGTCAGGAAGGCCGGCAGGCCGGAAAGCGCGGGATCGACCAGCATCGCGATCCGGCGTTCGGCCAGCGAACCGATCTCGCAGACTGCCATCGCGATGATGTCGGCGGCGAAAGCGACCGGTTCGGCGTGGAAGTTGCCGCCGGAGAGCGCCGTCTCGTCCTCTGCGAAGATGAGCGGATTGTCGCTGACGCCGTTCGCCTCGGTTTCGAGCGTGACCGCCGCCTGTCGCAACAGGTCGAGCGCGGCGCCCATCACCTGTGGCTGGCAACGCAGACAGTAGGGATCCTGCACGCGCTCGTCGTTCAGCAGGTGTGACTGGCGGATCTCGCTGCCTGCGATCAGGGCACGCAGCGCCTCGCCCGTCTCGATCTGTCCCCGATGACCGCGAATCGCATGGATGCGGGGATCGAACGGCGCATCGGAGCCCTTTGCGGCGTCGGTCGCCAGCGCGCCGGAGAGCAATGCGGACTGGATCAACCGCTCGGCGTCGAACAGCGCGGCAAGCGCGTTTGCCGTCGAGAACTGGGTGCCGTTCAGCAGGGCGAGCCCCTCCTTCGGCCCCAGCTCGATCGGCGAGAGGCCAGCCTCGGCCAGCGCCCGGGCTGCGGGGAGGGTCCGCCCGTCAGCCATGACGACCGAACCAACGCCGAGCATCGTCGCCGCCATGTGCGCCAGCGGGGCAAGATCGCCGGACGCCCCGACCGATCCCTGGCAGGGAACGACGGGCGTAAGCCCCTCGTTCAGCATCCCTTCCAGCATCGCGACGATCTCGGCACGTACGCCGGAGTATCCCCGCGCGAGGCTGGCGAGCTTCAGCGCCATCATCAGGCGGACGACCGGGACCGGGGACGGTTCCCCCACCCCGGCAGCATGCGAGAGCACGATGTTCCGCTGCAATGTCGCAAGGTCACCCATGCCGATGCGAACGCTCGCCAGCTTGCCGAACCCGGTATTGACCCCGTAGACCGGCTCGCCGCGCGCCACGATCCGGGCAACCGCCTCCGCACCACGGTCGATGTCCGCGTAGGCCGCGCGATCGAGCGTCACGTCCGCGCCACGATAGACTGCTCGCCAGTCCACCAGTGGCGTCATGCCCGGTGCAATGGTCACCATCACCCCTCGCCTCCATAGATCCGCCGCGCAAGCGGGTTGAATCCCATGCGATAGACCAGTTCCGCAGGCCGTTCGACATCCCAGATCGAGAGGTCGGCACGCTTGCCGACTTCGAGCGTGCCGATCTCAGCGTACAGACCGAGCGCACGCGCCGCCTCCCGCGTGACTCCAGCAACACATTCGTCAACGGTCAGGCCGAAAAGCGTGGCCGCAAAGTTCATCGTCAGGAGGATCGAGGTGAGCGGCGACGTGCCGGGATTCGCATCGGTCGCGATCGCGATCGGCACACCGAACCGGCGGCAGACATCGACCGGCGGACGTTGGCGCTCGTGCAGGAAATAGAAGGCACCGGGCAGGAACACCGCGACCGTTCCGGAGGCAGCCATCGCCGCGATCCCGTCCTCGTTCGCGTATTCGAGATGATCGGCGGAGAGGGCATCAAACTTCGCCGCGAGCCGTGCGCCGCCGAGGTCGGAAAGCTGGTCGGCGTGCAGCTTCACTGGCAGACCAAGTTCGCATGCACGGCCGAAGACGCGGGCGACCTGCTCCGGCGAAAAGGCGATCCCCTCGCAGAAGGCATCCACCGCGTCCGCCAGGCCCTCCGCCGCAATGGCGGGCAGCATCTCGTCTGTCACTTGGGCGATGTAGGCGTCCTTGTCCCCGTTCGCCTCAGGCGGGATGGCGTGGGCGCCGAGGAACGTGGTCCGCACCCTGACCGGGCGCTCCTCGCTCAACCGTCGGGCAACGCGCAGCGACTTCCGCTCGTTCGCCAGGTCGAGTCCATACCCCGACTTCGCCTCCACGGTCGTGACGCCCTCCGCGATCAGCGCATCGAGGCGTGGAAGCGTCTGCGCGAGGAGATCGTCATCGCTCGCCTCGCGCAGGGCGCGAACGGAGGAGACGATGCCGCCGCCGGCACGGGAAATCTCCTCGTAGGTCGCGCCCGCGAGACGGAGTTCGAACTCATGCGAACGATTCCCGGCGTGGACGATGTGCGTATGACAGTCGATCAGGCCGGGCAGCACCCAGCGTCCTTCGAGGTCGATGACCTCGGTATCACCGCGCAGGAAGGTTCCGGGAAGATCGGCCTCCGCGCCGACCCACACGATACGGCCGCCCTGGGTGACGATCGCGCCAGGTTCGACGATGCCGAGTCCGGGCAATGCGGGGTCCAGCGTCGCCAACCGGGCATTTCGCCAGCAACGTGCCGGGGGAAGGACCGGGGAATGCACGAAATCTGCCTCCTCGTCTGGTCGCCAGATAATGTCTATACATATATACTCTCGGCAGACGACGGTGACAAGAGGGCGTAGTGGGCGGATTCGGCCCGAAGGAGCCAGCCGAACGTGGACGGCGAACAGGAATCGATACAGACGATCGTGACGGCGGGACAGGCGCTCCTCCCGAACGGATGGGCGCAGGATGTCCGTCTAGCCCTGGCCAATGGCCGCATCGCCGCCATCGAGACCGACGCCGCGATCGCAGCGGATGCCGCGATCGCAGCGGATGCCTGTCACCACTACGATGTCCTGATCCCCGGCATCCCGAACCTGCATAGTCATGCCTTCCAACGCGGGATGGCGGGCCTCGCAGAGATGCGCGGCGACATCGCCGACACCTTCTGGACGTGGCGACAGGTGATGTACCGTTTCGCCCTGACCATGTCACCGGAGCACCTGGAGGCGATCGCCCAGCAGGCGTATATCGAGATGCTGGAATCGGGCTTCACCCGAGTCGGCGAGTTCCACTACCTCCATCACGCGCCGGACGGCACCCCCTACGACGATCCCGCCGAGATGGCATCCCGCATCGCCGCGGCAGCGCGGTCGACCGGAATCGGCCTGACCCTCCTGCCCGTCTTCTACGCGCATGCGACCTTCGGGGGCGTCGCTCCGGAACCGCATCAGCGCCGGTTCGTCAGCACGCTTCCGCTCTTCGAGCGAATGGTGGATCGATGCCAGGAACTGATCGCGGGCGTTCCTGGCGGTGTCCTCGGCGTAGCTCCGCACAGCCTGCGCGCGGTGACGCCAGGTGAGCTGGACGAGGTCGTGGCGCTGGCTCCGGATGGTCCGATCCACATTCACGCCGCCGAACAGGTGAAGGAGGTCGAGGACTGTCTCGCCTGGTCGGGCCAGCGTCCGGTCGCGTGGCTGCTCGATCGTGCAGGAATCGACCGGCGCTGGTGCCTCATCCACGCGACCCACCTCGAAGCCGCGGAAGTGAGCGGACTCGCCGCATCCGGGGCGGTGGCCGGACTGTGTCCGGTGACGGAAGCGAACCTCGGCGATGGCATCTTCCCCGGCAAGGCGTTCAGCGAACAGGGCGGACGCCTCGGCGTCGGCACCGACTCGAACATCCTGATCGGCGTGGCGGCGGAGTTGCGCCAGCTCGAGTACGCCCAGCGCCTCGCCGTGCGGGAGAGGAACGTCCTTGCGGGGCAGCATCGCTCGACCGGGCGCTCGCTGGTCGATACGGCGCTGGCCGGTGGGACGCAGGCACTGTGCGGTCCGGAGGCGCATGCCGGGTTGGCAGTTGGCGCACCGGCGGAGTTCGTCGCCCTGGACCGATCGGCTGCCCCGCCGCTGGATGGCGATGCGATACTGGACGCATGGATCTTCGCGGATCTCGCGCGCGTCGAGGATGTCTGGGTGAACGGACGCCAGGTCGTCTCGCAGGGGCGGCACATCGATCGGAACGCCAGCGTGGCGCGCTACCGGCAGGTGATCGCGGCCTTGCTGAATGGGTTTTCGCATGCGTGAGGAGCGCCGGTGAACGTGAGGACGCATGGCTGAGGCGAGGAGCCAGGTGGAAACGCCGACCCTCCATCAACGTATCCTCGCGGACATCGAGGGGAAAATCGTCTCCGGAGAGTGGCCGCCGGGAAGCCGGCTGCCGACCGAAATGGAGCTCTGCGCCGTCTACGGTTGCTCGCGGATGACGGTGAACAAGGTGCTTTCGCAATTGGTGCGGGCCGGCCTGATCGACCGCCGGAAGCGCGCGGGCAGCTTCGTGCTCCAGCCACGCTCCCAGGCCGCCATCCTGGACATCCACGACGTGCGTACCGAAGTCGAGGCGCTACACCGCCCCTATGGATACCAGCTGCTGAAACGCACGGTGCGTCGCACCGGCGAATGGGAGGCGGCATGGCTGGGCGAAGCGATGACCTCCGACCGCCTGCTGATCCTGGAAGCCGTGCATCTGGCTTCCGGACAGCCGTTCTGCGCGGAGTGGCGCGCAATCGACCTGGAAACCGTTCCCGGCGCCGAGCACGCCGATTTCGCGGAGATACCGCCATCGACCTGGCTGCTGCATGAGGTCCCCTGGACGGTGGCGGAGCACACGATCCGGGCAGTCGGAGCTACAGCGGCCATTTCCACTGTGCTCGGGCTTCCGGAGGGGACACCGTGCCTGGAGATGGAGCGCCGGACCTGGAATCTCGACCGCCCGGTGACCGTGGCGCGGCTGACGTATCCCGGCGATGCCCACGCCCTCACGGCACGATTCGCGCCCGGCTGACTCCGAATTCCATACGGAGACACCAAAGCGGGGCAACGATCGCGCGATCGTTGCCCCGCTTTCGCACCCGCTCCGGAAACTAGAACGTGGTCGCCAACGTCTGTGTCTGGCCCGTCTCGGACGCCTTGTACGCCGCCTCGATGATCTCGATGACATGACGCGCCCGCTCGGCGGTAACCGGCGAAGCCTTGTCCTCATTCACCCAATCGACCAGCTGCATGATGTCTTCGTAGACGTGCTGCTCGTCGATCTCACGATGCGGTCCGACGACGTGCGGCAAGGTGACCTGTGCGCCCTGCACGCCACCGCCGGCGGCATCCGCGAGCGGCTTCTCGGGGTAGTCGAGCTCCTCGCCGTTGAGGGTGAAGCCCTCGATCTTGCCCTCGGTGCCGAAGTAGGTGCCGCTGAACCAGTATGTGATGCTGCCCGCCGCCGCACCATAGGCAAGCGCGAAGAGTCCGTTGCCGAAATCGAGCAGGATGCCCGTGTTGTCATCGGCGGAGGTGGTGACAGCCTTGCCGTTGAACTCGCGTTCCGGCACGCGGATACCGGAGACGGCGGTGACCTGCTTCGCTGGACCGAGTACGGTCGTCATCCCGTGAAGCGCGTAGACGGTCATGTCGTAGAGCGGACCGCCGCCCGGCTTGCGGAAGTACCACGACGGATCGATCTTCAACGCCGGGTTCTCGCTCTGGCGCTCCTTCTCGTCCAGGTGATACGTCCCGAACGACGCCCCGGCGATACCCCAGGTCGGGATACCGATCCGTCCATCGGCGATCGCCTTGCGTACGGCCTGCACCTGTGGACGCAGCACCTCGCCAGGCGAGGCGACGATATGCAAGCCCTTCGCGTTGGCGAGGTCGATCAGGTCGGTCGCTTCGGCGACGGTGGTGCACATCGTCTTGTTGAAGTGGATGTGCTTGCCAGCCTCCAGCGCCAGCTTGCCCTGCTCGTAGTGCAGGCCGATGGGCGATGCGATGGTGACTGCGTCCACATCGCCGTTCTCCAGGAGGTCTTCGTAATCCTCGAAGCCCTTGCCGATCCCGAACTTCTCGACCGAGGCCTGCGCCCGGCCCGGCACCGGATCGCAGATGGCCTGCAGGACGACGCGATCCTGCACATCATCCTGGCTGAGATGCGGCAGGATGCCCCGCTGGGCAATGGTGCCCGCGCCGACGACGCCCATCCGAACGATGTTACCCACAGAACGACCTCCCTGGTCCATGCAGACGCACGATGCCGCACTCGACAGCGGAACGGGCATCACTTTCGCATTTCGCCCGGGGTTTCGCAAACGAACGACCAGCGGAAGCCGGCTGCAGGACGAAAGGAGACCGCGCCCGGTATCGGACGCGGTCTCCTGGAGCAGTCTTGGCGGAAGCGGCCGTTATTTGACGGTCAGCTTGCCCACCATTCCGGCCTCCTTGTGGCCAGGAACGGTACACCAGAAATCGTAGGTTCCGGCCGCAGCCTTGACCTTCACGGTATCGGTATCGCCCGCATTGAGCATCTTCGAGGTGATGTCGAGCTTGTCGATATGGAAGTCGTGCTGCAACACACCCTTGTTCGTGACCTTGATCTGGACCTCGGTGTCGGCCGGAATCGTCAGTTCCTTCGGATCGAACTTGATGTCCTCAGCGGCAATCTCGATCATGGAACCACTGGCCGGGGAGGCAGACGGCGACGACGAGGGCGAAGCGGACGGGCTGGCAGTGTCTTGGGCCGCCATCACAAGCTGGCTACCCGCGACTCCCACCGCGGCAAGCGCCCCGGCCGCCGCAGCGGAACGGACGACAAGGCGCCGCCGGGAGATGGTCCCGGAGAGCAGGGTGGTCAGCTTCGAATCCTGAGACATGGCGATCCTCACCTTTCACGCGGACACATCAGGCGATGCATCCGAATCCAGCGTACCGGACACCTCCGGCGGGAATGAAACTGGGGCAACGCTGGCCCGACAGCCAACGGTCACCCGCGGTCTGCCTGATTCGATTGGCGCCATTGCCAAGGGAACGCGAACAACACCATCACATCCCTGGCCTCAACGCCAGGAAAATGCCCCGAAACCGGGCCTGCGACATGCGCTCCGGAGACCCCATCGTCGCCGGACGGCGACGGCCTGTCGCCAGCCGCATGAAAGCATAGCGCGTGCCAAGCGCGGACGCAGAGAGTGCTTACAGAATTGTCCCAGGTTCACTAGCCGAAACAGGCCGGCCAAGGCTATTTACGGTATGTCCGGCGTATCTGGATGCGCCGAGAACCTGGCAAGGACCTCGCGCCGCGATCGAAGCCCCAATTTCGCAAAGATATTCGAGGCATGCCGCGAAACCGTTCGCACGCTGATGTGGAGCGTCTCGGCGATCTCCCGGTCCGTGTAGCGTTGCGCCATCAACGCCAGCACCTGATGCTCGCGCACCGTCAGGTCCTGAAGGACCCCTTCTGCGTCGGCGGACGCGATCGCAGGCTCCGCGATGGGCTGCACGATCCGCATCAGGACCGATCGCGCCAGGTTCACCGCATCGTCCACAGACAGCTCCCCAAGGTCCCGTTGATGGCGATCGGTCTGATCGGGACCCAGCGCCCGGCGAGCAATCCGTTCCGATTCCGCGTAGGCATCGCGTTCCGGACGCTCGATCCGGTACATCGCGCGGCTGGCGAGAAGATCGGCGCCTTCGAGCAGCATCAACGCCGGAGAGAAATCACCGGCCGCTGCCGCGATCACCCCGGCTGCCGCAATCAGGTCGATGGTGGTTTCCATCACCTCGACCGCAATGGCCTCGTCCAGCCCGTCGAGCGCGATGGCGGCGGCAGTCCGTGCGTCTCCCTGGGTACACCGAACGAGGGCGAGGACGTGAAGCGAGAAGGCCATGCCGCGCCGGTCCCCAAGGCTCCGAAAGCCACGCACGGCCTCCTCCAACCGCAACCGCGCCTCCCGCGTTTCCCCTTGCCAGAGGGCGGTCGCCCCGAGGTTGCAGAGGATCAACGCCTGCCACCACGGGTGCCCGAGGACTTCGGATTGCGCCAATGCGTCGTGGAACGAACGCGTCGCCGTCGCCAGCTCCCCATGCGCGCGCTGGAGGACGCCGATCAGATTCAGCGCGGAGACCTGGCCCAGGCGATCGCCCAGCGTGCGGTATCGGTCGAGCGACTGCTGTGCGACGCGGATGGCGGCGACGGGATCTCCCGTACGGCTCGTTCGGGAGATGGCGGCGAGTTCGAGTTCGGCGCGCGCCAGCAAGGACTCCGGCACCTCCGGTCCGGCAAGCGCCAGCGCCTGTTCGAACCAGCGCCGGCCTTCGGCACGGGCGAACCGATGGGTCCAGAAGGGCGCGAGCAGGATGACGAGATTCAGGAGGGCATCGCTCTGGCGGCTCTCTGCGAGCCAGCTCAGGGCGCGCTCGATATCGGCATAGTCGCGCTCCACCGCCGGGAGGACTGCCATATCGATGGTGCCATCCGGATGCAGCGCCAGGGCCCGCTCGGCGAACACGGCGATCCACGCGGCATGCCGGTCGCGGAGCACAGCAGCCTCGCCCAACTGGCGCGAGCAATCGCGTCCGAATGCCCGGATGGTCATCAGCATGAGATAGGCCGGAGGAGCACCGCTATCCGGCAGGCGGCGAAGCAGGTGCTTGTCGACGAGGGAGTGAACGATACGGTTACTGACGGCTGCATCGCGCTTCAGAACGGCATGCATCGCCTCCTCCGAAAACGACGTGGCAAACCAGGACAGCGCGCGAAACACTGCCTGCTCGTCCTCTGTCAGGAGCGCGTAACTCCACGCGATCGTCGCGCGCATCGTACGCTGATGGACGGGTTGGTCCCCGGGACCGCCACCGAGGATGTCGATCTGCTCCGCGAGGCGATCCAGCAGTTCGTCCAGCGAGAAGAGTTTGACGCGCGCGGCGGCCAGTTCGATCGCAAGCGGCAGCCCGTCCATCTGGCGACATATCGCCGCGACCGTCGGGGCGGTGCGTCCGTCGAGAACGAATTCCGGGTCGAACCGCTGAACCCGTGCCACGAAGAGCGCCACCGCTGGATAGCTGCCGGGATCGTCGTCGCTCCCTGGCCCTGGTGTTTCAAGCGCGGCAACCTCATAGATGGACTCGCCGTCCAGCCCGAGAGCCTCGCGGCTGGTGACGAGGACAGTCAGGGCCGGAATCGAGTCGAGCAACCGCTGGATGTCGGAAGCAGCAGCGATGACCTGCTCCATGTTGTCGAGGATCAGGAGGGACGGTCCGGTAGCCAGCGACTCCGGAATCTGGCCAATGACGTCATCCGCACCGTCCGTGGTGACACCGATTTCCCGCACGATGGCCGGGAGCACGGCCGCCGCATCGGTGACCGCAGCCAGGGGGACATACTGGACGTACCGGAACGATGCCGATGAGGCGTATCCCGCTTCGACCGCCAGCCGCGTCTTGCCGACTCCACCCGGCCCGGTGAGCGTGAGCAGGCGAATCCCCGGATCGGCGAGGCGATCCCGAACAGCGTGCAGATCGGCATCGCGCCCAATCAGCGAGGAGAAGCGCGGCGGCAGTTCGGTCACATGGGTATGCTCCGGATGCAGGCGGGGCATCGCTGGCCGTGTGGAAACGTCCCGATCGCCAGGGTCGGTCCGGGATGTGGGTGATTCGGCTGGACGGAAATCGTCGTCGGATCGTGGCTGGGACATGTCGGAATGCTCCGGACGGTGGCGAGCGAGGCATTCATGCGTGCTGCCCGGTATACGGAATTGGGAACGGACCTGCGGCTCTCCCCTGGCATGCTTCCATATGCCTGCCATATACAGATGTTGCCATACTTGATCCAAGGAGTGTTTCAGCGGAATCGTGGAGGAGTGGACCGTGCGAGTCCTGGTGGTCGAAGACGAAGAGGCGCTAGCCGATGCCATTGCGCGCGGCCTGCGTCAGGCGAACCTGGCAGTCGATATCGCGCTCGATGGGGAGACAGCGCTGGAAAAGGCAGAGATCACGGCGTACGATGTCGTGCTCCTGGATCGCCAATTGCCGGATATCCACGGAGACGAGGTCTGCCAGCGGCTGATCGCAGAAGAGCATCCGCCACGCATCCTGATGCTCACGGCGGCGGGGGATGTCAACTCGCGCGTCGAGGGCCTGGCGATGGGTGCGGACGACTACCTGCCGAAGCCCTTCGAACTGGTCGAACTCATTGCCCGCATCCGCGCGCTGCATCGCAGGCCGAACACGGCCATGCGCCCCGTCCTCACCATTGGCGATCTGATGGTCGACAGCGCTCGCCAGACCGCGACCCGCGACGGCCGGGCGTTGAACCTGACCAGAAAGGAGTTCGGCGTCCTGGAAGAGATTGTCCGGGCGAACGGCGCCGTGGTCAGCGCGGAGGAATTGCTCGAACGCGTCTGGGATGAGGCCGCCGATCCGTTCACGAACGCCGTGCGCATCACTATGATGACCCTTCGCCGCAAGCTGGGCGAGCCGCAAGTAATCGAGACCGTCGTTGGATCCGGATATCGGCTATGCGTGACCGGTTGAGTACCCGCCTGCGCGTGCTGGCGACCGTTCGGCTGCGCCTGACGCTGATGTATGCCGCGCTCTTCTTCGTAGGAGGCGCGATCCTGCTGGGACTGACCTACATCCTGCTCAGCCGGGCACTCGCGCCACCACCTCCGGTCGCGTCCGGTCCAAATGGCGACGGATCCGGATTCGCACGCTCGTCCGACCAGACATCGGGCAACGACGCAACATCGCTGGAAGAACGCATCCGGGAAACGCGGCGCGAGGAACGAGAGTCCGCACTCCGGCAAGTCCAGGTCCAGGCAGCGATTGCCCTGACCGCCACGAGCGTCGGCGCACTGGTGCTTGGCTGGATCGTTTCCGGCCGCGTGCTGCGTCCCATCCGCGACATCACACAACATGCACGCGAAGCGAACGAGGCAACGCTCGACAAACGGATCGACCTGCGCGGTCCGCCGGACGAACTGAAGGAATTGGCCGACACATTCGACGCGATGCTGGGACGCCTGCAATCGGCATTCGCCAGCCAGCGCCGGTTCGCGGCGACGGTTTCCCACGAGCTGCGAACGCCACTGGCGATCATCGGCGCCGAGGCAGATCTCACGCTTGCCGCGCCCGATGTCACCCCACGCGAAACGGAGATGGCCACCGCCGTCCGCCAGGCGACGAACCGCACGGAACGCCTGGTCGATGGCCTGCTGACACTCTCCCGCAGCGAGAGCACGATGCGTGACGATACGCGGATCGATCTCGCCGATCTCGCGGGTGACGTGATGGGTGAGCTGATCGACCGCGCCGACGACCTCGGGATCGCCGTGGACCTCGAACTCGAATCGGCATTCGTACGGGGCGATGCCGTGCTGCTGGAGCGGATGATCGGCAACCTCGTCGAGAACGCGATCCGGTACAACCAGCAGGGGGGAGGGGGCTGGATTCGTCTCCGCGCCGGCATGGACGGCCCGTTTGCCACGATCTGGATCGAGAACAGCGGCATGGGTACGCCCATCACGGATGTCGATTCCCTCTTCGAGCCATTCCAGCGTGGGGCGGCGGGATCGAAGGGCGGGCCACGCAAGCCAGGCGGATTTGGACTCGGACTCGCCATTGTGCGGTCGGTCGTCGATACGCACAATGGCACCATCACGGCCGAGGGCCGCGCCGATGGCGGCCTGCGGCTGCGCATTCACCTGCCTTCCGCTCCGGGCGAAACCCCGTCGGTTTCCGGGCACTGACCGCAAGCCCAGGGATTTATAGGCCGAACGACACCATCCGCGATGCTCATCCCGAGCATCGCGGATGGTGTCGTTCGGCAAGATACGCCGCATTCGACCGGATTCTCCATGAGCCGGAAAACCATACGGGGACCATACGTCCCGGTGCGTAGGATAGAAGCATGAGGTTCCCGGAAACACCGAACCTCTCCTGCGAAAGCCGCTTCACATCGCGCCCGAGCCAGCCGGGCAGTCAAGGGAGACCGCACCATGTCCAGCCTCTTCCCCTCCACTGATTCCGCTCGGCACGTCGCTGAAACCACGACCACAAGCACGAACCAGCAGGCCGGCGAACTGCATGACGACACCCGCTCTCCGTTCGTTCAGGCCCTGCCGATGCTGCTTTCCATCGCCGTCACGCTCGCGCTCACCCTGGCGTTCGTAACAGGGCAGTGGCTGGCGAATGGTTCCTCAATCCTGACCTGACGTCACCCCGATCGTGTCCGGATATCCCAGCATCCTCCCGGCATGCTGTAGGGCGATTCCCGGGCATGGCTGCGATCATCGACATGCGGTGACCGCGTGACACGAGGAACGATGGTCCATCACGTCGTTCCAGACGCTCAGCAGCCACTGCAGATCGATCACAGGCCGAGGGTATGGCGGAACATCCGTCGGCCCATCGCCCTGGCGGACGTGGGTCCCTGCGGGAAACCTTCCATCGGCCGATCGCTCGACCGGCGGAAGGCGGGGAGCCCACGGTAGGTCGGCCTCTTCCAGCCAGGCCGACAGCGTTCACTGTCGAGCCGGCTGACCCGGATGCACCACACCAGGCCAGCCGGCGCATGAAAACCGCCCGCCCGCTCCGTGAAGGAGCGGGCGGGCGGTTCCTTGTTCCTTCAGCGCGACTCATGGCACAAGCGCCATTGATACCGAATCCAGGTCAGAGCGATCCCCGACCGGGTTTCGGATACGCCACGTCGACCGTGACAGCCACATTCGAAACAGGAGAAGGCGGCAGGACCAACCCCGGAGGGACGATCGTCAGACAACTGCGACCGGTGATCGCCCGACGCGTTCCCCGGAACCTCAGGGGGCACGAGGATCACCCCTACCAGCCATGGCGTTATGGTTCGACGCCACGACGGTGCATCCTCACCAGCGGGACGCAGCCCGCATCCATCCCACGCTACTCTTCGGGGGACACCGGTGCGTCCTCTGCGGCATCGGGAGGGATATCGTCCGCCGGGGTGCGGATCGGGAACGTCACCGTAAACGTCGCGCCACGTCCGAGGTCACTCGTCACATCGATGGTGCCATCCATCGCGGCCACCAGCGAGGCCGTGATCGACAGCCCCAGGCCGGAGCCGCCGCTTCGCCGCGTCCGGCCTGGATCGGCCCGCCAGAAGCGTTCGAAGATCTTCTCCTGATCTGCCTCGCTGATACCAGGCCCCGTATCGGAGACAGTCAGCCGGGCTCGGTCTCCAACACGATCGACAATCACGTTGACCGAGGCCGTAATCGGCGTGTGCGCCTGCGCGTTCGCGAGCAGGTTGTCCACCACCTGCCGGATGCGCAGGGCATCGCCAGTCACGACCAGGTGCGGCCGCACCGACGCGGAGACGATCCGGTCGGGATTCGCAACCCGGAAATCACTCACGGCATCTGTCACCAGACCCGACAGGTCCACCGGCGTGCGTTCCAATGCCCGATGCTGATCCAGCCGCGCAAGCAGCAACAGATCCTCCACCAGCCGGGCCATGCGCGATCCCTCGGATTCGATACGCCCCATCGCGTGGCCCACAGCATCCGGCGTCGGCAATGCGCCCTGCCGGTAGAGCTCGGCGTATCCACGAAGCGATGTGAGCGGCGTACGAAGCTCGTGGGCGGCATCGGCGACGAACCGGCGCATGCGACCCTCGCTCTCCGTGCGCACCTGCATCGACTGCTCCACCTGCGCAAGCATCTGGTTGAGCGCCCCGCCAAGCTGGCCCAGCTCGGTGCGAGGGTCGGGATCGGGCACGCGTTGCGAGAGGTCGCCACCGGCAATCGCGGTCGCGGTCGTCACCATCTGGTCCACCGGGCGCAGCCCACGCCGAATCAACCATCCGGATACCAGCGACGCCGCGACGACCGCAATGGTGCCGCCCAGGATGAGCAGCCGCACGATGTCGTTCACGGCAGCATCGACATCCTTCAGCGAACTGGCAGTGACATCGTAGTTGCCATTGTCGAGCCGTTTCACAAGCACGCGAAAGCCGGACCCGCCATCGGCGCAGGGAAGCGTCACGATCTTGCCAACGATGGCGTCCATCTGCGCGCTGGGGATGAAGGGAAGCACCGGGGGAGGATCGGGATCGTCCTTGTATCCCGAGGGTTCGTTGACGATCTGCGTGCCATCGGCATTGTAGACGAAACGCGCCACATCCTGCCGAAACGGGCCGCTCGACATGGCGACGGACGGCGTGGATTCCGGTTGCGGTCCGCCCTGTTGCGATTCGGCCGCGACGGGAGAGGCAGATGGCGTCGCGCCGGCGCAGCCCGGATCGCCATCCTGACAGGGATTGGCCCGGGAGTCGCCCGTTTTCGAACCGTTCCAGGGCTTGCCGGGAGGCCCGCCCGACATGTCGCCCGATCGCTTCGAGACATCGAGGATCTGGCTATCGACCTGCTCGATCAACGTCGCGCGCACGCTCCGCACGACCACAAGGCTGAAGAGCAACAGCGTCGCAAGAATGACGGCGCCAACCGCCAGGGAGATGCGGGCGCGTATGCTCATGAGCACGCTCCGTTCGTCTCCCGGCGGCAATCGCCAGTGCTGAAATCGCCGGTGACTGGACGATGGTCGCGTCCGATGACATCCATGTACGAGCCCACACACATTCCGGGCAGTCTGCCCCGACGCCCCATTCGATGTTCCACGACATCAACGTTCAGTTCACCTGCAGGGTGTACCCGAAGCCCCGCACCGTGCGGATCAGTTGAGCTTCCCGATCGTCCAGCTTGCGGCGCAGGTAGCTAACGTAGGTCTCCACCGCGGACGGATCGCCCCCGAAGTCATAATGCCAGACGTGGTCGAGGATCTGGTGCTTGGAAACCACGCGCCCCTGATTCAGCATCAGGTACCGAAGCAACCGAAACTCGGTCGGCGAGAGGGAGACCTCGTCCTTGCCACGCCATACACGATAGGACTCGTCGTCCATCGTCAGGTCGCCGCACACCAGCCGGCTCGGCTCCTCGCCGGCATGCCCCTTGCCGGCACGCCGGAGCACTGCGTCGATGCGCAGCATGAGCTCTTCCAGGCTGAACGGTTTGGTCATGTAATCGTCACCGCCACCGGTGAACCCGGCACGCAGGTCCGATGGATCGTCCCGGGCGGTCAGGAAGATCACCGGGACATCGTTCCGGTCCTCTCGCAGCTTGCGACAGACGGAGAATCCGTCGATATCCGGGAGATTCACATCGAGCACGAGCAAGTCGAACCGGGAGTTGCGCGCTTCGGCCAGCGCAGCACTCCCGGAGGCGACGGCTTCGGTCTCGAATCCGGTAAATCGCAAAGCCGTCGAGACGAGTTCGCGGATGGCATCGTCATCTTCGACTACCAGCACACGTTCGTTGCGTGCGTCAGGAACCGGGTGCGCTTTCACGAGTCTCTCCTCCGGCCGGGCGTCTGGGCGGCCTCAGGGAATGGGCGTGGCGGTGGCCGCCGAGCCGAAGCCGGGAATCCCCTCGAAGGCCGGGCCGGCATAGGGCGTCGGCACGGTCTGCCACGGCAACGCATCCACCTGGTAAGCCAGATAGGTCATGTACGAACCGAACGCGATGGCGAAAACGACCACGACCAGGCTGATCCAGGCGATGATCGGATGTCGCTTGATGGCTGCCTTCATGACTCACCCTCCTTTCCGGACACCCCGCCATGCGTCCGCTGGCGGATGCGGGAGGGGATCGGGGTCTCCCGCAAGGGGAGCTCCCGATCCCGGCAGGTCGCGGCGCCCGCTACTTGGTCGCGGTCAGGTCGATCGCCAGCTGGAACTCGTCTTCGATCGAGGCAACCGGACCGAAGACCGGCGCGTCCATCCCGAAGTCGCCAAAGGTGATCGTGGTCGTGGCGTTGCCGGTCAGCGTATTCCCGTCCACCTTCACCGTTGCGTCCCAGGTCGTCTGCTTCGTGACACCATGAATCGTGAGATCGCCGACGATCTTGAACGTGTGCTCCTGGCCATCGTTCACGGCGCCGTCCAGGTCCTCGGTCCCGGTGACGATGAACGTGCCCAGCGGATAGGTGCTGGTTTCGAGGACGTTCTGGACCTGGTTGTCGCGACGGTCCTCGTCCGTCTTCAAGGTACGAAGGTCGACGTACACCACCGAGCAGGGGACCGGTGCACCGCCGTCATCGAGCAGGATGGTGCCAATCAGCGCATTTGTGGTGCCGATCGCGGTGGCGTCGCCCTGTCCGGTCAGCACCTCCTGCACGGTGTAGGTAGCAGTGCTGTTCGAGGCGTCCAGCGTGAAGACGGATCCGGCGGTGGAGGCCGCTTCCGGCACATTGTCGCTGGTCATCGGGCACATCGTGGCAGCAGGCGTTCCGGTTACGTCCGTGGCGGTGGAATCCGCGAGGGTCGTGCCCGGCAGGAAGGCCGAAGCCGTGGACACTGTCAACGCCATTGCAACGGCAGACGTGGCGAAGAACCGGCGAGGGCTGCTGACAATCGGGGAAACGAATCGGGACATCGGGTTTCTCCTGAACGAGGTTCGGCGATCGAACACCGGTCGGTACGTGGTCATCGTCGTCGATGATGTCGCCGGTCCGGAGGAATGAAAGCCACGACCGGCTCTCCGTTCCGACTGATGCCCAGTATGGCCGCCCGAACTGAAGGTTGGCTGCTCGAATCCTGTGAGTTTGCTGGAGATCCTTTCAGGGTCGGCGACGGGAAAGGACGGTGCCCGGTCAGGCCCATCCGGGATGGCTCGAATGACCGGGCGAAACTCGTGACTGTTTGACACATTCCGGGGTAGGATGAACCGGGACACGCGTGCTCGCCGAGGCACTTTGCATTCATCTCCGTCGTTTCGCCATCAGCTCACCGTACGTGCATCGTCACTCGCTATCAGGCTCCCCGGTTGCCCTCGTCTGCATCGAACCCGGCGTCCGATCTCCATTGCGTTGACGCCCGAATCCTTCCGGACATGCCCAATGATCGAGATCCCCGCCCGTCTCGCCTCCCGTCGTTCCATGCTCATCGCTTCCGGGCTCGGAGTAGCGGTCCTCACGGGATGTGGAACCTCGAAGAAGGAATCGCCGACTCCGGAGCCAACCGCAACAACGACCGCCCAATTGCCCACCGCACCGAACAAACCGCGACCGGTGACGAGCCCGGTGGCGACGCCGCACATCACACCACCTGCGACAATCGAAGCCTCTCCAGTCGCGACCCCGACATCCATGTCGCCCGCACAACCCGTGACCGACATCCCCCAGACGATGGAACAGGAGCTGGCATCCGGCCTGGTCGAGGGCGAGGTCGGTGTCTACGGTGTCGTCGTCCTGGAGTCCGATGGCTCCGTGGTGGTCTCGATCAACGGCACCACGCCGTTCATTACCGCCAGTTGCTACAAGGTCGTCCTGATCGCCGATGTTCTCAGCCGCGTGGAGCACGGTGAGTTCGCGCTCGACGATTACTTCGAGCTCACCGCCTACAACCTGGGCGACAGTGGGGACAACTATTTCTCGACCGACCAGATCGGGTCCTCCTATCCACTCGAGGAATATCTCGTCGGAGTCGCGGTCTATTCCAGCAACGGCTGCGCCCATACATTGCTCGATCTCACCAATGTCGAATCGCTGAATGCCACGGCGCGCGCGATCGGCATGGACCGGACGGTGCTCTTTGCGCAGAAGGAGGATCTGGACTGGTGGCCGCCGACACCGACCGTCGATTCCACGAAGGAAGAGGTGGACGCGGCAATCGCCTACCTGGAGGCCGAATTCGAGCTCGGGCCGGTGAACATCTCCACGCCGCTCGATATGGCGCGCTACAACCTCGCCATCGTCCACGATACGCTGATTTCGCCGTGGGTGAGTGGACAGGTGGCGGACCTGCTCATGGCCAACGCCATCCGCGACCGGATTCCGGCGCTGCTGGACGGTGACGTGGTGACGCTGGATAAGCCGGGAAATCTGGAGGATGCGGTCAACGATGTTGGCGTCATCTTCCTGGATAGCGGCCCGCGTCCGCTCGCCTTGATGGCGATGGGCGTTCCCGACGAAGACTGGACGACCTGGATCGAACAACGCCTTGCGCTGGTCGCTGCTGGGTATTCCGAATACCCGCCGATGCCGAACGGGAGCGATGGCGGCGATCCGGGCGACGATACCGACTGGGAGTACGACGAGGATGCGCCGCCACCGCCGCCCAACGACGGCGGCGGGTGATCCGGACCGATACTCCGCCACAGGCCCGGCGTACACCGGAATACATCCATCGCGCATCGCCTGGTGAATGCGAGGGACATGCCATGCCGGAACCCACAAATCGCTCCACCCCATCGACCTCGGGATCGGCGGTCTTCAGCGACTACCGCCGGAGCGTAGGCGAAACTATCCAGAACGAAGACCGCCGGATCGGACTCGTCGACCTGGCGTTGGCGATTGGCGGCAATCTCGCCGCGGTCGGCTTCTGCTTCGCTCCGTGGATGCACTACCAGATGCGCCCGCCCGACACGACCGAGGTTCGGTACGGACACGATACCGGGTTCGCGACCGACGGCTGGGTGCTGCTTGCCGCCGCCATTGTGGCGCTGATCGCGTTCGCCATCGTGGCAGTCCGGACCGATCAGGCGTCCCCCGCCACCGCCGGATTCGTGACGACGATCGTCGCCTTCCTGGCGGCAGGCACCACCTGGCTGGAGATCGACATGGTCGCCCCAGCAGGCGCCGAAGCGGTCCGCGCCGAATGGGGGTGATGGCTGCGACCGCCTCGGCCACGATTGCGGCCATCTTCGCCTTCCGGGCCATGCGCACAGCCCGCATCTACTGAGCTCGCTCCCCGGACAGCGATGCGGGTTCCGCCATCGCGATGAGCGGGACGGACGTCCATGCCTCGTCGATCGCCACGAAGATGAATCGCCCTTCGGTAACGCGTTCCACCTCACGACTCTCCTTGCGTTCGACCATCACCTCGATCTCGATCGTCACGCTGCTGCGCCCGAGCCTGGCGGTAGTGGCGTAGACCAGCACGCAATCGCCAACGAAAACCGGCTTGTGGAAGACCAGGTTCTCCACCGCGACGGTGACAACCCGGTGCCGCGTATGCTTGCGCGCCTGAATCCATGCGCCAAGATCCATCTGGCTCATAACCCAGCCGCCGAACATGTCTCCATCGGGATTGGTGTCGCCCTGCATGGCAACAACCCGGATAACGAGATCGTGTGTATCCGACATGCGCGCTCCTGTTCACAGATGCAAGCTGAATGGGCAGAACGCCGCGATGGGCGGCAGCTCCTGTTGCAGATTTATGCCAGATGCTCCATACCGTCGCGATAGCATGGATGGCGCATCCGGATACCAGGTCTGCCCGTTCGTGTGCGTTCCCAACCACGGCGACTGCGTGTACCATCTTCACATCGCGTGCTGGTCGCGACGCCGAGGCGACCGGATGCCCGATATGGTCCCCGCACATCATGGTAACGACAATGCGGCGTCCCCACGCACTATTGCCGCCTGGGCCGACCCCGCAACACCCTGCCCCACCGCGACGACCGGTTCGGATCGCGCTCCAGGCATGGACGACGACAAGCGTTTGACACCTTTGCCTGAGGGATGGGACGATAGCGTTGCTCGCCTCCGGGCGCAGCCCGCAGTCTGGCACATACGCTGGATTGCGCCAGGGGAATCCGGTGCAAGACCGGAGCTGTCGCGCAACTGTGATCGTCACTATGGCGGAAGTCAGGCGCCCTGGAAATACCCGCGCCGCATCCCTTCGCGTCAGAGGGAGGAGGCATCCGGCATCGGATGGGAATGCGTGAGGACCGCACATAGCGGTTTTGTCGACGTGTTCCGGGGATGGTCCCCCGCTCCTCGATGAGGAGCGGTTTTTTGTGGTCGGAGTCAGGTAACAGACCGTGTGACGCACACGGCTGACGCCCCGGTGCCAGGAAGGAGCCAGCAGGATGGCGACGATGATGCATGTGCCGCCGCGCGGCGAAGACGAAGGAATCGGGCTGAGCGCGGATCAGCTTGCCACATTGCGGGAGATCGAGCAGCGGGTGCTGTGGCTTTCCACCCTGATCGTGCATCACGCGAACAATGTGCGGCCGAATCCGGACAAGCCAACCAAGGTGGGAGGACACCAGGCATCGTCCGCCTCGGTGGCAACGATCCTGACGGCGCTCTACTTCCAGTTCCTGAAGGGCGGCGACCGCGTCTCGGTGAAGCCGCACGCCTCGCCGGTCTTCCATGCGATCCAGTACCTGCTCGGCAACCTCGACCGGAAGTATCTCACCACGCTCCGCGAGCTCGGCGGGCTCCAATCGTATCCGTCGCAGACGAAGGACCCGGACCCGGTCGATTTCTCCACTGGCTCGGTCGGTGTCGGCGCCGTGGCTCCGCTCTTCGCCTCGCTCGCGGCTGCCTACTCCGAACTCCACTTCGGCTCGGTGACCAGCAACCGCTTCATCACCCTGCTCGGCGACGCGGAATTGGACGAGGGCAACATCTGGGAAGCCGTGATCGACGACACCCTCACACGGCTCGGCAACGTGATCTGGATCGTGGACCTCAACCGCCAGAGCCTCGACCGCGTGATTCCCGGCATCAAGGCGTCGAAGCTGAAGCGCCTCTTCGCCAGCGCCGGCTGGGAGGTCCTGGAAGCGAAGTACGGCACCTCGCTGGAGGCCGTGATGAACGCACCAGGCGGGGAAGCCATCCGCCAGCGCATCGACACCATGCCGAACGAGGAATACCAGGCACTCATCCGCATCGCCGATGGCGCGGAAATCCGCCGTCGCATGGCCGATGTCGCCGACCGTGCGCTGCACGACGCCATCCTCGCGGCGCTGAAGGAGGTCCCGAACGACCAGCTTCCGGCGATCGTCGCCAACCTCGGCGGTCACGACCTGCCGAAGCTGTTGCAAGTGCTCCAGCAGGCCGATGCCGTGCCGGACCGCCCAACGGTGATCTTCGCCTACACGGTGAAGGGCTACGGATTGCCGATCGCCGGCGATCCCATGAATCACTCCCAGTTGCTCACAAACGCCCAGATCGATGAAGTCCGGACCAAGATGGGCATCGGTGAGGATCAGGTCTGGGACGTCTTCCCTGTGGATTCCGATGCTGGCGCATGGTGCACGAATGCGGCAAAGCGGCTCGAACACGAGGCGCTCGGCATCGACCTCGATGCGGCGAACGTGCCCGGAGACCTGGCGACCCGTCATCCGAACGCGACCTCTACCCAGGAGGCCTTCGGCCGCACGTTGCTGCGCCTCGGCGAAATCCCCCAGATAGGAGAGCGCCTGGTGACACTCTCGCCGGACGTGGCGACCTCGACGCACCTGGCGGGCTGGATCAACAAGGCGGGCGTCTTCGATCACGAGGCGGCGAAGGACTACGATACCGGCGAGCCGCGCATGCTCCGCTGGCAACCGTCACCATCCGGGCAGCACATCGAGCTCGGCATTTCCGAGATGAACCTCTTCTCGGCACTCGGGCAATTCGGCCAGTCCGCGGAGATCAACGGGCAACCGTTGATTCCCATCGGCACGGTCTACGATCCCTTCATCTGTCGCGGTCTCGATGCGTTCATCTACGGACTCTATATCGACGCCAAGATGATCGTTGCAGGCACCCCGGCGGGGTCGTCGCTCAGTCCGGAGGGGGGTGCGCATCAAAGCTCCGTCACCGTCTCGCTGGGAATCGAGCTGCCGAATCTGATCAGTTACGAACCGGCCTTCGCACGGGAGGTCGACTGGATGCTGCTCGAAGCCGTGCGCCAGTGCTGCGACCGAACGCATGGAAAATCGACCTACCTGCGCCTCTCCACCAAGTCGATCGACCAGAAGCTGCTGGACGAACCACTGGCCCGCCTCGGTGAGGCCGAACTGCGGCGACAGGCCCTCGCTGGCGGCTATCGCCTGATCGATGCCCGCGCAGCCGATCCGTCGATTCCGGCGGATGCGGTCGTGCAGATCGCGGTCGGCGGCATCATGGTGCCAGAAGCGGTCGCAGCCGCGAAACGCCTGGCTGAGGAGGGGGTGGCGGCCAATGTCCTCGTCATCACCAGCCCGGAACGGCTCTACGCGCAAATCCGCGCTGCCCGCAAGGAGCAGATGGCTGACGCTCACGCGCCGCTCGATCTCGGCCAACTGGAGACCCTGATTCCCGTAGCGGAGCGAAGAGCGCCGATCGTCACGATCCAGGACGGCGCGTCGCATTCGCTCGCATTCCTAGGCGGGGCATTCGGGGCGCCGGTCGTGCCGCTGGGTATGGACGAGTTCGGCCAGTCCGCCGCCCGGCAGGCCCTCTATCGCAAGTTGGGCATCGACGCCGACACGATCTTCAGCGCGGGATTGCTGGCCCTGGATCTGCCCGCGGAAGTCGCCGGGTAGGTATTTCAGTTGGGAACCAGGGGATGCATCGCATGATGCATCCCCTGATTGCGTTCGGGGAATCGCGCCGGTATCCAAACGCGGATTTACGAAGGCTTTACGGCGGTGCCGATAGGCTGTTTTCAACAGGCGCCAACCGGGCGCCCTGCATGAAACCAATCCTCGGGCACCCCGAAAGGAATCCTCCGTGACTGCGTTCATGATCGAACGGCATCCAACCCGCCCACTGGTCGCATCGCTCCTGGCCGTGGCGTTGACATTGGCCGCGCTCGTCCCCGGCCTTGCCGGCGCGCAGGCGGCGACACCCACTCCCTCGGGCGCATCGAGCGAGCGCCATCTGACCTGGGACGGAACCGACCGGCTTTACCGGCTCTACGTCCCGGAGAATGTCACCAGCCCGGCGCCACTGGTCGTCATGATGCACGGCGGATTCGGCAGCGCCGAGCAGGCAGAATCCGCCTATGGTTGGGACGCCCTGGCCGACGAGCAGGGATTCGTCGTCGCTTACCCGAACGGAGACGGAAAGGCGTGGAACGCGGGGAGTTGTTGCGGACAACCATCCGCGACCGATGTGGACGATGTCGGCTTCATCGACGCAATGGTGAAGGAGATCGAGACGACGATGCCGATCGACCCAAAGCGCATCTATGCGGCGGGGATGTCGAACGGCGCGATGATGGCCTATCGCCTTGCCTGCGAGAGCACGATCTTCGCGGCGGTCGCGCCGGTGTCGGGAACGATGATGGTCGATTGCACGAAGCCGTCCCCCGTTTCCGTGATCCACATTCACGGCCTCGCGGATACGAATGTGCCATTCGACGGTAGCCGCGGGGAGGGGTTCGCCCAGGTCGACGGACCCGCCGTGCCGCAGGTGATCTCGTTCTGGCAGCAGGTGGACGACTGCATGACGCCAACCGAGACGATCGACGGCGACGTGACGACCTCGATCGCGACCTGCGCCGACGGCCGGACCGTCGAGCTGATCTCCATCGCCGGGGCCGGGCACCAATGGCCGAGAACGAGCGTCGCCCCGTCGTTCAAGACGAGACGCGGCGCGGACGCACCCTTCCAGGGTTTCGACGCGACAACGACGATCTGGGACTTCTTCGTGGCGCACCCGAAGCCCTGAGCCACGCAGTGTGGCCCTGCACGAACGAAAACGGGAGGCCCAGGACGCTGGGCCTCCCGTTCGCCTGTGGACACGTCTTACGCCGAAGTCTGGTCCTGAACACCATCGACGATCACGTTCCGGATATTGTCGAGGATGATGTCGGCCGCGACCATGCTGTTCGCGCCACTCCAGACCTGGCCATCGACCAGTCCGTACTGGCCATCCACAATCGCCGGGAGTGCCGCGAAGAGCGGATTCTCCATGTAGGTGGCAACAAGGGCGTCGCGATCCGCGGACATCTCGGCAGAGAAGCGCGGCGCGATGAAGATCCAGTCGGCGTCCAGCTTGTCCATCTGCTCCAGGCTGAGGTTCTTGCCGCTGTGCGGATACGGAACGCTCTCGGCGTACTCGTTGCCGACGATCCCGACCCGGTGCAGGAGGACACCGGTGAACCACTTCTGCGACATCACGAGCGGGAAGTCCGGCGTCGGGCGGAAGACAATCGAGGTCTCGCCCTCGTGGTCAGCCATGTCGACCGCAAGCTGGGCTGTCTTCTCACGCTGGGCATCGAGCAGCGCCTGCCCTTCGTCCAGCTTGCCAAGGCAGTGGCTCCAGAGGAGATGGCTGTACTCGAAATACTGCAAGCCGAGCGGATCCTCGGTCTCGATGTCCTTCGGGATGACCAGGGGAGCGATGCGGAGGAGCGCCTGCACGTTGGGGTCAGCTTCCGCATCGGCCTTGGTCGCACCGGTGAATCGCTCGCGGCCCTCGGCGAGGATCAGGTCAGGCTTGAGAGCGATGGCCTTTTCGACGTCGAAGTCATCCCAACCGCCGACGTACGTGATCTCGGCGCCCTCTGGCACCAGCGGTTGCAGGTAGCTCATGACCGCCTGGTCGCCACCGGCTTCATCGCCGTAGCTGAAGCCGGTGGCAATCGGCACCAACCCAAGGTTGAGCATGGTATCGACCGGCCCGTCATTGATACACAGGACCCGCTGCGGGTTCTCCGGCAGGGTTACCTCGCCCAGCAACGTGTCGACGACACCCAGCGTGAAGGAGAGTTCAGCCGCAGGGCTTGCGGCCGGACTGGCCGCCGGGGTCGCATCAGATTGCGCGAACGTGATGCCTCCGCCGAGCGCATGCGCGACGCCAGCAAGGCCTGCACCACCAGCAGCTTCCGAGAAGCGGCGGCGACTGATATGACGAACGTGCTCCATCCGAAGGTACCCTCCTGCCAACACTCGATCGACCGATCAGACGCGATACAAAACATCCCAGATACCAGACTAAAGTACTCAGCTATACTTCTGCCAGTTTCAGGGACGATCCTGCGAAACCAGTTATCCAAGGCAACCTGAAGGAGCGATGCGTGACACAGCACACCGGGGAGGCGTTCGAGAGTCCAAGATTGCAGGCCCTGGTCGCCGGAAGAGTGGACGAAGCCCGTGTAGAGGCATTCTGGGACGAGATCGCAAAGCAGGGCACACCGTTGATCGAATTGGACGACAACCATCCCGATCACGGTCTCGTCACCTTCCTCTATCGCGAGGGGAAGCGGGCGGTGGCGTCGATCTCGGTGTGGGAGCCATGCAGCTGGAGGGGGCCTGCGGAGCGGCAGCTGGCGAAGATCGAGGGCACCGATATCTGGGCACTCACCTGGTGGGTACGGCGCGACCTGCGATGCAGCTATCACTTCTTCGTGACATACGCCGACGCGCAGGCTCCGGAAGCGGAATCCGATCCGCTGAACGCACATGTGGATATCGCGGACTGGACGCCGAAGCGCGAGGTGCCGCATCTCGTGATGCCGGACGCGCCGGTGTATCCGTGGCTGGGGGACCGTCCGGATACACCCCGTGGTGAGACGCATGCCCTGACGTTCCGCAGCGAGATCCTCGGGAACGAGCGGCCGATCTGGGTTCACACCCCAGCGGGATTCACTGCCGATGGTGAGCCATATCCCTTCGTCGTGATCTTCGACGGTGAGGAATGGCATAGCGCCCCCGGCGTCCTCGACCGGCTGATCGCTGCGGGGGAGATTCCGCCAATGGTGGCGATCCTCGTCAACCAGATCGGCATCCGCAACGAGGAACTGACCTGCAACCCCGCCTTCTCCCGCGCGATCGCCACCGAACTGGTGCCCTGGCTTCGCGGGCAATTCCACCTCAGCGACGATCCGGCAAAGGCCGCGCTGAACGGGCGCAGCTTCGGCGGCCTCTGTTCTGGCTGGACGGCGCTGCATCACCCCGATGTCTTCGGCAACGCCTTCGTGCAGTCGGGATCGTGCTGGATGCACCCGACGGTGCTGGGCGGATACGACAACCCTGGCTGGACCCGGGAGCAGCCGGTTGGCGAGGATGCAAAGATCCCGACCCTCATCGACGCGTTCATGCAATCGGAACGCGTACCGATCCGGATCTTCCAGGAATGCGGCAATGTCGAGAACGGGCCGCCGCCCGCACGTATCTGGCAGACGTTCGGCAACCGCTGGCTTCGCGACATCCTGGCATTGAAGGGCTACGACACGCATTACCGTGAGGTCGTTGGCGGCCACGATGACGCGTGGTGGCGCGGCACCTTCGCCGATGGCATCCGCTGGATCTTCGCGCCACAGGGCGCTGAAACCGGTGCGGACTGATCGATACCCGAACGATAAGCGCCGGACCTGCCGTGAAGGCAGGTCCGGCGCTTATGGGCGAAAAGGAAGGCATTAGCCGAGTTTCGGCGTCTCGCCCGGCGCGAATTGCCGGAAGTCGGGCAGCTCCCGCATCCCCTTCTCGGAGCCGCCGGGGTTGTAGATCGCGATCAGCTTCATTGGCTCCCAGCCGGTGTTCAGCGTCGAATGGAACACCGCCTTCGGAATATAGATCGCATCGCCCGGACGGATCGCGTAGGGCGTATCGTCGTCGACCATCTGCTCGCCGGAACCGTAGATGACGTAGAGGATCTCCTCGGCATCCGGATGGTTGTGCCGGCTGTGACCCTGGCCTGGCGCCAGCACGACTTCGCCCATCGTCATCACGGCGCCGCCCGGCTGATCCCGGTTCACCAGCCACTTGATGATGCCCCAGTCGAAGCCGTCGGTCGGCAAGGCATCGCGGTCGATCGGCTGGCTGGTCGAGAGTTTGTCCTGCGTGTCGCTCATCATCTGTTCCTTTCCGGAAGTACGGGAAATCATACCCCGGCGAAATGCGTGTTCTTGAATCGTTTCGTCGCCTCGATCAGCGCGACCTCGGACGCCAGCCGCTCGATGCTCGATGCACCGTAGAATCCAGCAACACCCGGCACACGGTCGAGGATGTACTGCGCGTCCTCCGGCTGCGCGATCGGGCCGCCATGGCAGAGCACGATCACGTCGTCGCGGACGGCCTTCGCCGCATCGTGGATGGCCTTCACCCGCGTCACCGCATCGTCGAGCGACATCGTCGTGCCCGCACCGATCAACCCGGATGCGGTGAGCCCCATGTGCGCCACCACGATGTCCGCGCCGGCATCGGCCATCGCCTCGGCCTCTTCCACCGTGGCGGCGTAGGGCGAGGTGAAGAGGTCGAGCGACCGCGCTTCGCGGATCATGTCCACCTCCAGTGCGTAGCCCATGCCGGTCTCCTCCAGGTTCGTGCGGAAGAGGCCGTCGTAGAGGCAGACCGTCGGGAAGTTCTGGACGCCGGAGAAGCCCATTGCCGCGATCTGCCTGAGGAAGACGGGCATCAGCCGGAAGGGATCGGTGCCGCAGACACCCGCCAGCACCGGCACCTCCTTCACGACCGGCAGCACTTCGGACGCCATGTCCACGACGATCGCGTTGGCGTCGCCGTAGGGCATCATCCCGGCGAGGGAGCCGCGTCCGGCCATCCGGAAGCGTCCGGAGTTGTAGATCACGATCAGGTCGACGCCGCCAGCTTCCAGGCACTTGGCGGAGAGACCGGTACCGGCTCCCGCGCCGAGGATGGGCTGACCGCGCTCGATCTGGTCGTGCAAACGGTTCAGGATTTCTGTCCTGCTCAGGGCCATGATTGGAGGGTGTCCTTTCGTTTGGTTCGCCGTTCAGCGGAAAAACTGGCGAGTATCGGCCTGTGGCCGATTGTGCTTCGCACGGAGGTCCTTCGCTCTGCTCAGGATGACAGAGTGGCAAGCTCGTTGCGCGGCGTCATGAATGCCACGTCGTTACGTATTGGCGTACAAGCGGTGCAGCTCGTCCGCCGCCGCCGTGGCGAAGGCCGGATCGTTGATATCTTCATCCCGTTCGATCACGACAATGCGAGGATCGAGTGTCTCCTTCAGCGTTGCAATCAGGGCGGCATCGGCCTCCGGGTCGTGGAAGGCTGCGCCCGGTACGTCGATAGCCGAGACGCCGCCGTGCGGGATCATCACCGTCACCGGACCGGTCGCCTGGTTGAGGCGCGTCGCAATCTCGCGCCCGATCGCGGCGTTCTCCTCTGGCGTCGTGCGCATCAGGGTGATACTCGCATTGTGGCGGAAGAGATTGCGGTCGCGGAAGCGCTCGGGTACCGTCTCCATCGGTCCCCAGTTCGCCATGTCGAGCGCGCCGATCGAGACGACCATCGGGTAACCCGCGCGCCCGGCGCTCAGCAGGCGTTCCGGTCCGGCGGGGAGCGTCGCGCCGATATGGGCGTCGGCAAACTCCGTCGTTGTCAGGTCGAGCACGCCGGTGATGACACCGGAGGCGATCAGCGACTCCATCGTGTCGCCGCCAACACCGGTCGCGTGGAAGACCAGCACTTCGTACCCCAGATCCTCCAGCCGTTCGCGCGCCACCGTGACTGCCGGCGTCGTGACGCCGAACATGGTCGCACCGATCAGTGGCCTGGTGGCAGCAGACGGCGTGAAGGCAGCGTGCGCCTCCGCCATTCCAACGATCGAACCCGCCGCGTTGGCCAGAATCGGCTCCGAGAGGCGGTTCAGCCCGGCGATGTCGACGATGGAGGACATCATTGCAATGTCGACATTGCCGACATATGGCCGGGTGTCACCCGACGCGAGTGTGGAGACGATCAGCTTCGGAAAGCCGATCGGCAGCGCTTGCATCACCGTCGCGGCGAGCGTCGATCCGCTCGACCCGCCGAGCGCCAGCACACCGTGGATGCGTCCCTCATCGACGAGGCCGGAAACGATCGTTCGCGCACCGTGCCCCATCGTGGCGATAGCGGCGTCCCGATCGTGATGCCCCGCCAGCGCCGCGACGGTCGTCCCGGCGGCAGACGCGACATCGTCCCGCGAGATGTCGGCCTCGACCAAAGGTGTACCGAGCGTCCCCGTGTCGATCAGCAGGGTCTCCGCGCCCTGCGCGCGAATGCGCTCGCGGACGAAGGCGTATTCGTGTCCCTTCGTGTCGAGCGTGCCGACCAATGCAATGGTGACCATGTGCGGACCTCCCTGTCCGATGTGTCCCTTACGGCGCGTCCTGCGGGCGATGCAGGTGACCGGGTCGCCGCCGGCCCTTCAGTTCGTCCTCGAACCAGAACGTCTGCAACGGACCTTCCAGGATTTCGAGGATATCGTGCTCGTCGCCCATCTTCGTGCAGAGAATGTCGCCCGGCCCGACCTCGTATTCGATGTCCTTGCTCAGCACGCGAGCGCACCCGGAGAGGATCACCCAGTACTCGTCGGCATCGTGGAAGTGCCGGTCGAAGGCGTCCGCGTCGGTCACGGTGCCGAAACCGAAATTCGACCATGCCACCCAGTCCGGCTGCTGGGGCGAATTGCGCATCACGGGCATCGTTGCCTCCAATCGCGAGAGACGGAATTACGGATATACATTAGCGAAGCTCGCCACTGGCAACCGCAGCATCCAGCATCGCCTGGACATCGACGCGGGCGCCCGTGTGTGTCGCCTCGACCGCTGCGAAAGTGAGCGCCATCATCTTCACATTGTCGGCGAAGGTGTTGAAGGGCGCATCGCCGCCTTCCACCCAGTCGAGGAAGGTGCCGATCAGGGCGATGTGCTCCTCCGGTTCGCCATCGATCGGCTCGAACGCGATGGCTACCTCACCCTGTCCGGGCCCCTCCCGCGCCAGGCGGATCGTGTTGTCGGCATCGAGCGTGAGCGTACCGCCCTCGGTCGAGACGCGATAGTACTCCTCGTGCCAGCCGTTCTGATGACCCCACTCGATGTGATTCATCGTGTACTGGACCATCGTGCCGTTCGTCATCCGGATCAGCTGCGACAGGCAGGTGAGGACGCCGAAGGTGCTCCACGGCATCCCCCACTGGAATCCCTGCACCCACCCCGCCTCCGCGCCGGTCAGGTTGCGCAGTTGGTCGAGGTGGTGCTCTGCGCCCTCATAGATGAACGCGTCGGGGATCTGGTGACGGAAGGCGCCACCCGCCGTCTCGATCGTGTAATTCACCGCGAACCGGCATTCGATCAGGTTCACGTTCCGCAATTCCGGACGTTGCATGATCGCCTTCAGTGTCCGGATGCGGTTCTGTTCGCGGGAGTTCTGCATGATCGCGAACTTGATGCCAGCCGCCTGCACGATCCGGCCGATCTCCAGCGTCTGCGTCCAGGAGGCGGCGACCGGTTTCTCGCACAGGACGTGGATGCCGCGTTCGGCAGCAGCACGGACCACCGGCGTGCGTGCGGCAAGCGGGATGACGACAAAGGCGACCTTGGCATCGGTCGAGGCGATCAGGTCCAGCGGATCGGTGAAGCGCGCCTCCTCCGGCACGCCAAGCAGGTCGCCGGCCTGCGCCAGCGTCTCCACGTTCACGTCCGCGATGCCGACGATGCGCACGCGGTCCGCGTCCATCATTGCGGGCAGGAACGCGCGAACCCAGGCACCGCCGAAACCGCCCGCGCCGATGAGGATACCCTTCACAGGTGTCGATGCCATGCGCCCGCCTCCCCTGTCGCCGGTCAGGCGAATGTCAGCCCTTCCGCCGCCGCAACCGCGCGGATATGGGCGGCGGCTTCCTCGACATCGAGCGGATCGGCCAGGTGTTCGATGATGAGCGGCATCTCGTGGCCGAGCGCGGCGGTGCGGCGCAGGAACGGGCCGTAGTCGAGCACGCTGCGGCCCGGCACCACCTCCTTCAGGGCCGTCTGCGAGAAGCCGGAGACCCATTCGATGTCCTTGCAGTGGGCCGCCACGAAGCGGTCCCCCAAGGCATCGAAGGTCTCGTCGATCTGCCGCCCGGTGTGGAAGTAGGTGTCGATCGTGACCAGGTTCGCCGGGTCGAAGATCATGCCGACGCGCGGATCGCCGAGTTCCGCAAAGAAGCGCTCGTAGGTGGGGATGTCGTAGACGAGCGTCGGCGGCCACGCTTCCATGCAGAAGGAAACGCCCTCCGGCGTGACCTTCAGGATCTCGCGCACGGCGGCGATCAGCATGTCCCACGATGCCTGCGTGCGGGTCTCTGGATGGGGAGACGGCTCGTTCGCAGTGCCGCTGGTGGAGGCGACGCAACGCGCCCCGACGATCTCCGCCTGACGCATCCGCCGCTTGATGGCGTCGATGTTCTGGCGGCGCTTCGCCTCGTCGCGGTCGATCACGCTGGTGTAGGCAGCAACCTCGAAGATCTCCAGCCCCTGCCGGGCGTAAACCTCGCCGACCTGGGCAGTCTCGGCGTCAGTCCAGTCGGGATCGGTCCCCAGCATCACGCCCGAGAAGGCGTGCTCGGCGATCCAGGCGGCAGTACGCTCGAACGGAAAGACATCATTCGGCAGGCGAAAGCTCACGCCGAGTTGGAGCGGACGTGGCATGACGGCGGGAGACGCGGACACCATGAGAGGATGGCACTCCTCCGCGTCCCATCCGGGGATGGACGGGCGCGGCATGGGCGGAGACAGACGATTCGTGGCGTGGAGCGTACCACGTCATCCACGAACGCGAAACCGGCTCCCACGATCACTCAGTCCTGGTAAACCGGCTGCTCCATGACCACCTCGTATGACGCAAACCCGACCCGCTCGTAGAAGCGGATGCCCTGTGCGTTCGCTGCAAAGACCCCGACGGCAAGCCGGTCCGCGCCCCGGTCCCGCGCCCAGTCCGGGTTCGTCCCAATGCCGTGAGCCGCGCCATCTTCGCGGCCGAGCTCCTCGGCCATGCGCAGGATCGCGGGTAGATCGTCATCGGTGGCGGGTCGCAGGTGCATGGCGGGAGTCCTTTCTTCGGGCAGCGATGAGTCCACAAACGCAATCGTCCCCGGCATGGAGGTCCATGCCGGGGACGCGGATACGGTAGGAACGCGCAACGACGCGCTATCCCTGCCGGGCCTTCAGGCGCGGGTTCCGCTTGTTGATCAGGTAGACGCGACCGCAACGGCGGACCACCTGGGTGCCGGTTCCGCGCTTCTTGGCGGACCGGAGCGAGTTGAGGACCTTCATGGGAGCTCCTTTCGATGCGGCGGCTTCACCGCGTCTCGCGGTAGAGGACGTGCCGCTTGACAACGGGATCGTAGCGGCGCAATTCGAGACGCTGCGGATCGTTCTTACGGTTCTTCTCGGTCAGATAGCGATGCGAACTCTCGGTGCTCTGCATCGTGACCGGCAGGCGATCGGCCTTCTTGCGTGCCATGGAAATGAATCTCCTTGCAGATGACCGGGCGGGCTATCCCCGGAATCTTGATAAGTGATACAGAGTATCGATATGATAGTCAACTCGGAGATGACAGGGAATCCGACACCCTCGCTGCATCTCCATCGTCACCGCTTCGCCCCATCATGGAGGACCTCATGGCCGGCACCTGCGCGCTCACCGGGCGCAAGACCACCTTCGGCAATAACGTCTCATTCTCGAAGCGACGAACCAACCGCGTCTATCGCGCGAATGTCCAGATGCACCGGATCTGGGTGCCGGAACTGGATCGCTTCGTGCGCCTTCCGCTCTCCGCCGCCGGGCTGCGCACCATCGACAAGCACGGCGGCCTGCTCGCAGCGCTGAAGGCGCACGGCAAGACGCTGAACGACGTCCTGTAGGCATCCGATCCCTTGCCGGAAAGGCATCTCCATGAACGCAACCACCACACAGACTCGCTCGGATGTCGCCGCCCTGGCGGACGACGAGGATATCGACACCCGTATCCCGGTGACGGTGCTCACCGGTTTCCTCGGATCGGGGAAGACGACCCTGTTGAACCGCATCCTGCACGAGCAGCACGGCAAGCGCATCGCCGTGATCGAGAACGAGTTCGGCGAGGTCGGAGTCGATCAGGACCTCGTGATCGGCGCCGAGGAAGAGATCTTCTCCATGAACAACGGCTGCATCTGTTGCACCGTGCGTGGCGATCTCATCCGCATCCTCGTTGCCCTGCTCGATCTCGATGTTTCCTTCGACGCCATCATCATCGAGACGACGGGGCTCGCCGATCCAGGCCCGGTGATCCAGACCTTCTTCGTCGATCCGGACCTGCACGAGAACCTGCGGCTCGATGCCGTGGTGACCCTGGTCGACGCCAAGCATCTCCTCCAGCACCTCGGCACGAGTCAGGAAGCGAAGGAGCAGATCGCCTTCGCGGACGTGATCGTGCTGAACAAGATCGATCTCGTCACTCCAGAGGAGGCCGACGAGGTGGAAGCCCGCATCCGGGCCGTCAACGCTGGCACGCGTATCGTGCGGGCACAGGATGCCCAGGTCGACCTCGACGAGATCCTCGGTATCGATGGATTCAACCTCGAACGTGCGCTGGAGGTCGAACCGGCCCTGCTTGAGCCGGAGTATCCCTTCGTCTGGGGCGGCCTGTTCGCACTCGATGCGGGCAGCATGCTCCAGCTTGGTGGCGAGCTCCACGAGCACGCACCGGGCGACCACGCCCACCACGCCGAGCATGACCATCATCACGACCACCACGCGGACGAACCCTGCTCATGCGGTGAAGATCACGATCACCACCATCACCACGGCGATGGCGAGCAGGTCCAGCTCTACGTAGCGCCCGTCTCCTCCGATGCAGACGATCCCTTCGCGTCAGTTCTGCGGGAGGCCACGATCGCGTGGTCAGGCGACGCCGTACCCGTCCACGCGGGCGAGCAGGTCCCGCTGAATACACTCGTCGAACTGCATCTGCCGCACGACGGCGCGGAAGACCGGTATGCGCTCGACCTGCCTGCCGGGCAGCGCGTCGCGATCCTGAGCGATATCCCGGCACCCGACGTCCCGTTCGCCGTCGCCCATCCGGATGACGATGAGGATGGCTGCTTCCACGCGCATCCGCCTGTTGCCACACGGGGGGTTCGGCATCAGCACCGGCACGACGAGGAGGTCTCCTCGGTCGGCATCGAAATTCCCGGCATGCTCGACCTGGACCGCCTCAACGCCTGGATGGCACGGCTGTTGATGGCCCTGGGTCCGGACATCTTCCGCATGAAGGGCGTGCTGGCCATCGACGGAGTGCCAGAACGCTACATCTTCCAGGGGATCCACATGCTCTTCAGTGGGAGCTTCGGCGATCCGTGGGGTGGGGAAGCGCCGCGCAATCGCCTGGTCTTCATCGGCCGGAACCTCGACCGGCACCTGCTCGAAACCGGTTTCCAATCCTGCCTGGCGAAATGATCGCAACGGACCAGAGGAACGGGTCTCCAACCGGTGCTGAAGACCCGTTCCCCGATTGCCTTTGTCCGGTCGCTATTTGTGCAAGACAGTCCCGGTTTGTGCGCATTGGCTCGTCAGCGAGCCAGAACGCAACGCTGCCCGAATTGGAGGCTCTGCCCATTCCCTTCGCCACACCGCAGTCTCTAGACTGGCTTCATGGCAATGGCCATTGCTGACGTCGTTTCACCGGTCATCAGGAGAGCGCCATGCACCCCCAAACCCAGACGCCAGAGACTGCCGGCCAAGCATCCTCCAGAATGCGGTCCGGATTCCGCGCGCGAAAACATGCCCTCTCCGCTGCAATCCTTGCGGCGATCGCCGGGCTCATGCTCTACGGGGCGAGCGCCGGTATGCAGGCCACTCCGGAAGCATCACCATCGGCATCGCCCGCGGCCTCTCCCGCCGCCAGTCCGGCAAGTCCTGTCGCATCCCCGGCTGGCTGATACGACAGCACCGGCGACAAGCCATGCATGACGAGCCCAAACGACACGAGCCCCGCGGAGAAACCCATTCCGCGAGGCTCGTGTACGTCCTGCCCTAGCCACGTTCGGCGACGGCCGCACCGGTTCTGGGCGGGATGATGTGTCGGCCACCGGGGCAGCAGGGGCACCCATCACCGATCATCCGCCAGGCCGGATTCGGTTTCGTCGGGTCGAGCGGCTCGCTCACTCCATCGTCCCGGACGGCCGGACCACCCACAGATGCCGCTGCCGGTTCAGGCGCGCTGAAGGTGCTGCGTAGCACGGTGGGCATGCGCAACAATCGCGGCGCGAGTTGTCCGCAGGATGGGCAGGTGGCGGGATCGGCAGCCGTGGCGAAGGACCGGGTTTCCTCGAAGAGCTCCCCGCAGGTCTTGCACTGGAAATCGTATCTGGGCATGAGCGATGTCCTCGAATAGTGGATCGGACGCGGGGAGGCGAGCGTTTCGTCTATGGTACCGCGTCCCGCGCAACCAGGAACCTGCCTGCGGGCAGGGTTTGCATCCACGTGTCCCAGGTTGCGGAAATCACCATTCTGTGACATAATAGAAGAACAAATGTTCCGTTCGAGATGACCGCCGTGTGCCGTCCAGGGAGGAACCCCATGCCCACGCTTCTCGCATCCCCCGCCAACCGACCGCTTCCACGTACCGCCGATCGCGTGCTGCCCGCCCTCGATCCGGTCCGCCCGGTATCCGTCCCTCGTCTACCGCATCCGTCCCGGAGCGACACTCCGCAACGGTGGCAGAAGGCCCTCGAACGCGCGCAGCGGGCCGGGCTTCAGCTTCGGCAGCTGATGGGGTCCGGCGCCTGGATCGTCACCAGCGAACGGGACGACGAGGCCGCCTACATGGTCACCGAGTTCGACTGCGAATGCTTTGCCGCCGAATTCGGCGACCCGGTCTGCAAGCATCGTGCGATGCTTCGGCACCGCCTCGGGCATCTTCGCGACATGCGCGCCCGCTTGCCGGAGGCGGCGTAGGCGGGATGCACCCATGAACCCCAGATGGCCTTCCCGGCAATCGGGAAGGCCATCTGAGGTTCAGATCTGTGCGCAAACTCAGGGGTTGAAGGTATAGCCCGTGTGCTCGTAGGACGCCCCGGTGTCCGGGAACTCTACGCCGGAGATCGCGAGCTGGCCGACGAATGGCACCGCCGTCCGGCTCCAGTTGCCGCCGTCGTCGGTCGCCCATACGGTGAGGTGCAGATGCGGGAAGCCACCGTTGCCGCCGCCGCCCGGCTGCGCGATCGTCCCAATGTACTGACCCTGCGTCAGCGTCTGGCCAACGACGAGGCTGGGATCGACATCCATGTGGAAGAGTGCGAAGGCATAGCCATCGCCCATGTCGATCGAGATGCCGCCGGTGCTGGGATCGAACCAGCGAATGGTGCCGTTCACCGGGGAGTAGACCGGCTGGCCAGCAGTTTCGGCATCGTTGCGGACGATATCGAACGAGTCCGCATACTGCCACAGACTCGATTCGTTCTGGTGGCTGGAGCCGTGATAACCCTGCGAGATCTCCCATTCGCCACCCTTGACCGGCCAGATGATCAACGAGTTGCCCGCCGGAATCGTCGGCGCCTGGGTCGGGCCAGTCGTCGGTGCGGCCGTGGTGGTCGGAGTCGTCGTGGCGGGCGTCTCGGTGGCTGCAGGAGTCGTCGCAGTGCCAGTCGGCGTGACCGTGGTCGCGGTGCCGGTTGGCCCGGCGGTGGAGGTCGGCGTCACCGCGCCCGGCTCGGCGAGATACTGTGTCGCGACCCAGCCGGTGCTGCTCCCGGCGGTGACCTCCGAGTAGAGGCCGCTGGTGCGCCCGGTCAGATTCACCGTCAAGCCCTTGTCCAGGATCGTGATGATTTCAGCGTTCGCGTTCGGCTGCGCCCGCAGGTTGACACTCTCGGTCAGCACACGCTCCGGATTGGTGACAACCGTCTCGGTAATGGCCGGGGTCTCGGTCGGGGTGACGGTCTCCGGAGTGGATGTTGCAACCGTCCCGGTCGGCTCCACGGTCCCCGTTGGCGACGGGACTTCGGTGGCCGTCCCCGTGGGTTCCACTGTGCCGGGCGTCGTCGTTTCCGTAACGCCAGCTGTCGCGGTCGGTGTCTCCCCGGTTTCGGACAGGTACTCCGCGACCACCCAGCCGGTGGCGTTGTTGTACGTGACCTGAGCGTAGATCCCGTTCATCTGGTCGAGATATGTAACCACCGCGCCTTGCGGGATGACCGTCAAGATATCGGCGTTCGCATCCGGAGCGGTACGGAGATTGAGCTCGGCCAGCGTCGTTCGATACAGCACCGGCGCAGTCGTCGCCGTAGGCGTCACCGTCACGCCGACCGTCGGCACCTCCGAGCCGTCAACCCCTTCGAGCAGGTACTGGGCAACCACCCAGCCGGACACGCCGTTGTACTCGATCTCGGCATACATACCGCTGGTCTGGCCGAGGAAGACGACAATCGTGTTCTCGGGAACGACCGTGAGAACGTCGGACGTCTCGTCCGGCGCGGTGCGCAGGTTGAGGTCCGTCAGCGCCATGCGATATTGAACCGGCGCGGTTGTCGGTGTCGGGGTGACGATTGGCTCCGGGGTCTCGTTGCCAGCATCCGCGAAGACGCCCACCGGATACAGCACCGGGGCGAGGCCCAATGCCAGGATCAATACCAGCCCGAAGACGTGCTGCCAACGGCGGCGCGTACGGGTGTGTCTCATGCCTTCCCTCCCCACCAGCCCACCGTCCTCCGAAAAGGACGCTCCGCGCAAGCAGAATGAACTGGGGTCATGCATCCGGTGAAAGATGCATCGTCGTGCGATAGCCGAAGCCTGGGCAGCAGAATCATGACGGGTCAGCCCGTCCCCTCGGTCCATCCTCCGATGGGGCCCTTCATACTTCTTGACGCCGCCCTTGGCGCTTCATGAATTGTCCCGAAGAGGCCCTCGCATGTACAAGATGTACGTACGCCCTTTCTGTCACAGGATTCGTTCGGGAAGGGGGTTTTCGGCCCGTTCATGGCATTCCACGCGGAAAAGGAGTGACCAGATGGCCACTCCTTTTCCGCGATGTCGCTGGCGCAGCGCGGTCCGTTATCCGACGAGCAGGCTCTCCGCCGCGTCGATGTAGACCTCCGTACCGCTGACGTGGTCCGCCGCATCCGAGAGCAGAAAGGCGATCAGCTCGGCAACCTGATCGGCGGTACCGGGCTCACCGTCATACATATGCACGCCTTCCGGGAAGTGGACGGGCACACGGATCGACTCGGTGTTCCGGCGAAGGGTCTTGCCGTTGATTGCGGTATCGATCGCTCCCGGACAAACCACGTTGACGCGGATACGATCCTTCGCAAGTTCGAGGGCGACCATCTTCGCGAAGGCGACCTGCGCCGCTTTCGAGGTCGAATAGGCAGCCGCACCGGAATAGGCGAAGTTGCGATTGCCGTTCACCGACGAGATGACGACGATTGCACCGCCGGTCTTTCGCATCAGGGGCACCGACACATGGGTGGTGAGGAACGTGCTCGTGAGGTTCGTGTCGAGCGTTCGGTTCCACTCCTCCAACGTCAGGTCGTCCACGGGCGCGAACTGGCCGTTCGCGCCCGCATTCACAACAAGCGCATCGAGACGTCCCCACATCCGCTCGACCGCAGCGACGGATTCCTCGAGCGCCGCCTGGCTGGTGACATCCGCAACGAGGGGGATCGCCTCACCGCCAGCCTTCACAATGTCATCGACCGTCGCCTGGACATCGGCGGCCTTGCGCGACAGCACGCCGACCTTCGCTCCCTGGCGACCAAGTTCGATCGCCGCCGCCTTGCCGATGCCGGACCCGGCGCCGGTGACCAGGGCAACCTTGCCAGCAAACTGACCGCCCGCTGTAGTGTTCGTGGACACGGAGAATCGTTCCTTCCGAAAGCATGAATCGGCAATGGATGTCGGGTTCGCGGTTACCCGATGAGCAGGCTCTCCGCGCCATCGACCCACATCTCGGTCCCGCTGATATGGTCGGCGGCGTCGGAGAGCAGGAACGCCATCACGCGGGCGACCTGGTCCGCGGAGCCGGGATGTCCCTCCAGCGGATGCTGGCCCTGCGGGAACTCGACCGGGAGACGGATGCCGTCGCGATGACGATGAATGGTGTTCTCCTCGATATTCGTCTCGATCCAGCCCGGGCAGACGGCGTTGACCCGGATCTTGAACTTCGCCAGTTCGAGCGCGGTCATCTTCATGAAGGCGACCTGCCCAGCCTTCGAGCAGGAATAGGCGGTCGCTCCCGTGTTGGAGAAGATACGCGTGCCGTTCACGGACGCGACGATGGCGATGCTGCCCTTCCCACCGCGCTTCATCAGCGGCACCGTGGCGCGAGTCGTGAGGAACGTACTGGTGAGGTTCGTCCGGATCGTCCAGTTCCACTCGTCCAGCGTGAGATCATCGATCGGCGCCCAGACACCGTTTGCCCCGGCGTTGATGACCACGGCATCGAGATGTCCCCATCGGCCGTCGATGGCGGCGACGGCGCGTTCGAGGTCAGCCTGGCTGATGACATCGGCGACGACCGGCAACGCCTCTGCGCCAAGCGCCTGGACAGCGTCGACAGTGGCCTGTACGCGTTCCGGGTTCTTCGAGAGGACGGCCACTGCGGCGCCCTGCCGCGCGAGTTCGATCGCCGCCGCCTTGCCGATGCCCGATCCGGCACCGGTGACGAGCGCGGCCTTGCCGTCAAAGGCGCGCGATGATGGTGTCGAGGATTCCGGCACGAATGTACTCCTTGGGGTGTCGAGAAGGGTTGACGCAGGGGATGGCTGCACGAATGCGCACGCATGATACAGCGGCCCAGCGCTTCGGAATAGACCCATGAGGCGACACTGTGGATGCCGCTGCATACGCCGGTCTCCGGGATGTCATCGCCGCATCGCTGGCATCCAGCAACGTCGTTCTCCGGAAAGGCGCAGGGGATCAGGACTCGGAGGCAGGCTGCTCCATGCGGTAGCCGAGACCAGGGAAAGTGGTGATGATCTGGGATGCATCCGCCGCAACACCGGGTTCCAGCTTCGTGCGGATCCGGCTCACCCAGGTGCGGAGATACTGCACCTCATCGCGGAACTCCGGCCCCCAGATCCGGCTCAGCAACTCGGCGTGAAGCATCACGCGGCCGGCGTTGCCCGCCAGCTGGGTGAGCAGTTCCCACTCGGTGCGGCTCAGGCGGACTTCGTCGCCGCCAAGGGTGATCCGGCGCTGTTCGAGGTCGATCCGCAATTCCGGCCGGTCGCCGGAGGCCGGATAGACGAGCGCCGATTGAACCCCGGCGCCAACTGCCCCGATCGAACGCCGGATGATCGCCGCGACCCGGGCGGAAAGCTCGTCCGGGTTGAACGGCTTCGTCATATAGTCGTCGGCGCCACCGTGCAGGCCCAGCAGCTTGTCCGTGTCGCTCGTACGAGCGGTAAGCAGGATGACAGGGAGTTGCGCGGACTGATGCGATGCGCGGATACGACGCAGGACTTCAAACCCGTCCATACCCGGCATCATCACATCGAGCACAACCAGATCCGGCCGATCGTGCTCGATCGCCGAGAGGGCGTCGGTCCCGTTCGTCACCGTGGTGACGGCGTATCCGTCCTGGACCAGCTTCGCCCGCGCCAACCGCGCGATGGCAGGCTCGTCGTCCACGATCAGGATCATCCGCTTCCGCACACCCATCCTCCCAAGCTCTGCCCGTCGTCCGCCGAGACGGAGATCAGTCGCCGGCCTCACCGTCCAGCCAGCCGATGGCAACCGGCAATGCAAACGAGATCGTCGTCCCCATGCCGATTCCCGCGGATTCCGCCCAGATGCGCCCATGCTGGGCGGCGATCAGGTGACGGCAGAGATAGAGTCCTAACCCCATGCCACGAATGCCGGCATCCACCCCCGGCCGCCGGAATCGCTCGAAGATCTCGCCGACGTGCTCCGGAGAGATGCCGATCCCCCGATCCTGTACGTGGACCTCGACCTGGCCATCCCGCTCTTCGGCACCGATGACGATCTCCGGCCGCGCGCTGCCACCACTGTACTTGATGGCGTTTTCGATCAGGTTCCGCAACACCTGATCGAGCAAGACCGGATCGCTCTCGACCGCCGGCAGGCTGCGCGGGATCTCGACCACGATCTCGGGAGCCCGCTCGTCGTTCCGCGCCTGGTACACCCGCGCAACGCGGTGGATGACCGCACCGAGCAGGACCGGCTCGGTAGCCGGCTGCAGCCGTCCCGCCATTACCTCGGCAAGGCGCAACATGTTCGCGAGCAACTGATCGAGCCGGTTGCTCTCCCGGGTGATGTCCGCCAGCAACTCCCGCTCGGTGGCCTCGTCCAGCTTGCCCCAATCCGCCTCAAGCATGAAGGCGCCGCCGTGGATCGCCGTCAGCGGTGTCCGGAACTCGTGCGAGAGCAGGGACAGGAAATCGTCCTTGAGCTGATCGGCCTCGCGTAACGCGGTCACATCCTGAAAGACCACGACACATCCCGTTCCGCCGTCCTCCGCGAGCGGGATGGGCGAGGACTGCACGAAGACCGCTACCTCCCGGCCCGCTTCCCCCCGAAGAAGCAATTGCTGCTGGCGTTCCCTCCGCACGATCCCACGATCGACATCGGCCCGGACGAGCATATGTGGCCATTCCTCGGCAGGAAGATCGCTGCCATCGATGCGGGCGAACCGCAACGATTCCGCCGGCAAGGGGAGCGACGGTTCGACGCCGGAACCGAAGAGCAGCGCAATCGCCGCGCGGTTCATCATCACCACCCGCCAATCCGGCGGCGCCTGGATCGCGACGCCTGCCGGCAGCTGGTCGATGATGACCTGTAGGCGATCGCGCTGTCGTTCCGCGTTTTCCCGCGCGCGCAGCACCTCCTCGTGCAACCGCGCCCGCTGGATGGCGGAGGCCGCGTGCGTCGCCAGCAGGTGAATGGCGGACAAATCATCCTGATTGAACGGCTGCCCGTCGATCCGCTCCGAGAGATAGAGATTCCCCACCGGCTCGCCCGCGATGAGGATCGGCACGCCAAGGAGGGTGGTCATCGGCGGATGATTGGGAGGAAACCCGACCGATCGGGGATCGGCGGCGATCTCCGGCACGAGCAACGACTCGCCGTCGCGGATGAGAACGCCCAGCAAGCCTCGTCCCTCCGGCAAGGGTCCGATCCGCGCGACGGTCTCCTCGTCGATGCCGCTGTGGATGAACCGCAGGAGTTTCCCACGTTCACCCGCCACGCCGAGCGCACCGTATCGGGCAGAGACAACCCCTCGTGCAAGCTCGACGAGCCGCTGGAGCACCGTCTCGAGATCGGTCTCGTCGGCGACAGCGAGCGCAGCACGGTAGGCAGCAAGCAGCGCACGATCGGAAGGAGGGGCCTCCTCGATCGTACGCTGGTGCGATGCCGGCGTGTGGATGGAATCCGAAGGCGGGGTGATGGATGCCGTCATTGATGGACCTCGATCGCGACGGGAGCCGGTCGCCGTGTCAGGCTCCATTGTGCGCGATGCATCCTCCCGTGTGGAGGACTCCACCCACACCACCCGCCTACGTTGTAGCGGATACGTGCAAAGCGGGCGACTGACCGGCTACCAACGATGCCCGCGCCTCGTCGTCCTTGCTGGCGTGGCAGAGGAGAACCGGCGACTGCATCCGGCGGGCAACCTCTTCGGCAACGCTTCCCAACGCGAAGCGCGAGAACCCGCTGCGTCCATGCGTCGCAATGGCAAGCAGGTCGCCCTCGTGTACCGCGTTGCGAATCTCGTCGGCGGCGCGGCCCCGGCGGAGTTCGGTGGTAATGGGAATGCCCGTCTGCGCGAGCTGGGCGCGCATCGCGTCGAGATAGCGAGCCGCGTCATCGTGCTCCTCGGCAAGGATATCGCCGGCAGACTCGGCTCCGACGGGCAAGCCGATCACACCGTAGCGGGTGAGCCAGGTATCGTCGACCACACGGACGAGGTGAATGGTGGCGCCGGAAAGCCGGGCGAATTCGATGGCGGGGGTCAGCGCTGCTTCGGCAACGGCCGATCCATCCAGCGGAACAACAATCCTGTTGTACATCGCGATTCTCCTCTCTTGATGACGCCCTGATGCCTCGTCGGTTCGGTCGATGGCGGCTGAATGTGGAAGGAGTGGCGTCGATACGGAATCGAACGGGGAGGTGGGAGTCGTTGCGACTCCCACCTCCTTCAGGATCCTGCCATGCCCATCTGAGTCAGGCGGTGCGATGTGTTGGCTGGGCGCCACCGCGGGTATCCGAGTGATGGATCAGCTTGCCAGCCTCCCAGGGCGTACCGAGCATCGGCAGGAGGACCCGATCGAGTCCGACGTAGCCAGCGACCTTCCAGCCGAGGACCAGGAAGACAGTCAGTCCGAAGAGGACCGGATTCGAGCTCACCGTGCCCGCCATCATGAAGTTGAAGTTGAGCACCGTGCCGAAGAAGGCCGCGATACCGACCAGCGCGCCAACCAGGAGTCCGAGACCGACCAGGAACTCGCCGACCGCAACCAGCTTGGCAAACCAGGTGTACCACTCGTGGTTGAGCATGTAGTTGATGAAATCGCGGAACCAGTCGTAGGTGATGGGTCCCTTGCCCGTCTCCGGGTTCACCGAGACGGCATTCGTCCAGTAGCCCTTCAGGGCCGCGCCGCCATCCATCCAGCCGTCACCGCGAACCTTGTGCTCGCCAGCCGACAGCCATTCCTGCGCGACGAAGAAGCGGATTGGCAGCCAGAGGACTGCGTAGTAGGTGTTGCCGAGCAACCGGCGCCACCAGATCGGATCGTCCACCTGGCCGGCGGTGGTGGTGACGGTGTCCTTGAGCTCGACACCCGCATCGGGGATCTGGTTGGCCTGCCAGACGCCAGCGCCAACGATGACGATGAGGAGCGCCCAGCTGAGCCAGCTGGTTCCGAAGATGGCGTCGCTGTCGAAGAAGGTTCCGGTAAAGAACTTGTCGGCAAAGATGAGGCCGAGCGCGATATAGAGAATGGCGGCGATTCCGGTAAAAGCGTAGACCCGTTGCTTGGTGATGTGGCTGTTCATCTCAGCCCTCCTCGCTGAACGATCCGTGCGTCTTGACGTTTCCGCGATCCCTGTCCGTCATCCCGTCGTCTGTTCCTCCCCCCGGATGCGAGCCCCGGATTCTGCTCCGGGGGCCTCGTTCCTGTTGACACGATGATGCCCCACAGCCCGTGACGGGGGCATCCACGGCGGCACACCGTCCATGACAATTCCGTGTCAGCCCGGTGCATGTGTGATCGACACCCTGTGGAAGTCGCCCGGAGGGGGGCAGGATGGTGCGTGCCGGAACTCTGAACAAATCGGATGTCCCCATGTGTAAAAAAAGCGGGCAAACTCCGTTATACCCAGTGAAGTGGGAAGCATGCCCGTGGACACGAACGACACCTCTTCCAACCGAAGACGCTCTGTCCCGGACCTCTCGGTGGTCAGCGAGGAACCCGACGCGCTCCTTGCCGCCCGGGTGGCCACCGATCCCGCTGCGTTCGCCGAGCTCTACAGACGCTATGTCGTCCGCATCGATCAGTACTGCAGTGTTCGATTGCGGAACGAGACACTCGCCCAGGATGTGACGAGCCAGGTCTTCCTGAAAGCGCTGGAAGGCCTCCGGCGCAAGCCGGTTGCCCACGTCGCCCCCTGGTTGTTCACCATCGCGCACAACGAAGTCGTCAACTGTTTCCGCCAACACGCCGGGCACATGCCCATCGAGGATGCCGGACCGCTGGCCAGCACCGACCTCTCGCCCGAGGAGCACGCCCTGCTCCAGGACGAGTCGGCCGATCTCCGGACCCTGCTCCAATATCTGTCACCCGACCAACAACGCATCGTCGAACTGCGAATCGCCGGACTCACCGCCCAGGAGATCCAGGATGTCCTGGGCCGGAGCCGGTCGTGGGTGGGAACGACCCAGCATCGCGCGCTGCGCCGCCTCCGGGGCCTCATCGAGGCATCCCGGATGAAGGAGGGAGCACGATGAGCTGGCTGCATGCCCCACGCCGCGAGCAACAGACGCTGATCGACTACTGGGACGATGTGGTGGAGCACTATCCCGCACAACCCGTCCCTCCCGCCGATGCCCCGGCCGATCTCGCCCAGGTCATCCGCACCATCCAGAGCAGGGCAGCGGCCGCGCAGCCGAAGTCCTATCAGGACGAATTGCTGCAATCACTTCTTGCTACCTATGAGGAGGACTCCTCCATGACCCCAGCACTTCCGGCACCCGCCCTTCCGGCGTATGGTGCCCGACCGTCGACGTCACCCCGGCCACACACCGACCGCCGCCCGCAACCGCCATCGCCCCATCCGATCCGGCACTGGGGCAGCGTTGCATTGCGACTCGCGCTCGTCCTGCTGCTCGCCTTCCTGGCCGCATCCGGGATCTGGCTCTTCACCCGACATGACGGGGATCACCAGATCGCCACCCCGCCGGTCGCCACACCGACCGTCCAGACATCGCCCGACGTGCCGATGTACCGAGGCAATCCAGCCCGCACAGGCGCTATGCCCGGCCCCGAACTCACCGGCTCGCCCATCGAGCTGTGGCGAACCGACGTGGCGGGAACGATCGACACCGCACCGGCCATTGTCGATGGCGTGCTCTACTTCGGCGCGGGCGATGGCGGGGTCTATGCCCTCGACTCTGCCACCGGAAAGACCGTCTGGACCTTCACCGGCGCCAGCCCGATCGATTCCTCACCTGCGATCGTGGACGGCCTGCTCTATGTAGGCAGTGACGATGGCACGCTCTACGCCCTGCACACGGCAGATGGCAGCCAGGCGTGGGCGTTCCCCGGCGCGCGGCAACACGTCTCCGTCGCGGTTGATGCCGGAATGGTCTTCACTGGCAGCGGCGATGGCAACGTCTACGCGCTTGATGCCACGACCGGCGCGGTCCGCTGGGAATCGCCGCTGGACGGCGATGCCTCGCGCTCGCCTGCCGTCGCTGATGGCATGGTCTATGTCGGCGCATCGGACGGCATGCTCCACACGTTCGACGAACAGACCGGCAAGCCCGGCTGGTCTGTGCAGCTTGAAGGGGCCAACGTTGCAACGACCGTGGTTGTCGATGGCGTGGTCTATCAGGGCACCTTCAATGGTGATGTCAACCATGCCTACGCGCTCGATGCGAAGACGGGGAGCGTGCTCTGGCAGTTCGATTCGCCAGTCGATCCAACCTACGGATTCCTGCCGCCCGCGGTCGGCCCGGACATCGTCTACTTCCCGAGTCACGATCAGCACGTCTATGCACTGGACCGGACGACGGGCAAAATGGCCTGGTCGTTCGCCACCGGGGCATCCGCTGAGGCGTCTCCGGCGCTGATCGGCGATACGCTCTACTTCGCGAGTCTCGACGGCAACCTCTACGCACTCGATGCCCGATCCGGCAACGAGGAGTGGCGCTTCGCAATCGAGGGCGGCGCCGACTTTGGTCCGGTTGTGGTTGGTGGCGTCGCGTATGTCGGCACACCGTTCGGGCATATGTACGCGATCACCGGGTCCAACTCCCTGGCGGCGCGCGATCTCACGACGCCGTCCACCGGGACGGGAGGCAGCCCCGAAGCATCGCCAGTAGCATCCCCGGACTCCATCGGCCAGGAGCCGCAGATCACGTTCCTGTGGCAGACGAAAGGCGGTCCGACGCCGTTTCAGGCGCCAGGTACTGTTGCCATCGCTCCCGACGGCACGATCTGGGTTCTCGACCTCGCCGCGGGAAACTTCCAGCTCTTCTCCCCGGACGGAACCTATCTCGAAACGTGGGGGAGCGCTGGTGACGGACCCGGCGAGTTCAACTTCCGGCGATCATCGTCCGATATCTGGGACAGCGCGGGCGGCATCGCGTTCGCACCCGATGGGTCCTTCTACGTGATGGAAGCCGGAAACCGCCGCATCTCCCAGTTCAACGCCGACCGGACATTCCTCCGGTCATGGGGGGCGTTTGGCTCCGGAAACGGAGAATTCCTCAGCCTCTTCGATGGCGAAGTGGCTCCCGATGGCAATCTCTATGTTATCGGTGACCGGCGCAATGATATTCAGGTCTTCGCCCCCGATGGCACGTTCCGCTTCAAATTCGCCAGCCGGGGCAACGGCCCGGGACAGCTTGACGACACCGGTGGTCTGACCATCGACCCCGCCGGAAACGTCTATGTGGCAGATTTCGGCAACAACCGGATCGTCGTTTTCGCCGCAGATGGCACGTTCCTGCGCACGTTCGGAAGCGCAGGAGGCGGAGACGGCCAATTTCGCTCGCCAGCCGATGTCTCGCTGGATGGAGCGGGGAGACTGTATGTCGGCGATCTTGCCAACCACCGCATCCAGGTCTTCGCCCCCGATGGCACCTTCCTACTCTCGTGGTCGTTCGCGGATGACACGGGAACGCCGTTCACGTATCCGGGAAGTCCGGCTCTCGCCGCCAACGGCGACCTCATTGTCACCGACAACGTCGGCATCCATGCCTTCCGCATGATCTTCCCGGACACATCGGATGCGACGCCGGTCGCGACGCCTGAGCGGCAGGAGCGGAGGGTGCCATCCTGACCGTCAACTTCATGCCCCGCTGAACCCTTGGCAACACCGAAATCAACACCGGCAACCGGACCACTCGCGATTGCACCAGTCGATGCCGGAAGGCATCCGGGATCTTCGCGACACGCACACCGGGCTGGAGCGATGCTCCAGCCCGGTGTGCGTGTCGATAGATGGCGGTGGTCTACGCCTTCGATTCTGGCCTGCTCCACGTCCAGTCCGCAATCGCAGGCGGGTCCTCCAGATGGTCGTGGGCGTATTGCGTCGCCTGCTGGATCAGCGAGCGCAGTTCGGTGATGACACCGTCCGCCTTCTGCTGGAAGCGCTCGGCCCGGCGCATTGCCTCGATCGCGATGTGATAGCGGCTCATGGCGTTCAACACGACCATGTTGAACGGCGTCGTGGTCGTCCCCTGCTCCTGGAACCCCTTGACATGGAAGCGCGGCGGGTTCGGCCGGCGATGCACCAACTGATGAATCGCCCGCTGGTAGCCGTGGAAGGCGAAGACCACCGGCTGGTCTGCCGTGAAGAGGTCGATGAACTCGGTCTCGCCCATGCCATGCGGGTGCGATCCCTGCGCGAACATCGTCATCAGGTCGACCACGTTCACGACGCGCACCCGCAAGTCGGGCACATGCTCCTGCAGCCACTGGGAGGCCGCGAGCGTCTCCATCGTCGGCACGTCCCCGGCGCAGGCAAGGACCACGTCCGGCTGGATACCGTCCTCGTTTCCGGCCCACGCCCAGATACCAGCGCCCTTCGCACAGTGGGACGTTGCCTCCTCCATCGTCAGGTACTGCAAGTGCGGCTGCTTGTCCGACACGATGAGATTGACGTAATTCCGGCTACGCAGGCAGTGATCGGCAACGGAAAGGAGCGTATTCGCGTCAGGCGGCAGGTAGATGCGGGAGACATCGCCCCGCTTGCTGAGCACGACATCGACGAGGCCCGGCCCCTGGTGGCTGAACCCGTTGTGGTCGTTCCGCCAGCACGTGGAGGAGAGCAGGATGTTCAGCGAGGGCACCGGCTCGCGCCACGGCAGGTGATTCGCCTCCTGCAGCCACTTCGCGTGCTGGACCGTCATCGAGGCGGAGACCATCGCGAACGCCTCGTAGGTCACGTAGAGCCCGTGACGGCCGGTGAGGTTGTACCCCTCCAGCCAGCCCTCGCAGAGGTGCTCGCTCAGAACCTCCATCACGCGGCCGCCGGTGGCGAGGCGACTGTCGATGTCGATCACGGGACCAACGAAGCAGCGTTCCTCTGTCTCCAGGATCGCACCGAGCCGGTTCGACTGGAGTTCGTCCGGCGAGAAGACGCGGAAGTCGGCCGGATTGTCGCGATAGACATCGCGCAGAAAGACGCCAAGCGGATGCGTGTTCTCGACGTTGATCGCGCCCGGCGCGGGGATCTCGACCGCGTAATCGCGGAAGTCCGGCAGGTCGAGCGGGCGCTTCGCGCCGCCGTTCGCGGCCGGGATCGCACCCATGCGCTTATCGCCCTCAGGTGCAAGAGCCTTCAGCTCCGGGATCAGGCGTCCCTTCTCGTCGAAGTGCCGCTCCGGATGGTAGCTGCGCAGCCAGTCCTCGAGCATCTTCAGGTGCTCGGGATTGTCCACGACGCCGGAGAGAGGCACCTGATGCGCGCGGAACGTCCCGGAGACAGGCGTGCCGTCGACGACCTCGGGGCCGGTCCAGCCCTTCGGCGTACGCAGGACGATCGCCGGCCAGCGCGGACGCTCGGTGACATGGCCAGCGGCACGGGCCGTCTGCTGAATCTCGCGGATCGTCGCGTAGCAGGCATCGAGCGTTGCGGCCATCGCCTGGTGAATGGTGGCTGGATCGTCACCTTCGATGAAGTGGACCTCGTATCCCTGGCTCTCGATGGCATGCTTCACGTCGTCGTCGGAGGAGCGGCCGAGGACCGTCGGGTTGGCGATCTTGTAGCCATTGAGATGCAGGATCGGCAGCACCGCCCCATCGTGAACGGGATTCAGGTAGTACGGTCCCTTCCACGAGGCCGCGAGCGGACCAGTCTCGGCCTCGCCATCACCGACCACGGCGATGGCGATCAGGTCCGGGTTGTCGAAGACGGCGCCAAAGGCGTGGGTAAGCACGTAGCCAAGCTCTCCCCCCTCATGGATGGAGCCCGGTGTGGTGACGGAGACGTGGGAGGGAATGCCACCCGGCGCGGAGAACTGGCGGAAGAGGCGGCGCATCCCATCCACGTCCTCGCCGATCTCCGGGTAGAACTCGGAGTAGGTGCCTTCCATGTACACCTGGGCGACCAACGCCGGCCCACCATGGCCCGGTCCGGCGAGATAGATGGCGTCGATCCCATGTTCCCGGATCAGGCGGTTGACGTGGACGTAGATCAGGTTCAGGCCCGGAGAGGTCCCCCAGTGACCGAGCAGACGCGGCTTGATATGATCCGCCGTCAACGGTTCGCGCAGGAGCGGATTGTCCTTCAGGTAGATCTGGCCGATGGTGAGGTAATTGGACGCTTCCCAATACCGCTGCATCAGGTCGAGCGTTTCCGCGTCGAGCGGAGTGCCGGATGGAACCGTGCCCGGTTCGATCGCGACCGATCCCGTCGTCACCACACTGGAAATGGCGGGGTCGAAGGTGAATGGCTGGGCCATGCTGTGCGTCTCCTGCAATTGACCGGATATTCGGTATCCCGCGCCGCGACGGGCGCCGGGCCGCCGGCGATTTCCACTTCCTGCCGCATGATAAGGTCCACCCGCCGCCCCCTCCGGGATGGCGAATTGCCTTCTCCGATGGTACGGCTCCCGCCGTCCCAAGGGTATGCGAAGCGAATCGCGGGCGTATCAAATCCGTGACACGATCCACAACCGAGTTCGGAATAGGAGCCAATGCCGTGTAGGGGCGATCACAAGGATCGCCTGGCGCGTCGGGAACTCCAGGCGATCACCGGCCGCAACGGCGAGGATCGTCCCTACGCGGAACGACCCAGATGTGGTGGCAACCCTTTCGGATTCTGCTGGAAGCAAGCGCCAGCCATCTCGCACCGCGCCTCAGCGGACGACAGCCACGACCGCACCCGTCTCGTCTTCGGCCCGCGTGCGGCGCAGCCACGGGTAGCGCTGGGCGATGAGAACGATCGACAGGAGCGAGAGCACGCAGGAGAGGACCAGTGCCGACGGCGTCCCGATCCGCTCGGCCAGCACACCGACCGCCAGTTGCCCGATCGGGAGCATGCCCCAGATCAGCAGGGAGACCGAGAGCACCCTCCCGCGAATGTCGTCGTCAACGGCAAGCTGGACAGCGGTCTGGTTGATCGCCAGGAACGCCGCACTCATCCAGCCCGCGAGGAACAGCAGCGGAATGGCCATCCACAGCGACCGGCTGAGCGCGAACCCGACGACACCGACGGTAAATCCAAGCGCGAGCAGCACCTGGATGCCGGGCAGCGCCTGCATCCGCGCCGACCGCGCGACCGACAGCGCACCGCCGACGGTTCCCATTCCGGCGGCGGCCAGCAGCACCCCGAGTCCGGACGAGCCGAGCGAGAGCACATCCCGCGCGAAGACCGGCATCAGATTGATGTAGGGCATCACGAAGATGGTCGGCGCCAGCGAGATGACGATCAGGCCGGCGAGATAGGAACTGCTCGCCACGATGCGAATCCCGACCGTCAGCGCCTCCCAGCCCTTCGGACTGGAGGCTGGCGTGGCAGTCCGGTTCGCCGCCATCGACGGCATGGCGCGGGTGGTGAGCAAGGCCAGGAGCTGAAGGACGGCAGCCAGGACGAACGTCTCCGCCAGGCCGGTCAGCGCGATGAGGACGCCCGCCAGCGACGGACCGATCACGCGGGTGGCATTCTGAGTCGCGGCGTTGAGGGCAACGGCGTTCGCCAGGTCCTCCCGCCGCACCATCGCAGCAACCATCGCGGAACGGGTGGGGAAGTTGAACGACATCACGATGCCGTAAAGCGTGACGAGCACGAGCATCGACCACGGCTGCATGGCATCGAACCACACCAGCATCGCAAAGACGGCGGACACGGCCATCACGATCACCTGCGCGATGAGCAACACGACTCGCCGATCGTAGCGGTCGATGACGACCCCGGCGGGGATCGACAGCACCAGCATCGGGATGCCTCCCGCGAATCCGGCGAGACCGACGAACATCGCGGAGTCCGTCAGTTCCAAAGCAAGCCAGCCGACGGCGACCTGATACATCCAGAATGCAGAGCTGGACAGGAGCGAGCCCGCAATCAGGAGGCGGAAGACGGGATATTGCCGGACCGATTGCAGGATGCCGCCACCCGCCCCATCGCGGGTGTCGGGAACGGTCCGGCCTGCCCCCGGCCCGGCTGCGGGAACGTCCCGCGATACCACGTCTTCGGCCAGCGCATCGCCCGGTGGAGCAACGGAGGCCGCTAGCGGGTGACCGGGGCGATCGATGGGCTCGGTGCGCGTGGCCATGAGGCATGGTCCTCGAAGACTGGATACGCGGACGCCAGGCTCCGGGAAGTCCGATGCCGCCGCGTATGGGAGACTGTTCCGCCGCAACAGGGTAGCACGGAGTTCCGATCCACGGAAGCAATCCGCGCACAACGCGCCCGATGGCCCGTTCGGAGTCCGGGATTAGTCCGGCAGGGGAATGGGCAATTATCGTGCATACCTGCATAATCGTGTTACGGAATGTGGCGAACGTACGGGATGTGCCTGTCACATGACGCCACTGATGTGGGGAGGCTGTGGGCATGCAGCGATCGAACGACCGCTACCCGGTGCAGTTCCGGGTCGACTATCCGGACCGGCCGTTAAACCGGATGACGACGTTTTTCCGAATCTTCATGCTGATCCCGATCGGCATCGTGCTCAGTTCGATCGCGGGCGGCAGCAGTTCGAGTTCGTGGACGGACCCGGACACGCAGGAGACGATCAGGACTGTAGTCGTCGGCGCAGGCGGCCTGCTTATCTTCCCACCGCTGCTGATGATCCTGTTCCGGCAGAAGTATCCACGCTGGTGGTTCGACTGGAACCTGCAACTGCAGCGCTTCACGAACCGGGTCGGGGTATACGGGGCTTTGATGGACGACACGTACCCCTCCACGGACGAGGAGCAGTCGGTCCACCTCCACTGGGACTACCCCAACGTGCAGCAGGACCTCACGCGCTGGATGCCCCTCGTGAAATGGTTGCTGGCGATCCCGCACTACATCGTGCTCTTCTTCCTGCACATTGCCGTGTTCGTCGCGGTGATCGTAGCGTGGTTCGCGATCCTCTTCACCGGACGTTATCCGCGGGGAATCTTCAGGTTCGTGGAGGGTGTCTTCCGCTGGGACAACCGCGTCATAGGCTATGCCATGACGATGGTGACGGATCAGTATCCGCCGTTCAGCCTGGACTGACGCGGGAAGCCATCATCTCCGGTGGCACGGTGACGCTTCGAGATGTCGCCTGGACCTGACACGCGGGGCCGGAATGGATGCATTCCGGCCCCGCTCACGGGGAGAGGATGTTGCGATGTGGTGGCAAGACCTGCTGTGGGGAATCTGGAACGGTCTGACGGCGTGGGTCGTGCTGATCGCGCATATCTTCGGCGCGTGGGACCGGTTTCCGGTCTACGACATCACGAAGATGGGGAACTGGTACAACCTCGGCTTCCTGGTTGGCGCCGGCTCGCCGTTCCTCGGGACGCTTCGCAAAAAGGACTGACCGTCATCCCGACGGGTGCGGCACCGCATCCTGTCCGATATGGGCGCCGCGTGCAGCCTCGCGCCCGTAGAAGAGCCGTTTCGCGATCTCGTTGACCGCGACGCAGGCGACCACGATCAGCGCGAGCGTGGCCAGCAGACCGGCGGGCAGCGATTCCACCCCGAACACCCCTCCCAGCGCCGTGACGGGGAGTAGAAGTGCAACCACGGCGACCACGGCGGCCCTGGCCCCCAGCAGGAGGCTCGGCCTGCTCCGGAAGAAGGGGCGGGTTCGCAGCACGAAGATCATGGCCAGTTCGGCGATCACGGACTCGGTGAACCAGCCGCTCCGGAAACGTTCCGGCGAGGCATGCCATCCAGCACGGAGCACCACGAACGTCGTTACGTCGAACACGCTGCTCAGCGGGCCGAAGAGCAACATGAACCGCTTCACGAACCCAAGGTCCCATCGCTCCGGACGACGGATGAGTTCGGGATCGACCTTGTCGGTGGCGATGGCCATGCACGGCAGATCGCTCAGGAAGTTGATGAGCAGGATCTGCAACGGCAGGAGCGGCAGGAAGGGCAGCACGAGTGTGGCTCCGGCCATGCTGATCATGTTCCCGAAGCTCGCGCTGACGGTCAGGTAGATGTACTTGAAGGTGTTGGCGAAGGTCCGGCGCCCGAGACGCACCCCGTCCACGAGCACGGAGAGGTCCTTCTCCAGCAGGATGATGCTGGCGGAGGATTTCGCCACATTGGCGTCGGAATCGACGGAGATGCCGACATCGGCCAGGTGCAGCGATGGGGCATCGTTCACGCCATCTCCCAGGTAACCGACACCCCGTCCGGCCTGCCGCAAGGCGCGGATGACCGACTCCTTCTGCTCCGGAGCCATCTCCGCGAAGACATCGGTTCCGTCCGCCATCGCGCCGATATGGACGGCATCCAGTCCGTCGAGATCGCTGCCGACCACGACCCGGCGCCCATCGAGCCCGACCGACTTCGCCACCGCAGCGGCCACATAGCGGTTGTCCCCGGTCACGATCTTCAGGTCAATGCCCGCATCGCGAAGATCCTGGACCGTCTGCACGATCCCCGGCTTGATCGGATCGCGCAGGGCGACGAACCCCGCGAACGTCATTTCCCGTTCATCGTCCGGCGTAGGCGGCGCATCGGTGGGCATCGTCCTCGTGGCGATGCCGAGGATCCGCAGCCCCTCGGCGCTCATCGCCGCGAAATGCCGGCGAATGCCATCCCGCGCGTCGGCGATCGGCGTCCGGGAGCCCGCCCCGGCAACATCGGTGCAGATCCCAAGGATCTGCTCGATCGCACCCTTCGCGATCAGGGTGCGCACACCCTGCTCCTCCACCAGCACGCTCAGGCGTTTGCGCTCGAAGTCGTAGGGAACAACGCCCTTCGGCAGCACCGTCGCTCGTCGCACAGGCAGCCACGATAGCGTCGTCGATCGGGTTGCGATATCCGGCCTGATACCGGGCATTGTCCAGCGCCGCGTGCATCACTGCCTGCGATGCGACGCCGGAGGGGTCGAAGGCGCCCGCGAACTCGACCGTGCCGACCGTGAGCGTCCCGGTCTTGTCGCTGCAGAGGACATCCATCTGCCCGAAGTCCTCGATCGCATTGAGCCGCTTCACGATCACCTTCGCCCTGGCCATCTGGCGCGCGCCCATCGCGAGGCTGACGTTGACGATGGCCGGCATGAGCTGCGGCGTGAGCCCAACGGCGAGCGCCACGGAGAAGAGGACGGAATCGATCCACGGCCGGCCGAGCATGACGTTGGCCGCGAAGATCACCGCCGCGATGACGATCATAATGCGGAAGAGCATCGTGCCGAACCGGCTGAGCCCCTGCTCGAATCCGGTGGCGGGCCGTCGATTGGCGACACCCTTCGAGACACGGCCGAACTGGGTCGCGGTCCCTGCCGCCACGACGACGACCCTGCCAGTCCCGCGCACGACGTGGGTTCCGAGAAACAGGCCGTTCGTCCGCTGGGCAAGGGGCGTATCCGCCGGCAGCACGCCGGGGGCCTTGTCGACGGGCATGCTCTCACCCGTCAGCGAGGACTCGTCCACCACGAGCCCATTGGCCTCTAGGATGCGGCAGTCACCGGGCACGAGATCGCCAATGGCAAGGGAGACGATATCGCCCGGGACCACCTGCTCGGCGGGCACGCTGACGGTCGCGCCGTCGCGCACGACCTCGCTGGAGACCTGCACGGAGGCAAGCAACTGGGCGACGGCCTGGGACGACGCGAATTCCTGCCGAAAGCTGAGCAAGCCGCTGAGCAACACGATGGCGAGAATGGTGGTGGCGTCGGTGGTATCGCCGAGCGCCGCCGAGATGACGGTGGCGCCGATGAGGATGAGCGTGATCGGGCTGGTGAACTGGCGGAGAAAGACAGCCGAAGCCGGCGTCGAGCGATGCGTGCCGAGCGGCATCACCGACTCCAGGCGAGCGGACGCCTCCGCGCCGGTGAGACCGGCCGGGCCGGTTCCGAGGGCCGCAAGCTCAGCGTCAGGCGGTATCGCCCAGAATGCCTCGCCGGGCAGGTGATTCCCGTCCGGCGAACCATGCCAGGATGCAGGATCGCAGCCCGTTGCAAGAGACTGTCCCGTCATTGTCGCCTCGCTACCCGTTGCAACAGCTACCTGTCTCTCCGAGCAATTGACTACCCGGCGAGCGCCTTCAGACTGGGGCGGTCGAGGCGAAGCGGCTGGAGCGCCACGGGCGTCTTTCCACGCGCGGCGGCTTCGGCGAGCAGCTTGCCGACGACCGGGCCGAACGGCATCCCGTGCCCGCAGAAGCCGCCCGCCGCCCAGACATTCGGCATTCCCGGCACAGCGTCCGCCACCGGTACGTAGTCCGACGTGAAGGCCATCAGCCCCGCCCAGCGACGCGCTACCGACAACCCGGACAACGCGGGGAAGAGCCTCGGGAGCACCGCCTCGATCGCATCCGTCACGTCGGACGTCGGACTCATCTCCCGCACCCCGACATCCCCGTTCGGCGCGACCGCCCGACAACCTCCGATCACGATCGAGCCATCCGGCGTCTGCTGCCAATACTCCCCGGTCGGCGTGATGTCCGCGCCAGTCGCAGTCGTGAAGACGGGCGAGCACGGTTCGTAGGCGAGGATCTGGCCCCGAACCGGCACGACCAGCCCCGCCAGCGCGGGCACCAGGTCGTCGCTCCAGGCATTCACCGCGACAACCACACGTCCCGTCCGGACCGTCCCCACCGCCGTCTCGATCGTGACGCCATCATCGTCCGGCGCCAGTGACGAGACCGTCGCCCTCACAAACCGCGCTCCCCGACGCCTGGCCGCCGCCGCGATCCCGGCGAGATAACGCCCGGAATGGAGCAAGCCTCCCTGCGGCGAAAGCGCCGCACCGGCGATCTCGTCGCCGAGCGGTGTGCCGATCAGTGCCTGCACCGCCGGACGATCGAGCACCTCGGCGGCGAACCCGTCCTCCCGCAGCAATTCCGTGTTGCGGGCCATCGCCGCACGTTCGTCGTCGGAGAGGGCAAGCGTAAGGGCGCCCGGCATCCGGAAATCGCAGGCGATTCCTTCCTCGGCGATCGTTCCGGCGGCGAGCGCACGCCCTTCCTCGGCCAGCGCCCAGATAGCCATCGCGGCGTCACGCCCGAAGGAGGCGATGGCATCGGCATACCCCAGCGCCGCACCGCCTACGAGGAACCCGCCATTACGCCCCGTAGCGCCCCAACTGATGACCTCGCGCTCGATCACCGTCACCTGCACGCCCTGCTGAGCCAGCCAGAAAGCGGTCCAGCACCCGAGCATGCCGCCGCCGATTACGGCGACCTCGGTTTCGGCGGGGAGAGGATCGTCCGGCACCGGCGGCGCAAAGGTGGCATGCCAATAGGAGGCGGGCAGGCCTGCAGCCTGCGAAACGGGGGCGGGTGCGTGCGTCATTCGGCCTACTCCTGCGAGGATGCTCCGTGCCGGAGCGTGAATGACGACAGTGTACGCGCAGACAAGGACAATGGCAGCGGATGGATCGCGAAGCGCCCGGCCGCTTCGGAACGCGTATCCGGGTTACCGAGAACGCGATAGCATGCCGGAAGCAGGCCATCGCCGGATCCACAGGTCGCAGATGCACCAGGAACAGAGGAGCAGCCATGCCGGGGTTACCGTGGAGCACCATGACGCGGGACGAGATCCGTACGGCGCTGACGCAGGGGACGCTCGTCGTGCTGCCGACCGCCGCGACCGAGCAGCACGGCCCGCACCTTCCTACCGGGCATGACAGCATCACGGTCGAGCACATTGCCCAAGCTGCCGCCGATATCGCAACATCCGACGTGGTGGTGGCGCCGGTGCTCCGTTTTGGATCGTCGCAGCATCACATCCCGTTCGGCGGGACGCTGTCGCTTTCCACCGAAACCTACTATCGCGTCGCCCGCGAGCTGGTCGAATCCATCCTCGCCAGCGGCGCAACACGCGTGTTGTTGCTGAACGGGCACGGCGGGAACCAGCAGCTGAACGAGCTGGTCGTCCGGGATGTTGCACTGGAGCAGGAGCCAGATGCTGGCATCATGCTCGCCGCGGCATCGTACTGGCAAATCGCGGAAAGGTCGCTTGCCCCCATTGCCCAGGAACACGGCATGTCGATTCCGGGCCATGCAGGCATGTTCGAGACCGCGACGATGCTGGCAATGGACCCATCGGCGGTCCGGCCGCGCTGGGCCGAGCGCGCCGGCAATGGTCCGAATGCCCCAACGATTCCCGGCGTGCGACTGGAGACGGCCGGACTCTGGCAGATCTTCGACGGCTACACCGACCGGCCCGATATCGCAACCGCCGAGTTGGGCGAGACGATCCTCGACGCTGCGATCCGGGATGTCGCCGCGCTCTATGAGACGCTGGCGAACACGTAGGAATCGGACCAACACAAAGCAACGAATGGAATGCCCTCCATCCGGTATCATGGACCTGCACCACGTCATCGGAAGGGTCTCACGCGCGGAGGAGGAGTACATGTCCCGATCTGTTCGTACCGTTGTCGCCACGCTGATCGCAACCATCGCGCTCGGTGGAAGTTCGTTTGCATTTGCCGAAGCAACGCCCGCCACGAACGATGCGTATGCCGACGAGTTCGCCGACGCTCGCGAAGAGGCCACGAGCGATTTCGAACGCGATGTGCTCGCGGATGGCCGCATCACCCAGGCAGAATACGACGAGGCAGTCCAGCATTTCGCGACCTGCCTGCGGGGCGATCCGGGATTCGAAGTCACGATCGCACCGGATCCCCTGATTCCCGGTGCGGCGATCTACCGCATCGACGGCGGGCCGGACGTGCCGCCAGAAGTCCGCATGCGGATCGTCGAATCCTGCGCAGAGGGCACCATCGCGATCGTCGAACCGCTCTTCATCGCAACGATCGTGAACCCGGAGCACGCCGATTTCGACGAGATGGTGCTGGCCTGCCTGCATGACGGCGGGCTGGTCGCGACGGACTTCGACGAGGCCGATCTCGCGGCGCTGCGGGAGGCTGCGAGCAGCGAGACAGCCCGCATCAATCCCAACATCACATCAGGTATCAACACGCCGGCACCGGACAAAGCGGTGGCAGCCTGCCTCGTGAACCCGATACATATCGGGCTGGATGCGACGCCGGCCGCCTCACCCGCGCCATAACCGCAGCGTTGCCATCGTGCCCGGTCAGCGGCGTTCGCGAGGGTCGAGCGCGTCACGTAACCCGTCGCCAACCAGGTTGAAGGCGAGTACCGTGAAGGCGATCGCCAGGCCGGGCGCGATGGCGATGTGCGGATAGTTGCGGATGAACTCGCGGCCATCGGAGAGCATCGTGCCCCAGGAGGCGGTCGGGCGCTGGATACCCAGGCCGAGGAACGAGAGCGCCGACTCCAGGATAATGATGCCACCGATGTTGAGGCTGGCGATGATGATCACCGGACCGAGCGCATTCGGAACGATGTGCCGTGCAATGATCGACCGGTTCGCCACGCCGACCGAGCGAGCGGCCAGCACGTAGTCCGCCTCGCGCAGGCTCAACACCTCCGCGCGCACCACCCGCGCATAGGACGCCCAGACAGTGCACCCGATGACGATCACCACATTGCGCAGACTCGGCCCGAAGACGGTGGAGAGTGTCATCAACAGGGCCAGGAGCGGGAACGCCATCAACGTGTCGATGATGCGCGAGAGCCAGAAATCGACCTTGCCGCCGAAGTATCCGGCAGTTGCGCCGACCGTGACACCGATGGTCACCGCGATCAGCGTGGCGCCAAGCCCGACGATCAACGCCACCCGCGCGCCGAAGATGATGCGACTGAGGATGTCGCGCCCGATGTCGTCATTGCCCAGCCAGTGCGCGGCGCTGAGGCCATGCCCACGCATGCGAGGATTGACGGCATCCGGATCGTAGGGCGCGATCAACGGAGCAGCCAGCGCGCAGAAGACGAGGAGGCTCAGGAACGCAAGCCCCACCAGACCCGGCCGATAGCGCACGAACCGTTTCCAGATGCGGTTCCGGCCAGAGCTCTTCTCGATCGAGGCCAGCGACACCCGGTCTTCCGTCGCGGCCTCGGCGGCGGCTGTCGCGTCATTCGTCGTCTCGTGCGTGCGCTCGGCAGCGGAAAGGGGAGTAGTCGTGGTCGATTCGCTCATGAGGACACGTCCATATGCTGAAAGCGCGGTCGATCGGGTGCGGCAGCCAGCGAATTACCTCGTGATCCGCACGCGAGGATCGATGAACGCATAGGTGAGGTCGGTGATGATGTTCGCGACGACCACCAGGGTGGTCAGCAGCAGCACGATCGCCTGAACCACCTGCAGATCCTGGGACGTGATGGCCTGGTAGAAGAGGCGCCCCATGCCCGGCCAGGCGAAGACGGTCTCCACGACGATGGTCCCGCTGAGGATGAAGGCGGCGCGATACCCGATGATCGTGATGACCGGGAGCAGGGTGTTCCGCACGACGTGCCGCCAGAGGATGACGCGGTTCGTGAGCCCCTTGGCACGCGCGGTGGTGACGAAGTCCTGGCCGAGCACTTCGATGGTGGCTCCGCGCGTGATCCGGGCGAGCCCGGCGATCTCGTCGATGGAAAGGACGATCACCGGCAGCAGGTACGACTTCCATCCCGCCGAGCCATAGGGCGGCAGCCATCCCAGCTTCACGGAGAAGAGGATAATGGCCATCAGCCCGATCCAGTAGTTCGGCACCGCCACCCCGACGGTCGAACCGAGCATGCTCAGGTAATCGAACCAGGAGTAGCGTTTGACGGCGGCGATCACCCCGACAGGCAAGGCGATGAGGAGTGACAAGGTGAAGGAAATGGCCGTTAGGCGCAGCGTCATGCCCGCAGCCTGGCCGATCATGTCGGTGATCGCGACCCCGGGACGCATCATCGAGGTGCCGAAATCACCCTGCACGACATTGGAGACCCACGTCCAGTAGCGCGTGTACCACGGGTCGTTCAGATGCCACTTGTCGCGGATGGCATCCAGCTGCTCCTCGGTCACATAGGCCTGCCCCACCATCTGCCGGGCGGGGTCGCCGGGCATGAAGTACATGACGAAGAAGGTAAGCAGGGTGACGAAGAAGAGCACGATCACGCCCTGGATCAGGCGCTTCACGATGTAGGCGATCATGGGAACCGATGCTCCATCGCTCAGGGGCCATCCACACGTCGGCCCGAACGGGCGTCGCATGCGGATGGCATGTCGAACCACGCGCTCGCATGGTGCGGCGATCGCTGCCGCCACCGGATGCGTGCTGGGCTGGGGAACCCGTCAAACGTCGTCGATCGACGGAGCGACCAGCAGTCGATCGCCACACGGCCGTGTGGCCTGGATTCAGGTTATTCCTGGATCCAGAACTTGAACAACTGGGGATAGAGGTTGTCCGACGAAAGCGCCTCGTCCGGCAGCCCCTTCACCCGGTTGCGGTAGAACGCGATGTTCTGCAGGACGAGCAGGAAGAGGAACGGCACCTCCTCTGCCACGATCTCCTGCACACGATGGTAGATCTCGACCCGCTTGGCAACATCCTGTTCGAGGATGCCCTGGGTCAGCAAGTCGTCCATCTCGGCGTTGCGGAAGTTGCAGAAGTTGTTCGCACCACTCGACGACAGCTCGGCCCGGCAATCCGGCTCGCCGCTGCCGCCACCGTAGACCCAGTTGAAGAGGGCAGCCTGCAAGCGGCCATCGGCCATCCCGGCGAGCGTGTCGCTGGCGATGCCCTCCTGCAACTGGCAGTCGACCCCGATCTCCTTCCACCATTGCTGGGCGAGTTCGGCCTCCGGCCGGCGCTGGGTGTCGCCCTGGAACACGATCATCGTGAAGCTGGCCTTGTTGCCATCCTTCTCGCGGACATCGCCATTGAGCGCCCAACCTGCGTCGTCGAGCAGCTGCTTCGCCTTCTCGGGATCGAAATCGTACTTCGGGACATCCGGATTGTAGTACTGGGCGACGTTCGGGGAGAGGTTGGACGTGGCGACCTGGGCCTGCCCCATGAAGATGTCGTTCGCCAGCGATTCGCGGTCGAGCGCGTAGAGCAGGGCCTGACGCACCGCCTTCTCGGAGAGGAAGGGCTGGGCCTGCTCGTCGCTGCTGACCGGCGTGCCGCCGGCGCCTCCCGGCGGGATGTTGTTCAGCACGAAGTGGTTGGTGGCATTCTGGAGCGTCTCGTAGATCTTGAAGTCGCCGGTTTCCTTGAGACGGTCGTTGTCCTCCGCATTCAACGACCAGATGGAATTGTCGGCCTGGCCCGTTTCCAGCGCGGCGGCGCGGGCGGCTGCTTCCGGCACGACATCGATCCGCACCGCATCAACGTTGGCACGGCCACGGAAGTAGTCGGGATTCGCCTCCAGCAGCGTGTGCTGGGCGGGAATCCATTCCTTCACCTTGAATGGCCCACTGCCGACTGCCGCCCCCTTGAAGGCATCCTCGCCCTTGTCGGCGTGGTACTTGGCTGGATAGATGAAGGTCGGCGCGACGTTCACCATGAAGGTGACATCCGCTTCCTTCAGCTTGACGACGATTGTGGCGGGGTCCGGCGCCTCCACGGAATCGACCAGTTCGAACTCGCCGGCGCGATTGGATCCGTTCTTCGGATCGAGGATCCAGTCGTAGGTGTACTTCACGTCGGCGGACGAGAAATCGTCGCCGTTGTGAAACTTCACGCCGGTCTTCAGCTTGAAGGTGTAGGTCTTGCCGTCCTTCGATGCCTCGTAGGAGTCGGCGAGAACGGGCACGAGTTCGTAGTTCTCGTTGACCATGTAAAGGCCATCGAAGATCTGGGCGATCGCGACCCACTGCGCGGTCTCGGCGCCGTCCTCCGGGCTCAGGCTCTCGATGGTGTCCTGGGAAATGACCACCAGCGTACCGCCCTGGACCGGCTGAGCATCCTGGGCGCGCAGGGCTGCCAGCCGCTGCGTCTCACGGGCAGCGGCCTGCTCACTCGTAAGGATCGGGATCAGGCCGGCTGCCGCAGCCGCAGCCAGGAATCCCCGTCGGGATCCGGACAACTCCATGAGCGCCTGCAGGTCGGCCCGACAGCTGCGATCGGTGGTTGGCGTGGGCACAGACGATGCGTCGTAGCGAGTCACTCCGCAGATACCCCCTGTGACCGGCTGCATGGCTCTCTCCACACCCGGCCTCGTGCAGACACACGCCAGCCGACATGCTCGCATGTCCTTGACGTTTGTCATTCAGAACGTTTCAACCGGTCTCCATTCTGGCACAGCCTGGCTGCCCGAACAACGCACACCAGGGACCGGGAGGCACGGTCACGCACGAGGAGCGATGGGCCAGCCTGAGTCGATTGCGCTTCAGGCTGGCCCGCCTGCATCCGTCCAGGGGAGAAGACTCCTGGCCCGTTGTCTAGCCCTGGTCCTTCCAGAGCAGGTAGATCTTGTTGTAGATGACCGAGGAATCCAGGACCTTCTCCTGAGGCATCAAGCCCTTGATCGAATTCGCCCAGAACGTGATCCACTGCACGTTGAGCAGGAAGATGAACGGCACTTCGTCCGCCACGATTTCCTGCACGCGCTTGTACATCTCGATGCGCTTGGCCTCGTCCTGTTCGGTAACGCCCTTGGTGAGCAGGTCGTCCATCTCGGCATTGGAGAAGTGGTTGAAGTTGTTGGCGCCCTTGGTCGTCATGGTATCGCGCGAGTCGGGGTCGCCATTGTTGCCGCCATACGTCCAGTTGAAGAGGCCGGCATCGTAGTCGCCCTTGACGAGGCCCTCGAGCACATTGTTGCTCTCGGAGAGTTCGACCTGAACCCCGATGTCCTTCCACCACTGCTGGGCGAGCTCGGCCTCTGGCCGGCGCTGGGTATCGCCCTGGATGATCTGGAGGGTGAAGGCGGCCTTCACCCCGTCCTTCTCGCGGACGTCGCCGTTCAGTTTCCAGCCCGCATCCTCGAGCATCTGCTTCGCCTTCTCGGGGTCGAAGTCATACTTCGCGACATCCGGGTTGTAGTACTTCGCCAGCCCTGGCGAAAGGTTCGCGGTAGCCGGTTGCGCCTGCCCCTGATACACCTCGTCGGCAAGAGCTCCGCGGTCGATCGCGGTGATGAGCGCCTGCCGTGCAGCCTTGTCGCTCAGGAACGGCTTGGCGTTGTTGAGCGGAAAGTGGTTCACAGCCAGGCCGAGATTGTTGTAGACAGTGAAGTTTCCGGATTCTTCCAGTGCGACGTTGTCCTCGGCACTGAGCGACCAGACGGACGTATCGGCTTGGCCGGACTCGAGCGCGGCGACGCGGCCGGCGGCTTCCGGCACGACATCGAGGCGGAAGGTGTCGAAGTTCGGACGGCCCCGGAAGTAGTCGGTGTTGGCTTCCAGCGTGGTGCTCTGTGCCGGAATCCATTCCTTGAGCTTGAACGGCCCGGTGCCGATCGGCTTGGCGGTGAAGGCATCCTCGCCGATCTCGGCGTGATACTTCGCCGGGTAGATGAAGGTCGTCGCCACGTTGACGAGGAAGGTGACATCGGCCTCCTTCAGCGTGACCACGACCGTAGTGGCATCCGGCGCCTCGACGGAGTCGACCAGTTCAAAGCCCCCGGCACGGAGCGACGCATTCTTCGGGTCCATGATCCAGTCGTAGGTGTATTTCACGTCGGCGGACGAGAAATCGTCGCCGTTGTGGAACTTCACCCCGGTCTTGAGTTTGAACGTGTAGGTCTTGCCATCCGCAGACGCCTCGTAGGAGTCGGCGAGCACCGGCTCCAGTTCGAACTGCTCGTTCACGATGTAGAGCGCGTCGAACATCTGGACCACGATGGCCCAGATGACGGTGGCGCCCTCGTTGTCCGGGCTGAGCGTATCGACGGTCTGGTGGCCGAGGGTGATGAACTCACCACCCTGGATCGGGGTGGGGCTGGCTTCCTGGGCGGCAGCGAGCCGGGACGCGACCGTGCCGGACGAGAGGACGGGAACGAGCCCGGCCGCAGCGGCGGCCTTGATGAGGGACCGGCGCGAACCTCCGAGGCGCATCAGGCCACGGAGGCGGTCCTGGCGGTGGATCTTGGCTTCATCGGGGGACGGGGACGCGGGAAGGAGGGGCTTGTGGGACACCGGGCATCTCTCCATACAACGTGTCGCAACCCCGTGGCGCATCGCCACGGCATCTCCTGGGACCCGAACCGCCGATGCGTGGGCGTTGGCAATCGAAAAGCCATCCACGCCCACATCGGCAAACCAGCAGCCTCACCAAGGTGTGAGAACGATTTCCAGTGTTGCACAGGGGATGACGCGGCACAACGGAGGAAAACCGGCGCCTCCCACCGGAGCGAGCCAGTTCTTGGTCCGAACGCCCAAACGGAGCCGGATTCAGTATGAGCGCCAGAAAGCAACGTCCGCCCTGATAACCATGGTTGCTGGAGCGTTGCCCGACGCAGACTGTTCACGCACATGGCAGCAGCGCGATCGTATACGCGTCCCCACCGGTATAACGAAATGGAGTGTGGACCGAAAATGGACCCAGGCAATCGCCACTCGACAGGGCCGGCACAGGGAGAAGTACCGATGCACCAGCGCAATGACGATGGAACGGACGTGCGGACCTTCGTCCTCGCGGGGAGCGTCATCGGGTTGGCATTCGTGATGATCCCGTTGGTGATCTTCGCCAGCCGGCTCACCGATGAATCGGCGGGACAGAATCTCCGCTCGGCGCTCTTCCTCGTGGCAATCGGGTGGCCGTTCGCTCTCGGGTTTGTGACGCGATGGTGGCCGCGGGACCTTCAGTACAAACGGTTCGCCTGGCTGCTCTGCTTCCTCGGCGTTCCCGTCCCCGCGTACTTCTTGCTCGGATTCGGGATCTTTCTGATCGCCGTCGCGCTGGTCTATCCGTGGGCCTTCTGGATGACGCGCACATCCTTCAACCAGCATGACGCATAGGGCCGATTTCGAAACGATTACCATCCTGATCCGTAGATGCGGCCCTTGTGGCTGCCTACCCCAAGACTGTCACAAAGGCCGCATCTACCTGAGTGCGAACCCGGTACATGATGGACGTTCTGCCCAAGACGGTATTCGGCTGGAATGATTGGATCGGCAGGCGTGAGGCGCTTCGGGATGCGTGGCGAGAGGCCATCGTCCTTGGAGCGGCTCAGCACATGGAAGTGAAGGTGAAAGAGCTCCTGACCGGCGGCTTTCCCGCTCGCCTGCCGGACCGAGATACCCTCGTCTGCCACGCGGATCGTTCAGTGGCGCTCATCCGGAATCGGCTCCAGCATCGCGCTGGTGTGGCAGTGGGGACAGGTCACCAAACGGCGACCCCCGGAACGACGCGTCAGGAAGATCTCCGCGACGAAGTACCGCGCGGAGGACAGCTTGAAGCTGCGCCCGCAAGTGGGACATACAAAATGCGTGGTCCGGGTCCGCACAAATACATAGATGATTGTTCCTATCAGGGCGACGAGGATGAATATGGGCGGTGGGCAGTCATCGTGGGCTTCTCCCGATGGGGCCAGTGGAGCGTCCCGGTTACATGAAGCCAAGACAATCTCGGTTCCACAATCCTTCATGAACCCATGAGACGAGAACAATCAGGTATACGATCGCGACCAGATCCCGGTTTATCCCGGCCCCATGCCGCAGGCCGGCCTGGCTGGAGACAACATGATGCGCCAACCCGCTCTGCAAGCGTGATGTGTCCTCAGCTTCCGCGCGCCGCGTCGTATTGGGCGATACGATGGGCGACGCCGTCGAGGAGCAGCTGCAAGCCCATCTCGAACTGGACATCGGGGTCGGTCACATCCTCGTCGTGGTCCATGAACAGTTCCACCAGCGGGTAGGAACTCTGCACGAAGAGTTCCGCGATACGCGGCGCCATTCGTTGATGGAATTCATCGCGCGTGATCCCCGACGCCTCCCACCGTCGCCGTTCCGTGATTTCCTCCACGGTCGCCCCCCGCGTGAAATCGTCCAGCACCGAGATGATCGTCATCTTCGTGATGAAGTCGAAGGGAAGGGATTCCGTCATCCGGATTGAGTTCTCGATATGACGCAAGAACCCGTGCCCGAAACTCTCCATCGACATCAGCGGGGCACTGCTGAAAAAGTCCACCATCCACTCATGCCGCAGGATGTTGGCCCGGGCGGCGTGGGCGATGGACGCAAGATCCCGGCGCCAGTCGCCGGTCGGCTCGTCGGGCGGAGCAGATTCGACCATCAGCCGTTCGAGGACAAGTGCCTCCAGATCGCGTTTCGTCGGGACGTACCAATAGAGGGACATCACGCCGACTCCGAGTTCCGCCGCGATCTTGCGCATGGTCATCGCGGCCGGTCCCTCACGATCGGCGATCGCCACTGCGGCATCGACGATCTGGTCGGCATCGAGATTGACACGCGGCCGCCGGCCCCGACCCCGCACACGCTCGGCAACAGCCTCGTCGCGCATGGACGCCCGTTCGTCCTGGATCTCCTGACGCAACTCGTTGAAGCGATCGCGATTCTCCCGCCAGCTATGCCTATGCCGTTCGCGCCCCTGGTCTCGTCCGTCCAACACACCCTCCTGCGGCGTCCAATCACCGCGCCAACCTGTATTCCGCATCGTCGTCCTCCCATTATCGCGATCCGCGCACGTTCGATTCCAGAACCGATCCCTCGCACGCGCGCCTGACCATATCAAAACGAGATCGTGCTCCCCCCTTGACTTTCGTACATTGTACCACTACCGTACGACGTACGTTGATAGTACACCGTACGACTCAGCGCCGACATCGAACATACATCCCGGTCGCGAACGCAATCCGGCACCTGAAAGGACCGCCCCACTCATGACATACCTCGACGGACATTCGTCAAACCCGGCAGCCATCGAAGCTGTCTCGATCTCGAAACGCTTCGGCGCCACCCAGGCGCTGGACAACGTCAGTTTCGCGGTGCCTCAGGGCACCATCCTCGGCCTGCTCGGCCCGAACGGCTCCGGCAAGAGCACGACGGTTCGTGCCCTCACCACGTTGCTGGTTCCGGATAGCGGCGCCGGCCACGTCAACGGCATCGATGTCGTGAAGGACCCGGAGCGAGCCCGCTTCCAGTTCGGGCTCGCCAGCCAGGCGGCGACCGTGGACGAGTTGCTGACCGGCCGCGACAACCTGATCCTCATCGGCCAGCTCTTCCAGATGCCAGCCAGCCAGGCCCGCCGTCGCGCCGACGACCTGCTGGAACGCTTCGGACTCGCCGACGCCGCCAACCGCCGCGCCAAAACCTACTCCGGTGGCATGCGACGGCGGCTCGACCTTGCCTCCAGCCTGGTGGCCGCGCCGCCGGTGCTCTTTCTCGACGAGCCGACGACCGGACTCGATCCGCGCAGCCGGTTGCAGATCTGGGACGCCATCGCCCAGCTCGTACGGGAAGGGACGACCGTCCTGCTCACGACACAGTACCTGGAGGAAGCCGATTTCCTCGCCAACCGGATCGTGGTGATCGACCATGGCAAGGTGATCGCCAACGACACGCCGCGCAACCTGAAGCGCTCTGTCGGCGGCGAGCAGATCACGCTTACCGTCTCCCAGCCGGACGACATGCCGCTGGCGCAGCAGATCCTGGCGAACGTCAGTGGTGCGACGCCATCGTTCGTACCGGAGTCGCTCCAGATCGCCGCACCGGCGCCACGCTCCGGGGAGTCGCTGACCGCCGTCCTGAACGAGCTGACCCGGAACCAGATCGCGATCGACGACATCAGCCTTCGCCGCCCAACGCTGGACGAGGTCTTCCTCCAGCTGACAGGCGACGCATCCGCCGTCTCTACCGCCGCGCTTGCATCCGCACCGTCAATCCGACAGGAGGCCGCCTAGATGGCCACGCAATCCGCCCAGATTTCCACGACGCAGAGCCTCGTCCCATCCTTCGCCTTCGACCCTTCGCTTGCGGTGCCGCAAGGCCCAGCCGCCACCATGCGCCGCGCCGTGCGGGACAGCCTGCTCATCCTGCGCACGAACGTGAAGCACTTCCTGGCGCAACCGGGGCAGATCATCGGGATGATCGCGATGCCGATCATCTTCATCATCCTCTTCGGCTACGTCTTCGGGAGCGCGATCCAGATTCCCGGCGTGTCCAACTACCGCGAGTTCATGATGCCGGGCATCTTCGCCCAGTCCGCTGCCTTCACGATGGTCGCCGCTGCGGTCGGCATGGCCGAGATGAAGGAGAAGGGGCAGATGGACCGCTTCCGGTCGCTGCCGATGTCGCGGTCGGCCGTGCTGGTGGGGCAGGCGTTCTACCAGGTGCTGAACACGCTGGTCGGCACGATCACGATGGCCTTCGCCGCGCTGGCGACGGGCTGGCGCATTCACACCAGCCCGCTGGAAGGGCTCACCGGATTCGGCATCCTGCTGCTCTTCGTCGTCGCCGTGAACTTCGTGGGTGTCTGCATCGGCATGGTGGCGCACAACGCGACGATGGCCGAAACGATCACGATGCCGATCACGATGCCGCTGACCTTCCTCGCCAACACCTTCGTCTCGCCGGACCTCCTGCCGGGCTGGCTCCAGCCCATCGCGAACTGGAACCCGCTCTCCGCGACCGTCGCCGCAACCCGCAACCTCTGGGGCAACGCACCGACGATCACGTCAGCCAACCAGGCGTGGCCGCTCGCGAATCCGGAGATCGCCTCGATCCTCTTCTCACTGCTGCTGGTCGCCATTGCCCTCCCGCTTTCGGTCTGGCTCTACCGGAAGGAATCGTAGCTCCGGCACTTCAACCATATTTCCGATCCGGGCAAGGGGCCGCTTGAGCGAAGCGGCCCCTTGCCCATTCCTGCCGAAGGCGCATGCCAGGAGAGCGAGGCACGATGCCCGTCCGTTATCGAGGCATAATCAACCGCTGCGGAGAAATACGCGCAGCGTCGGAACTGCACGAGGACGAGCATTCATGCGTGACGCAGGCATTCCGGCTCCAGTCCAGAAACTCGATCCACAGGATGTCATCGAGTCGATCCGGCAACGACATGGCTACGAGATCGCCCTGCTCGGACGGGCCGATGCCGGAGAAGTCGGGGCGGCCTTCGTCCGCCTGCCCGATGGACGGGATTGCGTTCTCACCTTGAGCGGAGAGCCAATCGACCGCATCCGGGTCACGGCATCGGCCCTGGACCGCGCTCGCGCAGCAGGACTGCCAGTCCCGACATACGATCTCCTGATCGACCTGTCCGGCAGGACCGCGATCTTCCAGCAACGACTTCCGGGAACGCCGCCGACACGCGTCGACGACCGCCTGATCGCTGGAATGATCGACACCGTCGCCACGTTCACCAACCTCATGGAAGACAGCCTTGACGTTCCGATACTCGATCTGTACCTGGACCGAAGTGGCCCCGGATTCTGCCTGCATGAAACGCTCGACGCCTACAGCGAGGAAACCCGGAGCCTCCTGACAGCGATCCGGACGATCGGGCGGCAGACATCGACCTTGGCCCCTGGCTCGGACCTCGTGCATGCCGACTTCCATCCCGGCAACGTCCTGACAGATGCGGACAACGTCATCACAGGCCTCGTCGACTGGGACGGCATGTGTCGCGGCGACCGCCATTTCTGCCTGGTCACGCTGCTGTTCGACCTCGGCTGGGGCAGCCATTTCAGCAACCGATACGCAACGCTCGGCCCCGACGCCGAATCCCGCATCCTCGCGCAATTGGCCCAGCTCGACCGGACGGTGCTCCAGCAGTACTGGGCGCACATGAGTCTCCGCCTGGTCGACTGGTCGATCCGCCACCACACCCCGGCAGAGGTGAATCACTACATGGCGATGGCGCGGCGTGTCATCACCTTCTAGTCCGGGGGCCAGCCCGGTCCATCCGAGCCGAAGCCGCCGATCGTCGCCGAATGGTGCATGGTGGTCGCGTGGGATTCTGCTCTAGACTCCGCATGACGCACAGGGTTCTCCCAGCCCGGTCCGCGCGGGCATCGTTGCTGCGTGTCCGGATCGGGATCGCCCTCCGGGATCGGGTCTCGCCAGATCGCGATCGGCAACAGGCAACACGCAGAAGGCAGGGTGGGTGTGAAGGAACCTCGCATCGTCAATGAGGATGGCCGGGAACTCGCCGTCGATCCACCCCGGACCCGCGAGCACATCACGATCAGCATCTCGGCCCGCACCGTCGGCATCGTCCTGGCCATCGTGCTGGTCGGCTGGCTCCTTCGCGAGCTCTCCAGCACGCTCGTGATCTTCGCCGGGGCGATGCTCCTCGCCACCGCGATCGACAAGCCAGCATCCGCCATGGTGCGGCATGGCCTTCCGCGCGGGGTCGCCATCTTCATCATCTTCGCCGCCATCGTTGCCCTGTTCGCGCTCATCGTCGCGTTGCTCATCCCGCTGGTCACAGACGAGGCCGGGCAGCTGGCGAAGGATCTCCCCACCTACCAGCAGCAAGTGGAAGATCTCCTGCATCGCTTCCACGTCGGCAACAGCAACAGTACGCAGATCTCGCTCGATTCGATCACGACCCAGGTCAGCGGCAACCTGCAGACGATCGCCTCTCACCTGACAGAAATCACGCTCGAGGTGAGTCACGCCGCCGTCGTGCTCTTCGTGACGCTGGTCATCGCCTTCATGATGGGCATGAACCCCAGCGCCGCGTCCAACTACCTGGCGCGATTCCTCACGCCATCCGCGAACGCCCGCCTGCGACGCATCACGGTCGATGTCGATCACCGGATCGGGACCTGGGTGCGCGGGCAGGTGCTGGTCGCGATCAGCTTCGGCGTGCTCTTCGGCTTCGGCCTGTGGATCATCGGCATTCCGTTCGCCGCCTCGATTGCCCTCACCGCAGCCATACTGGAGGTGATTCCCTATCTCGGCGGTGCGGTGACCCTCATCATCTCGGTGCTGGTGGCATCCGGCATCGGCGTGCCGGAGATGATCCTGGTGGTGATCCTGTACGTCGTGCTGATCAATATCGAATCCCACATCCTGGCGCCGCTGCTGATCGGCGATGCCGTCGGCCTGCCATCCGTCGTCGTCCTTGCCGCGCTCTTCATCGGGCTGGAAACAAAAGGGATCGTCGGCGTCCTGCTGGCGGTCCCGACCGTGCTGGTGGTCGCCGCCGTCCTCGACGAGTTCTGGCCGGGTCCGGAGAAGACGGGTCCCAGCAATGCGATGGCGAGGATGGAGGGCTGGGCGGCACGCATGGTCCACAAGATCCGGAACCTCCTCCATCCATCCGAACGGCCGCCCTCGCCGGAAAACTGACCGAAAATCACCGGCGCCCCGTGACGAATGTCACGGCGGAAACGTCATCGACGGCACTCGTGCCGATTTCGGAGACTCCATAGGATAGGGGATATCGCCCGGCCACCTAGTCCGGCCAGGCCCCGACCTCCAAGGAGTCCCGTTCATGAGCGATGTCGCTACCCAGTTGCCGGTCAGCCTGGACCACGCCTCCAAGCGATACGGCGCCAACACCGTCGTCAACGATTTCAGCTTCGTCGCCAATCCGGGCGAAACCGTCGCGCTGCTCGGGCCAAATGGCGCGGGCAAGACGACATCCATCTCCATGATGCTCGGCCTGAAGCACATGACCTCCGGCCAGGCCCATATCTTCGGGCACGGTCCGACCAGCACCGAGGCGCGAAGCCGCACCGGCATCATGCTGCAGGAGTCGGGTCTCCCCGCGACGCTGAAGGTCCGCGAGATCGTGGAACTCTTCTCCCGCTTCTATCCGCACCCGATCAGCGATGCCGAGGCGATCGACACGGCGATGCTGACCGAGAAGACCGAGCGCCGTATTGCCGATCTTTCCGGTGGCGAGCGCCAACGCCTCTACTTCGCGCTTGCCATCGTCGGCGAGCCAGACCTCCTCTTCCTCGACGAGCCGACCGTGGGCATGGACGTGACGGCACGCAGCATCTTCTGGGACCGCATCCGTCAGATGCACGCCCGTGGAAAGACGATCGTCCTCACAACGCACTATCTCGAAGAGGCCGACGCCTTGGCCGGTCGCATCGTCGTGATGAACAAGGGCGTTCAGGTGGCGGAGGGCACACCCGCCGAGATCAAGGCCACGGTGATGGGGAAGGTCGTCCGCTTCCATACGCCATCGGTGAATGCGGCGACGCTGCGCGCGCTGCCGGGCGTGGATGACGCCACGCTGACCGACCATACCGTGGAGCTCTTCACCCGTACGCCGGAAGTGACAGTGCGCGCCCTGCTCAACGGTCCGACCGAGGTGCAGGACCTGGAAGTGACCGGCGGCTCCCTGGAGGACGCCTTCGTCCGCCTCACCGCCTGAGCCTCGTCCCCAGGTACATCCACTGCGAAAGGTTCCTCTACCATGAGCCCGACATCCACGACGGCAGCCACGACCGCCGCTTCATCCACCCGGCGCAGCAACCGCTCCGCGCTGCTCTATGCGATCTACTGCGAGATCATGAAGACGATCCGCGTGCCAATGTTCACTGTCTCGCTCTTCGCGCTCCCGGCAATGCTCTTCGCGCTCTTCGTGCTACCAAGCATCAACGACACGCAGAACGGCGTCTCCGTCGGGCAGTACACGATGCCATCGTTCGGCATCTATGTCGTGATGATGGCCGGCGTCTTCTCGTCTGGCATCCCAATCGCAAACGAGCGCAGCATGAAGTGGAACCTGTTGCTGCGGGCCACCCCGATGAAACTGCGCACCTACTTCACCTCGAAGGTCGTCATGTCGCTCCTGATCGGGGCAGCCGCTGCCATCTTCTTCTTCGTCTTCGCGCGCATCACCGGAGGCGTGGACATGAGGATCGCGATGTGGGCGAAATTGCTCGGCACGCTCATGATCGCGATGTTGCCGTTCATCGCCTTCGGCCTGCTCATCGGGTATGCGGTCGGCCCGCAAGCCGCTGCCGGCGTTGCTAACCTGATCGTGCTGCCCCTCTCGTTCATGTCCGGTCTCTTCGTTCCGTACGACAGCCTGCCCCACTTCGCACGACAGATCGCTCCCTACCTTCCTTCGTATCACGCCGGGCAACTGGGCTGGCACCTGATCGGTGCCGGTGACGACACCAGCGTGGCCGTGCATCTGCTCTGGGTGGCGGGGTATACCATCGTCTTCGCTATCGGGGCGGTCTGGTTCTATCGCCGCGACGAGGGCAAGACGTTCGGATAGTTCGTTCCATCCAGCATCCACGGCAGGAACGCCATGCGTGGGGCATGGCGCTCCTGCCGCGTCGGGACCATTGCCATGAACCTCCAGGACCTTTCCCTCCATGCAAGCCAGGCACTACTCGCCTTGCTCGTCGTCTTCTGGCTCGTCACCCGCCAACTCCGCATTCGCCCTATCCGTGAACGGATGTCGATCCTGCCGCTCGTGTTACTGGTGCTGGCATTCCAGCCTCCCGGACCAGCCGAGGCGACCAGCGCGGGCATTGGCCTTCTCGTCGCATCCGTGGCGCTCTCGATCGGCATGGGATTCTGGCGGGCAATGTCCACCCGTGTCTGGCGGGATGAACTGGGGCGCACATGGAGCCAGGGAACGCCGCTCACCGCAGCGCTCTGGGTGGTAACAGTGGCGATTCGGATTGGACTGGACTGGACTTCGCGTTGGGACCTATGCTCGGGATGGCGCTGCGCCCAGGCGGACTCTGGCTCGAACTGGCGATCACGCTCGGCGTGCAACGAGAGATCGTGCTCTATCGGGCGCACCGGGAATCCATGCCGCTCCGTGGCGAGACACATCCGGCGTCCGGGCCACCACATCTCCGCGCCGACCACCCGTAACTGCGATCGGACCTGCTCGATGTTCGACAGCCTGCTCACCTGGTACCGCACCTTCCTCTCACGGCGCGCCGGCTCCCTGGCTTCGGGCGCGGCCACGGTCTACGCCCGCGCCGAACGCACCGAAGCTAGGGCACTCGACAATGACAGGGATTTCCATTCCGCCTCCAGAAACGGCGTCTTCGACCGGGCCCTCGGCCCGGTGCTCGGCCGCTCGTTCGGCTTGATCTGGCTGGTCTACCTGATCGGCGCCTATCCAAGCCTGTGGAATGAGCACCATCCGCTGCCCACCGCCCTCCCGGCGTGGTGTGCTCTCGTGCTGTTCACCGCGTCATACGTCCTCCTGACCTTTGCGGGAACCCCGCTCTGGGCAACCGACAATCCACGCGACCAGCGCTTCAACCGCACGATGATCGGCATCGAGGTCGTGAGCCTGGTGGTCATGGTCCTGTTATTGCCGACGTGGAAGCTCGAGTTCGTCTTCATCTATCCAGCCGTGTTGGCCGGCATCTTCCTGGCCCGCAAGGAAGGGGCCCGCACGATCGCCGCGATCACGATCCTCTCCATCCTGACGAGCCTGTTCGAGGAGGCGCGGATGAGCGACACGGCGCAAGCCGCATTGCTGGTCGGCGGAATCGGCATGAACACCCTCTTCTGGAGCGCGCTGATGGCCCAGAACCGCGAACTCCGCCGCGCCCGCGCCGAGATCACGAGGCTGGCCGTCTCCGAGGAACGCTTGCGCATCGCCCGCGACCTCCACGATCTGCTCGGACACAACCTCTCGATCATCGCCCTGAAGAGCGAACTGGCGGGCCGCCTGCTGGCATCGCATCCGAATCGTGCCGCGGCCGAAATCGCGGACGTGCAACTCGTTGCGAGAACGGCCCTCCAGGAAGTGCGGGAGGCCGTCGCCGGGTATCGGACGACCTCGCTCAACGAAGAGATCGTCCACAGCACGCAGATGCTCCAGGCCGCCGGGGTCCTGCTCTCTTCCCGCATCGCGGCGGACGATTTGCCAATGGACCTCGACCGGGGACTGGCGTGGTTCGTCCGCGAAGGGACGACCAACATCATCCGCCACGCCAATGCCTCCAGCGCAACGCTCCGGATCGAGCGGTACGACGATCGCGTATTTGCGGAGTACCTCGACAACGGGGTTGCCGCGAATCCGTGCCACGCCAGGACCGCGTCATCTGGAGCCATCCCCGACAACAGCTTCGGCTTGATCGGGCTTGGCGAGCGGATGCGCGCACTTGGCGGGGACCTGTCCGCCGGACCGATGCCGGAGCGCGGCTTCCGCCTCTATGTAATCCTGCCCCTCGCGAAGGGCGCCGCGCCAAGCACCGAGCGCGACGAGGCAGAACCGTCCTCGCCCGAAGCACCGTCCTCGCTGGAGCTTGCCCGATGACCGATGCGCCCGAGACAAGTCCGATCCGCATCCTGCTGGCCGAGGATCAGGCGATGGTCCGCGGCGCCCTGGCGACGCTGCTCTCGCTGGAGCCGGACCTCGCGGTCGTGGCAGAGGTCGCACGAGGAAACGAGGTGATGGCCGCCGCCCAGGCGTCCCGGCCAGACATCGCCCTGCTGGATATCGAGATGCCGGGGCAGGACGGGCTGACGGTCGCCGCCGACCTTCACGCAATGATGCCCGGTTGTCGGGTGATGATCCTGACGACGTTCGGGCGGGCGGGCTACCTGCGAAGGGCGCTCGAACACGGAGTCGTCGGGTTCCTGCTCAAGGATGCTCCGGCAACGGAACTGGCCGAGGCCATCCGGCGAGCCATGCGCGGCGAACGGGTGGTCGACCCGAACCTCGCCCTGACGGCACTGAGCGAGGGCGCAAACCCGCTGACGGACCGCGAGCGGGATGTGCTGCGTGCATCGCGGACGGGAGCCAGCATCGCGGAGATCGCGGATTCGCTCTTCCTGTCGCAGGGAACGGTGCGGAATCACCTGTCGGCGGCGATCCAGAAACTCGCCGCCCAAAACCGCATCGACGCGGCGCATATCGCAGAAGGCAAGGGGTGGCTGTAGGAGCAGAGACGGCAACCCGCTGACTGGCGGACACGCGTGGACGCCCCAACCGGGCGTGCCGGTGCGTCGCCACGGCACGGAGGCGGCTTTTTCGCGCGCAGCACACCAAATCGCTGGGAATTCGCTGCACATTTCCACAAAACCAGCCCATATGTGCAGTTGACGCAATGACACATATCGCAGTATCACGGAACGGGACAAACAGCAGAGGATCATGAGCACGGCAGGCTATGGTCCGGACCCGATACGAGAGGGATGATGCTTTCCACCTTCCGGCATGGCGTACAGTCGCTGCGCGTAGGCGTTACGGCCTTGCTCGCGCTGGTGTTGCTTGCAGGCTGCATCGGGCAGGAAGAATCCGAGGGCCAGGGATTCACCCCGCTGGATCTCGCGCAGGTCCCTACCGGAACGCCTCCAACCCCGGTCGGCACGCCGGCCAATACCGGTGTGGGCGGCGTCACCGGCGTGCTTCCGCCGACCTCGGCAAAGACGCTGGATGCCGCCCAGCTCGTCACCCTCCAGCCAAACGAACTGGGTGTCGTGCCAGTCCTCATGTACCACGCCTTCGTCACGAATCCGACCGACGACGAATGGACGCGAACGCTCGGCGACTTCCAGAACGACCTCCAGTGGCTCTACGACAACGACTACTACATCGTCACCATGCGTGAGTTGCTCGACAATGCGATCTCGGCGCCGCCGGGCAAGCACCCGGTCGTCCTGACCTTCGACGATGCGTCCGCCCGGCAATTCCAGTTCGAGAAGAACGCCAAGGGCGACCTGGTTCCCACCGCCGATTCCGCAGTCGGCGTGATGGAAGCATTCTTCGCAAAACATCCGGATTTCGGCCACACCTCGTTCTTCGCCTTGCTCCCGTTCAATTGCTTCTCCTTCGAAGATGTCGAATACAACACGATCGACTATTGCGAGGAGAAACTCACCTGGCTTGCTGATCATGGCTACGAGATCGGCAACCACACCTGGGGGCATCAGGATCTCTCCCAGGCCAACGCCGACGAAGTCATCTCCCAGATCGGCCAGACGATGGACTTCATCGACGAACGCGTGGAGGGTCCAGCCAACATGAGCCGCGTGCTCGTGCTGCCCTATGGTGCGATTCCCGATCCCGAAGTCGACTGGTGGGCCTGGTCGGCGGTCTACGAAGGCTTCGTCTGGAACGATGAGGTGATCGAGCTGGAAGGCGTGGTGAACGTGACGGGCGGCGTGATGACCTCGCCAGCCAGCACGGAGTGGAATCCGCTCGCCATCTCCCGCTTCAACACGGAGCCGTCGCAGATCGACTACTGGTTCGGCGCGCTCGTGGATGGCACGCTCACGCCGTACACGAGCGACGGCAACCCGCAGACCGTGGTCGTGCCGAGCGACGAGCACGACCTGCTCGCGGAAGAATTCGATCCGGACATGCTCGAACTGGCCGGAAAGACCGCCCTCATCTACGACCCCAAGAGCGGGGATCTTGGAGTCGTCCACCAGTCGTCCGACTCCGTCGCCCAGACGCGAGCGGATGGCTTCACCGCCTGGCACCGGAACCGCGAATCGGCGTACGATCTGGTCCTGCGCTAGACGAATCCTCCGGGAAGGCGCAGACGGGCCACAACCGGCAAATGGTCGGACCCCGTGTCCGGGCCAATCCATGCGTGTTCCGTAACAAACTCGCGCGTGTGCCAGATGTAGTCGAAGCGCATCACGGGCGGCACGCGCAGGCGGCGCACGGGCATCCCCCGCTGCCAGGCGTCGGCGAACCGGATCGGGAAGGTCGCCATCCCCGCATCGGTGCCACGCACCGCGACGGAATCGACCAGCCCGACCTGCACGAAGCGCCGGTAGAGCGGGTGCCGCGGCGACATATTGAAATCACCGACCATGATCGCCGGGGCGGATTCCAGCGTGAGCGATCCCAACCGGAGCACCTGCCGCACCGAGCGGCGGTCGAAGACGATGCCCTCTCGCCGCATCTTCGGCGGACGCGGATGCGCGAGAATGACGGTCACCTCCCGCGCTCCGAACGTCAGGATCGCGCGGACATCGGGGCGCCCCTCGACCAGGTGCAGTTGCCGCGCGTCGGCGATCGGCCAGCGCGAGAACAGCCCTTTCCCCTCATAGCTGTCGCCAAAGGTCACCTGATGCGGATAGCGGTCGCGCAGGGCATCCCCGACGACGATGGACTGGGAAGCGTTCAGCTCCTCCAGCGCGACAAGATCCGCTCCCGTCGCCAGGATCGCGTCCACGAGCTGGGTATTGGGGGCGAACCCGTTCCCGACATTCGCATTGAGAACCGTGATCGTGTCCGATCCAGCCGGATCGAACTCAGGCGACAGCGGCATCGGCCTGCTCCTGCTCGGTCTGGCGCTCGACAGGACCGGGCACGTCCTGTGCCTCGGCGGTCCACGTCTTGAAGAGCCGGTGCAGCGCCTCTGCCCCAACGATCGGTTCCGAACCAGGATCGAGCCCGGCCGGAGCGAGGAAGAACGGATGCGCCTGGGTGCCGCCCAACCCGCCGTGCGATCCGACAAGCTCCTCGAACGCCGGAATCTCGCCACGCTCACTATCGATGACGGCATGGACGTAGAGATCCGGGGCATCGGCGAACGCCAGCGCCCGCCGCACATGCAGCGCCGCATTCGGACCGTACCCAGCCAGCGGATCGTCCCCCTCCACACGGCCATCCGCGAGAAGGTGGAAGCCGGTCTTGCCGAGCGCGACCGGACCGTTTTCCTCCGTCACCACCGCGACGAAGCCGATACCGGGATGCTCTACCAGAGCCGGAATGAGCGTGGTGGTGCGCGCCTCGACCTCCTCGAGCGAAAGCCGGTGGTCGCTGTCCGTGAAGGAGACAAGCCCAAGGCATCCGGACGCCAGCACGATCACCTGCGGCTCCCCATCCACCCCCGCCGATGGGGCGGCCTCGCGCTCCTGCTCGGGCAGATCGACCTCGCCATCCTCGACGTGATTGCGGAAGACCCGCCGCACCACTGGACCAGCCTTGTTGTCGCGGGAGAGGACCTCGGTCAGCAATGCGCCGATGGTGCCCCAGCCCTCGTCCACCGTCTGGCCACCGGCCACCCGGCCGGGCAGGATGGGTTGCGGATCGCGGGCAAGCGCCGACTCCACAACCTGCTGCAACGTCTCGCCGTAACGCTGGCGGAAAGTTTCCCCCTGCACCTGGCCGTGATCGGAGAGGACGATGAGGTGATAGGGGCGGTCGACCTCCTTCGCCAACCGTGCGAGACGGCCGATATCCCGATCGACCTCCCGCAGGACGCGCATGGTATCGCCGCGCATGATGCCGGAATGGTGGGCGACTTCATCGTAGGCGAGGTACATGGTGTAGACGGCAGGCACGCCGCGCATCATGTCGCCGGCGACGGTGAATGTGGAGAACTCACGCAGAAAACTGGTACATCCGGAACGGACAATAGGGTAGACGCCACCTCGGTTCACGCGCGGGCGCTCGTTGCGCAGCCGCTGCCAGACACCGGCGACCAGCTCCTTGCCGATATCCGTGAGAAAGAGGGCGACGGTGCGGGACAGGTTGTACGCATTCGTGTAGAAGAGCCAGTAGGCAAGGCTGTCTCCCTCCTCGGCCCGGACACGCGAGAAGGTGAGCAGGTTGTCCTTCGCATCACCGGAGAACATGTTGCCACGGCTGGCCCCGTTCGCGATCAGCAAACCATCGCGAATGGAAAGCCGATCTTCCAGCATGGCGGTATCGCGGAAGTGGTTGGAGACGACGACGCGCCCCAACGCCCGGTCGTACCAGCGGAAGGCAGGGACATTCTCATTGTTGCCGAAGAGGATACCCGCCTGACTGGCGGCTGTCTGCGAGGAGAGGTCGCATTCCCATGTCCGCAGAACATGCGTCCCCTCAGCAATCCAGCTGGCCATGTTCGGCGCATATTGCCGCGCGATGGCGTGCTCCAGCACGGCGCCAGCAAGGCCATCGATCTCGAGGAAGAGGAATCCGGGCGTGTCATCGGCGCGCCTGCCCTGCGCTGCATAGCGGGCGCGCATCGGCCCGAGCGCGAAGCGCCGCCATGCCCCCTCGTCGTTGAGCGCCAGAATGCTGCCGAGCATCGTGGAGACGATCGTGAGGACCAGCGCAAAGAATCCCGACCACCAGATATACCGCATGTTCCAGCCGGGCAGGATGCCATCGAGCATCCAGAGCACGACCCCATTGAGCAGGAAGGTGACGATCGGATATCCCCAGGCAGGTAACCGTGCAGCAAACCGCAGCAACACCGGCGTGACCAGAACGTTGACGGTAGCGAGGATCAGCACGACGACCAGGGCATCGCGAAAGGTATCCGCGTAGGCGCCGGGGAAACGCTCGGCCATCCAGACGAGCACCAGCGCCTCCACCACCCAGATGATGACGTGACGCACGGCGACGCCGAACGCATTCATCAGGGAGCGAAGCGAAATCGCGAATGGATGGTCGGGCGGTTGTGGCGTCACGGACAGGCATCCTCCAACACGCGGTCCGGTGAACCACGCATGACGCCGATTCTACTGGTTGCTGTCGAACCAGTGCCCGGCGGCCTGGGCAACCGGCCGCGCGGAGGGAGTCGACGACGACTGCATCTCACGCCGGTCCTGCACAGTCGCGGACACCATCCGCTCAACCGCGATCAGGTCGGCGGTGCTCGCCTTTCCGGCCAGAAGGTCTTCGCGGGTGATACGCGTGCCAGCGTTCGTGTCCCACGTCAGTGGCCGGGTCCGAACCCGCCGCCGATACAGATAGGCCGCCAGGAAGGGGCTGGCAAGATAGGCCAGCCCGGCGATGAGGAAAATGACCGCAGACGCCGTCGTGACCGTGCCATCCGCGTCCGTGGGCAGGATGACGGCCAGGATCATCAGCACCAGGAGCCCGACGATGATCGTGGCTGCCGCAACGAGGATCGTCTTGCCAATGGACGCGACCTTGTCGCCGAGATCCTCGGTCATCGTCACGCCGGAGCCGTCAGGACCGACGATGATTGCCGAGCCGAGATCGTCCCGATGCTGCCGGAGCGACAGAAGCACGAGATCGCGGGTGCGCTCGTCATCAATGCCCCGAAGCTGGCCGACCGCATGGGCAAATGCATCGGCGTCGCCGCGGACAAGCGCGTCTCGCCCCATCGCCTCCAGCGAGACGGCCCGTTTGGCGTTCGTCCGCGCGGCATCCGTGGGCGCCAGCACATCGAGGATACGCAATGCCTGGGTATGGTCGCCACGCCGCTGCAGGATGTCCGCCTGCAGGAGATTCGCCTCGAAGTTCGCCGGGTCGAGCCTGAGTGCCTTGCGAAGCCGCTCCTGCATCGGTCCCTCGGCCGCCGGCTTGCCCGCCAGCACCGCCTGGTGCAGCACCACGGCAAGCTGCGTCTGGATGTCGGCGTTCTCCGGCATCAGTTTCGCAGCATGGGTCAGCTCGTCGATCGCTTCGTCCCCCAGACCGAGGCTGTAGTAGGCCATCCCGAGGCCGTAGTGCGCCTCGACATCGTAGCGATCCTTCCGGATGCGCGCCCGGAAGTCGGCGATGTGCTCCTGGATCACCGTCTGGTTGAGGTTCTTCAGGTTCAGTTGAGGTGCGTCCGCCTTGATGAAGATGGCGGAGCCGCAGAACGCGCAATGCGTGTCGCCCGGCGAGAGCGGTGCACCGCAGACCGGGCAGGTGAGCGCCATGAGTTCAGGCATCGACGGAATGGTCCTTGTACGCGAACAGGCCGGCCGGCAGCCAGGAGGGGAACCCCATGCGAACGATACCGCCTGGACGGTCCGGATTCCACGCCGATGGTTCCCGATGCCGGCCGTTCAGGCCAGCGTGTCGACGATCATCCGGAAGAGGGTGAGATCCTGCAGGAAATCCTCCGGCGGTGTCTTCGGAGCGATACCGGTTGTGACGACCTCGTGGAAGGCGAGCAGTTCGCAGGTATAGGGATCGGTGTAGGTCGGGCGCACCACCCGCTCGTCGAACGACGCGCCGTCCGTTGTCGCGATCGTGAGCGTCGTTGGCAGATGGCGAATGTACCCGGAGTCGTAGTCCACACGCACGGTTGTGCGCGAGGTGTAGACCTCCAAATGGGCGTCGAAACGGGGGAGTGCAAGACCCGATCCGGTTTCCAGCACGGCGATGAAGGATGGATCATCGTACTGGAAGACGACGTGAAGGAAGCTGGTGCCCGGTGTCCGCGCGGCGGAGAGAACGCGCGCCGGCATCCCCACCAGCTCCCGCATGGCCGACAGATCGTGACTGCTGAGCCCGCAAAGCAGCCGCCAGGTGCGAGCCCGGTCGTCCGCCGCGTCGCCGAAGATCGCCGCGGCCGCCGCCTGCGCTCGCGCCGCGCGGTCGGCAGCAAGGTCAGCCGGA